>CAZMRF010000004.1:0-12590 GCA_964568735.1 uncultured Acidobacteriota bacterium
GGTCCGGGTATTCTGGCCCAGACGAGTGTCAACTTCGAGAAGGGGGACAGAGTAGTCCGGGTTTACGAACGCCAATAGAACGCTATCTTCGAGAATACGGCCTAACAACCGGGTGCAGCGGACGGCGCTTCACGCCGCCGCTGCACCCGGGACGATAGGCGAAACCATTCTTAGTCTATCAACTAATCATCAACCTCAGAAGGAGACTCCATGAATCCAAACAAAGCACTTTGGGAAAAAGGCGACTTCACACGGATTGCCGAGAGCATGCGCAAGAGCGGAGAAGCGCTTGTCAATAGTTTCGGAATCCGCAAAGACCTCAAGGTCTTGGATCTCGGATGCGGCGACGGAACGACGGCTCTACCAGCGGCAAGACTGGGAGCGGACGTTCTGGGTGTCGATATCGCGAGTAATCTCGTTGACGCCGGGAAAAAACGTGCAGCGGAGGAATGCCTCACGAATTGCAAGTTTCAGGAAGGCGATGCGACCAATTTGCACAATCTCGCGGATCATTCTTTCGATCTTGTCGTATCTATCTTTGGAGCCATGTTCGCACCCAAGCCGTTTGACGTCGCGAAAGAAATGGCGCGAGTAACCAGGCGCGGAGGGCGAATCATCATGGGAAACTGGATTCCAAATGATCCGACGCTGGTGGCGCAAATCTTGAAGATCAGCTCCGCCTATACGCCAGCACCGCCGGAAGGCTTCGTTAGCCCGATGACCTGGGGGGTCGAGAGCAACGTGGTCGAGCGCTTTGCGGGCGCGGGAGTGTCCGCAGAACGGATATCCTTTGCCCGAGAGACGTTTACGTTCAATGCACCCGGCGCACCGTCCGAGTTCGTGGCTGCATTCAGAAAATACTACGGACCGACCATGAATGCGTTCGAAGCCGCAGAACAGAATGGTCGAGCCGCTGACCTGCAGACGGAAATGGAAGATCTGTTCAACAGCCAAAACAGAAGCCAGCACAAGGATGCTACATCCATTCCAGCAACCTTCTTGCGCCTTACAGTTGTGCTTTAAAAAGGTCGCGGACGAGAACGAAGGAAACCAGACGAAGCCTAACAGCTGGTTGCAGCGGACGGCCTCCGGCCGCCGCTGAACCGGGCCGTTATGCGGATTCTCAGTGACATGTGACTTGCGGTCCTAGCCTTCGCATCGATGCTCGCCATCGCATGTCGCTGCGCCTCCGGGTCGCTGTTCTCAAGTGATCCAAAGGAGATCGAGGAGATCGCGCGAGCCATCGACTGAACCGCCCCGGGATTGCCGGAGGCTCCAATTCTGGAGAGGATGGGGCCATAGGAAGACCGAGCAGATACTCACCGGAGGTCCGTGAGCGGGCGGTGCGGATGGTCGGGGTGCACGAGGGAGAATACGACTCACAGGGGTCTGCGATCCGCTAGCACCCGGTCGGGGTTTGACAGTCAAGGCGCTCCGGTCGAAGATCCGGGTACCTCAGCATCGGAGCCGACAAGGAGCGACCATGGGCAGCAGCGCGGGCGGAGGGCAGACCCTCCTCGAGAAGATCACGCAGAGCTACGCGGTGGGGCTGCCGCCCGGCCGCAGGGTCCGGGCCGGCGCCTTCGTTTCCGTTCGCCCGAAGCACGTGATGACCCACGACAACACCAGCGCCGTCATCCCGAAGTTCGAGTCGATGTTCGACGGCAGGGAACCTGTAGTATTCGACCCCCGGCAGCCCGTCTTCGCCATCGACCACGACATCCAGAACACCGCGCCGGAGAACCTCTCCAAGTACGCGAAGATTGAGAGCTTCGCGCGGAAGCACGGCATCGACTTCTTCCCCGCCGGCTCCGGCATCGCGCACCAGATCATGGCCGAGAACGGTTACGCCCTTCCGGGCACCTTCGTCGTGGGCTCCGACTCCCACTCGAACCTCTACGGCGCATTGGCCTGCGCCGGGACGCCCGTCGTCCGCACTGACGCCGCGGCGATCTGGGCCACGGGCAGGACCTGGTGGCAGGTGCCCGACATCGTCCGTGTCACCCTCACGGGCCGCCTGAAGCCCGGAGTCTCAGGCAAGGACGTCATCATCGCGCTGTGCGGCTTCTTCGGAAAAGACGAGGTCCTCAACTGCGCGGTCGAGTTCCAGGGCCCCGGCGTGGCCTCCCTCTCGATGGACCAGAGGATGACCATCGCCAACATGACGACCGAGTGGGGGGCGCTCACCGGCATCTTCCCCTATGACGAGGTGACGAGGAGCTATCTCCTCTCGCGCGCGGAGCGCTTCAAGGAGAGAGGCGACTCTGATCCTCGCCTGACTCCAGCCGTCATTGACGCGATGGAGCCCAGCTTCCCCGCGGCCGACGAGGATGCCGTCTTCTCGCGCGAGATCACGCTCGAGCTGGGCAGCATCGTTCCCCACGTCGCCGGGCCCAACGAGGTGAAGATCATCACGCCCCTCCCCGAGATCGAGAAGAAGAGGGTAGCGATCCAGAAAGCCTACCTCCTCTCGTGCGTCAACAGCCGCCTGGAGGACCTCGCGGAAGCGGCGCGGGTGATCCGGGGCCGCAAGGTGGCGCCGGGCGTCAAGATGTACCTGGCGGCGGCCTCGGCGGAGATCGAGAAGCAGGCGAAGGATCTCGGCTACTGGGATGACCTGCTCGCCGCGGGCGCGAAGCCGCTGCCTCCGGGCTGCGGGCCCTGCATCGGCCTGGGGGAGGGGACGCTGGAGAAGGGGGAGGTCGCCATCTCCGCGACGAACCGCAACTTCAAGGGGCGGATGGGCGACCGCGACTCCCTGGCCTACCTCGCGAGCCCTGCCGTCGTCGCCGCCTCGGCGGTGGCCGGCTACATCGCGGCGCCCGAGCCCTGCGGGTCGGCAACCTTGGTGGGCTCGATCCGCAGCAGCGGCGCCGAGGCGCCAAGGGAGCAGATCGAGATCATCGAAGGCTTCCCGCCCCTCATCCGCGGCGAGATCCTCTTCGTGGACAAGGACAACCTCAACACCGACGGGATCTACGGCAAGGACGTCACCTACCGCGACGACCTGACCCCCGAGCAGATGGGCGCCGCGGCGATGCTCAACTACGATCCGGCCTTCCAGGATCTCGCGCGCACGGGCGACCTCCTCGCCGGTGGATGGAACTTCGGATCGGGATCCTCGCGGGAGCAGGCAGCCACGGCGCTCAAGTACAGGGGCCTGCAGATGCTGATCGCGGGCTCCTACTCGCAGACCTACAAGCGCAACGCCTTCAACAACGGCTACGTCGTCATCGAGTGCCCGGGGCTCATCGAGCACCTGCGAGCCCGGTTCGGCCCCGACCGCAAGCCCACGGTCCGCACGGGCCTCCAGGCGGAGGTGGATTTCGCCGCCTCCGAGGTGCGCGCCGGCGGGAATGCGTGGCCCTTCCCCCCGCTCGGCGAGGTCGCCCAGCGCCTCGTCGTCATGGGGGGCTTCGAAGCGATGTTGCGCGAAGAGATCCGCTCCACGGCGAAGTGAGGCGACGATGAAACGCGACAGCCACGAGATCGAGCCCGACAAGCTCCGGAGGACCTTCGACCCCGCGCTCTTCGGAGCCGGGACCACCGAGTGCCTCGCGCCGCTCTCCGACATCATCGGGCAGAAACGCGCCGTGCAGGCGCTGCAGTTCGGCCTGGGGATTCAGGAGACCGGATACAACGTCTACGTCGCCGGCCCTCCGGGCATCGGGAAAATGACGGCGGTGAAGGCCTACTTGGAGACCCAGGCCTCGGGAAAGGCGACGCCGAGCGACTGGTGCTACGTGAACAACTTCGAGGATCCCTACCAGCCCTCCGCGCTGAAGCTCCCCCCGGGGCGCGGACGCATCCTCAAGCAGGACATGAAAGAGCTCGTCGATCACCTCAAGCGCGACGTCCGCCGCGCCTTCGAGAGCGACGAGTACGGTGCGCGCCGGCAGGAGATCATCAAGCAGTTCGACCGGCAGCGCACGCACCTGCGGGAGCAGCTCGACGAGGTGGCCGGGAAGACGGGCTTCGCCCTGGAGCCGACCCCGATGGGGCTGGCGATGATGCCCATGCTCGAGGGGCGCCCGCTCAAGGAAACCGAGTTCCAGGGGCTGCCCCCCGAGACGAGGGAGGCGATCCAGAAGCGGCGCGAAGGGCTTCAACAGAAGATCACGGATGCCATGAAGGCGCTCCGCGATCTCGAGCGTGCGACGAGGAAGCAGGTGCAGGCCCTCGACGAGGAGGTGGCGCTCTTCGCGGTGGGCGGCCCCATCTCCGATCTCGCGGAGAAATACGCCGACCTGCCGGAAGTCGTGGCCTACCTCGTAGCCGTCCAGAAGCACATGCTCGAGAGCATCGATCTGTTCAAGGCGAACCCCGGAGATGGCGCTCCGGGGCCCGCCGAGGCGGCGGCGATCGGCTACGAGCTGGAGAAGGCGATCCGGATGTTCGAGGTGAATCTCCTCGTCGACAACGGCCGGCTGAAGGGGGCGCCGGTCGTCGTGGAGCTGAACCCCAGCTACAACAACCTCTTCGGCCGCGTTGAGAAGGAGACCCGCTTCGGCGCGCTCCACACCGACTTCACTCTCATCAAGGCCGGCTCCCTGCACCAGGCCAACGGCGGCTACCTCGTCCTTCCCATGGAAGACGTGTTCAGGAACCTGGGCTCCTGGGACGGGCTGAAGCGCTCGCTTCGCTCAGCCGCAGTCGAGACGGAGGAGCTGGGCGAGCGCCTGGGCTTCCTCGCCGTCAAGAGCCTCAAGCCCCAGCCGATCCCCCTGGACGCCAAGGTGCTCCTCGTGGGCAAGACTCTCTACTACCACTTGCTCCACTCCCTCGACGAGGAGTTCCCCGAGCTCTTCAAGGTCAAGGCCGAGTTCGACACGCGCACGGATTTCAACGAGGAGAACGTGCGGGACTACCTCTCCTTCATCTGCACCTATTGCAAGGATCGGAAGCTCCGCCCCCTCGACGGCAGCGCGCTGGCCCGCCTCCTGGAGTTCGCCATGCGCCTGGCTGACGACCAGAAGAAGCTCTCCACGCACTTCGGGGCGCTCGCGGATATGATCTCCGAGTCGCAGTACTGGGCCGCGAAGGAGGGCGCCGATACCGTCACCGCCCTTCATGTCGAAAAAGCGCTCGACGAGAAGATCTACAGGGCCAGCCTGATGAAGGAGCGGATCCAGGAGCTGATCGCGCGGGGCACGATCCTCATCGACACCACGGGCGAGGCCGTCGGACAGGTCAACGGTCTTTCGGTCCTGAGCCTCGGCGACTACGCCTTCGGCAAGCCGAGCCGGATCACGGCGACCGTCGGGCCCGGGCGCGGAAGCATCGTGGACATCGAGCGCGAGGTGAAGCTGGGAGGCCCCACGCACAGCAAGGGCGTGATGATCCTCGGTGGCTACCTCTCGCGGTGCTTTGCCCGCGAGCACCCGCTCGCGCTCTCGGCCCGCCTCGTCTTCGAGCAGAGCTACGAGGGCGTGGACGGCGACAGCGCCTCCTCGACCGAGCTCTACGCCATCCTCTCGGCGCTCTCCGGCGCTCCCATTCGGCAGGGGATTGCCGTGACGGGGTCGGTGAACCAGAAGGGGGAGATCCAGGCGATCGGCGGGCTGAACCAGAAGATCGAAGGCTACTTCGAGGTCTGCCGGGCAAAGGGGCTCACGGGGGATCAGGGCGTGATGATCCCGCGCTCGAACACGGACAACCTCATGCTGCGCGAGGAGGTCGTGGAGGCGGTCCGCAAGGATCAGTTCCACATCTGGGGCGTGGGGAGCATCGACGAGGGGATCGAGATCCTCACGGGCATCCCCGCGGGCAAGCGCGATGGCGACGGCCCCTATCCCGAAGCCTCAATCCACGGCCGCGCCGAGCGCAGACTCGAAGGTTTCCGGAAAGCCCTGAAGTCACTCGGAGCGCCTGGAGGCGAGCCGCGGTCGGGCGCTGAGCTCGGAGGATGAGCTCTGGGTTCGACCTGTGAGTGAGCAACACCTGGTCACGCAGCTCAGTGGATCGTCTCGTCGGTTTCCTCCTCCTCCCCTTCCGCCTCCTGCTCCTCCTCCCGCCTCGGACCTGTCACGTAGCCGAGGCCCCAGAGCAGGGCTCCCGCGGCCAGGCCTGCCGCGAGGCCGCCGAGGTGGGAGCCGACGCTGATCGGCTCGCCAGTCGAAGTGGTCGGAGTCACGAGTGACGGCAGGACGAGCAGGGCGATCCCCACGACCCGGATGCGGGACTGGCGCGGCAGGGGAGAGGCTCGCGCGCGGAGCAGGGTGATGGCGATCCAGGCTCCGAAGAGGCCTGCTACGGCTCCCGAAGAGCCGATCAGCACGACGCCTTCGGGCACGACGAGCGCGCCGGCGATGCCCCCGAGCACGCCACCGGCCAGGTAGATGGCCGCGCCGATGGGATAGCCCAGCTCGAGAATGAGGGGAACCGCGAAGACGATCATGGAGACGCCGTTCCAGAAAACGTGCGAGGAGTCGGCGTGGAGGAAGAGAGACGTCACGAACCTCCACGGTTCGTCCAGGGCGAGACGGCCCGCCACCAGACCGCCGAGCCTGACGAATCGGGCCGTGTCCGGGTGGGGACCGACCAGGCCGAGGACGATCGCGAAGTGGACGAGGATGAGCCCGGTCAGGGCCCGTACGGGCCCCCATGGAAACGAAGAGTGACGGTCGTCATCGGGCAAGAGAAGCTCCGGCGCTGCGCACCTCGAGCAGCCGGAGCCATCATGTCACGCTCCCGGGGATCCGTGCGAGGGGCGTCGGGGGAGCGAGGGCACGGATCGGGGAGATCCTCGAGGGCTACTCCTTCTTGATCTGCGGCGCCGTCAGATCGTCGAGCTGCTTCTTCGCCCAGGCGTTCGTCGGATCCAGCTCCACCGCCTTCCTGACGGCCGCGATGGCCAGCTCCTTCTCCCCGCGCGCCAGGTGGATGCGGCCGAGGAGGAGCTGCGGGAAGGCGTCGGCCGGGTTCAGCTCGATGTTGGCCGTGGCGATCGCGAACGCATCGTCGAGCTTCTGCTGCTGCATGAGCCTCTCCACGATGCCGTTGAGCGGCCTCGGGGAGAAATCGTAAGCGGCGCTGCCGTAGTACTGCTTTCTCAGCTCGCGGTACTCGGAGAGCGCCGGGCCGACCCCCTTCTCCTCGATGGCATGGGCGACGATCTCCTGGATGGGCTTCGGCACGATCAGCCCGTGATGGCAGGTCACGCATTGGACCTGAGTTGTCTCCGCGCGGCCGGTCTCGATGGGTTTCAGGAGCCTGCCGTTGATCTCCTCGACCATCTTCATCATGATGCGGGCCGTGCGCTTCGTCGCCTTGTCGTCCGTGGCGAAATCCATCCCTTGGAGGTCGTCGGGGCCCACGTGGCAATGGGTGCAGCGGACGCCGAGGCTGCCGGCGATGTCCCGCATGCGACCTACCAGATCTCCCTTGACGATATCCTTCGGGAGGACCTGGAGGTTCGTGTACTTGTCGGGGATCTGCGCCGTGGCACCGCCCGCGCTAGCGGCGAGAACCCATGCCACGGCGCCAACCACCACGAACGTCTTCATTCTCGACCGCATCATCGAAGAGCCTCCCATGGCGTGCCGTTCATCCTACGGGCATCGACCTGCCCGGTGGTGATGGGGTGGCAAGGGAGTGGTCAGGAATCGTTCAGGAGAATGTCAGGGAGCGGTCAACTTCCCCGGTCGTGGCGGCCGTGGAAGGGGGCGCAGCAGGCGCCGGCTGCTAGAATCGCCCGGGATGAGGGGATTCCGGCGTGCGCTCGGCGGTCGCTGGCGATCCCTGCTCACCATCCTGCTCCTCTCCGGGACTCTCCTCCTCGTGGGGATGTTGACGCTGCAAGCGCAGTACGCCTGGACCTACCACCGGACAACCGCGGAGAGCGTCCTGAGGGACTACTCGCGCCTCGCGGCCGAGGAGTTCATCCGCAGGGCGAGCCTCGAGATCGGGTATCGGGGCTTCTACACCGTCACGACGACCCTGCAGCAGCGGCTGGGCGGCGTCGCGGATCCCGTGCTCATGGATCCCGACGGGCTCTCCGGGGCTTCCGATGGAGGCGGCCCGTCGTCCCGCGACCTCGTCAGGACGCTCTTCCTCGTGGATCCGGAGAGGGACTCCCTCGATACGACCGGAGTCCCCCTCGATGCGGAGAGCGCGACCCTGCTTCGGGAGCGGATTCGTTTCACGTTTCCCCCTGGCCGTGAGAGTGCCGGGCCCTTCTCCCCAATCCACCTGAAGGGGGACTCGGGCCAGCGGATCTTCATCGTGACGGCGCTGGCCCCTGCGCCGGGGGGATCGCCCCGACTGGCCGGCTTCGAGGTCAATCTCGCGGCCCTCTCGACGTGGCTCGGGCGCATGGTGGATTCACGGCCTCTGCTCCCCGCGTCGCTGGGAGACGGAGAGCTGACGAACGACCTCCTCTTCCTCCGCCTGGCCGACGCCACGGGCCGAGTGCTCTACACGTCGGGTACGTGGCCGGGCCCTCTGCTGGCCACCGAGACTCCCATGGGAGATGCCTACAGCGGCGTCTTCGAGGGGCTGAAGCTCACGGTCTGCATCGACCCGGAGGCGGCCCCACGGCTCGTCATCGGCGGGCTACCCCGCTCGCGGCTGCCGATTCTCCTGAGCCTCCTGCTTCTCACGATCGGTCTCCTCGGGGCCTCGGTCTGGCAGATGCGCCGCGAGAGGGCGCTGGCCCGGATGCGCTCCGAGTTCGTCGCTCGCGTCTCGCACGAGCTGCGCACGCCCCTGACGCAGATCCGCATGTTCGCCGAGACTCTTCTCCTGGGTCGTGCCCGCACGCCGGAGGAGCATCGCCGATCCGTCGAGATCATCGATCAGGAGGCGCGGCGGCTGAGCCATCTCGTTGAGAACATTCTCCAGTTCTCCAGAGGTGAGCGCGGGACCACTCGCCTCGCGCCGCGCCCGGTGGAAATGGCACCCTTGCTGCGTGACCTGGCCGAGAAGTTCCAGCCTGTCGCACGCACCAGACAGGTCCGGATCGTGACGAGCCTCGAGGCGGACGCGACCGTCCTCGCCGATGACGAGGCTGTGACGCAGGTGATCCTCAACCTGCTCGACAACGCCGTGAAGTACGGTCCTGAAGGGCAGCAGGTGCACCTCGGGCTCGAGAAGGCGGGGCGCGTCGTCCGGGTCACCGTGGAGGACGAGGGGCCGGGCGTGCCGGAGCGGGATCGAGAGCGGATCTGGGCCAGATGGCAGCGCCTGGACCGGGACGAGCGTAGGGCGATCTCGGGGGCAGGCATGGGTCTGACCGTCGTGCGGGATCTGGTCTCGCTGCACGGCGGCCGCACCTGGGTCGAGGCGGGTCCGCGAGGTGGCGCGCGTTTCGTCGTGGAGCTGCCCGTGATCTCCGGAGGCGCGGCATGAAGCGGATCTTGATCATCGAGGACAACGCGGATCTCGCCTTTGGCCTGCGGAACAACCTGGAGCTGGAGGGCTACGAGGTGCGCGTGGCGGGGGATGGGAAGGCGGGCCTCGAAGCCTTGCGTGCCTCGACCGCAGATCTGGTCATCCTCGATCTGATGCTCCCCGAAATGGATGGCTTCAATGTGCTGAGAGGAATCCGCAAGGGGGGCTCGAAGGTTCCGATCCTGATCCTGACGGCGCGAGGCGAGGAGGCCGACAAGGTGACGGGCCTACGCCTCGGCGCCGACGACTATGTCACGAAGCCCTTCGGCCTGATGGAGCTGCTGGCGCGAGTGGAGGCGCTCCTCCGGCGTGCGGAGGCTGCTCGCGAGAGTGGGGGCAGTGAGGGGAGAGTCGGCGATTCCGGGGCGAGTGAGGACGGAGCTGCCGAGGGGCGTTCCGGATCGAAGGCAAGCGTCAGGTTCGGGGGGATCGAGGTCAACCCGGCCGCTCGCACGGTGAGCCGGGCCGGCGCGCCCGTCGATCTCTCGCCGAAGGAGTTCGACCTCCTCGTAGCTCTCATCCGCCACGATGGCGCCGTGGTGTCGCGGGAGGATCTCCTCGAAGAGGTCTGGGGCTATGCGAACGATGTCGTGTCACGGACCGTCGACACCCACATCGCCGAGCTTCGCCGCAAGCTGGAGGAGGATCCCTCCATGCCCCGCCACATCCTCACCGCCCGCAAAGCCGGATACCGGCTGGAGCGTTGAGTCGAGCAGGCACGTCTCTCAGGTCGCGGATCCAGCGGAGTTCGCGCTTCCTGAGGGGTCCGGGCTAGACTTGCTCAGTGCGGCAGGATCGCCCTTTAGGAGGTAGCGCGATGCAGACGGTCATTTCGAGACGGTCATTCGTGAAGACCTTGGGCGCCGGCGGCCTTGGCGCTCTCACATTTCCTGACGTCATGGCGCGGGGCCACGAGGCGCTGCTCGGGGAGAGAGAGAGCCCAGCCGGTCCTCCCGTACTTGCTGCCTCCCAGATGGGCACCGAAGAGGTGATCCATCTCGACAGCAATGAGAACCCGAACGGTCCAGGACCGTCCGTGCTCGACGCGATCACCGGGGGATTCGCGATCACTTCCCGGTATCCCGACCGTCCCGAGGACGATGTACGAGACGCCATCGCTCGTCAGAACAAGATCGCGAGCGAGAACGTCCTCATGGGTTGCGGGTCGACCGAGATCCTCCGAATGGCGGTCGATGCGTTCTGCTCGCCGTCAAGAGCTCTCGTCACGGCGGCGCCGACCTTCGAGTGGCCCGAGGCGCGCGCGCGGATTGCCGGCTCCCCCGTGATCGCCGTGCCGGTCGATGGTGCTCTGCGCCTCGATCTCCCTCAGATGGCGGCGGCGGCGAAAGGCAGCGGCCTGATCTACGTCGGCAATCCCAACAATCCCACGGCCACGGCGAACTCAGCGCGCGCGGTCCAGGACTTCGTGGGGAGCGTCTTGAAGACGACTCCCGAGACGACGATTCTGATCGACGAGGCCTATTTCGAGTACGTTGACGACCCAGGCTGTGCGAGTGCGCTCCCGCTCGCCATGGAAAGCCCGCGCGTCATCCTCACCCGCACCTTCTCGAAGATCTTCGGGATGGCCGGGCTGCGCGTGGGATATGCCGTGGGCGACGCGGCCACGCTTCGCGCGCTCGAGCGGCACAAGATCCCCAGCGGCGTCAATGCCTTTGCTGCAATCGCCGCGGTGGCGACCGTCGGAGATCTCGACCGCGTCCAGCACGAGCGCTCGTTGAACCGAGCCGCCAAGGAGTACACGCTGCGCTTCTTCGAGTCGGCCGGCTTCAAGGGAACGCCCTCGGAGACGAACTTCATCATGGTGGACATCCGCCGTGATTCGCGAACTTTCCGCGACGCGTGCCGCACGCGCGGCGTCCACATCGGCCGCCCCTTCCCGCCCCTGACGACCCACGCGCGGATCTCCATCGGCACGATCGACGAGATGCACAGGGCCGTGGACGTGTTTCGTGAGGTCCTGGCCTAGGGAGGTTTCGGTGACGCGGATCTCGGCGATCCGGCACCTATCTCGCGCGCTTGACGCCCCCGGCCCCCCTGTCTAGGCTCTCCTCCTGCTCGTGGGGCCGGGTGCGCGGGGGAGGCTGCAATGGCGTGGTGGGTTTGGGTCCTCGGGGGGCTGGCGCTGCTGGCGCTCGAGCTGACGACGCCGGGGGGGTTCTTCATCGCCTTCTTCGGTGTGGCGGCGCTGGTGATCGGGGCGCTCGTCGGCGCCGGGCTGCTCGAGCCAGTCTGGCTGCAGTGGCTGCTCTTCTCCGTTCTCTCCGTCATCTCGCTCCTTCTCTTTCGCAAGCCGCTCCTCGAGTGGATGAAGCGGCGCGAGCCCGTGCGCCCGGCGGTCGACTCGCTGGTCGGGCAGGAAGCGATCCTCACGGAAGACCTTCCGGCAGGGGGCGTCGGCAAGGCGGAGCTGCGCGGGACGTCGTGGAGCGTGAGGAGCCGCGACAGCTCCCCGCTCGTCCGCGGGCGGCGCTGCCGGGTGGAGCAGGTGGATGGGCTCACACTGTGGGTGCGGGCCGAGTGAATGTGCGGTTCGATTGAGGATGAAGGCCTGCTGAAGGCGCGGGCGGCCGGTTCGGGCCGCGGGGGTGACGCATGAGTCCGATGCTGATCGTCGTCGTGGTGCTGGCCGTCTTCGTGCTGATCGTCATCGCCCGGACGGCGGTCGTGGTGCCGCAGCAGAGCGCCTACGTCGTCGAGCGGCTCGGCAAATACGGCGGCACGCTGCATGCCGGGTTCCACCTGCTGGTGCCGTTCTTCGATGTGATCCGCTACCGGCACTCGCTGAAAGAGAACGCCGTCGACATCCCGGAGCAGATCTGCATCACTCGCGACAACGTCCAGGTGGGCGTGGATGGCGTCCTTTACCTCAAGGTGCTCAACCCGGAACGGGCCTCCTACGGCGCGGCCGACTACCTCTTCGCGATCATCCAGCTCGCGCAGACCACGCTGCGCAGCGAGATGGGCAAGATCGACCTCGACCGCACCTTCGAGGAGCGCACGCACATCAACGTCGCGGTCGTGAACGAGCTGGACAAGGCCTCCGAACCGTGGGGCATCAAGGTGCTGCGCTACGAGATCAAGAACATCACGCCGCCCAAGGACGTGCTGGCGGCGATGGAAAAGCAGATGCGCGCCGAGCGCGAGAAGCGGGCCGTCATCCTGACCTCCGAGGGGCAACG
>CAZMRF010000004.1:12600-20195 GCA_964568735.1 uncultured Acidobacteriota bacterium
CATCAAGGCATCGGAGGCCAAGAAGCAGCAGCAGATCAACGAGGCCGAGGGCGCGGCGTCGGCGATCCTGGCGATCGCCCAGGCGACCTCCGAGGGTATCCGGAAGGTGGCCGAGTCGATCCAGATGGCCGGCGGCTACGAGGCTGTGCAGTTGCGGGTCGCCGAGCAGTACATAGGCCGCTTCGGCGAGCTGGCGAAGGCGGGGAACACGATAATCCTGCCGGCCAACGTCGCGGACGTCGCCTCGATGATGGCCGTGGCGATGAACGTCATTGGACGCCGGCCGGGCGAAGGTGGGCCGGGCGGCGGTCAGCCCACTCTCGGCGGCCCGCGCTCTGCGTAGAGCGCCGCGCCGCCGGGGCGGGGCCGCGGCAGGGATGTATGCTCGGTGCGTCATGCGAGACTTCGAGATGCTACGGAAGTTCGAGGACGATCAGATCCGGGCTTCAGCACCGGATTACGAGACCGGGTTGCGGGTCTTCGAGGCGCTCTGGCAGGAAGCGGTGAAGCTCGGAGTCCTGCCTCTCGCAGATCTGCTCGAAGGGATCGAGTCCGACGTGCATCTCGCCGAGATGCTGAACGCTGGAATACGTCCTGCCGATTGTGCCTGAGAGTCCTGGTTTCCATGACGCCCCAAGGGACCTGCACCTGACGTCGTCGACGAGACGCGCTGCGTCAAACATCCCTGCCGTTCCGCCCGAAAGGACGCCGCCGGCGATTCCGGGGTCGCCTAAGATCTCGCCTGTTCCGATCGACGGCCCTGCCCGGATGGTCCCTTCAAGTCCGTAGCGACCGCGCCACCCACGCGACTCTCCCTGTGAGTCGAAGAGCGATGCGGAGATTAGTGGGTTTATTCTCCGCAAAACTTGCGGTGCATTCTTGCAGCAGCGGAGAATACTCTGTATAATCTCCGCACAAGGAGCGGAGAATGTACATCCACGAGTTGGAAGGCTGGCCTCGAGTCCTCTGGGATACCGACCGCCTGGCCAAGCCTCTTGCGTCCATTCGGCACCGGCAGGGCAAGCTGATCGGCCGGATGGAATCGATGGGCTTCAGCCTACGTCAGGAAGCCGTGTTGCGGACCCTGACGGCCGACGTCCTTAAGAGCAGCGAGATCGAGGGAGAAAAGCTCGAAGCCGAGCAGGTGCGTTCCTCGATCGCCCGCCGGCTCGGCATGGACATCGGGGCGCTCAAGCCCACAGACCGCAATGTCGAAGGCGTCGTCGAGATGATGCTCGACGCCACCGGCCAGTATGGTGAGCCACTCACCGTCGAACGGCTGTTCTCCTGGCACGCGGCGCTGTTTCCCACGGGGCGAAGCGGCATGAGGAAGATCAAGGTCGGGGCTTGGCGGGATGACAGCGCCGGTCCGATGCAGGTCGTTTCGGGGCCGATCGGCAAGGAGCGGGTTCATTTCGAGGCGCCAGCCGCCGGGAGGCTCGAACACGAAATGACCACCTTTTTGGAATGGTTCAACAGGTCTGCCGACATCGACGAGGTGCTCAAGGCGGCACTCAGCCATCTGTGGTTTGTGACGATCCATCCGTTTGATGACGGCAATGGCCGCATCGCGCGCGCGATCGCCGACATGGCTCTGGCACGCTCCGAAGGGAATCCACAACGGTTCTACAGCATGTCAACGCAGATCCAGCAAGAGCGGCAGGCGTACTACGACCTCCTTGAGCAAACACAACGGGACGGGCTGGACGTCACGCCTTGGATGGAATGGTTCCTGGGCTGCCTCGGTCGTTCAATCGATGGCGCGGAGACAATCCTCGGCGCGGTCCTGGTCAAGGCGCGCTTCTGGGCAAGTATCCGGGGAATGCCTCTGAACGAGCGCCAGACTCTTGTTATCAACCGGCTATTGGATGGTCTCCAGGGCAAGCTGACGACGTCGAAATACGCAAAGCTGACGAAGAGCTCTCAGGACACGGCGCTGCGCGACATCATGCTCCTGGTGGAGCGGGGAATCCTCATCCGTGGTCCACAAGGCGGCCGCAGCACGAGCTACGAGCTTGCGAAGGCCCACCAGGCTGAGGATAGGTCGACGCTGGAAGCAACGACGCCGGCGGCGGACGATCGCACATAAGAAGCGTTTACGGCGACAGCATGACCGACGCTGACATCTTCGATGGCGATTACCTCCTCGTAGTGGTGCTCGTTGGCCAGATCATCTGACCACGAAGATCACCTGGCCGTGGCGTATCTCCTGCGAGTCGGTGGCGCGCACTTCGACGATCCGCGCGGGGGAGGGGAGGCCGGGGCCGCCGTAGGGAATGGGGCTGAAGGTCTTCATCGCCTCGATGAGGCCGAGCGTCTGGCCGGTGCGCACCTCGGAGCCGACCTCGACGTAGGCGGGGTCTCCTGGTCGAGGACGCCGATAGAAGATCCCGTCGGCGGGGCAGACGACGGCGTGGCAGCCATCAGGGATCGCTTCATCCATGCGACCGCCGATCCGCGCAGACGCACCCACACCTGCGATGCCGGAAGATGGCCGAGGCTCTCCGAGCCTTTCGGTCGAGCCGGTTCGGGGTGCCTTGGTCCGCGACCCCCTGCCGGGAGCGGACCTGTATCTTCGTCCTCGGTGCTCCCCGCCGCAGCGGAGCCCACACTCCCCGAAGCTCGTGGTATCCCTACTCGATCCGAGCCTCCAGCCGCCGCAACGTCGATCGGCCCGAGCGCGAGGATGGGCTGGCCGTGCTCGACGGGGATGGCGTCGGCGCCCCAGCCGCCCACCTCGAGCTGCTGGACGATGTCCGCGATGCCCTCGGGTACGAGGAGCGGGTGGTCTCAGTCCAGAATCGTCAGCGTGGCGCGGGCGCAGTCCTCAATCGATCCCTCAATCTCGCTCCAGTCCTCCGTGGCGCTCCAAAGCTGCTCAGGGTCATTCGAGATTGAGATACAGCAATCGCTGGTGGTAGCATCGGGTATCTACCCGAGGGCGGAGATGATTCCATTCATGGCGACATTGAGGTCACGAAATCCCGCGGCGGCGCGTCTCATGTTGCTTTTCCTACTGGGAGGCGCGCTTCCGCTCGCAGAGGTCCCGGTCGCGGCAGGGAGCCCGGGGCGTGAACCTGAGATAGCGGGACAGCCCGTCGCGACAGGGGCCACCACGCCTCGGGGCGAGTCGCAGATTGTCGCGCTCATCACCGAGATTCGAGGATCCTGGTCGCTCGAGGTCGAGGGGGAACCCCTACGCCCGCTCGCTCACGGGGAAGGCATCCCATCCGGGGGTCGAATCTCGCCCAAGTCCAGAGCTCCGAACGACAAGATCACCGTCGTCTATCTCTATGAGCGGGAGCCCGGCGTCTGCTCTTGTGAGGACGTTGAGGCATGCGGTCAGCCGACGAGCTGTCGATGCAAGGGGCAGGACCCTTGTCTTTGGCCGCTTGAAGTGAATGGCCCACCCGCTTCGTCGCTCGGGGGGAGACTCTGGCACGCCGCCACGCGCTTCTTCTCCCGTCCTCACGGAACCTATACGACCGTGCTCAGTAGGGGCGGTGGCGACCTTCACGATGCAGTGGTTCCATGGGACGGAGCGAAGCTGGATCTGCGAGAGGTCCTTCAGGACCTGGAGGATGGACGGTATGTGCTTCTTCTCGAGTCGCCGGCGCGCCCAAAGCCAGATTCTAAGGCGTCGACCTTGGCTCCCACGACTTTTAACTGGGAATCGGGTCGAACGAGTCACGTAGCGGTTGCCAGCCTCACTCCCGGGCTGTACCGGATACGTCTCGAGGACGCGGACTCCACCGAGCAGTACGCGATTGTGGGCGAAGCCTGGGTACTCGTGGCAGACGCGGCCAACTATGGCCGTCTCGTCGCCTCATACAGGCAGGCTCTCGACCTGACAATCGAGTGGGATGACGCCGTGAAGGGTTCTACGACCCAGGGGTTTCTCCGCGCATACATGGAGATGCTCGCCGAAGAAGATCTTCAGAGTCCTTAGGTCGAGAATCCACCTTGGCGCCAAAGTGGAGATGGCTGGCTCGGCGGGCGCAAGCACAATCCGCCAGAGAGCATCCCTTCTGGAAGCACCTCCTCAAGTCCTCGCCGGTAGTCGTGGCGATCCCGTTCGTGACCCTGTTTCTTCATCACACCGGATGGGTGAGTGGGTTTGAAACCGCCGCGCTGGATAGCGTGCTTATCGCCGTCCGATCCGACATCCCAGGCGACGTCGTCATCGTGGGTATCGATGAGGAAGACTATTCGGATCCCGGCTTGTTCGGCGGGAGAAGCCCCCTCGATCCACTCGTCCTTCGGGAGGTCATCGACGCGGTTGCTGCGGGGCGCCCCGCGGTGATCGGGGTCGACCTCGACACCTCCTCGGATTCATTCAGGAACTTCGAGCTTCCACCCGAGTGGCCGCCGATCGTCTGGGCTTGTGACGCGATCTCCGTGGTCGAAGACCACGAGGAAGCCTTCGAAGTTATGAAGCCCCTCGGTGGACTCGAGATTCCTCCACCTTCCACGCTGGGGATTGCTCTGCTTCCCCCCAGTTTCGACAGCGTACTCAGGGAGTACCGTCGTTTCTTCCGAACCACCCCGCACGAGGAAGCTCTCCCATCGTTTCCGTTCGCTCTGGCAAGCCTTGCTGGGCGGATGCCCTTCAGCGAAGACAAGAATCGTGAGGACCTCCTGCTCAGTTACGTCGCGACAGCCAGTGACTTTCCAAGCCTGACTGTCAGGGAAGTTCTTGCAGCATCAAAGGGCGAAGGATGGCGCTCGGGGGGGCCTCTTGCGGGAAAGGTCGTCCTGATCGGCGGACTTTACCGTGCCGCCCGAGATCGCCATCGCACGCCCGTTGGTCCGATGTACGGCGTGCAGCTGATGGCGCAAGCCGTCGACCTTGAGCTGAAAGGGGAAGGAATCCGTCAGCTCGGCCATTCGAAACTCTTCATCGTCGAGCTAATCGCCGGGACTATTCTCGTGTGGGTAGGATATCGCTTTGCACCTCGAAGGGCTCTCCTGCTGAGCCTCCTGCTGATTCCACTACTAGGCATCCTTTGTAGCCTGACTGCCTTCCTCTCCCTTGCTTTGTGGGCTGATTTCTCAATCCCTCTCCTGGGAGTTGTCCTTCATGAGTTGCAACATTCAGCCCACGAGTCTCGGCAACGGATTCGCGAGCTCGAAGCCGAACTTGCCGCGTTGCGTACTCCTCGCGGATGATACAACACTCATCCGCCGACAACGCCTCGCAGCATCTGGACCCTGCGCAATCCCGATGAGGAAGCTTCGTCTCTATCTTCCCACCAGGACGAAGGCGCCCCAGTATCCTGGCCGGTCCTTCCCGTAACGAGCGATGATCCGATTGCGCGTCTCCATCTGGGCATCCCGCAGCGCCAGATGCTTCTCCTTGCCCGACAGCCAACCTTCGTAGAACAGGCCCATCAGCTCCCGTGTCTCCTCATCCGGAACCGACCACATGCTCATCAGAACTGCCTCGGCTCCGGCCACCTGGAAGGCTCGTCGCAGCCCGAAGACTCCCTCCCCGGTTCTGGTCTCTCCCAGCCCCGTCTCGCAGGCGCTCAGAACCACGAGTTCGGTGCCCTGCAGATCCAACACCGTCGCCTCGTAGGCCGTCAGCACCCCATCCTCCAGCGCCGCCGGGACGGGACTGCCCGAGAGAGCATGACCGGCACCCGTGAGGAACAGGCCCGACCGCAGCATTGGATCTTCCCAACCGGCCGACCTATCCCCGGCCAAGTAAGAGCCCCTCCGTTCTTGATCTGGCCTGAAGAAACCGTGGGTCGCGATATGCAGGACCCGAGGGCGCTTGACCCCCTTGACAGCCTCCTCCAACGCTAGGCGGCCGTCATACATCAGTACTTCCTGCTTGCGCTCTCGGAGCATCGAGGCGATAGCGTCCACTTCCTCCTGCGTTCCCGGCAATGGTTTCAGAGACCGTCCGCGCAGCTCCCCTGAGACGGACCCGTTGGAGAGACTAGTCACGTCAGTCCCCGTTGCAGTCTTCGCCCGCAGCGACGCGACGGCGGTCGTCCATGAGGAATCCTCGATACTGAATTCAGGATTGCCTACTAGGACGACTGGTGCCGCGGATGGCGACGATCCTCGTCTCAGCAGGTCTCTCGTGCTCGACACCGTCCGGATGTCGTAGGCATCCATCAACGTGCGCGAGCTGTCGATGGAGACCACCCCGAGGGCCACCTGATTAAGGACCCCATCCGGTGAGACATAGACCCGCGTCGCCCCCCCCAACGCGGCTTCCAGAGGCTTCCAGACCGCCTGATAAAGGCTCGATCCACCTCCCTCGATCTTGCCACCGAGCCCGAGTTGCTGACGGTACTCCTTCAGTGGCGAGCCTGCTACGGCATCATCCTCGCCGAGCACGATGAGCCTTGGTCCATCCTTCACATCGGGTATAAGGATCAGCGCGACGTAGAAGGTCTTCGCGGTCCAGCGTTTACGGTCACGGAGTCGGAAGTGTAAGAACTCGACGGCCGCCTCACTGGACTTCAGCTCCATTTGCACGTCCTGCCACCTCGCACGGGCGAGGCGCTTGTCTTCGGATAACATCGCCGAACGGGCGACCAGCGCTCGCTCGAGCTCGTTGATCTCGCCTTCGAGCTTTGCGACGCGCTTCTTCCACGAGTCTCGTTCCTTTGGAACCACGCTCAGAAGCTGTGCGGCCTGCGTCTTCTTGGCGCCGATCTCGTCGAGCAGTGCCGTCCCTTCGAGGTCGCCGCTCGCAACGATTCGGGTTCTCATCGCGGCCATGCTTCCCGCTACGACGCTCTTCTGCCACAGAACTGCGTCGTACATCATCCCTACGAGCTCTGGGATCTTTTCGTAGTACGTGAGGCAGAAGCTGTAATAGAGTGGGAAGTACCCGGATACAGTCTCGAGGAACGCCAGTCTGTCGTTCTCGCTCATGTAGGTGAAGTGGTACTCAAACTGTGACGTGAGGTTCTCGAAGACGCGTTTGAAGAGACTCTCTGCTTCAGCTTCCTTCCGTTGAGCGTACCGGAGTGTCGCAAGGTTTACGAGAGAAGTTCCCACGTCCGGGTGAGTTGGCCCGAAGAGGTCTTCCAGTATCTGCAGGTTGCGCTTGTATAGTGACTCGGCATCAGCGAATTTGCCTTGCTCCTCGTAAAGCACCCCCAAGTTGCCCAGCGCGGTAGCAACACTTGGGTGTTCGGGCCCCAGTGCGTTCTCCTGAATGGCCAGGCTGCGCTTATAGAGCGGCTCAGCGTCGAGGTATTTGCCTTGTCGCTTGTAAAACACTGCCAAGTTGTTCAGCGAGGTGGCTACATCGGGGTGCTCGGGCCCGAGCGAATTCTCCCAGATCGCCAGGCTACGCTTGTAGAGCGGCTCAGCTTCCGCGTACCTGCCCTGCGTGTCGTAGAGCACCGCTAGGTCGTTCAGCGACAGTGCGACATCGGGATGTTCGAGCCCGAGCGCCTTCTCTCTGATGGCCAAACTGCGTTTGTGGAGCGGCTCGGCATCACTGTACCTGCCTTGCTTCTCGTATAGCACTCCAAGTTTGCCCAACGAGGTAGCGACATCGGGATGTTCGGGCCCCAGGGCTTTCTCCCGGATGGCCAGGCTCCGCTTGTACAGCGGCTCGGCGTCGG
>CAZMRF010000004.1:20295-22499 GCA_964568735.1 uncultured Acidobacteriota bacterium
CGTCCTTTCCCAGATCGCCAGGCTGCGCTTGTATAGCGACTCAGCCTCCGCGTACTTGCCCTGCGTGTCGTAAAGCACCGCTAGGTTATTCAGCGTCAGTGCGACATCGGGATGTTCGAGGCCCAGGGCTTTCTCCCGGATGGCCAGGCTCCGCTTGTACAGCGGCTCGGCGTCGGCGTATTTGCCTTGAATCCTATAGACCGTGGCGAGGTTGTTCAGCGAAGTAGCGACATGAGGGTCTTCAGGCCCTAGCGTCCTTTCCCAGATCGCCAGGCTGCGCTTGTATAGCGACTCAGCCTCCGCGTACCTGCCTTGCTCCACGTAGAGCATTCCCAGCTTGTCCAGCGAAGTAGCGACTTTGGGATGTTCGGGCCCGAACGTTTTCTCCCGAATGTCGAGGCTGCGCTTGTAGAGCGGCTCCGCCTCGGTGTATTTGCCCTGAAGCCGGTAGATCTCCGCCAGACTGAGCAGCGACTCAGCGACATCGGAGTGTTCAGACCCAAGGGTTTTCTCCCAGATTGCCATGCTGCGCTTAGTGAGTCGCTCGGCGTCTGTGTATCTGCCTTGCTTGAGGTAGGTCACTGCCAGGTTATGCAGCGACTGAGCGACATCCGGATGTTCAGGCCCAAGGGCTTTCTCCCGGATGGCTAGGCCCCGCTCGTACAGCGGCTCGGCGTCGGCGTATTGGCCTTGATTGTCGTAAAGCACCGCCAAGTTGTTGAGCGATGTAGAGACCCTCGTGTCGTCCGGCCCGTACATCGACTCTGCTACGCTCAAGGCCTCTCTGGCGACGACGATCCCCTCCGAGTACTTTCCATCGCGAAACAGCTTGACGGCTTCGTCATTCAGAGATTCCCAGGACCTTCCCAGCGCCGCCATGGAAAGGCTCGAGGTGACGAGGGCGACTAGCGCTCGAAGGGCCCATCTCCTTGTCTCGTGGCTCACGTACGCCCCCGCATCTACCCGCCCGCCTCTGATCGCAGCGCGAGATCCCGAGTACGAGTCATCCTCAAGCTCAAGGACGTGCGTTCGTGCCTGTGTTCAGGGTTCAAGGCGCTCCGAGAGTGATCTAATCTCTCTGCGATCCTACCTGGCCGACCTGGGTGCAGATGTGTAATTCGAGTCAGTTACCACGGGATATGCTAAGAAACGAGGCAGCACTCAAGATGCTAATCCTAAAAGACTTGGCTGACGAGGCGGGAGTCGAACATAGCTTCTCTGCCTACCGGACGACGAAGATCACCTGGCCGTGGTGGACTTCCTGAGAATCGGTGGCGCGAACTTCGAGGATCCGCGCGGGGGAGGGGAGGCCGGGGCCACCGTAGGGGATGGGGCTGAAGGTCTTCATCGCCTCGATGAGGCCGAGCGTCTGGCCGGTGCGGACCTCGGAGCCGACCTCGACGTAGGCGGGGTCACCCGGTCGCGGCCGCCTGTAGAAGATCCCGTCGGCAGGGCAGACGACGGCGTGGCAGCCTTCGGGAATCGGTTCTGCCATGCCGGCCTTGCCCGCACCTTGTCCGCGGCCCTTCGCCGGGATCGGACCGGTATCCTCGTCCTCGGGGTTTACCGCCGCAGCGGAGCCCGCGGCACGCGCGGCACGTGGCATCCCTTCCCGGCTCGAGACTTCAGCCGCCGCCACGTCGATCGGCCCCAGCGTGAGGATGGGCTGGCCGTGCTCGACGGGGATGGCGTCGGCGCCCCAGCCTTCCACTTCGACCTTCTCGACGATGCCAGCGATCCCCTCGGGTACGAGGAGCGGGTGGCTCCGATCGAGGATCGTCAGCGTTGCGAAAGGATGACCGGGTCCGAGGATCTGTCCGGGCTCCGGAACCCCACGGAGTATCCCGACGGTAGGCGAGCACAACTGGAGCGCCGTCCCGCCGGGCTTGGCCGCGAGCGCCATGAGGGCGTCGGCGCGGCTCATCGCTCCGCAATCACCTTCAGGTCGTGCAGCGACCAGATGCGGGGGTTCTTGATCCGGCGGTGGCCGTAGGTCTGGTAGGCCATCTCGACCACGGCCTCGAGGTACGTGCGGATCTCGGGCATGAGGACGATCTCGTCGGTGTCCATCTGCCGGGCCGAAAGCACCGGGTCCATGTCCTTCTCGATCCGCTCCTCCACCTGCTTCATTCCCTCCTCGACCTCCTTCCTCTCCGCCGGGTCCTCGGAGATGATCCGGAAGCTGTCGTCGAGGCGCGAGCGGT
>CAZMRF010000004.1:22509-30640 GCA_964568735.1 uncultured Acidobacteriota bacterium
CGATGGCGAGCGTCCGCCCCTCCATGACGGCGAGGCGCGTCAGCGGCGTCGAGATCTGGAGCACCGGGTCGTAGGGCATCCCGGCCTGCGCGTAGTAGCCCGCGCCCGACGCCTTGCGCAGGAGCACCGATACCATCGGCGTCGTGTTCGTCGAGTTCGTGTAGATGAGGCTCGAGCCGTAGCCGAGGAGCCCCTGCCGCTCTGCCTCTTCGCCGATGTCGAAGCCGGAGATGTCGTGGAGCCAGATGAGTGGCAGCCCGTCGTCGTTGCAGGCCCTCGAGAAGGTGGCGATCTTCGCGATGCCCTGCTGGTAGAGGATTCCGCCGGGGCGCCGCACGCCTTCCCGGTCGGGGTGCTCCGTCAGCATGACGTTGTTCGCGATGAAGCCGGCATAGAGGCCGCCGATGCGCCCGACGCCGCAGACCATCTCGCGGCCCACATCGGGGAGGACCTCCCAGAAGAGGCCCGAGTCCACGAGGCGCGCGAGCACCTGCCGCATCTCGTAGCCCATCCGGTGGTCGGCCGGGAAGACCGCCTCCATCTCGGAGGTCGCGTAGCGCGGAGGGGCCGCCTCGGCGTCGCGGCGATAGTAGGGGGCCGCTGAGCCCGACAGCCTCGCAATCTCGGTGCGGATGCGCTTGATGCAGGCGTCGTCGTCGGGTACGCGGTAGTCGGCGCAGGCCGAGATGTGGACGTGGACATCGGGGCCGCCGATGTCGAGGCTCGTGACGTGCTGGCCCTTGCCTCCCTTGATGAGGGCGCCGCCGGCGATGACCATGTAGGCCTGCTCGGTCATGTAGACCACGTCGCTGATGATGGGCATGTAGCCGCCCCCGGCGATGCAATCGCCGAAGACACCCGCCACCTGCGGGACGCCGGCCGCCGAAAGCAGCGAGTTCATCTTGAAGATGGCCCCCGCGCCGGTCTTCCCGGGGAAGGTGCGCGCCTGCTCGGGCAGGTAGAGCCCCGAGCAATCCACGAGATAGATGACGGGCACGCGCAGGCGCAGCGCCATTTCCTGAGCCCGCTCGATCTTTTCCGGCGTCATCGGCCACCAGGAGCCCGAGGCCACCGTGTTGTCGTTCGCGATGACGACAACCCACCGCCCCTCGACGCGCGCGTAGGCGGTCACGACGCCGGCGCCGGGAGAGGGGCGCTTCCCGAAGACGAGCCCGTAGTTGACGAGCGTTCCGACGGGGAGGATCTCGGTGCCCGGATCCTTCAGGCGCTCGATCCTCTCCCACGTCGTGAGCTTGCCCTTCTCGTGGACTCGCTGGACGTACTCCGCTCCCCAGCCGGCGCGCACCTCGGCGCGCTTCGCCACGAGCGCCTCGCGCAGGCCGGCCATGTGGCGCTCGTTGGCCTCGCGCTCGCCGGGGGCGAGGAAGCGATCGAGAGGGGAGCCGATCGGTCTGAGCACGACCTTCGCCATCAGGCTCTGCTCCGATTCGATGGCTGGGAGGCCGCGAGCGGGGACGATTTGCGCGGCATTCTCATGGGCGCAGCCCAGCGCGAGCGCTCCTGACGAGGACGACCCCTTCGCGGATCATGAGCCTGGGGGGATCGCAGTGTCATCATCCCTTGGAGTCCTCGAGTGCGGGTTCGATGTCCGCCTTGCCGGCCTCCAGGATGCGCGCCACCGTGCCGACATCATAGCGACCCTCACGGAAGGCCTCGTCGGCCAGTACCTGAAGGTGGAACGGGGCGGTCGTGGGGACGCCCTTGATGACCGACGAGCGCAGCGTGGCGATCATGGCGCTGATGGCTGCCGCCCGATCCTTCCCGTGCGTGATGATCTTGGCGATGAGCGAGTCGTAGTGGGGAGGGACCTCGTAGCCGGCCTCCACGTGCGTCTCCAGGCGGACGTGCGCCCCGGGAATGGCATCCGAGGGAACAAAGAACTTCTTCAAGGTTCCCGGCGCCGGCCTGAAGTTGTTCTGAGCGTCCTCGGCGTTGATCCGGCACTCGATGGCGTGGCCGGTGATCCTGACGTCGGCCTGCCGTAAAGAAAGTGGCTCGCCGGCGGCGATCCGGATCTGCTCGCGCACGATGTCGACCCCCGTGATCTCCTCCGTGACGGGATGCTCCACCTGGAGCCGCGTGTTCATCTCCATGAAGTAGAGCGAGCCGTCGCGGTCGCGCAGGAACTCCAGCGTCCCGGCGCCGGTGTAGCCGATGCGCGCCGCCGCGGCCGCCGCCAGGCCCCCCACGATCAGCCGTGTGGACTCGTCCACGACGGGGCTGGGTGCCTCCTCGATGAGCTTCTGGTGATTGCGCTGCACCGAGCACTCGCGCTCGCCGAGGTGGATGGCGTTGCCGTAGATGTCCGCGAGGATCTGGAACTCGATGTGGCGCCCCCCCTCGATAAACTTCTCGAGGTAGAGCGAGCCGTCGCCGAAGGCCGCCTCGGCCTCGGCCGAAGCCTCCGGGAAGGCGGCGCGCAGTTCCGCGTCGGTCGCGCAGCGGCGCATCCCGCGCCCCCCGCCTCCCGCCACGGCCTTGATCATGACCGGGAAGCCGGCCCGGTTCGCGGCCTCCAGAGCCGCCTCCGCGTCGCGCAGGGGCTCGAGCGATCCCGGGATGACCGGGACGCCCGCGGCCTTCATCGTCCTGCGGGCCTCGACCTTGTCGCCCATCTTCCGGATGGCCCCGGGGGGCGGCCCGATGAAGGTGATCCGGTGCGAGGCGCACCTCTCGGCGAAGAGGGCGTTCTCCGAGAGGAATCCGTAGCCGGGGTGGATGGCCTGGCAGTAGGTCTGCTCGGCGGCCTGGAGGATGGCGTCGGCGTTGAGGTAGGACTCGGCCGGACGGGGTCCCCCGATGCAGATCGTCCGGTCGGCCAGCTTCAGGTGCGGGGAGGCGGCATCAGCCGTGGAGTGCACCGCGACGCTCTGGATCCCCATGGCCCGGCAAGCCCGGAGGATCCGAGCCGCGATCTCGCCCCGGTTCGCCACGAGAATCCGACGAAACATGGCGGCATTCTAGTGCAGGGGCACGGATGGCGGGCCGGTCTCGGCTGCGCCCCGCCCCGGCTATAATGCCGGCTCCCATGTCCAGAGATCTCGTCAGGATCGCCAACGGCCAGGGCTTCTGGGGCGACTCGGTGGATGCGCCCGTTCGCCTCGTCCGCGAGGGGCCGCTCGACTACCTCACGCTCGACTACCTGGCCGAGGTGACGATGTCGATCATGCAGAAGAAGAAGCGGCGCGACCCGAAGTCGGGCTACGCCGAGGACTTCGTCGACCTCGTCAGGGAGATTGCCCCCGACCTGCGCGAGAAGGGGATCCGTGTCGTCGCGAGCGCGGGGGGCGTCAACCCGCAGGGTTGTCTCGATGCTCTGCGAGAGGCGATTCGCGGGGCGGGCATCTCCGGGATGAAGGTAGCCGCAGTGGCGGGGGACGACATCTTCGGCCGCCTCGACACGATCCTGGCCTCGGGCGAGAAACTCTCAAACATGGACGACGGCCGCCCTCTCAGCGCCGTGCGCGAGAAGGTCCTCTCGGCGAACGTCTACCTCTCGTCCTTCCCCATTGCCGAGGCGCTCGGGCAGGGGGCCGCAATCGTGGTCGCGGGGCGGGCGACCGATCCGGGCCTCGTCCTCGGTCCTCTCATTCATGAGTACGGCTGGCCCGCCGGCGACTGGAATCGCCTGGCAGCGGGCACTGTGGCCGGCCACATCCTGGAGTGCGGCGCGCAGTGCACGGGAGGCAACTTCACGCGCTGGTGGGAGGTGGAGGGCTGGGATCACCTCGGCTATCCCATCGCCGAAGTGAAGCCGGACGGCACCTTCGTCGTCACGAAGCACGAGGCAACTGGAGGTCTCGTGACGATCGACACCGTCTCCGAGCAGCTCGTCTACGAGATGGGCAACCCGGCGGCCTACGTCACGCCCGACGTGACCGCGCACTTCACGTCGATACGGCTCGAGCAGGCCGGCGCCGATCGCGTGGCGGTTTCGGACATCAAGGGGAGCCCCGCGACGGACACGTACAAGGTCTCCATCGCCTACCTCGACGGATGGGCGGCCAACGGGCAGCTCACGATCAGCGGCCCCTCGGCCCGCGAGAAGGCCCACGTGGCCGCCGATGCCGTGTGGGGACGGCTCAAGCGTGCGGGCTACACCTACGAGGAGATGCTCACCGAGATCGTCGGCGACGGCGTCTGCCACGGCCCGGCGGCACACGCGATGGCCGATCCTCCCGAGGTGGTCCTGCGCGTCGGCGTGAGGGACGCCGACCGCGACAAGGTGGAGCGCTTCGGCAAGGAGATCGCGCCTCTCGTCACGTCGGGCCCTCCGGGGATCACCGGTTTCGCGGGCGGGCGCCCGAAGGCTCGAGAGGTCATAGGGTTCTGGCCCGCCCTCATTCGCAAGGATCTCGTGAAGGCCGAGGTGCGCGTTGAGACGGTCTGAGGGGACTTCATGAAAAAGCTCAGGCTCTACGAGATGGCGCACGCGCGCTCGGGCGACAAGGGTGAGGCGAGCAACGTCGGCCTCATCGCCTACGACGACGCCGGCTACGAGATCATCAGAAAGCAGGTGACACCCGAGCGCGTCAAGGCGCACTTCGGATCCGTCGTGCGCGGCGATGTGCAGCGCTACGAGGTCCCCAACCTGCGCGCGCTGAACTTCATCCTGGGAGACTCGCTCGGTGGAGGCGGAAGTGGGAGCCTCCGGACGGATGCCCAGGGCAAGACGCACGGAATGGGGCTGCTCCTCATGGAGGTCGACGTGCCCGACACCTACGTGCCCCCGCGCGCCGGCCCCCGGGGAAACACCGCGCCCCCCGGTATCGGCCCCGGCCGCCCCGCTCCATGGGAGCCCTAATCAATGACGATCACGGGCCTTCGGCATGTCCGATACGAAGTAAGGGACGACCACATCGGTCTCCTGACGATTGATCGCCCCCCCGTCAACGCGCTCGGACGCGAGCTGGTCGAGGATTTGAATACAGCCTGCGCCGTGCTCGAGAAAGGAACCGATCCGCGAGCTCTGATCATCGCCGCCACGGGGAAGGCCTTCTGCGCGGGAGCGGACCTGAAAGAGCGGAAGACGATGAGTGAAGGCGATGTCCGGGCCTGGGTTCCGTATCTCTCGGGCACCTTCACCCGCATCGCCGCCCTGCCGATGCCGACGATTGCCTGCATCCAGGGCCTCGCCGCGGGAGGCGGCCTCGAGCTGGCGCTCGCCTGCGATCTCAGGGTGGTGGAGGAGCCCGTCACGCTCGGGCTACGGGAGACGGCGCTCGCGATCATCCCCGGCGCCGGAGGCACCCAGCGGCTGCCTCGCCTCATCGGCGCAGGCCGCGCGAAGAAGTGGATCTTCACGGCAAGAATGTTCTCGGCGAAGGAAGCCCACAGCGACGGCATCGTGGATGTCCTCGCTCACGAAGGCCGGGGGTTGGAATCGGCGCTGCGCGTCGCGGCCGACATCGCGGGGAATGGGCCGCTCGCAGTACGCGCCGCCAAGCGCGCCATCGAGGAAGGGCTGAGCCTCCCGATGAGCGAGGCCTTGAAGGCCGAGGTACGCGCCTATGAGTCCATCATCCACACCGAGGATCGCGTCGAAGCGGTCAGCGCCTTCAACGAGAAGCGACCGCCCGTCTTCAAGGGTCGTTGAGGAAGACCGTCCGTCTCAAGGTTCGTACGCCCACCTCGACGAAGGGGCATCGGGCCTTCTAAGGAAGAACGTCCCCATAGCGTCGAGGGTCGATAACGCATCGGCGGCCTCGTCCTCCCGCGCCGGCCAGCCTCGGGACAGGTCATCCCGGGCCCCGCCATCCGCTCCGAGCTTTTGATTGCCGGGCACGCAGAGCAGTCCAGCCATCGACCCAACATCTTACATCTTGATTTCCGGAATGAATATGGATAGCCTCCCGGCTCAGTCGCCGAATCCGGCAATCGTGCCCACAGGCCGCATTGTCGGCCGGCGGTTCGTGGCGCGCCCGAAGGGCAAGCGCCGGGCTTGCCGACGGCGGGGCGTCCCAGGGAATCAAGGAGGTTGACGATGGACCGCATGTGTTCACCGGAAGCACGACCGGATAATGTGAACGGGACCTTGCCTGATGGGTCCGGCTTCGCGATGTCCTGGGGGCCGCTCATGCGCGTCCTCGCGTTGATGACGCTCGTGCTCATGGGAAGCGGCACGACCCTGGCCCAACTGCCTCCTCCGAGCTCCGCCTGTCACGTGACCGATGGGACGTTCACGATCTGTCCCAACGGGTCATTGGAATGGACGGCCGTCCCGGTGGTGCCGTTCGCGGGCAGCGAGTCCTTTCTCTACGCCGAGCAGGCTGACCTCGACCCGCTGCTGGCCGGTCCAGCCTCCGCAGTGGACACTCTCATGCTCATGTACGACGAATGCGGGCGTACGACACCGCTGGCCGACGACGAGTACACGATTGTCAGCTTCACCACGGTCGAGCTGGAGGATGGGAGGGAGACGCTCGAGCACTACGCGATCCACGTCTTCACCGATGGGACCATCGTATTCCTGGAGAATGGATCTGTCGTCCCTGACCCATCAGGGTCGATACGAGGCACCGAGATCGAGGGGCAAAAAGGAACTGTGGGCTTCGGGACTTCCCCGAATTGCCCCTTCGACCACATCATCACCGAGTTCGAGATCAAGCTCTCCTCGGCCGGTGCCATCGTGAACGGAGCCTACTCTCCGGATCCTCAGTTCTGGAGCAGCGACGTGCCGCCGGACGACCCTCCCCCATGCCCCGACCTCGGCGACAGCCTCCCGGTGACGCTGTCTCCAGTGACGGCGCCGGTACAGCTCGGCGTCAAGCCATATGAGATCACCTACGGTGAGCTAGCGCTCGATTTCACGGTGCAGGATTCGGGGGCCGGTGGACCCTGCCGGGTGACCTCCAACTCCGGTGCGCTCCCCGTGCTGCTGGATCCCCTTCGCTCTGCGCCTCCGGGCCCGATCCAGATCGCGACGAGCACCGGCAGCGCGACCATCGACTTCAGGAACGACCAGGACCCCGCCGGGATTCCCCGGTGCGACTTCAGCACGATCACGACGAACTGCTTCCTGAATGCACCACCCGCCGGTGCGGGCAACGTGGCCCAGTGGTCCACATCCGGCTTCCAGGTGGGGGCATTCGGGCTCGACGTGAGGGATACAGGTCCGCTGACCTACTACGTGAACATGGACGACTTCACGGGATCGTTCTCCTCCTTCTCCGGCACTCTCCAGAGCGTGGAAACCTACGTGCATGAAAACCTCATCGCGAATCTCTCGGGTATCGATGACATTGCGTTGATCCAGGATCCTCCAGCCGACATCCTGGTCACGGATCCCTTCGGAAGACGAACCGGCCTCCCCGTCGTGGGCGGCACACCCGTAGCCGAGATCCCGGGCTCGGGCTACTTCAGCGAGGCAGGCATCACGCTCGCGGTCATCGTGCATCCTCCCGAGGGGGTTTACGACGTGGACGTAATCGGCGTCGATGGATCCGCCTTCCAGGTGAGCATGTCCACGGCTCTCCTCACCGGCCGCCTGGCCGTGCCGTTCGTCAGGGAACAGATGGCGCAGGGTACGATCGGCTCGAGCGACACGAGCTTCGAGTTCGAAGTCGACTTCAGCTCACCACCGGGGGCGGGGGCACTTAGGAGAGGATTCGAAGCAACGGCTTTCGCCGGAAACGACGATGGCTCCACGGGGCCCGTTGCCATCGGCTTCCCGATCGACTTCTTCGGTCAATCCTTCAATACGGTCTTCGTCAACAACAATGGCAACCTTACCTTCGATGCGCCTCTGTCCGCGTTCACGCCATTCGACCTCACGACGACCGGTCGAGCGATCGTGGCACCGTTCTTCGCGGATGTGGATACGAGAAGCGGCAACGTCGTCAGATACGGCAGCTCGATCGTCGATGGCAGGCCCGCCTTCGGAGTCACCTGGCCGGGCGTAGGCTGCTTCAGCGGCGTCACCAGCGTGCTGAACTTCTTCCAGGTTGTCTTCGTCGATCGTTTGGACATTGCCCCCGGCGACTTCGATCTCGAGTTCAATTATGACTCGATCCAATGGGAAACCGGACAGGCCAGCGGTGGAAGCGTCGTCTGCCAGGGCGGGGACTCGGCGCGCGCCGGAAGCGAGGGCGGGTCCAAGACGACGATCGTC
>CAZMRF010000004.1:30650-110754 GCA_964568735.1 uncultured Acidobacteriota bacterium
CTCGACCCGTTCTCGGTCGTCGGCCGGTTCCTTGCGCGCCGGCTATTCGAGCGGAACCGGCATTCCAGGAACGTTCTTCGAGCTCGCGGGGTCCGGTGTTCCCGGCGCGTTCCTCGACAACAACACCGGCACGGGACTGATCCACAACAGTCTCGGCAGCCTCCAGCCGGGTCGCTACGTGTTTGCCGTCAGGTCCGGGACTCCCATGACGATCGTGGATCGCGATGGTGACGGGGTGAAGAATGACATCGACAACTGTCCTGCAGCCGCGAATCCAGGTCAAGTGGACTCCGATCTCAACGGGATCGGAAACACCTGTCAGCGGGATGATCTCCTGCACAGTACCGCGGCCTTCCTCGAGGCGGGACTTGCGGGTGGCACCGTGACGGAGCCGGTCGGTCTCGCGGTCACCGAGGAGCCGGACCTGGTGGAGAAGCTTGTCAGGATCGTCGATTTTCGGGTCCGCGAGGGGCTGACGGACTCCGCGGACACGCTCACGGAAAACCTCGTGGATGGGCTGGTAGAAGCAGGGCTGCTTCCGGCGGAGGTCGGCGAGGAGATCGTCGCCGCAGTGCTGCAGAGGATCGATTCGGATATGGACGGCGTGCTCAATGCGGACGATGCATGTCCCCAGTCCGATTTGAGCGAGTCTGTCGAGATCGACGGCTGTGCCGTCGAGGGCGTGAATATCCTTGGAGCGAATGGGTGCACGACGGCCGACGATGTCGAGGCTTGCCGCTCCGGGGCTAGAAACCACGGCGCGTTCGTCTCCTGCATCGCCGCCGTCACGAACAGGCTGGTCGCCGCTGGATTCGTCACGGGAGCCGAGAAGGGGCGTATCGAGGGGTGTGCTGCGAGATCCTCATTCCCGTGAGACGATCGATCGGCCTGCGACGCGGCGGAGAAGGAGGGCAGCGACGATTCCGACGGAGACCACGACGGGCCCAGCCGCAAGGCCTCCGATGAGCAGGCTGGCCCCGAGGAGGCCGGGTGTACTGGTCGTGTCGGGCGCGGTGACGACATGGAGCAGCGTGAAGAGCCCTGAATAGAGCAGGAATGCCATGGCGGCGATGAGAAGCCCGCGCGCGGAGGCTCCGAGCGTCGTACGGACGCGTCCGGGCTCGATGAGCTGCCAGCCGAATGCGAAGCCTGACGCGGCGCCGGCCAGTCCGGGTAGTCCGACGTACAGGAAGAGAGGCCAAGCGCCTCTCCGCAGGCTGGGGACGAGAAACATGCTGGCGGCAGCCAGGACCGCAAAGCCGCCGAACCAGATCGCGCTCTGAAGACGTTCGCGGATGTGCTTCATTCAGAGGTACCCGGTTCGAACACCAGGACAGCGAGGCTGGGTGCGAAAGATCATGGCGTCCCTCTATTGGGGAGGTCAAGCCGAACGGGGTCTGTCCCGGAGGAGAAACTGGAGCCGAGGATTCCCTGCCTCCTGGCAACGAACGCGAAAGCGCCGGTGGTGTTGCGGGTGCGCGAGCGGCGCTTCGGGTCGGGGTTGAGGAGGGTGCCCGCCTTCCACATCACTCTCTGAAGCAATTCGAGGGGCCACACCAGGGCACGGGCCGCGGGCCTCGGCACCTTCGGGAAGAGCCCCATGCTTGCCTGGGCGAGGAGGACCGACCACTCCTCGCTCGGGGCCACTCGCTCCACCGTGAAACCCCCGTAACGCAGGGTGTTGATCGTTCCCAGGTGCGTGTGGTGGTAGTGGCTGTTCTGGTGGAAGGGCTCCAGGAAGGCCACTGTCCCGATGAAGACCCCGCCCGGCTTCAGCACTCGATGGGCCTCTCGCGCCATGACGAAGGGCCACTGTACGTGCTCGAGGACAGCCACCGAGAGGATGAACTCGAAGGCGCCGTCGCGGAAGGGAAGTGCGTGCGCGTCACCGAGGATGGGGGCCCGGGGCGAGTCGTAATCGAGCCCGACGTAGCCGAAGCCGGCGGCTTCGCAGATCTCGCGGTGGATGACGTCGCCGCAGCCGAGGTCCAGCGCGAGGGCTCCCTGCGCGCGGGGCTTTGGAAACCAGGAGATCATCTCGCGAGTGAGGTGGTGCGGGACGCGGACGCCGGTGAGATCGACTTCGGGCGCGGGGTTGAGATCGAGGGGAGGGCAATCGAAGCCGTCCTCCTCTAGAGGTGGCGTTCCGAGGGGGAACTCCAGGATGCGGCTCACAGGCTGCTTCAGGCGCAGGTCTAGTGAGCCCGAAGGGGTCCTTGGGTAGTCAGTGCCGCAGGCGCCGCAACGAGCGCCGCCTTCCGCGGGTTCGGAGGTCGGCACCGAAGCAAGGAGAGCCCCTCTGCAGTCGGGACAGACCAGGGCGGCGTGAATCGCTTCTGAGCGGAGTGGATCAGGCAGCTTCGACATGATCGAGGATCACGCCATTTCAACACATCCACGCGCCACTATGCGCCGCGCAGAAGCGCGTGCCGCCGCGCCGCAAGCGTGGGATCTGTCTCTCCCCTCACTCCGCCCGCAGGGCCTCGAGGGGGTCGAGGCCAGCGGCGCGGCGGGCGGGGAGGATGCCGGCCAGGAGGCCGATCGTCACGGCGATCCCCTCCGCCAGGGCCGCGAAGCTCCAGGGCGTGTGCACGGGGAGTCCTGGGACCAGGAGCTGGATTCCCAGGACGAGCCCCGCGCCTCCGGCGAGCCCCGCGATGCCGCCGAGAGCCGCGAGCGTGACGGCCTCGCCCAGGAAGAGCGAGAGGACCTGCCAGCGCTCGGCGCCCAGCGCCATGAGGAGCCCTATCTCCGAAGTCCGCTCTGTGACGGCGATGGTCATGATCGTGAGGATTCCGACACCGCCCACGAGAAGCGAGATACCGCCGAGCGCCCCCACGGCGAAGGTGAGCACGTCGAGGATCGAGCCCAGGACTTCCAGCATCTGCTGCTGGGTCTTGACGGTGAAGTCCTCCTGCCCGTGGCGCGCGGTGAGCGTGCGCTTGATCCCCGCGACGACCTCGTCCACGGGCGCGCCGGCCCGGTAGACGACGTCGATCTCCATCAGCCCCTCCCGGTCGAACATCTCGAGGGCGCGCACCACGGGAATGAAGACGGTGTCGTCGAGGTCGAATCCCAGGAGCTGACCCTTCGACTCCATGACGCCGATGACGCGGTATCTCTCGCCTCCCACGCGGACCCGCGCGCCGAGCGGGCTGGCCTCCCCGAAGAGCTCCTTGTGGACTGTCGAGCCGAGAACCACGTAGGCGCGGGGCGCCTCGGTGTCGTCGGGCGGCAGGAACCGCCCCGAGGCGACGGTGAAGCTGAAGACCTGCGGGATCGCTGCGACCGATCCGATGACGTTGGTGCGCCGCGTGCGATCCCCCGCCTGCATCTCGACATTGCCGTGGAGGATGGGCGCGAGCGCCTCGACGTGGGGGATGTGCGCGAGGGAGGCGGCGTCGCGGACGCTCAAGGGGCGGATCGTCCCCAGGATGGCTCCTGACAGGCCGAGGGTCTCGGACTTGCCGGGGTTGATGGCGATGAGGTTCGTCCCGAACTGCGTGAACTCCGACACGACGAAGCGATGGACCCCCTCGCCGATGGAGGTCAGGAGAACGACGGCCGCCACGCCCACCGCGATCCCGAGCGCCGTCAGGAGGGAGCGCAGCCTGTGCGCACGCACCGCCCCAAGCGACAACGTCGTGAGCTCGGTGAAGGTCATGCCTTGCTCAGCGCGGCCACGGGGTCGAGCGCGGCGGCACGACGGGCCGGGAGGAGTCCGAAGGCCAGCCCTGTCGCGGCAGCGGTCGCCATCGCCGCGGCCACGGCCCAGAGGGGCGGCGCGATCGGGAGCGCCGGATAGGCTCGCCCAATGGCCCACGCCGCCGCGTACCCGCCCGCGATCCCCGCCAGGCCGCCCGCCAGGGAGAGGGCCGCCGCCTCGCAGAGGAAGAAGATCAGAATCTTCCGGGGAGTGGCGCCCAGCGCCTTAAGCAACCCGATCTCCGCAGTCCGCTGAGTCACCGACACGAGCATCACGTTCATGACGAGGACCCCCGCCACCCCGAGGCTGATGGCCGCGATCCCGCCCACGGCATAGGTGAGCGCGCGGAGCACGCGGTCGAAGGTATTCAGGACGGCATCCTGCGTGATGATCGTCACGTCGTCCTCGCCGTCGTGCCGTTGCTTGATGATCCCGGTGATCGCCGCCGCCGCGCGCGGGATGGCCTCGCGCGAGCGGGCCTCCACCATAATTCTGAATAACGAGAAGGTGTCGAAGAGCGACTGCGCCGAGGCGACGGGAATCATGACCATTTCGTCGAGGTCGAATCCGATGGACTGGCCGCTCGAGCGGATGATCCCTATCACCTTGAAGCGACGGTCCCCCACGCGGATCCACTTGCCGAGAGGGGAGACGTTGCCGAAGATCTCCTCCTTCACCGTGGCTCCGATCACGGCAACGGGCGTCTGGATGTTCGGGCCGCCGGGGGGGAGGAAGCTCCCGCCTCCCATCTCGAGGTGGCGGATGGCCTCCATCTCCGATGTGGTTCCGATGACCATGATCTCGCGCTCGAGGCCGCCGTAGGAGACGGGCGCCGCACCGAGCTGGAGCGGCGCGACGCGCCGGACCTCGGGGCTGCGCGCCAGGGCGAGCGCGTCGTCGATCGTGAGATCGCGCGGGGTCTCACCCAGGAGGGGTGGTGCGCTTCCCACCGTCTCGCTGCGCCCCGGGAGCACGATCAGGAGGTGTGACCCGAGGCTCGCGAACTGATTTGTCACGTAGATGCGTGCCCCCTCGCCGAGGCCCGTCAGCACGATGACCGCCGCCACGCCAATCGTCATCGAAAGGAGCGTGAGGGCGACGCGAAGCCGGTAGCCCGCGAGCGCGCCGAGCGTGAAGCGAACGAGGTCGGCGGTCACGACGCAGCTCCAGGCGCCAGCCCGCTGGTGCCCCCTGCGTGACCTGAGCCGCCATTCCCTGTGCGGCGATCCTCCACGATCCTGCCGTCCGACATGCGGATGCGCCGCCGGGCCCTGTCTCCTATCTCGGGATCGTGTGTCACAACGAGGAGCGTGAGCCCATGCCGCCAGAGCGACTCGAGAAGCTCGAGAACCTCATGGCCGGTCGTGCGATCGAGGTTGCCCGTGGGCTCATCAGCAAGGAGGATGGACGGTTGCAGGATCGTGGCCCGCGCGATGGCCACGCGCTGCCGCTGGCCGCCGGAGAGCTGGTCGGGGCGGTGGTGCGCCCTGTCAGTGAGGCCGAATCCCCGGAGGGCCGCCTCGAGCCTCGGGCGCCTCTCACCTGGAGGGACTCCCGCCAGGATCATCGGCAGCTCGATGTTCTGAGCCGCCGTCATCCGGGGCACGAGGTGGAAGAACTGGAAGACGAAGCCGATCTTCTCCCGCCGCAGGCGAGCCTGCTCCGTCTCGTCGAGATCGGCCACCTCGCGATCTTCGAGGCGGTAACTCCCCGCCGTGGGCCGGTCGAGGAGGCCGAGCAGGTGCATCAGCGTGGACTTTCCCGAGCCCGACGGCCCCATGATAGCCACGTACTCGCCGGGATCGACGTCCAGATCGACTTCGCGGAGTGCATGGACGCGCTGATCACCGACTTCGAAGACGCGGGAGATTCCCTCGAGACCGATCATGGGAATCAGGGCGCGTCAGCCGCCTGCCGGATCGTCGATCCGCTCACGGCTCGAGACCTGCCTCGGCCTCGGCCCGGGCGCCCGCCTCGACGCCGGGGCGGTCGAGCGACAGGACGACCTCCTCTCCGGCCTCCAGCCCCGAAACCACCTCGACGAATTGCCAGTTGGCCACACCCGTCTCGATCTGCCGCTCCTCGATCATCCCCTCGTGAAGGACCAGGACGCGCTTCTCCCCCGAGAGAGCCTCGGCGGGGACGCGCAGGACATCCTCCTTCCTCTCGAGGAGGATCTCCACGTCCGCGCTGTAGCCGGGGACGAGGGAGGGAATCGACGAAGGGTCGTCGATCTCGACCTCGACCTCGATCGTGCGGGCCTGCTTCTCGCGGTCGAGGACGTAGGGCGCCACGCGCCGGACCGTTCCGTCGAAGCGCCTTCCGGCGAAGGCATCGAGCGTGATCCTCGCGGGCTGGCCCACCTGCACGCTGCGCCCGTCGATCTCGTCGATGGGCGCGGAGACGTAGAGGCAGCCCTCCTCGATGAGATCCACGGCCGGCGGCGTGGGGATCCCCGGGGGAGAGGGAGCGACCATCTCGCCCAGCTCGGCGTTCAGCTCCGCCACGATCCCGTCGAAGGGCGCGATCAGGATCGTCCGGTCGAGAGCCGCGCGAGCCACGGCGACGCGGCTCTCCGACTCTTCGGCCGTGGCCCGAGCCGCCTCGCAACCCGCCCGCGTCGTCTCGCGCTCGGCCGTCGCGCGGTCGAGCGCCTGCTCGCCCACGACACGGCTGTCGTAGAGGCTGGTGGCGCGTTCGGCTTCGCGGTGCGCCAGGTCGGCAGCCAGGCAGCGCTCCTCGGCCCGCGCCTTCGCAGCCTGAGCCTCGCTGCGCGCAAGCTCGAGCTGCGAGCGGAGATCCTCGTTCCACAGCTCGAGGAGCAGAGCGCCCTTCCGGACACGGTCGCCTTCCGAGACGGGCAGCCGCGCGATCTGTCCGCTCATCTGGGGGGCGATCCGCGCCCGCCGGCAGGCTTCGACGGTGCCGGCCCGTGTGTTGGCCACCGTGTTCTCCACCCACCCGCGCTCCACCGCCTGGACCACGACGAAGAGGGGCTTGGGCCTGAGCTGGTAGAAAACGGCCCACGTGGCGAGGGCGAGCAGGGCGATGATGACGAGAGGGCGTATCAGGGATCGGCGCAAGGCGGCTCTCCAACAGCGGTCGCCCTCATGTTATCCGAGCCGGGCCGGCGGCGGGCAGCCCTCACGAGAGCCGTCGGGGACTGGACTCGCATTGGGCCTTCGCGCACAATCCCCGCATGCGCATCGGCTTCTACCAGTTCCGGCCCAGGTTCGGAGAAGCGTCCGGGAACACGGCCCGCATCGTCGAGGCGCTGCGGGGTGTCCGCGCTGATCTCATCGTCCTGCCCGAGCTGGCGCTGACCGGCTATTACTTCGCGGATCGCCGCGAGGCGGCGAGCCTCGCGGAGGACCCGAAGCGCTCGCCGAACGTGGCGAGCCTCGTGGATCTGTGCCGCGCCCGGAGCCTTCACCTGGTCGTGGGCTTCGCGGAGAAGGCCAGGGACCGCGTCTTCAACAGCAGCCTGCTCCTCGGCCCCCGCGGCATCGTGGATACCTACAGGAAGCTCCACCTCTTCGATCGCGAGACGCTCTGGTTCGATCCGGGGGATCGGCCGTTGAAGGTGGTCACCGTCCGCGGCGCGCGCGTCGGGATGATGATCTGCTTCGACTGGTTCTTTCCCGAGGTCACCCGTGCGCTCGCCCTGAAGGGAATGGAAGTTCTCGCACACCCATCCAATCTGGTGCTTCCCTGGTGCCAGCGCTCGATGCCCACCCGGTGCCTCGAGAACGGCATCTTCGCCGTCACGGCCAACCGCTTCGGGGAGGATCGGAGGCCGCACGGGAGCCTCCGATTCACGGGGAGGAGCCAGGTCACGGGGCCGCACGGCGAGGTGATTCTCAGCGCCCCCATGCGCAGGGAGTGCCTCGAGGTCGCGCGGATCGACCCTTCGCGCGCCCGCGACAAGGCCATCACTCCCCGAAACGATCTCTTCCGCGATCGCCGCCCCGCTTTCTACCGCGACCTGACGCGCTGAACCTCCGACGCCGTCAGAACCGGCCGGAGAGGCCGAGGCGGGCCGTGGCTCCCGAGAAGTCCAGGTCGTAGGGGAAGGGAGCGGCGCGATCGATGCGGTTCGGCTCGGGGAACTCGAGGTAGAGGTATCCCCCCGAGAGGTTCAGGCCCAGGTGCGGCGTCACGCGCCACTCGTACCGGATCTCGGCGGAGAGCATCAGAGTGGCGTCGCGCAGCTCATCGGAGCTGTTCTCGAGCCCCTCGATCCGCACGTCGGCAGGGGCGAGAAGGTGGCCAAGCGTGTAGTAGCCGATCGTCCCCATCAGGGAGACCCGCTGATTGAGCGTGAAGTCGAGTCCCTTCGCGATGCTCGCGCGGAGGCCGAGCACCCGGAGCGTCATGTCCACGTCGTGGGGCCCGTTCGGATCGAATCCCGGGTGGTTGGCAGGATTCCGGCCCAGGTCGGCCAGATTCACCAGCCCGGTGTCGTGGCGCTCGACCTCCAGCAGCTCCAGCCCCGCGGCGATCCGCGTCTTCTGCATGCTCCAGGCGTTGTAGGCGACCTCGATCCCCCCGCGCCAGGCGTAGTCTTCGGTGTCGAGCCCGGAGTCCTCGAGGAAGTCGTTGATGCCGCTGCTCTCGATGTCGACGGCCCCTCCGAAGAGCTCGATGCTCCTCTCGCCCCCGACGTCGGCGCGGATCCAGCGGATGGGGGTGTCGGGGTAGAGGTTTCTCACATTCATCTCGGCGGTGTGGTGGGTCAGCTCCTCGATGGCATCGCGAACGAGGGCTCGCCGCCCGGATTCGATGGCGCGCTTCGAGCCTCCCCGCCCCAGGGTCTCTCCGCTGAAACAATCCTTCAAGACCAGGTCCAGGCTGAGATCCACCGCGAGCACCTGCGTCATCACGGACTCGTTGAGGGCGCGGCCAGGGCACTCCGCCGTGATGGTGCCCTCGAGGAGCAGCGCGCGGGAGCCCTCGCCGCAGACCACCGTTCCCGGGCCGATGACCTCGGCGCGCACGCCGCGCCGCTCGAGCTGGTTCACGATGGCCACGGCGCAGCCGGCGGGGTTGAGGTCCGGCGTCGAAGGGTCCAGAGCGCAGCCTACGGAGGCGATGGTGCAGTGGAGCACGGCGACGAGAGGGCCCCGCGTCTGCGGCTCGGCCAGGGCGCCCGGCCCCCATCCCGCGATCATCAGAAGGAACGCTCCAAAGAGGAGCGATGCACGGCCGTGCCAGGCCCGGGGTGTTGTCATGGAGTGACCCAACGGCATACTCCCCGGTATCCAGCCGCTCCTCGCCGCCGGGGCGCGGCCCCGGGGGGCGCTTCGCTCGCTCGTTTCGGTGATCATCAAATCGGTTCCGGGTTTTCGAGGGGTTCGTCGCCGCTTTCCGATGCTCACGGCCCCGGCTCCCGCCCGCGGGCGGGCTCCCGATCGGGCCGGGCGCACCGCCGCAATATGGTGCTCCAGCGCCGCGCGGCAAAGGGGCGGGAGTCTACCACTTCAACCGGGTGGACACGACGCTGGCCCGCGAGTCCCGCCAGGAGATCTACGCCTTCCTCGCCCGCCACCTGGCGAAGTAGCAGCCCTACTCCGCCTCGAGACGCCAGCGCCAGGCGTTGCGCGTGAACTCGTACCAGGAGTCCACGATGGCCGGCTCGAGCCCCCGGACTCGCGTGCGCGCCCCGAAGAGGTAGTCGGGGTAGGCGAGGGGGAGCAGGACCGCCTCTCCCCTGAGGAACTCCATCAGCCGCACGTAGAGCTCCTTCGCGGCTTCGGGGTCGGCGGCGGCGCGGCACTCGTCGAGCATGCGATCCACCGTCGCGTTGCTGTAGCCCATGTAGTTCTGGCTGCCGCGGGAGTGGAACTTCTTGTACAGGTTGTCCCCCGGATCCAGGAGCGAGCCCCATCCTCCGATGAAGCCGTCGTAGTCCTGGCCCATGTCGTCGGCGAGGCGGCTGTAGGTGGCGTTGTCCACGAGGTCCAGCTCGACCTTGATGCCGACACGGTGGAGATGGATGCGGATGATCTGCGAGGCCCGCAGCCTGAAGGCCTCGTCCTTCCAGACGATCAGGCGGAGAGTGAGTGGCCCCCCCTCCGTGTCCGGCTCCACCCCCTCCGGGGCATTCTCGCCCTGTGAGCCCCTGTCCTCCTCGTGGTCATCGGGAGAGGGCGGCCTCGCGGCGCGCGCGATCTGCGTGGCAGGGTGGCGTCCCTTCCATCTCAGGCCGTCGTCCCCCACGAACCACCCCGCCTCTTCGAGAAGCTCGATCGCTCGCTGCGGGTCGTAGTAGGGCTGGTCCAGCTTCTCGGAGAAAGCCCATGAGTCGGGGGGCACCGGCTGGAAAGCAGGCCGTCCCCCTCCCGGGAGAGCATTCACGATGACCTGCTTGCGGTCGATGGCCAGATCGATGGCGCGGCGTACCCGGATATCCTGCAAGTGAGGGCGCCTGAGGTTGAGCGGCAGACCGCGCCAGGCGCCGCTGCTCATGCGGATCACCCACGTGTTGCTCCGCCGCTCGATGGCGCTGGCGTGCTGAGGCTTGACGTTGGCCAGATCCACTTCACCACCCGCGACGTCGCGGGCCCGCTTCGCGTCGCTCTGGACCTCGACCAGGATGATCCTGGGGATGGACGGCTCGCCGAGATGGAAGCGGCGATGGCGGCGGACCTCGATCGATCCGTCCTCACGGCGTCGCACAAACCTGAAAGGGCCTGTACCTATTGGCGGTGTGATCGTGGTCCGCGCGGGCGCGGCGGACTCGAGCGCATCACCCCCGCTTGCGTCTGCCGCGGGGAGAATGGCGATCTCGGAGAAGGGTACGGGCAGGAGCGGGAAGGGATATCGCAGGTGGATGTCGAACGTGCGCTTCCCCTGGTACGAGATCTCCCGGACCATGGGCAGGTTGAGGTCAAGGTCGCTCGCGACCTCGGGGTCGAAGATCTCCTCGAGCGTGGCGAGGACGTCGCCGGTGTCGAGGGGCCGGCCGTCGTGCCAGACGACCCCCTTGCGGAGATGCACGCGCCAGGTCAGGCCTCCGTCGCGGATCTCGTGGCGCTCGATCAGGTCGGGCTGGATCTTCCCGTCGAGGCCCACGCTCCAGAGGCGGCTGTAGAGGATCGCCGTGGCCTCGTTCCAGCCGTTTCCGCGGAGGTTGGGGTTGTTCAACTCGAGCGGCAGCCCGGCGGCGTAGACGAGCGTGCAGGCCCGGTCGGCCTCGACCTCGTAGGGCAGATCGTCTCCAGACTTGCACGACGAGGGGGAGATGGCTGCGGAGGCTGCCTCGGAGGCAGGAGCCTGAGTCGCGGGGGGCGCTGGCGCTGTCTCGATGGCCCCCGGGGGTGCGCACGCGCAGAGGAGGGCCAGGCCGGCCGCGGCGAGGGCCGCGGCCGCCGCCGCCGCCGCTTTCAAGGTGGTCTGAATCCCGGCGCCGCAGGTGTGGGTCATTACCATTTCGTTGCCGTTCATAGGGTACACGGAGATCATGCTCAGGTGCCCAGGCTCCCCGTGCTTCTCTTTGCGCGGGAGCGGCGTGGCGCCTATCCTGAACGCCCCATGGCGGCCGCCACCCCTTCCGACGGCGAGAAGGCCGAGCGTCTCACCACGCTTCAGAGCCTCGCCCTGGTCTTCCGCAGCAGGCGCACCGCGGCGGTCGCGCTCCAGATGTTCTTCTCGGGGATGCCGCTCGGGCTCGTCTGGATCGCCATCCCCGCCTGGCTGGCCCGCCTGGGGGTCGACCTCCGGGCCATCGGCCTGATCACCCTCACGCAGGCGCCCTGGACCTTCAAGTTCCTCTGGGCGCCTTTGATGGATCGCTTCTCTCCTCCCTTCCTCGGCCGCAAGCGCGGCTGGATGGCGATCGGGCAGGCGGCGCTCTTCGTACTGCTTCTGATGCTGGCCGGAGTGGCGATCCAGCCCGGCACGCCCGCGGCGTCCGCTGGGGTCTCGCTGGAATGGGTCTGGGTCGTCGGCGCGCTCACGCTCGCCGTCGCCTTCGCCTCCACCGTGCAGGACATCGCGATCGACGCCTACGCCGTCGAGATCCTCCGCAAGGAGGAGCATGGCATCGCCGTGGGCGCGAGGACCGCGCTGTACAGAGTGGGGATGTACATGGCCGGAGCCGTGGCCATCTCCCTCGCGGCGGAGACCTCCTGGGTCCTGACGCTCTCCGGGCTCGGGCTCCTCTATCTTCTGGGCATCGCCTTCAGCGTCTGGTCGCCCGACGTGGAGATGCCGCCTCCGGCGCCGAGGTCCCTGAGGGACGCCGTCTGGGACCCCCTGGTGTCTCTGCTCGGCCGGTCGCGCGCCCTCGAGATCATCGCCTTCCTCTTCCTCTACAAGTTCGGCGACAACGTGGCGCAGGCGCTGCTGAGGCCCTTCCTCGTCCAGATGAAATACAGCGATTTCGACGTGGGGATCGCCACGGGGACGATCGGGCTCGTCGGGATGATCGCCGGCACCTTCATCGGAGGGCTCATCACGACGAGGATCGGCCTGGGCCACTCGCTGTGGATCTTCGGCGTCCTCCAGGCCGTCTCGAACGTGGGCTACATCTGGATCGCCTCGATCGAGCCGTCGCGCCCGGTCATGTACGCGGCCATGGGCTTCGAGACGCTGACCCAGGGGACGGGCACCGGCGCCTTCTTCGTCCTGCTCCTGCGTCTGACCGACAAGAGGTTCTCCGCCACGCAGTATGCGCTGCTCTCCAGCATCTTCGCGCTCGGAAGGGTAGTGACCGGGCCCATAGCCGGCTTCCTCGTGGATGCCATGGGCTGGCGCATCTTCTTCGTGCTGACGATCCTCGGGTCGGTGCCCGGCCTCGCCTTCCTGCACCGGTTCGTGCCCCTCGGCTCGCGCGAGCCCGTGATCGCACCGGAGGCCCACTCGGAGAAGGCGCCCCTGGGGGACGGAGCGCTCGCGGCGAGGGGCGCGGCAGGGTTCGCCGGCGGACTGGTCGTGGCGGCGCTCGTCAGCGCCGGCCTCTCCGCGGTCAAGGTGTGGCGGGCCGCACCCGGGGAGGGCTTCCCCATCCTCCCGATGCTCCAGGCGCTGGCGCGGCCCGGCTCGCTCTCGGACTGGATCACGACGGCCGGCGTGGCGCTCTTCGCGGTCGTCACCGGCATGGCCACGGCGGCGCTCCTCTATGCGCGGCGGCGGGCGCACGCAGCCTCAGCGCCGGAGTAGGAGCAGCCGGGTGAGGCGCCGCGCGCGACTGTGATACGGTGAAGCTCATGACGCCCTCGCCTCGGAAGCGCCGCCACCGGCACATCTTCGGCATCCTCTTCAACATCGTCGTCACGGCGCTGTCGTTCTGGTTCCTGTGGACGGTCCTGCGCGACACGGGCTTCGAGAAGGTGGGGCGGCGCCTGCTCGAGGCCACTCCCTGGATCGTGGCCGTCACGGCGATCGCGAACGTCGTCCGGTACATGCTGCTGGGGTTGCGATGGGAGATCCTCGTGCGCACGGAGGCGCCCATGGGGTTCCGTCCCATCCTCTCGATACTGATGGCAGGCAACTTCCTGCAGGTCGTCGCCCCGGGGATCCGCGTGGCCGGCCCCGTGCTCCGCGCCTGGTACCTGTCGAAAGAGACGGGGAGGCGCCGCGCTCGATTCTACGGGACCATCGTGGCCGACCAGACGGCCAACTTTTCGATTTTCGTCGTGGCCATGGCCATCAGCGGCGTCATCACCGCGGCCACGGGCCCTCGCCACAGCATGGCGGCCGGGCTGGGGATGGTGGCCGCGCTGGCCGGAGGGCTCTACCTGGCCCGGCGCCACTTCGAGAGGATCAGGGCCGGAGAGCCGACGCTCGTGCGGCGGCTCATGAGCCTCGCGATCCACCCCCGCCCCGAGAGCGCGCAGGTGGACGCAGAAGGCCTCCCCAACCCGACTCTGGGCGAGAGATTCGTCAGCTGGTGGGACCACATGCTCGAAGCCTTCATCGAGTCCATGGTGGGGAAGGGGACGTGGTGGCCCGCCATCGGCGTCTCGGCGGCCCTCTTCATGGTGCTGGCCTGGTCGATGCAGCTCTCCTTCGCCGCGATCGGCACGCGGATCACTCTCGCCCAGGCGGCCTTCGGAGTTTCGGCCGCGGCCTTCGTTCAGATCCTCGCGGCTGCGCCCGGCGGGCCGGGCGTGACGGAGGCCTCTCTCGTTCTGATCTTCATGGCGCTCGGCATGGACCCCACGTCGGCCGCTGCGGGCTCTCTCCTGTCGAGGCTGGTCAACTATGCCGTGCTGCTTCCCTGGGGCGGCTACTGCCTGTGGCGCCTCCAGCAGAGATACGGATCGGCTCCGACGACGGAGGGCGACGGCCGCGAGCCCAGCGGGCCCGCGACGCCAGGGAATGCGGCCTCGTCGAAGCTGCCCGGCGAAACGTCTGGAACCCGGCAGAGAGCTGCCCTCCGTGCACGGACGTGATTCCGGGAGGAAGTTGGAGCCCAGGGCGAAGCCGTTCGAGGCGCGACAGCGAGATTCTGCGCGGCCTGCCGGTGACTATGGCCGCTCTGTGCTTCGTGGTGGCGCCGTACGCGAGCGCCCAGGCCGCCGCGGAGGCGGTCTCTTTCACCTCCGATCGCTGGGTCGTACGAGGCGACGAGACCCGGGTCGAGCAGCACCTCGGGCGCGAGAGCCTCTACGTGAAGGGCGCCACCCTCTGGCTGAAGGACGTCGAGTTCCTCGACGGAACGATCGACTTCGACATCGCCGTCACGGGGGAGAGAGGCTTCATGGGAGCCCTGTGGCGGCTCCAGGACGAGAACGACTACGAGGAGTTCTACATCCGTCCCCACATGTCGGGGAACCCCGACGCGACCCAGTACACGCCGGTCTTCAACGGGGTCGCGGCCTGGCAGCTCTACCACGGGGAGGGCTACACGGCGCCCGTTCAGTACCGGATGAACGAGTGGATCCACGTCCGGATCGTCGTGTCCGGATCCCAGGGGGAGGTCTACGTGGATTCGGACAAGCCCGTTCTCTTCATGCGCGAGATGAAGCGGCCCGTACGGCCGGGCAAGGTCGGCCTCGTCTCTCCCGGCCCGGCGGAGGCCCACTTCGCGAACTTCGTCTACACGCTGGAGGAGAAGCCTCTCCTCAAGTCGGGCCCGCCCTCTTCGTCCCGGCTGGAGCCGGCTCCCGGGACCATCCGGACCTGGGGCGTCTCCTCGGCCTTCGACGAGAGCACGCTGGACGAGAAATACGTCCTGACCGACACCGACATCCGGGGCCTCGCCTGGGATCCGGCCGAGGCGGAACCCACGGGCCTCGTGAACCTCGCGGCGCTGCGCGCCTTCGGCGAGAAGGCGGATACGGTGTTCGCGCGCGTGACGCTGCGCTCGGAGCGAGTTCAGGTCAAGCGAGTCTCGTTCGGGTACAGCGATCGAGTGAAGGTCTGGTTCAACGGACGGCTGATCTACGGCGGATCCAACGTCTACCAGTCGCGCGACTACCGCTACCTGGGCACCATCGGGCTCTTCGAGGATCTCTACCTGCCGCTGCGCAAGGGAGACAACGAGCTGTGGTTCGCCGTCTCGGAGAGCTTCGGGGGGTGGGGGATACTCGCGCGCCTCGAGGACGAGCAGGGAGTCTCGATGAGCGTGGCGGGGGCACCGGCCCTCACGGTTCCGCCGGCCCCGTAATGGCTCGGAGATAGCCGAAGCCCGCCTCCTTCCTCGCTCCATCGTCGATGCGAACCACAGCCAGCCAGAAGGACATCTCCTCCGAACCGGTTCTTCCCTACGGCTTGATTGTCCTCGTCGTCAGCGTGGCGCTTCTCAGCGCCCAGGTCACTGCGACGCGCCTCCTCGGATACAGGTTCTACTACCACTTCGTCTTCCTGGTGATCTCGATGGCTCAACTGGGCCTCGCCGCGGCTGGTGCCTGGGTGTACGCGTCGAGACGCGTGTCCGCCTCGCCTGGACGCCTTGTCAGATGGCTCCTGGGCGCCGCCGCCGTGGTGCTCCTCACGCTCGTGACCTACTCGTGGCTCTCACCAAGCCCCACTCTCGCCTTCGCCAAGGTGGATGTGCGGGCAGCTCCCTGGTACCTGATCCTTCTCGCCTCGCTCCTCGCCGCCCTCAACTTCTGCGGCGGCATGGTCCTCACCCTCGTATTCACGCGGCTCAAGAACAGAGTGGGAATGCTCTACGCGAGCGATCTGGCCGGCGCATCGATGGGCGCTCTCGGGTCCGTGGGACTCATGTGGAAGGCCGGGCCCATCCGGGCCTTCCTGATCTCCGGCCTCATGGCCGCCGCTGCCGCCGCCTTCCTCCTGGCGCACGAAGCCTGGCGAAATCGAGGCGGGAGCGCCATGCGAGCCCGGAGGACCGGGGAGAGAACGGGGAGGGAGGGGGCCGCAGGCGAGAGGGCGGCCGGCAGGTGGTCGGTGACCACCCTGTTGATCCTGACGGCGCTGCTCCTCGCTGCCCTGTGGCGGCCGGATGGACTGGACCCGAACGTGAAGTTCCAGCGCGCATCGGGATCCGTCCGGTCGGAGTGGAACCACATCGCCAGGACCGACTCGCTGCGGCCGGGCCGATACGTCATTGACGGGGACGCCTCGACGGACCTTTTCGAGCGCGTCATGTCCGATGGCGCCTCCCCCGAGTTCCTGATCGCGGCGGAGAAGCCGGCGGTGGCCATCATCGGCGTCGGAGCCGGTCCCGAGCTGGTCGGCGCGGTGGAGGCCGGCGCTTCGTCCGTCCTTGCGGTGGACATCAATCCCACCATCATGCGGTGGAACCTCGAGGAGGACCGCGCCCTCAACGACGATCTTTTTCACCTCCCGATCGTGGAGAACGTCGTGGACGAGGGGCGCCACGCGCTGCGCTCTTCTCCCCGCTCGTTCGACCTGATCATGATGTACGCCATCGACACGTACACCGCTTCCTCGCAGGGTGCCTACAGTCTAACTGAAAATTTCCTGTACACCAGCGAGGCGATCCAGGACTTCCATTCCAAGCTGACCGCGCGCGGAGTCCTGGCCATTCGCCGATGGCTCTTGTTTCCCCCGCGGGAGACCATGCGTCTCTTCACGACGGCCCACTTCGCGCTCGCGAAGCTCGGAGTGCGCCGCCCGGAGGACCACCTCATCGTCCTGGCTCCGGTGAAGGACTACCGCAGGGAGGATCTTCACGTCTGGGGATACTTCTTCCTCTCCCGATCGCCGTTCACGCCGGAGCAGCTCGCCGGGCTGGACCGCTTCGTCGCCGCTCGGGGTTGGTCGTACCTGTACCGGCCGGGAGGGAACGAGGAGACGGAGTTCTCAGCCTTCGTGAGGGCCGCCGACAAGCAGGCCTTCTACGATGAGTACCCCTACATCGTCAAGCCGGCGCAAGACTCGAATCCCTACTTCTTCCAGTTCACGCTGCCCTGGTCCTCGCGGGGCACACTCCCGCGTCATGTCGAAGCGCTCTACTCCGAGAGCGGGTCGCTTCTCATGGCGTGGCTCCCGGCCGCCCTCGTGCTCGCCGCAATCCTGCTCGGGGTCCCTTGGCTCCTGAGCGAGCGCACTCCCGCAGCCGGGCGGAGCCTGCGGGGACCGCTCGCCTACTTCGCGGCCCTGGGCGCAGGATTCATGGCCTTCGAGCTGCCGGCGATCCAGGTGATGACATTATTCCTGGGGCACCCGACGTATGCCCTCAGCGTGGTCCTGGCGGCCCTGCTCGCGTCGGCCGGCGCCGGGAGTTTCCTCATGGGGCGCCTGCCGCTGCCGGCGATTCGACCCGTCCTCCTCGTCGTCATAACGCTCGCGCTGATCTGCGCGGCGGCCCTGCTCCCGCTGGCGCACGCGCTGATATACCTGCCGTTCTGGGCCCGCCTCGTGACGACCCTTGCCTGCCTGGTGGTCATCGGAGTGCCTCTCGGCATGCCATTCGTCGCGGGGATCCGTCTCATCGACGAGAGTCAGCGTCACCTGGTCGCCTGGGCCTGGGCGGGTAACGGGGCTGCATCCGTGGTGGGATCGAGCGCCCTCATGATCGTGCTGGTCTACGCGAGCAGCACCGCGGCATTCCTCGTCGCTGCGGGCTGCTACACCACGGCGCTCCTGGTCCTGGGAAAAGGGGTTTCGGTCTCGCCGGGCGCCGTGCGCACGTAGGAGCCGGCGGAGCCGCTCAGGACATGTGGCTGGAGAGGTAGTCGATCAGGTCGATGTTCGTGATGATCGCCGTGATCCTCTCCCCGTCCTTCACGAGGGCCACGTTTCCGCGGGCGCAGGCGGCGGCGAGCTCGGCGACGGGCCGGGAGGGCTCCACGATCGTGTAGTGGTGGGCGACCATGTCGGCGACCGGATGGTCCACGGTGGCCGGATCCGCGAGCATGGCCTTGAGCAGGTGCGCCTCCTCGATGATTCCGAGGAGCTTGCCTTCCCCGAGAACCGGAACCTGCGAGATCCCGTGCTTCTTCATCAGACGAATGACCGCCGCCACGCTGTCGCCGGGCGCCGCCGTCACCAGCCGGAGGTCGCGCGTGGCCACGAGGTCGCCGACGGTCCCCAGCGTGCCCGCGGCCTCCAGGAAGGAGTTCTCGCGCATCCACTGGTCGTCGAAGACCTTGCTCAGGTAGCGGGAGCCTGAATCCGGCGCGAGAATGAGGATCGTCCTGATCTCGGGATGCGCCTTCGCGTACTTCAATCCTCCGCAGACCGCGCCGCCACCGGAGCCGCCGGTGAAGATACCCTCCAGGCGCGTCAACTCGCGCGCCGTGAGGAAGCACTCCCTGTCGCTCACCTGGACGACCTCGTCGATGACGCTGAAGTCGATGGTACCCGGGATGAAGTCCTCCCCGAACCCCTCGACCTTGTAGCTCTTGACCAGCTCCGTGACCTTCCCGGACTTCCAGTAGTCGTAGAAGACGGAGCCGACGGGGTCGATCGCGACCATCTTGATCGAGGGTTTCCTCGCCTTGAGGAACCTCCCGATCCCCGAGATGGTGCCGCCGGTTCCGGTGGCAACCACCACGGCCTCCAGGTGCTCGCCCATCTGCTCCCAGATCTCGGGCCCCGTCGTGTTCTCGTGGGCCTTCGGGTTGGAGAGGTTCTGGTACTGGTTGGCCAGCCAGCCGCCGGGAGTCTCTTCGGCGATGCGCCGCGCGACGTTGTAGTAGGAGCGGGGGTCGTCGGGAAGAACGGCCGTGGGCGTCGTCACGACCCGCGCTCCGAAGGCGCGCAGGGCCTTGATCTTCTCGTCGCTGACCTTGTCGGGCATGACGAGGACCGACTTGTAGCCCCGGGCCGCCCCCACGAGGGCGAGCCCCATGCCCGTGTTCCCGGAGGTGCACTCCACGATGGTCCCGCCGGGCTTGAGGGCCCCGGAGCTTTCCGCGTCCAGGATCATCTGCACGGCGATGCGGTCCTTCACCGAGGAGCCGGGGTTGAGGTACTCGAGCTTCACGTAGAAGGTGGTCCCGAGGTCCCTGGCCATCCGGTTCAGGCGCACGATAGGAGTGTGCCCGATGAGAGAGACCACGTCGTCGTAGACGTCCTTCATTCCCTGGATGCGGCCCATGGCGGCGACATTCTAGCCCATCGAGGGATGGCGCTTCGCCGTGAGCGGATTCCCGGCGATGACGAGACGTAGGACACCGCGCAGCGGGAAGGTGACTTCGACCTCGGTCGGGCCGCGCCGGCAGCTCGACGGGTCGAGGGTGCCTCCTGCCCTTCCGGTCCCTGCTCGGCGGCCGGGGCGCCGATGACGGCGGCGCCCGCGAGAAGCACCGCCGCCACGAGCATGGTCGTCACGCCGCCCGCCGCCGGTGGACGATGAGGCAGAGAAGGGGAGGCAGCGCGCAGCAGAAGAGGAAAAGCCCGGCGACGTTCTTCAACTCCGTGCCCAGATAGATCTCGGCAATCTGGCTGAAGTCCATCCAGGATCCGCCCCCCTTGGCCAGCTCGTACTCTACGCGCCGCTCCTGGTTCAGGAGCAGCCCCGAGGCGAAATGGATGTCGTGGAGCAGGATGAAGGCTCCGGCGAAGGCGTAGGCAGGCCGCTCGGCCCGGATCTGGATCCTCTCCCCGCTGATGGCGCGGTGGAGGAAGATTCCCGCGAAGATGAGCTCGGAGCCGTGTCCCATGAAAAGACGCAAGACTTCGTGGATGGAGGTGAAGGCGGCAAGGCTGTAGGCCGCCGTGATTGCGGCCAGGGCTGCCATCGCCGCGCGGCTCGCCCTGAGATGGAAGATGCCGAGCCCCAATGCAGCATAGATGAGGACCATGACGCCGGGATGGCGGCTCTGGTGGATGGTCACACCGCCCCCGTGCAGGAAGTCGAAAGCCGGGATGGAGGGGTAGCCGAAGATCCAGTTGGCCGCGAAGTGGCCGAACTCGTGGAGCAGGATCGTCAGGTGCCCGAAGATGAACCTGGGGAAGGGCACCAGGACGCAGGCGAGCGCCAGCGCACCTCCGATGAGGAGCGCGCGACGGCCACCTTCGTCGAGCAGCGGCCCGTTGCCCTGGTGAAGACTCGCGAGAGAAGCCGTCGCCTTCGGCGGGAGAGTGCCGGCCGGTCCCGCCCACGGCGGGTGCTCTCGCCCGGGCCCGCCGGAGATCCCGGGGATGACCGGCGGCGGAAAAGTGCGCCGCGGTGGGATGGAGTTGCCGGCGATCTTCCGGAAGATGACGCCGCAGCGGGCGCACTCCGCCGCTCCCTCCGGTCCCGCATGCCCGCACTTGGGACAGGTCAACCTGACTCACCTCCCTCGGGCCCCAACTTCGTGCCCTGCGCGCCGCGATTCCAGCCGCACATCTCGACAGGGAAGGTCCCGAGGGCCGGAGAGACTTGACTAGTCTGACCAGATCGCCTACCGTCCCCGCGTGAGCCGGAAATACTCGACCTACGAGGCCAAGGCGAAGTTCAGTGAGATCTTGAGGAAGGTCCGTGCTGGCCAGCATGTGACCATTTCGTACAGGGGCGAAGCGGTGGCGGAGGTCCGGCCGATCTACGGCGCGCAGAAAGCCGAAGAGACGTTGCGAGAGCTGGAGGAGCAAGGAGTGCTCTCCCGTCCCGGCGCTCCCGCCGGCACGCTCGAACCCCTCGCCCGGAAGCCGGGCGCACTGAAGCGGTTTCTGGAGTCCCGGGATTGAGGCTCGCGTACGTGGACACCTCCAGCCTGGTGGCGGTGGCGCTCAACGAGCCGAATGGACACGACACCGCGGAGCGCCTCACGGGGTTTACCCGCCTCGTATCCTCGAACCTGCTCGAAGCGGAGCTGCGCTCGGTCCTTTCTCGGGAGGGCGTTGAGGCCGACTGCTCGCCCTTGCTCTCGTGGCTCGGCTGGGTCTATCCCGACCGGCCCCTCACGCCCGAGTTCCGGGAGATCCTCGCACTAGGGAGGCTCAAGGGTGGAGACCTCTGGCACCTCGCCTGCGCCTTGTTCCTCAAGCGGAGGCTCCCGGATCTCGCCTTCGTGACCCTGGATCGAAAGCAGCGCGAGCTGGCCGAGGCGCTCGGGTTCGCGACCCGCTCCTGATTTGCCGGCTCCGCTCCCCTCGGATCTTCTTGCTGGAGGGAAGAGGGGGAAGCCCACATGCTCAGTTCGTTGAGACCATCACAGTCGGCGTAAACGCCTCGCGGAGCGGATCTCCCTTCGGGAGGTCGCGATCCAGGCCGTAGACGGCGATGTACAGGCCCTGCCCGGCGTTGGCGCAGGCGCGGAGCCACTTCTTCAGAGGCACCGTGTACGAGGCGGACCTCAATAGATTGCCCCCGCTGCTGACCTTCGTCTTGCCGGCGAGGTTCGGATCCCACGAGACGAAAACCCGGTAGCGGTCGTACCCCCCCGGCAGCCAGGTGATCGTGGGAGGCGCCGGCGTCGAGCAGCTCAAGACCTCGCCCGGAGTCGGATCCACGACGACGAAGCCGCATCCGCCGGTGACGTCGTCCACGGTTCCGTTGCAGTCGTTATCCACGGCGTCGCAGATCTCCGTCGCCGGAGCCCCCGGTGCGCAGGTGTTCCCCGGGACGCCTCCCGAGCAGATCGTCACACCGGCGGCCGCGCAGGCGCCGACCCCGCAGGCCGTCGGTGTGGAGACGAAGTCCTCGTCCACCTGGCCGCTGCAGTCATTGTCCACCCCGTCGCAGAGATCCGTGGAAGGCTGGTTGTTCTGGATGCATTGCACCGAGCCGCCGGAGCATTGCGTCGTGCCGGGGCCGCAGGCGCCCGGAAGCCCGGTGCTGCACCCCGCGCCGCCGCCGGGGTTTCCGTCATCCACGGTCCCGTTGCAGTCGTTGTCCACGCCGTCGCAGATCTCCAGACCCGTCGGGACGCAGGAGCCGCCGGGAACAAACGCCAGATCGGTCAAGTTTCTGAACAAGGTTGCGTTCAGAGTGTCCGTTGTGATCGACGGCCCGCGCCGGACCCTGAAAAGCCTGAAAGATTCATCTCCAAAGTAGATGTCGCCGTTCGGCCCGACCGTCACCTCGGTCACGAAGTCGATCCGTCCCGTCACGACGGAAAGATCTGGAATGAGGATTGTCAAGTCGAGGGTGTCACGATGGACATGGGAGAGAGACCCGCCAAGACTCGCAGCCACAGTCACATAGTCTCCCGTGGTGTCGAGCGCGAGGCCATCGCCATAACCTACGACTTCAATATCGGCGGGTGATGCCGGATCGAAGCGGTAAATGCTGCCAGTATCCCACGATATGAAGACGATCCTTCCGGTGGACTCGACCAACACCTGCCTGAGCCCAAAGAACCCCGGCGGGCCGGTCGTAAACGGACCGAAGGGCGTGAAGCTGCTGCTACCCGGGATGTGCCGGACGAAGCCCCCTCCGCTCCTCGCCAGGATCAGCGAGCCGTCGGTGGGGTCCACTGCGACGTCGTCGAACCCCTGGATTCCCATCGCGGCGACGATATCCGGGTCGACGGCTTGCAGCTCCAGCGTGTAAGGGTTGAAGCGCAACAGGGGACGGGTCGTGAGCCAGACGTCGCCGTTGGCCCCACGGCCCATGCTGCTACCGGCGGGACCCTCATCGGTGGGGAGATCGACCTGCCTCTGAGGCAGCAGATCCACGTCTGGCTGGAAGGTGAACAGGTCCGTGTAGCTGAGTCCGACCACGTGCGGCCCGGCCGGCGGCTGGGGCACCTTGGCGAGCCGCAACTGGTGGCCGACGGTGCAGGTGCCGTTGGAAGCGGAGACGCTGAGAGTGACGGTGCGAAGCGTCGGTGCCGTGAACGAGCCCCCGAACGTGATTCTCAACGGCGGCACGTTCGGATCCAGAGGGCCGGACCAGGAGATGGTCCGTGTTGGGGCATCGTACGTGGTGCCCGGAGGCTGCGGCCCCAGGAACGGGGGATTGCCCGCGGGTGTGATCGCCGCGTGTATCGGAAACGAAAGGGAAGCCAGGGCGATGGGCGCGGAGTCCGGGTTGCCGATGGTGATCTCGAACTCAAGGGGCGCCCCCGGGCGCGTCAACTGCATGTGGATTCTGCGGAACAGGACTCGTCCCTTCAGCGTCGCCGGGGGGTTCAGGTTGGTCGCGCGTAACGCCAGATCGAGGGCCGGCTGCACGGGGAGCGTGTCGGCCCGCGCGGTGCCCAGCATTTCGCCGCAGGCGTCGCGCACAGTGAGGTCGCCGTTGGGGAAGGTGTTGTCTCCTTCAAGGCGGGTCTCGCTGATGCCCACACAGGCGTTGAGCCGGGTTGTCAGAACGATGGCCGTGTCCGCCGAGGGAGCGAGGGTTCCATCCCAGATAATCGAGGATGGCGTGAGCGTCGTGACGAGGCCGCCTCCGGAGTCGAGGACGGCGTCGAACGTCATCGCCTCGCCCGGCGTCAACGGAATGCGCAGGGTGGAGGTCGCCGAAGCGCCCGTGTTGATCAGAGTGACCGTGTGCGTGACGAGATCGCCTCCTTTGAGCGGAAGGCCGCTGGAAGGGAACGACGCCACGGACATCGTCACCGGAGCGGGAGGCGTCACCAGCGTGAAGTCCTGGAAGCCGAAGAAGGTAAGCCCCTGACTGGATGTGATGCGCGCCTTGTTGGTGTAGCTGCTGGCGCCGCAGCCCGCGCGCACCGACAGGGTCACCGTGCCGGAGGCCCCGGCCGCCAGGTTTCCCAGATTCCAGACAACCGTGTTGCCGGCCAGAGTGCCGCCGTTGCTGGCGGAAACGAATTGGATCCCGGACGGGAGGTCGTCTTCGAGCCGGACGAGCGTCGCCGCCAGCGTGCCGAGGTTCTGAAACTCGATCGTGTAGGGGAACACGGCGCCTCGCGTCACCAGGCCGGGGCCGATGACGTCCGCTTGCAGCCTCAGGGCGGGGCAGGCGGGCAGAGAGCTGCACGTGTCCCCGGCCGCGCGCACCGAGCCGCCGAGAGCGACGCAGTCCGCGGCGAGCACCGGATCGCACGTCCCGTTGAGTTTGCAGCAGGGCTGCGGGCACTGGACGTCGGGGCACTGCCTGCCGCCGGGATCCGGCATCCCATTCAGGGTTCCAGTGCATTCCGCCGGCGTGACGGTGTCATCGCACAGCCCATCCGGCGGGCAGCAGGCCTGTGTGGCTGACGGATTGCAGCAGGAGAGATCGAGGGCGATCTCGCTGTTGAGAACGGGGGCGCCGTCGGATCTGAGCAGCATCTGGAGGCCCATCGGCCCATCCGGCTCCACGTGCGCGGTGATGCTTGTCCCGGCGGGCCAGTTCCCCGGGGTCACGGCCATGTCGGTGACGTTCGCCGTGTGGCTCTTGCACAGATCGATCAGTGCGTACCTCGTCGGCGGTGCCTGGCCCGGGCCTGCGCCGTGTATCACGAAGGCGGCGTTTCCCGACGGCGCGAACTGGATCCCCTGGACGCCGAAGACGTCCTCATCGTATGTGTTCCTGTCTACGTGGATGACGCCGTTCACGAGATCCGCCCACAGGATGGCCTGGTTCCCGTTCTCCCCGTTTCCGGAGAGCGCCATCGTGCGGATGCATTCGTTCGGCTGGTCGTGGAACCGCGGGTCGATGCTCAACGCTCCGAGTGGGGGGAGGAGACTCCCCTTCATGCATGCGCCCTGCTCTCCCGTGAAAGGCGTCATCAGGGGCGCGCCATCCAGATGGTACATGTAGATCTTGGCGTCGTTGGCGGTCAAGCACGGGGGGAGCGTCGCGCCATTGCTGGAGATCTTCTTGACGTAGAGGGCGTCCTGAGAGGGCGAGAGGCGGTACTCGAGTGACCAGCTGGGGTCGGGCGCGATCGCGGAGGGCAGGTCGTAGATCGCGTCAACCGGGTCATTGACTGTACCGTTGCCATTGGTGTCCACACGGAGCCGGGGCGGGTTCGTGAGAGGCAGGACTCCGGTCGAGGTGCCCGGGCCGATGAACCACGTCTGGCCGATGGTGAACGGCCCCTGAGCGAACTGGGGAGCCTGGGCGTGCAGCACTCGCGCGGGGGTCATGAGGACGACGGTGACAAAGCTGATCAACGGCACGGAAACATGGGCCGCGAAGCGTTTCATGGGGCGCAATCTCCTCTCGTGTAAGCGTTCCCTGATGGGTAGGAGAGGGTGGGAGGATGTTTTTTCCAGGGATGCTTCGGGGGATATAATCGGCCCCGAGGGACACAGGGCACTTGAGCTCACGCTCCGATGAATTCGGGCGGCTGGTGGAAAAGCACGCCCGCGTGATGGCGAGCGCTGTCCGCCGCGTCTGCGGAAAGCACCACGGGTTCCTGATCCCGGACGTGGAGCAGGAGGTTCGCCTCGCCCTCTGGAAGAGGCTCCAGTCCGGGAAAGAGATCGAACATCCGATCTCCTACCTCTACAAGGTGGCGCTGACGACGGCGCTCGCGGTGGTACAGAAGCTCGGCATAGCCGGGGGCGCGGCCGAGCCCGGTGAGCCGGTACCGGCCGAGCCTCGAGCGGACGTTCAGCGCGGACTGCTGCCCGTGGAGCGCGCTCTGCTGATCGCTCAGTCGCTGGAAACGCTGCCCCTCGACCAGTCTCGCGCTCTCAGGGGGTATCTGGCGGGAATGAACCACAAGGAGGTCGCCGCGCTCTTCGGATGGAGCGAATCAGTGGCTCGGCACAACATCTACGGCGGCATGGAGGCCCTCAGGGCAAGGGCCGGATTGGAGAAGCGCGGTGCCTGACATCCAGGATGACGACCCGGATCTCGAAGCCTGGCGCCGGGCCGGGAAGACGCTCCAGGTCGATGGCTCCGACAGGTGCCCCGATCCCGGGCAGTTGGCGGAGCTGGTGATCACGGGATCCGGGGCGCTCGCCGATCACATCGTGTCCTGCCGGAGCTGCCTCCCCATGTACCGCAGCCTGCTCGCGCTCCACGAGCACGCAGCGAAGGAGCTGAAGGAGCCCGGTGCGCCGCGTTCCCACGCGTGGAGGAGAGGTGTCGCAGCGGCCGCGGCGGTGCTGATCGTGGGGGCCGGTGTCTCCTGGGTGTTGTGGCGGGAACGCATCACAGACGACAGAAGCGCGGATCGGTCCGCGCATCCGGAGTCCGCAGCCCTCGAGCGAACCTCCTCCGAACCGCCCGACCTGGCCATGGTCGCCGCTCCACCGCCCCGGTTCTCGTGGTCTCCCGAGCCTGGCGCCGATGTCTACTGGGTGGTTCTCTACGACGCCGCGTCAACGGTGATCTGGAAGAGCCCGCGCGTGTCTCAGACACACGTCGTGCTGCCGCCGGAAGCCGGCGCGCGCCTCGTTTCCGGAGAGCCCTCCTTCTGGCGCGTGTTCTGGGTCGAGGGGCTGGAGCAACGTCAATCCCCGCTGCGCCAGTTCACGCTTGCGCCATGAGATGCGCGCTCGGAGCGGCCGTGGTTGTGGCCGCCGCCGCGGTCGTGGCGCCGCTGGCGGATGATGCGTCCCCAACGCGGGATCCTCTACAGGCGCGGATCGAGTACGAGCGCAGCCTCGAGCAGGCCCGCAAAACGGGAGACGCCTCCGCCCAGGCGACAAGTCTCTCCGGCCTGTCCGAAGTCGCGATGGAGATCGGTGACCTCGATCTGGCGCTGAGGCTGGCGGACGAGGCGCTCCGCGTGGCCACCGGGGCGGCCAACCCTCGCGCGCATGCTCGCGCCCTCGAGGCGAAGGGCGACGCGTGGTTCTCGATGGGACGATACCAGGACGCTCTGCGGCTCTACGAGCAGGCCCTCTCCCTCGCGCGCGAAGCCGGCGAGGAGGGGATGCAGGCGGACGCACAAAAGAACATCGGGATCATGCTCAAGTACCTCGAGCGCGCCGAGGATTCGCTGCCGTACTTCGAGGAAGCCCGCGAGGCCTATGCGAGGCTGGACGACCAGGCGGGCCTTGCCTCGGCGCTGGAGAATCTCGGAGGGGCGTATGAGCGGCTCGGGGATGACGATCGCGCCTTCTCGGCTTACGAAGAGGCGCTAGAGATCGGCCGTGAGCTGGACGACGAGTGGGTGCTGCACCACGCCCTGCTGCGCATCGGAACTCTGTACATGGCCTCCGGGCTCCATCACGAGGCCCTCGATCCCCTGCGGCAGGCTCAGGCTACCGCTCAGAAGCTCGGGCTGAACCCCCAGCAGGCCTGGGCGCTGTCCGCACTGAGCCGCGCGCTGGCCGGCCTCGGCCACATCGACGACGCGATTGAGACGCAGCGCCGCTCTCTGGATCTGATCCTGACGTTCGGATCCGGGGCACACGCCGCGGCCGGCTTCATGCACATGGGTGAGCTGCTGTCGTCGCGGGATCCGCCCGGCGCGCTGAAGTACCTCGAGCAGGCGCAGGCTCTCATGGAGGAGAGCCGCTCGCCTGTCATGTGGATACTTCACGCGCGGTTCGGGGCGGTGCATCGCGCGATGGGAAACCTGGATCAGGCGGTGGACTTCTACCGGCGGGCCGTCATCGAGATCGAATCACGGCGCAGCCGGATCGTATCAGAGCACTACAAAGAAACATTCTTCGACAAGCACCAGTCCGTCTATCAAGACCTGGTCGCGCTGCTCTTCGAACGCCGCGCCTCGTCCCCGCAGGGCGGGGATCTCGTGGAAGCCTTCGAGATCCAGGAGCGCGCGCGGGCTCGCCGTCTCGTGGAGGCCGTGGCCGAGGCTCGGAGCCCGTTTCGCGAGGAGGGCGCGCACCTGCCGGTAAGTCGCGAGGACGACCTGGCCGCCGACATCCGCGGGCTGCAGGAAAGCCTCCTGAGCCCCGGCACGTCGCGCGCGCGGAGGCGGGCCCTCACGACGCGTCTGGATCGGGCCGAATCGGAGATCGAATCGCTCCGTGAAGAGAGCGGGCCGATGCGCGCAAGCCTCGTTCCGCTGTCGGCCTTGAACGCACAGGCGCAGATGGGTTCCCGGACGGCGCTTGTGGCCTATTTCGTGGCGCGCGCGGATCTCTTCGTCTTCGTGGTAACGGAGCATGAGTACCACGCGCTCCGGCTGGACGTTAATGTCCCGGCGCTCGAAGGGCGAGTCCGCAACTACCTCGACCTGATCGCTCGCCGAGAAGACCCGACCTGGCAACAGGTCAGCCAGCATCTGCACTCCGAGCTCCTGGCTCCCGTGCTGTCCCTGCTGCCGCCGGAAATCACGCAGTTGATCATTCTGCCTGATGGGATCCTGAGCTTTCTCCCCTTCGAGACGCTGCCGGGGAAATCCGGCGGGGGTGACTCCGGCAGGCGGCCGCTTGTCGAGGATTTCACCATCTCCTACGCGCCCTCGGCCACCCTGCTGGCGCTGTTGAAGGAGACGCGCCGTGACGCGTCCTCGGAGGGCATGAAGGACGTGCTGCTGCTCGCCTACCCCGGCGAAGGCGCCGCGGCGCCACGCGCGGGGTTGGCGTGGAGCCGGGAGGCATCAGTTCGGGCAGGCGCGAGGGCGCGGGATCGCGGGGCGGACGGCGTGCTGCCGCCGCTTCCGCAGGCTCTCGCGGAAGCTCGCGCTGTGCGCCGGGTGGCGGGGGACGCGGCGGAGATTCACGTCGGGGACGATGCGCGCGAAGCGCTGCTGGCGACGACACGACTCGATCGATTCCGCATCATCCACTTCGCTACGCATGGTCTGGTGAACCTCAGGTGGCCTTCTCGATCCGCGCTGCTGCTCGCCGCGGGGCCGGGGCAGCGAGCGGGAGAGGACGGTTTTCTGGAAGTACGCGAGATCCATCGTCTGAATCTGGCCTCGGACCTCGTGGTGCTGTCCGCCTGTCAGACGGCGCGCGGCCGAGTGCTCGCCGGCGAGGGCGTGCAGGGGCTGGCGCAGGCGTTCCTGCATGCGGGAGCGGGTGCCGTTGTCGCCACTCTCTGGAACGTCAACGACGAAAGCGCCGCGCGCTTCATGGGAGTGTTCTACGAACACCTGCGAGCCGGCCTGTCCGCGACGTCCGCACTGCGCGCGGCCAAGCTCGAGGTGATCCGGCGCACGCCGGGCGCCCCCCACAGCCAGTGGGCTCCATTCATCTTGATCGGTGACGGCGAGCGAACGATCCGCTTCGAAGGGCGCCCGACAAGCAGACACATCGCGCTCCTTGTGATCACGGGTGCCCTCGGAGCGGCGGGAGTCGGGCTGCTCTGGCGGGGAAGGAGGCTCTTCTCTACCGCAGGGCGTGGCCGGACAGCTGACTCATGATGGTTCGCGGGCAGGTATGCGGGCCCACGCAGCCGCAGCCGAGAATCTCAATGGTGATCATGGAGGCGATCTCGACCCCCTTGTGCGGAAGCCGGGCGCCCTGAAGCGGTTTCTGGAGTCCCGGGATTGAGGCTCGCCTACGTGGACACCTCCAGCCTGGTGGCGGTGGCGCTCAGCGAGCCGAACGGACACGACACCGCAGAGCGCCTCACGGGGTTTACCCGCCTCGTCTCCTCGAACCTGCTCGAAGCGGAGTTGCGCTCGGTCCTTGCTCGGGAGGGCGTGGAGGCCGACTGCCGTGACCCTGGATCGAAAGCAGCGCGAGCTGGCCGAGGCGCTCGGGTTCGCGACCAGCGCCTGATCGGCTGGCCAGCGACCTCAGCCAGCCTGGGCCCAGGCGACCTTCCACGGGAACGTCGCGCGGACGGGAGTCTACGAGTCGCCTGGTCCGGCGCGCCTCGAAGGCGTCAAGTGGTCGTTCAAGACCGGCGGGCCGATCGTGACCTCTCCCGTCATCGCCGATGGCGTCGTCTACATCACCAGCCTCGACGGCCACCTCCATGCCATCGATCAGGAGACGGGCCAGGAGAAGTGGAAGTTCAAGTCGCGGATGCCCATCGCGTCGTCGCCGGCCGTGGAGGGGCAGACGCTCTACTTCGTGTCGTCCGCGGGCTCGCTCGCGGCGATTGACGTCGCCGCGGGGACGCCGAGGTGGGTCTTCGCCGTCGAGTACGAGAGCAAATTCGAGGCGAAAAACCTGCACGGGTATCCTTCCCCGGCGCAGACCGTCCCCGATGCGTGGGACATCTTCACCTCGTCTCCGGCCATCGCGGGAGGCAGGGTCTACTTCGGCAGCATGGACGGCAACCTCTACGCGCTGCAGGGCCCCCCTTCACCAGGGAGTTGAGCGCCTCACCGGTCGTCGAGTGGCACCGGCCGTGATGGAGAACCCAGCACCACCCGCATCTCCATTGCGGACGCGGGTTCGACTCCCGCCGCCTCCACCACCTCTTCTGCTCTGCTTACTAGTCTTGCTGATCAAACCGCCTCCCGTCTCCGGCATCCGCTCCGATGGCGGGTGGCAGGAATCCCGGAGTGGCGGGAGAGGATCAGCGCGCCGGGCCAGCTCCCATGCGGATAGCGAGCCAAAGTGCGTGTCGGCCGCCCTTCGTGCGGCGGGCGCGGGCGACACGCTCCTCCGCTTCGAACCCGGCCTCGCCGAGCCGCTGAGTGAAGCCTCGGTCGGGTGCGACGGACCAGACACCCAGCACCCCTCGCTCCCGCAGCGCGCGGTGCGCCGCGCGAAGCCCGGCGTGGGAATAGAGCCAGTCATTGAACACACGGCTCAGACCGCTCGGCCCGTTGTCGACGTCGAGCAGGATGGCGTCGAAGGCGTCGTGTTGCCCGCGAATCACGTCGGCCACGTCCGCTTCATGCACGGACGCGCGCGCGTCGTCGAGCGGCCGACCGGCGAGATGCGCCAGCGGGCCGCGATTCCACCCGACGACGGCCGGGACCAGCTCGGCCACCGCGACGCGCACGCCGGGCTGCAGGTGTCGCAACGCGGCGGCAAGCGTGAATCCCATTCCGAGCCCGCCTATCAAGATACGTGCTGCGGCGCGGTCCGCGATCCGAGCGCAGGCCAGCTCAGCCAGGATCTCCTCGGTTCCGCGCGATCGGCTGCTCATCAGAATGTCGGGGCCGATGCGAATCACGAACTCGGCGTCGCGCTGGGCGAGGACGAGCGGCGCCGTCTGCCCCGGCACGGTCGCGCGGCCGAGTTCTCGCCAGGGAATCATCCTCTACATGCCTCGCGTGAATTGCATTCGGGTGCAGGCTCGACTCTCGCCGCCTCGACCAGAGGATTCTTCCGCAGGAGACGTCGCAGCGTGGGAGAGCCTCTCGATGCCCGTGGATTCGGGTGGGGTCTGAGCACCTTCACCGCTTTATCAGCAACGACGTCCAGTTGGTGACGAGCGTGATCATCCGTTGCCCTTCCGTCGGCGTGTCGAGGTTCATGAGGAAGCTCTGGCCGTCGGGGGAGACGTCGTACTGCGTCGTGCTGCCCAGGTCGAGCATGTCCCCCGGAACCTTGAAGAGCGGCGTCGCTGCGGCGCCGTCGAAGGTGGCTCCCGGGCGGATGGCGACGGACATGAGTTTCGAGTCGGAGGAGACGAAGAAGAGCTCCTTGCCATCGGCCCGCCAGACGGGGGAGTCCCCCCCCTCGCTGGAAACGCGCCACTTCCCTCCGGCCGGCATGAATCCCCGGACGTAGACTTCCGTCCTCGCCGACTCGTTCGAGGCGTAGGCGATCCACCTCAGATCGGGGCTGAATCTCCCCTGTTTTTCAGCGTACGGGGAATCGAGCCACGGCTCGGCTTTCTTCTCCTCGATGGAGTAGATCCAGAGATCGGTGTTTGACAGCCCCGAACCGCGGGTGCTCTGGAAGAGAATGTACCTTCCGTCGCTCGACCAGTCGCTCGCCAGGTTGTCGGCCCCGTTCGACAGGGTCGTCTCGATCACCCCCGCCCCGTCCGAGGGAGCCGTGAAGAGATCGCTCCGGCTCGGGAAGTTGCCGTAGAAGAGGATTCGCCGGCCGTCGGGCGACCAGACCGGCGCCGACTCGTTGCGGGGATCGAACGTGAGCCGGGTCGCGACGCCACGCTCGCGATCGAGGACCCAGATGTCCCCGCTGTCGCTCATCGCATCGCTCTGATCGAAGGCGATGCGCTTGCCGTCGCGCGAGAGGCGGGGCGAGAAAAAGTTTCCCGGCCTGCCGATCGTCTCGAGAACCGTGCCCTTGCGATCGATCCAGGTGAACCGCCTCGTCAGGGTTCCCTCGCCGGCGACGAAGGCCAGCGTGCCCGTGTCCGAGACCGAGAACAGGTGGCTCTGGTAGACGCCCATGTACTGGACGGCGTCCATCAGGGTGACGGGCTCCCCGGACAGCTCGAGGCGCTCGGGGTCGAACCGTTGCGCGCGGAGCGAGCCGTCCTTCGCGAAGACCAGATACCCCGGATCCACGTAGCGCGCGTTCGAGAGGATCGGCAGGATCCGCCGCTCGTCCTCTCCGTCGATCGTCGCCACGAAAATCCCGCTGTTCTCGCCTCCCTCCCAGCTCTCGTTCGCCGTGTAGAGGATGTGGCGCCCGTCGGGGAGGAGGCTCGGCTGGGAGAAGATCCTCTTGCCCTTCGCTGCGCCCGGGGCGCCCAGGGCCACCGGCTCCCCTCCGGGCGCGGGGAGCTTCATGATGGGGAGGTACCGGTCGGGGACGTAGAGGATCGATCCGTCACGGCTCCAGGAGGCTCCGAGGCAGATGCTCATGGGGGCGAGGGCGTCGCTCTGCCCGCCGGAGAGATCCACTTTCCTGAGCATGCCCTCGGCGTAGAAGCCGATCGAGCGCGCGTCGGGCGACCAGAACGGGCATTCGGCGTCCTCGGTCCCGGCGAGAAGCCTCGCCTTCGCGGCGTCGAGGGATCGGACCCAGAGGCCGCTTCCTTCCGCGCCGCGGGCGGCGAAGACGATCTGCCGCCCATCGGGGGAGATCGCCATGGCCACGATGTTCGACCGGAAGGTGGCTCCGGCGGGCGGGGGGACCGACGACACGATGGGAAGCGGCGGCGCTTCCGCCTTGAGAAACACCGCGGCCGCCACCGCGATCGCGGCCAGGGAGGCCAGCGCGGCGATCCCCCACGCGAGCCGCTCACGCGTTCGAGCTGGAGCCGGACGTTCGGCCGCGGTCCCGCTCTCGACGGAGGAGGCACCGCCCTCGGCGATCACCTCGAGCTGGAGCCGGACGTCGTGCGCGCTCTGTATCCGCTCGTCCGGATCCTTTTCGAGGCACTGCCGCACGAGCCGATCGAGGGGGGCGGAGGACGCCGGGACGGCCGTGCGGATCGGCCGGGGCTCCTCCTTGAGGATGGAGGCGATGAGCGACGCCTGCGTCTTGCCCTCGAAGGCGCGGGTTCCAGTCGCCATCTCGTAGATCACGGCGCCGAGGGCGAAGAGATCGCTCCGCGCGTCGGCCTCCTTCCCTTCGAGCTGCTCGGGGGCCATGTACTGGAACGTCCCGACGATCGCCCCGTCCGCCGTCAGCGGGCTCGTGACGGTCGGCGAGGCCGTGAGGTTCGACGGGGCCGAGGCGGGGCCCATCCCCTTCGCGAGGCCAAAGTCGAGGAGCTTCGACCCGGCCTTCGTCATCATCACGTTGCCGGGCTTGAGATCGCGGTGGACGATGCCGCTCCGGTGCGCGCGATCGAGAGCCGCGGCGATCTCGATCGCCGCGCGCATCAGATCGTGGAAGGGAAGAGGCCCGCGCTTGAGGTGCTCGGCCAGCGTCTCTCCCTCGAGGTGCTCCATCACGAGGTAGTCGATCCCTTCGTGGTGTCCGAGGTCGAAGAGGGTGCAGATGTGAGGGTGGTTGAGGCTGGAGACGGCGCGAGCCTCGCGCTCGAGCCGCTGCCTCAACTCGGGATGCGCGGAGAGATGGGCCGGCAGGACCTTGACAGCGACGAGTCGATCGAGGCGCGTGTCCTTCGCGCGGTAGACCTCGCCCATGCCTCCGGCGCCGAGCGGCGCGAGGATCTCGTAGGGACCGAGGCGGGACCCTGCTGCGAGAGTCATGTCCTGGCCCGACGTCCGGCACGGAGCCCCGCCCCTGGGGCTTGGTCACACCGAGGCAGTCCGTTCAGCAAGCTCTCTATTTCCCCGGGACCGGGAAGCCCCTGTCACGCATGAGGGCGTCGATCGTCGCGTCACGCCCACGGAAGGCGCGGTAGGCGTCGGCCGGATCCACGGCGTTGCGCACGGCGAAGAGGTTCTCGACCAGCTTCTTCGCCAGCGCGGCGTCGTAGAAGCCGCCGGGAGCCGCCTGGAAGGCCTCCGCCGCGTCCGAGGTGAGGACGTCAGCCCACATGTATCCGTAGTAGCCAGCGGAGTATCCCTCGCCGGAGAAGATGTGGCCGAAGTGCGGGCTCCGATGGCGCATCACGATCTCCTTCGGCATGCCCAGCCTGGCCAGCTCCGTTCGCTCGAAGGCGTCGGGGTCGATCCCCTTGGGATCGACCATGTGGTAGCGCATGTCCATGATCGCGGAGGCGAGGTACTCGGTCGTCTCGAAGCCCTGGTTGAAGGTCTCCGCCTTGCGGATCTTCTCGACGAGAGGCGCGGGAATGGGCTTGCCCGTCTCGTGATGGACGAGGTAGCCGTTGATCACCTCGTCGGTGAGGAGCCACCGCTCCAGGAGTTGGGAGTGGAACTCGGTGTAGTCCCGCACGCCTCCGTTCAGGGTCGGATAGGTGACGGCGGAGGAAAAGCCGTGGAGGGCGTGACCGAACTCGTGGAAGAGCGTCCTGGCGTCGCTCCATGAGATCAGGACGGGCTTTCCGGGAGGTCCCTCGATGAAGTTCGAATTATTGGAGCCGAGCACGGTCTTCTTCCCGTCGAAGGTCTCATGGCTCCGGTATCCGGTGGCCCAGGCGCCGGATCGCTTCCCGGGCCGGGCGAAGGGGTCGAGGTACCACACGCCGACGAGGGCGCCCGTGGTCCTGTCCTTGACCTCCCAGACCTTCACGTCCTCCTGGAAGACCGGCACCTTCCCCTCGGGCACCGGGGTGAACTCGAAGTTGAAGAGTTTCCCGGCCGCGAAGAACATCGCCTCGCGCAGCTTGTCGAGCTGCAAATACTGCTTCACCTCGTCGGAGTCCAGGTCGTAGCGGGCCTTGCGGACCTTCTCCGCGTAGTAGCGGTAGTCCCACGGCTCGATCGTGACGCCCTTGCCCTCCTTGTCGGCGATCGCCTGCATGTCGGCGACCTCTTCCCTCACCCTCGCCACGGCGGGCTGCCAGACGGCTTCGAGGAGTGCCAGCGCGCGCTCGGGCGTCCTGGCCATCCTGTTCTGGAGGCGCCACGCCGCGTAGTTGTCGTAGCCGAGGAGGTGGACCCGCTCGTTGCGGAGCTGGAGGATCTCGGCGATGATGGCGTTGTTGTCGTGCTCATCGCCGTTGTCGCCGCGCGAGTAGTAGATCCGCCAGACCTTCTCCCGCAGGGCACGCTCATCGGAGAAGGTGAGGAACGGATCCATCGAGGAGCGCGTGTTCGTGATCGCGTACGGACCCTCCTGCCCGCGCTCCTTCGCGGCGGCCGCCGCGGCCTGGACGAGCGACTCGGGAAGCCCCCCGATCTGGTCCTTCGTGATGTACGTGACGTAGCCTTCCTCGTCGGCCAGGACGTTGTTGCCGAAGGCGGTGTACAGCTCGGCGAGGCGCTTGTTGATCTCGGCGTACCGGTCCTTCGCCGCACCCTGCAGCGTCGCTCCGTTGCTCGCGAAGCTGTCGTAGACGAGCCAGGTGAGCCTCTGCTGGTCGGGGCGAAGAGCCTTCACTTCCGCGCTCTCGTAGACCGTCTTGATCCGCGCGAAGAGGGCGCCGTTCTGGGTGATCTTCGAGTTGAAATCCGCGATCTTCGGGGCCATCTCCTTCTGGATCTCTCGGAACTCGGGGGTCGAGAGGTTCGCGCTCCAGATCCCCCAGTAGGCGAAGACCCGCCCGACATCCCGCCCGGTGCGCTCCATGGCGACGATGGTGTTCTCGAAGGTCGGAGGCTCGGGATTCTTCGCGATGGCGTCGATCTCCTCGAGGTTCTTCGCCATGCCGGCCTCCAGGGCCGGCTTCAGCGCCCCGAGCTCCATCCTGTCGAAGGCCGGCACGCCGCCGTAGGGGCCCGTCCATTCCGCGAGGAAGACATTGCTTCCCACTGCCGTCGTGCTGGATACGTTGTCCATGTTCGTCGCCTGCGGAGTGCCCGCCCCGAGTGAGCCGAGAATGACGAGCCCTGCGGCGAGGTAGGATCCTTCGCGCATACACTTGCCCCCATGTGGAGAGTGAGACTGGAGTCTATCAACTGCGGGGCTTCGAGGCGATGGCGGCCAGCGGCGGTTAGGGTCACCGCCTCGGGGTGCCTGGGGCGTGGAGGATTGGCTCCTCTGCTCGCCATTCGATGGCTGTATGAGTTGCGCGATCCTCGGCACCCGAGGAGAATCACGCTCGAGGAGGGCGGCGCTGCGCGGCGGCGCGGGGCGGAGCGCCCCGCCAGCCGTGGAGGTTTCTGATCCTCCGGTCTTGCATGGATCTTGCTAGAACTCCTCGGGCCCGGTGCAACGAGCTTCGCACCGCGCGCGAGAACCACTGAGCAGCGGGAGCTCACGTGTTCAGGCCATGACCGCTGCTCCGTTCACCCGATAGGGAGGCCCTCGTGAAAGCCAGAGCAGCGATGACCTGTCTCGCAGCACTCGGGGCGGCCTGGTGCCCGGCACTTGCGGACGTGGAGGGGAAGACGGGCGATCTCGCCTGGAAGCTCTCCGCCGAGGCACGCTTTCGCCCGGAGTGGCGCGAGGATCTCGACCTCGACTCCGGCGTGAACGACGACAGCTTCAAGGGATTCATGAGGCTTCGCTTCGGCGTGGGCGCCTCCTGGCGCAATCTTGCCGAGGCCTTCGTCCAAATCCAGGACTCGCGGATCGCCGGGGAGGAGTCCTCGACGTCGTCGAACGAGCAGAACACGGATCTCCACCAGGGCTGGCTGCGGCTTCCGGATCTGGGGATGCCCGGGCTCAGCCTCACGGTGGGGCGCCAGGAGTGGATCTATGGCGAGGAGCGCCTCATTGGGGCCTTCGGGTGGGACAACGTGGGGCGCTCCTTCGACGGCGCGAGGATCCGCTACGAGCGGAAGATCTCGCGCGTCGACGGGATCCTGGCGCGAGTCACCCAACGCAACGCCCTGGATCCCAACGGGAAGGCGCTGGACGAGACCGAAGGGAGCGATCTCTATGGGGTTGATGCCCTGTGGCGCCCCGCCGAGGGACGCGAGTACGAGGGGTACTGGCTGGGATTCGCCGACCACATCGCGGCCGCGGGGGAGACGGGAGCGATGGGCGAGACCAGCATCCAGGCCGTCGGTGCGCGGATGAAGGACCGGTACGGCGCCGTCGACCTGAACGCGGAGGCCGCAGCCCAGAGGGGCGAGAGCAACGGCGACGATCTCCGCGCGTGGGCGGGGGCCATCCAGGCAGGAGTCACGTTTGGGGCGGAGGTGAAGGTGCGCCCCTTCGCCGGCTACGACATCGCGACCGGCGACGAAGATCCGAACGATGGCGACCGGGAGGAGTTCTTCAACTTCTTTCCGACGAACCATCCTCACTATGGGTACGCGGACCTGGAGGGCTGGCGGAATATCCGGAGCCCCTATGCGGGCGCGTCGGTGAGGGCCGGCCGCCACTTCGCGCTCGCGAAGGTGCACCAGTTCAGCCTCTACGAGGAAGCCGGCCCCTGGAAGAGCGCCAGCGGGTCCGTCCTGGGCTTCGACCCGGCGGGCTCGTCGGGGAGCCGGGTGGGAAACGAGATCGATCTCCTCTACAGGCTCTCCTTCCGCGAGAAGAGCCTCCTCGAGGCGGGGGTGTCGCGCTTCGAGCCGGGGCGCTTCGCGCGGCTCACACGCGGAGAGGACCCTTCGTACTGGGCGTATGTCATGCTGGTCGCCGGCTTCTGAGGGCCGATCTGCACGATCCGCCGCGCGCTGCATCCTCTTCCCATCGGCGCGGGCGCGAGGGACCTTCCGTGCATGCCAACTGTCCCTGTGGGGGTGCTTCGATGAGGGTGACCATTGCATCAGTGGCCTCCGCGGGCCGCTCCATCGCGATCCTGGGTGCCTTGCTCTTGGCGGCGTGGGGGGGCGCGGAGGCGCAGGAGGGCGAGCGGCCCTTCACGGTATCGGAGGAGAGCGCGAAGTGCGTCCGCTGCCACGCCCTCCAGACTCCGGGGATCAACGCCCAGTGGGAGGGCAGCAAGCACGCCGCGAACGAGGTCGGCTGCTTCGAATGCCACATGGCCGGCGAGGGCGACGCGGACGGGTTCATGCACAACGGAATGCGAATCGCCACCATTGTCAGCCCCATGGACTGCGCCAACTGCCATGGTGAGATCACCGATGAGTTCCAGCGCTCCCATCATGCGAAGGCGGCCCAGTTCATCGGCAGCCTCGACAACGTCCTCGGGGAGGTCATCGAAGGGCCCATCATCGCGGCCAACGGCTGCCGGCAATGCCACGGCTCCGTCGTCGCCCTGCTGAAGGATGCCGACGGGAGCGTCAAGCGGGACGCCGATGGGAAGCCCCTGATCGATCCGGCCACCTGGCCCAACACCGGGATTGGCCGCGTGAACCTCGACGGATCGTCGGGGGCCTGCTCGGCCTGCCACTCGCGCCACGCCTTCACCACGAAGATGGCCCGGCAGCCCGAGGTCTGCGGCAAGTGCCACATGGGGCCGGACCACCCGCAGATCGAGATCTACGAGGAGTCCAAGCATGGCATCGCCTTCAGGACGCAGATCGGCGAGATGAACCTCGACGGTGAGAGTTGGATCGTCGGCAAGGACTATTCGGCCGCGCCGACCTGCTCCACCTGCCATATGTCGGCCACGAGGAAGCAGCTCCTCACGCACGACGTCGGCGCGAGGATCTCATGGACGCTGAGGCCCGTCGTGAGCACGAAACTGGAGAACTGGGAGGCACGCCGCGGATCGATGAAGGATGTCTGCCAGGCCTGCCACTCGCCTGCCTACGTCGACGCTTTCTACGCGTCCTACGACGGCGCCGTCGAGATGTACAACCAGAAGTTCGGCCAGCCGGCACTCGACATCATGAACGCGCTGCGCCGGGCGGGCAGGCTGACGCCCGACCCCTTCGACGAGGAGCTGGAGTGGACCTTCTACAGGCTGTGGCACCACGAGGGGCGCCGGGCGCGCATGGGCGTCTCCATGCAGGGACCCGACTACACCCAATGGCACGGCTTCTTCGAGGTGGCGGAGAACTTCTACTTCAAGTTCATCCCACAGGCCGAGGAGATCGCCCACGGGGACGCCGGGGCGATGGCCGCCATCCAGCGAGTCCTCGACTCGCCGGAGCACGCCTGGAAGAAGGGGATGTCCCCCGAGCAGCGCAGGAAGATCGACGAGTTCTACAAAGAGCGCTACGGCGTCACCGCCGGCCACTGAGCAGGAAACTCCCTTAGGCATCGAGCGCGGGGAGCGTCTCCCGGGCGGTCGCGATGTGCTCGCCCTGCGCTCCCGTAGCGGGGGATCAGGCCCGTGTAGCCTGGGCTCTCGCGACGCTTCGGGCGGTAGGCGCACCAGGGCAGGTCCCAGTGCCGATACCAGGGGACCGCCCGATGACGCCACAATCTTTCCAGCGTCCTTGGTGAGGAATCCGGGCTAGGGGCAGGTACTCGAATACGCCACGCGTGGTTGGGCGGCGCTTTCGGATCCATATGCGCTCGGCGCTCCGTGGTCGTACTCCACCAGATAGAAGAACGCCTCACCAGGGGAGGGCCGCTCGCTGTCTTCGAATCCGGCGGTCGTCCTATCGATCGATCCGGACTCGACACACCGAGTTGGTCCCAGGTCGATGATCTGCCCGGACCGGCGGATCTTCAGAATCTCGCCGTGGATCACGTTGTACTGGATCGCCCCGGCGACTGGAGTCCAGTCCAGAAGCGTGCCGGCCAGCTCTTCCCTCGCTGAGATCAGCAGCGGATCCGTCTGCCCGCCCTGATCGTGCGGGACTATTGCAACTGCCTGCGCCGACGAGGCATTCCCGGCATCGTCGGTCGCGGAGTACCTGAGCGTGTAAGTGCGGCCAGCCCCCCTCGCCGCGCGCTCGGCGCGGAGAAGAACGTGGAAGTCCGCGGTTCCTGTCGAGGCATCCTGTATGTCCTCGGATGTCTCCCCGTCACCCGCACCGGGTGCATCGTCGGCCTCGCTGCTGTCGGCTGCAGCGAGGGTGACCATCGTTCCGCCGCAGAGGTCGCTCGCGAAGGCGAGGACGTCCACTTCGATCAGTCTGTGATTGGGGGGCCAGAGCACCTGCGGCGAAAGGTTCACCGAGAGCGCCGGAGGGGCCGTGTCGGCGACCACTACAATCACCTCGTCCGTGTCCGTCAGGCCCGCGTGATCGGTCACCCGGAGTGTAATGGAATGCAGTTCGCTCGCCAGGACGGCGTCCAGAACTTCACCCTCTCCGAGCGAGCGTTCCGATCCGAGGCCCAGATCCTCGATCCATTCGAACCTCACGATGTCGTCGTTTGTCCCCGTCGACGAATCGGGATCCGACGACGACGAGGCGTCGAGCCGAACGCTGGCTCCCGCAGGCGAGGTGCACTCCAAGTGCATGTCGGAGCCGGCGTCCGCCACGGGCGGCTCGTTCGACGGCGGAAGGGAGAGCGTGAACCGCCGCGCGAAGATTCCGAATCCGCTGCCATCCTGCCGGAAGCTCTCCCAGGTGGCCACGAACTCACCCGAGGGCAGCATCTCGATCGCCGGCCGCAATTGTGACTGGCCGCGCCGGGAGTTGATGGGGAAGGGGCTGCCAACGGGCGTTGTCGAATCGTCATAGACCCGGGCGAAGATATCGCTGTGGTAGTAGGGGTCCTGGTCCGTCCAGGTCACGACGAACGTGCCGGCGTCGCCCACGTCCACATCGGGGCTCGCCAGTCGTCCGGCACCGGGTTCGGGGGTGAGGCTCGCCACGGAGATCTCGGCGCCTACGGGAACGCCGCCGCTGTCAACACGGCGCGCCACGATCCGGGCGGGGGCCTGGGAGCCGTCGCTGCCCCAGACCGCGAGAAAGCCTCCACCCGAGTCGGCGGCGACCGAAGGCACGGACCTGGCCGCAGCACTCGTGCTCAGCAGGATTTCCGGTCCGACGCGCAAGCCCGTGGCGTCGATTCGCTGGCCGCGGACATCGGCGCTCGTGTAGCTGCGTTCACTGCTCCAGGCGACGACGAAGTTGCCGGCGGCAGATGCCGCCGCCTCGGCAATGACCCGGCGGCCTGGAGTCGTGTTGATCTGGAATGCGGCTCCCCGAGGCGCGCCGGCACCGTCGAAGAGCCTCCCCAGGACAGCGGAGGGCGCGCTCCCTGGAGGCGCGCTTCCCCAGACCACGAGAAACTCGCCCGATGTGCTCATCATGGTGGATGGGGGTGAGAGGTATCCGGCTGCGCCGCTGACTACAGCAATCTCGCCCCCCAGTGCCGAGCCAGTGCTGTCAAACCTGCGACCGGAAATCGCCCCTGGGGGACCCTTCCAGACCACCACGAACCCGCCGGAGGGGTCCGCGGCTGCGGCGGGCTCGGTACCGGACGAGTTGCTCACGCGAAACTCTCCGCCGAGGCGGGAGCCGGCGCTGTCAAACCTCTGAGCCAGGATCATGCCTGAGTCATTGTCGTTCCAGACGACGACGAGGTCGCCGGAGGCATGAGCGGCAAGCGCGGGTGAGTACTGGCTGTCCAGAGTGGATGTGTTGATCTGGAAGTCGGTCCCTAGAGGGTGTGGCGTGCCGGTCAGGATGACGTCGAGGGTGGCAACCCCCGACGTCACCGTGTTGGAGGGGACGGATGAATCGCTCACGACACACTTGTACTCCCCGCTGTCCATGCCGCCGACAGGAACTATCGTCAGCGTGTTCGTGGTCGCTCCGGCTATGGAGCCGGAGTTGGTGAGATCCACCCCGTCCTTCCGCCACTGGTAGGTGAAAGGGCCCGCGCCGGAGGCGGTCACATGGAACGTCGCCGTCCGGCCCTCGTCCTCCCTCAGCGCAAGGCTCATGGGACCCGAGAGCAGGATCGGGGGTGCGGAGAACCGCTGGCCGAGCAGGCGCGGCCCGTAGTAATCCACATCGCTCCAGACGACTACGAAATCGCCCGTGCCCGGCCGCATCGCAATGTCGGGATACTTCTGGGGGGTCGTCATCGTGGAGCTGACCGTAAACACCCCATCCTGGGCGGATCCCGTCGAATCGAAGATCCTCGCGGCGATGCTGGCGTAGCCGTTCGCCGAGCGCTCATGCCAGGCCACGGCGAACTTCCCCGAGGCGTCCGCGGCCACGGAGGTTCCAGACCGCACCGCCTGGGGAGGAGCGCTGGCAAAGAACTCGCCTCCCAGGGAGGCGCCCATCGAGTCGAAGCGGCGAGCGAAGATCCCGCCGGGCTGATTGTAGTAGAAGTCTCCCGAACTCCAGACGACCTCGAAGGTGCCCGCGAGATCCGAGGCCACTCCGGCGTGCTGCACGTACCTCGTGTTGCCGCTACTGACCCGGAAGACGGCTGTGCGGGGAGCCCCGCTGCTCTCAAAGGCTCGGGCGAAGATTTCCTCTGCACCGTAGTAGTCCCCGGCGGACCAGGCCACCATGAAGTTGCCTGACGCGTCCATGGCGACAGACGGGGTCCCCGAGTAGTACGGATAGGGTGAGAACGAATCCACCTGGAACTCTCCGCCGAGTGGGGCGCCGGTACTGTCGAATCTTCGGCCCGCGATCTGCTTTGCTCCGGAGTAATCTATCCAGACTACGACGAACGCGCCCGCGGGATCGATCGCAATGGCCGGAAGATAGAGGTCTCCACTCGAAAGGCTCACCTGGAACTCGCCGCCCGCGGGAGCCCCGTTGCTGTCGAAGAGGCGGCCCCGGATCCTGGTGGGTTGACCGTAGTCAACCCAGACAGCGACGAAGCGGCCGTCGGGGGCGGCGGCCACGTCCGGACCCGTGCTGCTACCCGTCTGTGCGCTGATTTGGAACTCGCCGCCGATCTCGTTGCCCGTGCCGCTGAACCTGCGCCCCAGGATCCCGTAGCCGGAATAGCCGCCCTGCCACACCACGACGAACCCACCGGCGGCATCTATGGCCACGGCCCCGGGGTACGCGTAGGGTATGGGCGATTCGTTTATCTGAAATCCCGAGCCCTGGCGCGCAGGTTGCGCCGAGAGAGGCGTCAGAGATCCAAGCGCGAGAAGTGAGAGCGATGGTCCGAGGAGGCACCGCAAGAGGCGCCGAGGGGAAGTATCGAGCGGGCCGACCGGCGCCGCGAGACGGAGGCCCTCCGCAGACCTCCGGGCGGCAGTCGCACCAGGGCCGATCGAGCCAGGTACTGGCAGGTGGAGAGGCGCGTACCCCGGCGGGCGATGATTCATAACAACCAATGGGATGTTGATATTGCCTGTGTATCTACCACCACTTCACGATCCTGTCAATCTCGATTCGAGCAAGTGTCCCGAGGCGTTCCATCGGGGATTTGGGTCTGACCCGGACGCGACGCCTCGTGCCGACGCCGCATGCCCTCAGACTGAGCGCCCGGGAGGTCTGTGGTCCGGGCAGACGAATGTCTGATCCACGGGGACTAGGGTCTCGATGCGGCTGTGCATCGGTTGGATGCGGGTCGGACGGCCCGGCCTCCCAGGTGATCGCCGATCAAGGCGAAGTCGGCGCGATCGCCCGCGGCTTCGGGCGGTAGGCGCACCAGGGGTCGGTCTCCATGTAGTCGCCGGTCAGCGCGTAGGCGCGCGAGCGTGAGCCGCCGCAGATCTTGTTGAACTCGCAGTAGCCGCAGATCCCCTTGTAGCGGTCGGGGGAGCGCAGGGCACGGAAGAGATCGGACTCCCGGTAGACCCGAGCGAGGCTGTCGGTACGGACGTTGCCCGCCTTGATGGGGAGAAAGCCGCTCGGCATGATGTCGCCCACGTGCGAGATGAACATGAAGCCGTTGCCCGAGTTCACTCCCTGGGTGGCAAGGCCGATCGTATTACCGGGCCCCTCCGTGCGGATGAGCTGCTTCGGGAGATTCTGCACGTGGCGCGCAGGGTGCCCCTCGCCGGCGATCTCCGCGCTCCCGGCCTCCTCGGCCCACTCGCGCTGCATCACGTAGCGGCGGTAGTGGGGGGCCTCTGTGATCTTGACGAGGAAGCCCACCTTCTTCTGCAGCTCGTAGAGGATCTCGAAGCTCTCCTCGCACTGGTCGGCGGTGAGGCCCGCGAGGTCCGCGCCCCGTCCCATCGGCACCAGGAAGAAGACTTCCCAGAAGACGATGCCGAGCCTCTGGACGAGCTCCACCATCGCCTCGAGGTGGGGCGCGGTCTTCGCCGTGAGCGTCGTGTTGATCTGCACGGGGAGCCCGTTCTCGTGAGCCCACTCGATCGCCTGCATCGTCTTCGCGAAGGCGCCCGGGACGCCACGGAAGCCGTCGTGCAGCTCCGCGGTGGGGAAGTCGAGGCTCTGCGCCATCTGCGCGCATCCCGACTTCTTGAGCCGGCGAACGACCTCCTCGGTCAGCAGGGGAGTCGCCGCCGGGATCGTCGCCATGCGCAGGCCGAGATCGGCGCCGTAGCGGATGAGGTCGAAGAGGTCGCGCCGCTTGAGCGGATCGCCGCCGCTGAGAATGAAGATGGGAGTTCCGAGCTCCTTCGCCTGGCGAAGCACCTCCTGACCTTCCGCCGTGGTCAGCTCGCCGGCGGCGGGCTCCGGCTGCGCGGAGGCGCGGCAGTGCGTGCAGACGAGGTCACAGGCCTGCGTGGTCTCCCAGATGATCAGGAAGGGGGACCGGTGGTAGTCGAGCCTGGGGAGGGCCTCCATGCCCTTCGCCTTCGAGAGGCTCCTTGGGTGGCCTCCAGGATGGCCGCTCGGAGCGGGTCCGGGCTGAGGTTGGGGTTCCGAGGAAATGGGGCCTCTTCCCGCGCCGAGAGCGCGGATCGGTATCGAGCCTCCTGACATCGTGCGGTCTCCCGGTTTGTGTCCAGGTCCAACCGTCCGCGATCCCATGCTCGTCGGGGGGACAGATCGGCGTCCGGTCCTCTCGGGTGAGTGAAACTGCAACAGACATGCCCAGATTGCCGGAAGGGAATCCCCTTACGTAGCCATCATTTGCCCACTCCCGGGAGGGGGAAAGGAGCGGCGGAGGTCCGCAGAGGTGCGCGGGATTCCCCACCTGAGGGTTGTCTCTCTCTCAGGCGGCTGACCCTCGCGACCCTTGGTCCAAGGCACGTCGCCTTCCGAGCGGCGTGGCGCGGGCGAGCGGGGGCCGACCTCCGGGGAGCTGTGACGGTCTTTTGACGCTGGCGCCGCTTCATTCCCACCAGACGATTCGGAGAGCCACGATGTGTCTCGCCTTGCAAACCGCCCGTCCGCCGGAAACCTCGAACTGAAGCGGCCTTTCGTCGAGCAGACCGGGACAGGTGCTGAGGCGGGCAGTGGAGAGTCGAAGCTGCACGGGGACGAGGGGCAACGGCCCGCGGGGTCCAGTCCGCGCACTGGTCATTCACTCGGCGCGGCACCATTCATAGTAGGCCGTCGCTGCGGCTCCGCAACGCGCCGCGCCGCACGCGCGTCACCTCACCGTTGGGAGCATGATGGGCAGGGGCGCGGCCGCCCGATCCTGATCTTCCCGGAGAGAAATGGAGAACGGAATGAGAAAGCGAGCTCGAGCCGTCCTTTGCGTGTCGATCATCTTCTTCTGTTTCCCCGCGGCCATGCGGGCGGCCACCTTCAGCGTCACGACCTACGCGGACATCTCCGACGCGACGCCTGATGGCGTCTGCGACTCCTGCTCCTTGAGGGAGGCCATCCAGGAAGCGAATGCCCTCGCCGGCCCGGACGTCATAAACCTTCCTCCCGGCACCTACAACATGGACATCGCCGGTGCCGATGAGGACCTGGGGCTGACCGGGGACCTGGACATCACGGACGACGTCACGATCATCGGGATCGGCGCCACGCGCGTCGAGAGCCACGTCGGCCGGATCCTCCACGTCCACAGCGGCAACGTATCCATCACAGGGCTGACCCTGCTCCAGGGGGATGCCAACGGCGATCAGGCCAGCGGCAGCGCCGGAGGCGCGGTGTACAACGCGGCGGGGAGCACGCTCACCCTGAACCAGTTCAGCATGACCCTCAACCAGGCGCAGGGAGGAGGCGGGGGAGTCTTCAACGCAGGGACGTTGTCGCTCAATGGATCCACCCTCACGGCCAACTCCGCCGTCGGGAGCAGCCGGGGCGGCGCCGTCTACAACGCCGGAACGATGACCGTCACGAACTGCACGTTCAACGGCAACTCCTCGACCGACGGCGGCGGTGGCGTTTACAGCGGCCCCGGGAGCGTCCTCAGCCTCAACAGCGTGACGATCGCCAGGCCTGCTCCGCCCGGCGGCGGCGGCGGCGGCGGGATCAACGCGGACCCGAACAGCCTGCTGATCCTCGCCAACAGCGTCATGGCGAACAACACCGCTTCGGGGCCGAACGACGACTGCGAGGCCGACCTCACCTCACTCGGAGGCAATCTCGTGGAGGACACCGATGGCTGCGTGGGCCTGGGAGCCGGCGACATCACGTCGGTGGATCCTCTGCTCGGCCCGTTGCAGAACAACGGCGGGCGCACATTGACGCGAGCGCCTCAGTCCGGCAGCGACGCGCTGGATTCCGGGGGAACGAGCGGGGCCTGCGAGGCGGTGGATCAGCGCGGCCTGGCGCGGCCGCAGGGGATAGCCTGCGACCAGGGCGCCTACGAAGAGTACCCGACGTGCCCGGTCATCACCCTGGCCCCGGTGACTCTGCTGGACGGTCAGGCCGGCGCTTTCTACACGGAGACGATAGATCCCCTGGGCGGCATCCCGCCCTACCACTTCGCCGTCACCGCGGGGACGCTGCCCGACGGGCTCGCGCTCGATCCCGTGAGCGGAATCCTCTCGGGTGTTCCGACGGCCTCCGGGGGGAACAACTTCACCGTGACGGCGTTTGACGCGAACCTCTGCCCGGGAAGCCTGGCCTACTCTCACAGCATCACCTCCGGCCCGAGCTGCTCGCCGACCTCGATCACTCTCTCGCCGACCCTGCTGCCGGTGGCGACTCCGAGCCTGGCCTACTCGGAGACGCTCGTCGCCACCGGAGGCGCCGCACCCCACCTCTACACGGTGACTGACGGGACGCTGCCGCCCGGGCTCTCGCTGGACCCCAATACCGGGACGCTTTCCGGCACGCCCACGGTCTCGGGCACCTTCGTCTTCGTCGGGACCGCCACGGACGCCGACACATGCACGGGGAACCAGGGCTACTCGCTGCAAGTCGAGTGCTCGTTCACCTTCTTGCCTTCCGCCCTGCCCGACGCGACGGAAGGGAGCCCCTACATGGAGACGCTCACGATCTCGACGGGCGGGACGCAGCCCTATGCCTTCGCCGTCGTCAGCGGCTCGCTGCCTCCCGGGCTCAGCCTGACGGGGTCGGGCGTCCTCTCCGGGACGCCGACCGTTCCCGGGGTCTATCCGATCATGGTCGAGGCGACCGATGCGAACTTCTGCACAGGCAGGATCGGCTACATCCTCACGGTCGATCCCTGCATCGAGGTCACGCCTGCGACACTACCCAACGGCGTCGTGATGACGGCCTACAACGCGACCCTGACGGCGACGGGAGGCACCGGGCCCATCACCTTCTCCGTCTCATCGGGGAGCACGCCGCCGGGGATCAATCTCGATCCGTCAGGAGCCATCACCGGCAGCCCGACGACGGAGGGCACCTACTTGTTCACGGTGACGGCAACCGACGGCTCCTGCTCGGTCGAGCAGGACTACTTCATCGTCATCAATCCCGGCGGGTGCCCCGTGATAACGATCACGCCGAGCACGCTGCCGGGCGACACGACCGGCAACAATTACAACCAGAACCTCTCCGCGACGGGCGGCGCCCCGGCCTTCAGCTTCCAGCTCGTCTCGGGGACTCTGCCCACCGGAACGACGATCAGCTCGGGTGGAAACCTGTCGGGGACTCTCCTCTCCGCGGGCTCGTTCACCTTCACGGTCGCGGCGACGGATGCCAACATGTGCACGGCGACCCGGAGCTACACCGTCCTCATCATCCCCGCTGTCTGCCCCGCCCTGGATCTCTTCCCGCCCGTGCTTCCGGATGGCGCGCGAGGAGTTCCCTACAACCAGGCCTTCCTCGCCTCGGGGGGGATCCCGGCCTACTCGTACGCGGTGACGGCAGGCAGCCTCCCGCCGGGGCTCGTGCTGAATGGCGTCACCGGCGTGCTCTCGGGCATCCCCACGGACCTGGGCGACTCCAGCTTCACGATCTCGGCCGGCGACGCGGCCATGTGCACCAGCGAGTTCGACTACACGATGCACATCGATCACGACCTTCGTGGAGCCAACTGCGCGCTGTTCGGGGATACCTTCGAGGACGACCTTCTCGCCATGGACTGGGCCTACGTCAAGCCCACCTGGAGCGAGACAGGCGGCAACCTCGTCGGCACCCCGGGCAAGAAGGCGATCGCGGTGGCCTCACCGGCCTTCGCCGGCTGCCTGAATTGCGAGATCGAGACGACCATGCGGACGTCGAAGTCGAGCGACAGCACCATCGCGCTGATCGGCTGGTACGCCGACAGCAAGAACAGGATGGAGCTCTCGGCGAACGCGGGGAAAAACGTCTGGCTCCTCAAAGAGTTCGTCGGCGGCAACGCGGTCGCGAAGGTCAAGGCCAGCAAGGTGGTCGATCCGAGCGTTCCCTACACGGTCCGGATCGCATTCGACGGCGCGAAGTTCGACGTCTACGTCGATGATCTCGATGTGCCCCTCATGAGCCTGATCCCCAAGCGGGCCGTCCCGGCTGGGACGGTCGGCTTCCAGGCGAAGGGGACCACGGGAACCTTCAGCTACGTCTGCGTGAACTGAGCCAGCGAGCCCGGCGCGGCGGAGCGGGCGGAACGCCCGAGGCCTGTCAGCAAGAAGGCCCCCGGGGGAGACGCGTTCCTTGCGCCTCCTCCGGGGGCCTCTAGGTCATTCCGTCGATGGTGAACCGCGTCAGATGCTGCGGACGTTCTCGGCGGCGGGGCCCTTCTGGCCCTGCACGATGTCGAACTCGACGCGCTGTCCTTCCGTCAGGGTCTTGTGCCCGCTCCCCTGGATTGCGGTGTGGTGGACGAAGACGTCCTTGGACTGGCCGTCGACACTGATGAACCCAAAACCCTTCGAGTCATTGAACCACTTCACAACACCTGTAGCCATGGTCTCTTCAACTCCTGTCTGTTCTTTCGGACGAAATCGTCACGCTCGCGTACGCACAAAAGCGTACGCAAGGCCTTACTGCCAGATCTTCGCCTACACCGCTGTGATGGATTGTTCACTTCGGGGGGGAGAAATGTGAGCAAGCTGACACAGGCTACAGCGGTCCATAAGGGCTGTCAAGACGACCCGGGGCCCCGGCCCCCCCGCCCCGGGGGCGCTCCCCGAGCGCAGGCCTCCTCTGCACCGGGGGCCTACTCGGACGACGCCTCCACGAACCGGGCCTCGATGTTCAGGTAGACGGCCTGGGTCCTGGGGCTCCCATCGGCCTCCTTCCCCGTCGCGACAGGAGCGAAGCGCATCTTCCTGGCCGCCTCCGCGGCGGCCCTGTCGAGACCTTCGTCGCCGCAGCCCGCCTGGATGGCCGCCTCCGTGACCGTGCCCGTCCCATCAATCGTGAGTCTCAGGAGCGTCGGCTTCCCGGGCGCCTTGCGGCCGGGCTCCAGATCCACGCGAACGACCGGCGCGGGCGCGGGCACGCCGGCTCCGGGCTCCAGCGGCGCGCCGCCGCCCCTCGTCGGACCGATCCTCGCGCCGTTGCTTTCGATCTCGAAGCGCGCGATCTGCGGCTCGCCCGCGTAGAGGACGGGCTTGAATCGCCAACTCGTCGCGCGCTCCCTCAGCAGGGCGGCCCCGGAGGTCTGAACCTCCGGGAAACGCACGTCGATCACGCTGCCGTCCCTGTCCACCGTCACTTCCATCCGCCCACCCGCGCGCGGCCCCCCGGCGTCGTCCCCCTCGACCCTTTCCGGAGCACTCCAGAGCACGTTGCCCGGATCGAAGAACTTCGGCCGCCGCCCGGGGCCTGTGACACGCTCGCCGGTCTCGCCCGCTTCGAGCGAGAGGATCGGCCCTTCGACGATCCGCTTCTCGAGCAGAATCGTGACGGTCACGGGATCGAGAGGATTGTCTTGTAAGTCACGGGGCAGCTCCGCGATGCGGCGCGCCACATCCAGCCCTTCGATGACCTCTCCAAAGATGGTGTAGTTGCCGTCCAGGCGCGGGATGTTCTCCAGCGCGATGAAGAACTGGCAGGAGCCGGAGTCGGGATCCGCATCGCGCGCCATCCCTACCGTGCCGGGCCGATAGTGGAGCTTCGTGCTGAACTCGGCCTTGAGCTTGCGATCGGCCTCGCCGGATCCGTCGTCCGATCGATCCTCGTTCTTCGAGTTCGGGTCGCCGCCCTGGATTACGAAGTGGGGGATGACGCGATGGAATGTCGTTCCGTCGTAGAAGCCCCGGCGGATCAGCTCCATCACGTAGGCGGAGTGGCCCGGCGCCTCCGAGGGGAAGAAGCGCCACACGATCTTCCCGTGCGGCGTCAGGATCACGGCCACTTCCTCACGCCTCGGTGATGTCGCCGCCGCGTCGACTCCTCCTTCCGCGGCGGCAGGGGCGTCGAGGGAATGGGCCGGCGCAGCTCCCGCCACGGAGCCGTAGTCGGCTGCCAGGAGAGGTACCAGCATGAAGCGGGTCGCGATCAGGATCTTTGCGAACGAAGGGGGCCGGAACGCTCGCATGGAATCCTCCGTGCAGAGAGAGCGCCCGCGAGCAGCGTAGAGCCATCCGCTCGGGACAGGGGACGAGGAGATCGCTTGATACCACAAGCGCCGGCCTTCCTGCCAGGCGGCTCCCAGGGGGCGCGGCGCAAACGCGGGGTCGATCGGATAGGATCGCCTCCCACTCTTCACGGAGGAGCGAGATGACCACGAAGCGGAGGGCGAGCCGGCGGGAGTTCATCACGCGGGGAATGGCGGGCCTGGGGGCGGCCGTCGCCGCGAGCAACATCGTCTTTCCGGCGACGGGAGAGGCCCTGAGGCGGGACTCCTCGCCGTTGGGGGCGGGCCCGGAGGGAGGAGCTGCCCGGGCACCGGATGCGCTCATGGCCGCCGCCGAAGGGGCCGCCGCGAGCCCGGCCGGGGGCGTCAGCGCGAAGCTGCTGAAGCAGCTTCCGGAGCATCCCGCTCCCGCCACCTTCGACCGGCTGGACGAGAGCTGGTACCGGGGCTCGATCCAGCGACTCCAGGAGAAGCTCCAGGAGGAGGGGATCGGCGCCGTTCTCCTGACCGATCGGTGGAACATCATCTACTTCACGGGGCTGTGGCACACGACCACCGAGCGCCCCTTCGCCATCCTGATCCCCGCCCAGGGGACGAACCTCACCTGGTTCGCCCCGGGGCTCGACCGGGACCTCATCTCCACCTGGTGGATCGAGGACCGGGAGTTCTACTTCGACTTCAAGCATGCCCGTGACGGCTTTCCCCCCGAGGGAAGGGTCCTCGAGGGCAATCCTGTCGACCTGGCCGAGTGGATATGGAAGGGGATCCGCAAGCGCGGCTTCGCCGAGGGCATCGTGGGGGTGGACCGCCCCATCGACGACGACTTGAGGAAAACGGTCACGGGCGTCGCTCCGAAGGCGGGGCTCAAGCGCGTGGACGAGCTGTGCCTGAAGATGCGGATGGTGAAGAGCCCCGAGGAGATCGCGCTCTCGCAGCGAGCGATGAACTACTGGAGCCGGATGCACGCCTACGGAAGGGACCTCATCCTCGAGAAGGGCCCCGGCGCCGTCGACTACGAGATCGCTCAGGCGATCATGGCCTACGGGGCGCGCATGATCATGGACGACGTCCAGCGGGACGGGCGGCCGCACACGGCCGTCGGGATCTCGATCGGCGTCGGATGCCGCACCGGCCTCGGCACCGCCTTTCCGCACCCGAACCAGTTCCATTACAACAAGGTCGAGAAGGGCCACGCCCTCCAGATCGCCGGCGTCGTCAACATCGGCGGCTACGGGGGCGAGCTGTACCGGGCCTATCAGATCCACCCCTGGGACGCCCACCGCGAGAAGGTCTGGGACGTCCACACGGAGTCGGTCCGGATACAGCAGCGCGAGTCACGGGCGGGAACCATCTGCTCGCACGTGGCCAAGGCGGTCCACGACTACCAGGTCGCGAACGGGATGCAGAAGTACATCTACCACCGTCCCGCGCACGGGCAGGGATCGGAGGGGCACCAGGCCCCCTACATCGCGCTGGGGGACGTCACGACGCTGGAGGAGGGCATGCTGTTCTCCAACGAGCCCGGCCTCTACGATCCGGAGGGCGGCTTCGGCTACAACCACTCGGACTGCGTTCTCGTCACCGCGAAGGGCGGCGTGCCGATGGGCAGCGTACCTCTGAGCCGGGAGTGGAGCTTTCTGAGGCTCTGAGGTGCCACCAGGATGTGCCAGAGATTGTCCGGCCACGGTTTCCACCTCCCCGGGCCGGCGCTCTGGCGATGTAGCTTTTATTACGACAACCAGTGTTGAACTTGTATTAACCTTACATTAAATGTAAGGTTAATGTCCATGAGACGGGACCCAAGGAAAACTGAGAGAGCCCTGCGGATTCAGGCTGCAGACCAGGGCGGCTACTTCACGGCGGCAGAAGCGCTCGCCGCTGGATACAGCTACCGGCTACAGCATTTCCATCGCCGAGGTGGCAACTGGCAGCAGGTGGGCCGAGGCATCTACCGGTTCCCTGACTACCCGGATTCACCCCACGAGGACCTGATCCGCTGGGCGCTCTGGAGCCGGGATCGCCGCGGCCGTACACGGGCGGTCATCTCGCACGAAACAGCGCTCGCTCTCCACGAACTTGGCGAGGTGATGCCCGGTAGGGTCCATCTCACAGTGCCACCAGGGTTCCGGAGGAGACCGCCGGGCGGCTGCGTGCTCCACCGAGCTGTGGTTGGAAAGTCTGAGGTCGAAGCGCGCGAAGGGTTTCTTGTCACCAGGCCGCTTCGTACGATCATCGACGTCACCGTCGGCGATCTCGGCCCTGACCAGCTCTCGGCTGCGATTCACGACGCTCTCACCAAGGGCCTTGTGCGGCGGAGCCAGCTCCTCGAAGCCAAGCTGCCCTCACGTGCCCGAGAACGCCTACTGCTGAGTCTCATCGAGGTCGCGGAGAGGCGGGTGTGAAGGAGCCGGTCCGTGCATACCCATCTGGCGCCGCTCTGCGCCGAGCGCTGACCGATCGCTTGCGACAGCGGGCATTGGCGAGCGGGGAGGACCTTCAGCGCCTCTATCGGCTAGTCGCATTCGACAGAGTTCTGGCGCGCCTCTTCCGTGACGGGCCGGCCGGCCCGTGGATCCTGAAGGGCGGATGCGCCCTGGAAATCCGATATCACCTCGCGGCGAGGACGACTGTCGATCTGGATCTCGCTCTACCTGGCACCAAAGGATTCGGGGGGTCCCCTGCAGAGGTCATCACGAAGGTGTGGGACCGCCTCAGCTCCGACCTGGAGAGAGACCTGAAGGACGGATTCGAGGTCAGGGTTTCCACGCCTACGCAGGAGTTCACCGCGCCGCCGAAAGGAGGGGCCCGCTATCCAGTGGCACTCCGCATGGGCGGCAAGAGGTTCTCGAACTTCCATCTCGACGTCGGGTTCGGTGACGTAGTGGTCGACAGGCCAGACATTCTCTCGGGCGAGGAGTTCCTCTCATTCGCTGGCATCCCACCGGCACGAGTGCCTGTCCTTCCCGTGGCCCAGCAGTTCGCCGAGAAGGTACACGCGTACACGCTTCCGCGAGACGGCCCGCACAACACGAGGGTCAAGGATCTCGTGGATCTCGTCATCATGCTGGAGAAGGGCCCGCCGGACTCGACAGGGGTGCAGCGTGCGGTCGAGATGACGTTCGCTTGCCGCGGAACGCATGCAATCCCAACACTGGTTCCCGATCCTCCGATGGGCTGGACCAGACCTTACGAGAGGATGGCCGAAGAGGTCGGGCTCACATCACCCAGCCTCGATGATGGCTACCGCCGAGTCGCGGAGTTCTGGAGCAGAATGGACTTCGCTTCCCCTTCGAATGAGCATCGAAACCCAGGGACCGAGCCGGACGAGCGGGAATGACATTTCAGTTGAGCTTCGTATGCGATAGGCGCCCCTGCGCCGTCCAGGCGGCCCAGCCGGCCAGCACGGCGAGGAGCAGGAAGGGAAAGAGGGTCTGGGCCGCGTACCAGACCCCGAAGTCCAGCGTGAGCGGCACGTCGTAGCCGCCCAGGAAGAACATCGCCGCCGCGGCGAGGAGCCCGAAGCGGTAGTAGATGGTCGTGAAGATGGCGGCGCTCACGAGACCCATCGCGAGGCTCGCCGGCAGGGGGTCGCCACCCCGGAAGAGGGTCTGCATCGTCGTGCCGATGCAGAGGAAGATTCCGGCCCCGACCAGGTTCCTGCCGTTCCTCGATCCCAGGAAGAAAAAGAACATGAGGAACATCGCGAAGGCGAGCGCTCCGAGATGATTGCTCAGAAGCTCCGTGACGGCCGCCACGGGGCCCATCAGCGCGAAAGCCGACTCGTGGGCGGGCGACGGAGCCTTCATGCCCATCAGACCTGGCAGCAGGAGGTAGAGACGTTCCAGGAGCTGGAGGGCCGCGCCGGCCATGCAGCCCGCCAGGATGTCCCTGCCCACGAGCGGATCCCGGAAACGGCCCGCGAGCAGGCGCGTCCAGGCGATGATCCCCTCGGGCCAGTGGCGGCGGATGAGAGGCTCGAGCGCGACGTAGAGGAGCCAGAGGAAGGCCGCGAGGAAGAGAGAAATGCCGGTGGTCAGGACGATCAGCCGCCACTCGGACTGCATCTCGGAGACGTGATCGGCTTCGATGAGGCTCGTGACGATCGTGCCGGTGAAGAGGTAGAGCGCGACCCTGAAGGCCCCCCTCCGATCCCCGCGCCCCATCCGGAGGTTGCGGCGGGCCATGACGATGGCGATCACGAGAGCTGTCACGAAGAAAGTGATGGAGAGGCTCTGGCCGATGACAGGGCCCAGTCCCTGCTCGGAGACCTGCATCCGCTCGGGGCGCGACCAGGGGCCGATGACCCGGAACCAGACGGGCCGCCCGCGGTAGGCCGCCGCCTCCACCTGGATCGGAACGTCAGGGAGACCCTCGTACTCGCCCGACCAGGCGGCCCGCGCGTCGGCCCACGTGAGCGGGGTCCACGAAGAGGGCGCCGGCTTGAAGCGGTCGGGATCGAGATCCGCGGCGGCGAGGAGCGCCCCCCAGTCGGGCTGGGCGGGCGGAGGGTTCTCCTCCGGCTCGACCTGGGGCGGCACCACGCGCAGCTCCAGCAGCCGCCCTCGGGTATCCATGAAGACCGTCGCCATGCCGGAGACCGTCTCGGGTGGATCCTGCCAGGTCACGTCGCCGAGCCCGTTGTTGGGGGAGATCTTCCGCGGGCTCTCGCGGTACCAGAAGAGGACACCCGCCGGCTGATCCCGTGAGAGCCGCTCGCGCCAGCCTTGCGCGGGATCGTGCTCCTCGAGCCACCGGACGACATCCTGCCGCACGGTGTAATCCCAGGCGTAGTCCGCGGGGGGATCCTTGTAACCGAGCCCCTCGAGGAGGGATCGCGCCCTGTCGGCCAGAGCCTGGGGAGGCTTCTCGACGCGCGCGAGTGAGAAGAAGCTCGTGCTCCCCGCGAGGAGCGCCGCTCCGATCATCATGGCGGCAAAGGCACCGAAGGCACCCCAGGCCGCGAAGGCGCCGATGGCCCCCTCCTCTCCTGCCGCCGCGACCATCTCGGGCGAGGGGGTTTCACCGGCTGCCAGCGCGGCCGCGAGAGGATCCCCGCCGGGCAGCGCGGCAGCCACGGCAAGGGCGCTCGGCGGCCGTGCCGCCGGGTCCTTCTCGAGGCACCGGAGGATCACGCGCTCGACGGCGGGATCCAGATCCTGCACGTGGCTGGAGGGCGAGCTGACCCCCGTCTCGTGGAGGCTCCGGAGCTGCTCGAGGCTCTCGGCCAGGTGGGCGCGCTTGCCGGTGAAGAGCTCGTAGAGGACGAGCCCCAGCGCGTAGATGTCGCTGCGGACCGACACCTCCCGGCCCGCGAGCTGCTCGGGCGCCATGTAGGCCGGCGTTCCCGAGTGGACCTCGCGCCCGCGGATCTCGTCGGCGACTCCTGCCAGGCCGAAATCCGCGATGCGCGCGTGGCCTCTTCCGTCGATCATCACGTTGGCGGGCTTGAGGTCACGATGAAGGACGCCCTTGTCGTGGGCGGCGGCCAGCCCCGCGCAGATCTGCCTGGAGATCTCGACGGCCTTGTCGCCGGGGAGCCTGCCGATCCGCCTGAGGAGAGAACCGAGGTCCTCCCCGTCGATGTACTCCATCGAGATGTAGTGGATCCCCTCCACGTCACCCACGTCGTAGACGCGGCAGACGCCCGGGTGGGAGACCTGGCGCGCGATCCTGACCTCGCTGTAGAAGCGCTCGAGCAGGACCTCGTTCGCCGAGAGCGCCTCGGGGAGGAACTTCAGCGCGACGGGCTGTCCCAGCTTGAGGTCGTCGGCCCGGTAGACCTCGCCCATTCCGCCCTTGCCCAGCGGGCCGACGATCCTGTACCTGCCGGCGAGGATCGTGCCGGGGATGAAGCGTGATTGTCCCGGGCTCGAGGGCCACGACGGGGATGAGCCTGCCCCCGCGCGTCCTCCTCGTGAGGGGCGTGCCGTTGCACCCGGGCCGGGCTGGCGCGGAGCCGGTGCCCCTGGAGCTTCCCCACCGGGAGGCGCGAAGCGGGTGGGGGTCTCCGAGGAATCGAGGAGCGGAGCGCCGCAGGCCGCGCAGAAGCGGCCCCCGGTGTCGATCTCGGCGGAGCATGCGGGGCAGCGGATCATGAGGGCGCCAGGGCGCTCCGTGGCGCGAGAGGTTACGCGTCAGCCCGATCCCCGTCAACGCGGAGGGCAGTTCGATGCTGGGTCGGGTATCAGCGCGCGCGTGCAGGCTGCCAGTGGGGCCGTCCGGCCTTGTAGCCCTCGAGCCTCGCGGAGATCTCGTCGGCCATCGCGCTCTCGCCCTGCAGCCGGGCGAGCCTGATGGCCTCCTCGGCGGCGTGGACGGCTTCCGCCCATCGCCCCGCTTCCGCCATCGCCGCCGCCAGGATGTCACTACTTCGAGGCTCGCCCGGGAGGCTCGCGTGGGCCCGCGACGCGAGCTCGGCGGCGCGCCGGCCGTCGCGCAACGAATCGTCGGGCGCCGTCGCGAGCTCCCAGGCCAGGATGCGCATGAAGCGCGGGTTGTCGGGGGTCCCTGCGAGAGCCTCCTCCAGGTGCCCGATGGCCTCGGCGTGCTCTCCCCTCCGCGCGAGAGCGAGGGCGAGGTTGTACCGGGCATCGAAGTTGAGGGGATCGATGTCCACGGCGCGGCGCCACAGTGTCATTCCTTCTGCCGCCTGACCGGACGCCACGAGGGCCGCGCCGAGGCGGGTGAGCGCTCCTCGGTGCGCAGGATCCGCGTCGAGCGTCCTGCGGAGAAGCTCCTGCGCCTCCGCGCCCCTTGCCTGCCGAATCCTGAGGAGAGCCATGTTGTAAAGAGCGTCGGCCAGCTTTCCGTCCGCGCTCAGCGCAGCCTGGAGGTGAGGCTCGGCGCGCCCCAGATCTCCCTTTTGAAGCAACACGAAGCCGAGGCCGTTGTGGGCGACAGCGTCGGCGGGCGTGATGGCCAGCGCCTTCTCGAAGGCCTCGATGGCTTTGTCGAACCTGCTCATTCGTGAGAGGAGGCCGCCGAGGTTCGAGTAGCCGGTCGAGGCCCCGGGCTGGATCTCGATGACCTTGCGGAGGGCGGCTTCGGCGGCCGCGAGCTTTCCCTCCCGCTCCATCTCCAATCCGCGGTCGGTCCAGTCGCGCGCGCTGACGCCGCGGGATCTCACCTCCACGATGACGGGATCCGCCATCTCCGGCTCGCCGCGGCAGGCCCGGGCGGCGAGAGCGGCCAGCTCCGACCGCGTGGTGTCGCCCTTCTGTTCCCAGGCCCGTGCACGCGCCTCGTGGACCGCCCGGATCCAGGGCGCGGCACGTGCCGCCCGCTCCAGGTGTTCGAGGGCCTCCTCGGGCTTCCCCTCGCGCAGGGCCGCCTGGCCCAGGCCGAGAAGGGCGTACGGGAAGTCCTCCTGGATGGAGAGAGCCATCAGGAACTGCTCCCGCGCCGCGGTGGCGTCTCCCGCCTCGAGGAGCGCCGTTCCGTACGTCACGCGGAATGCGGCGCTCGCAGGGGTCAGCTCCGCCGCGCGCCCCAGCCACTCGAGCGCCTCGGAGGGCTGGCTCGTGAGGAGGCTCACCCCGGCCAGGTAGGGCCAGCGGTAGTCGGAGCGATCGAGGGCCGCCGCCTCCTCGTAGCAGGCAGCGGCCTCGGAGAAGAAGCGATGGGCATGGAGCTCCAAGCCGAGGCCTCCCCACCGTGCGGACGAGCCGGGCTGCTGGCGCACCAGGGCTATCGACTCGTTGATCCTCGCCTCGACCTGCGGCTCGGCGCCGACGAGGTTGGGAAGGGGGATTGGGGCCGGCACTCGCCGCGGTGCGTGTGCCTCACCGCCTGCAGTGCAGGCGGTCAGGGGGAGTGCGAGGGCCATCAGCGCGGCGCCTCGCGTGAAGGCGAGGTGGGTGCTCTTCGAGATCACAGTCCGGGGAGTCTACCTGAGAGAGCGCGATTCGGAGTCCTGGAGGAGGCCGTCGTGGATCGGGTCCCCCGCGCGGGCGGGAGCCGGCATCGCGCTCCCCTGGCCAGCTGATCCGTCCCTGAGGACGCTTCCAGGCCGAGCCCCTCCCGGCGGACAAAAAAGGGCGGCGAGTCGAAGACCCGCCGCCCTCAGTTCAGCCGATTACGGAATGAACGTCAACGTGGTGTTGCTCAGGTCGAAGGCGCCGGCCCCGAAGAGCTCGTAGGTCGTCCCCGTCGCTGGCCATGTGGCTGACGTGGAGAGATTCGAGCCGCCCGGATTAGCGGCACCGCCTCCCTGCGAAACCCCGACGAGGCCGTTGCTGTGGTTCGTGGCCCCGTACTCCACGGTGATCTGGCCGCTTGAGTGCAGCGTCACCGCGAACGTATTGGCGCCGGTGGCAAAGAACTCCGGCACGCTGTCGAAGGCCACCGTGAAGGACGTCGCGTTCTGATCGACAGTGACCTGCCCGCCGCTGGTCGGGTTCAGGTCGTCCCAAAGCATCGCGATCCTCGGCGGACCGGTCAGCAGCTCTGCAACGCTCTGCGAGAAGTCCGTGTTGCCGGTACCGAACGTGAGGTTTCCGTTGGAGTTCACGAATACGCTCGTCCAGTTCGTGCCCTGGAAGGGGAAGGCGAAGCTGGCGATCGGCACCGAGAGCGAGGAGTCGTCTCCAAGGCCCAGGACGAAGCCGTTGATCGTCTTCACGTCCAGGACGTACCTGCCGCTGCCGCCGCCGTCACCGGAGAAGTCGGAGTCCGGGAAGGTCGTCACGGCCAGCCGGTAGGTCCCGTTCGCGGTCAGCGGGTACTGGAGCTTCGACAGGAGCCCGACCCCGTTGTCGTCGTCGGCGGCGAGAAGATTGCCCGCGGCGTCGAAGAGGCCGATGTACGAGTCGATGCCACCGGTCTTCACCTCGGCGAGGAGCGTCCTTCCGGCGTCGGCGGTGAAGCGGAACCAGTCCACGTCAGCGCCTGCCGGGAAGATGTCCGTGTAGTCGGTGATCATGCTGTCCCCCCTCTGGTCGCCAGAGTTGAAGGGCAGCTTCACAGGCTTCGCCGAGCCGAAGTTGTTGTTCTTCTCGAAGGAGTCCTTGAACGCGTTGGGGGCGTTGAACTCCAGCAGCATGTTGTCCAGGTCGTTGTCGAGCGCCGTGAAGATCTCGTACCAGGCGGCGGTATTCCGGGCATTGATCGAACCGCCCGACGCAGCCTGATCCGCTGAGAGGTCTCTTTCGGCCTCGGTACGGGTGGTCTTGAACCCGCCGCAGCTCAGGCCAGCCAGGCCGTCGGGGGCGGAGAGTGCGCCGTACTCGATCGCTACCTGGTCCGAGGAGCGGTGCAGGGTGATGTCGAACGAGTTGGACCCGGTTGCCACGAACTCAGGCACGTTCTGGAAGCTGACGGTGAACTCGTTGTTCGTCTCGAAGTAGGTCACGAGGCCACCGGCTCCCGGGTTCAAATCGTCCCAGAGCCCCGCGATCATCGGCAGGCCGCTCCGGAACGCGGCGGCCGACTCGGTGAAGCTGGTGTTGCCGCCCCCGAACGTCACGCTCCCGTTCGAGTTCACGAAGAGCGAGGAGTAGGTCTCCCCGCAGTATTCGAACTCGAAGGGCATGAAGAGCTGGATCGTGGAGTCGTCGCCCAGAGGCAGAGGATCGCCGGGCGCCGGCCTGTTGAAGATGATGTCGATCCCGGTGGCCTGCCCGCCTGCCGCAGAAGCCACCGTGGCATAGACCGACGGATCATCGGTGAGGGGATCGTTCGACTCCGCCGCCCCGTTGTAGAAGTCCTCCGGGCCCGGCAACGGAACTGCCGGCGGGGTGCTGAATCCACCGGCGAGGATCCCGTCGGTGTAGATGGCGTAGTTGGCGCCGGGGGTCAGGTTGTTCAGCGTGTACTGCCCGACGAAGGGTGCCCCCTGGCTGAAGCTGTCCGTGCGATCGCTGGAGAGAGCCGACACCGCGTCCGCGAAGGGGTCGGCGACGTTCCGGGCGATGACGTTCACGCCGGTGAGCTGCGAGGTCGCGTTGGGCCCGAGGATGTGCCCCGTGATCGACCCGGTGCTGGAAGAGTAGCCTGCCTCCGGGTAGATGTTGGAGACGCTCGCCGCGTCGTCCTTGTGGGCGTCACACTGCCCGCCGTTGATGAAGATGAACGGCGACATGGTCTCGATCAGGTTCACCAGGTTCACCGGGAACCCGAAGGTGTCGTTCGGGCCCGGGCCCGTGTAGTCCAGGAAAGCGGCGATCTGCTCGTTCACCACCGTGTGGGCCAGGTTGATGAAGTGGCCGAACTCGTGGTGCCCGATGCACTGCATCTCGTTGGCCGGGATGTTGAACGGAGGGCCAAGAACGCTGCCATTCAGGAAGGTGACGCTCTCGAGGATCTCGCAGGTCGCGAAGTTGCCCCACTCCGGCGAGGAGAAGCCGAGGACGCCGCTGTTGACCCCGAAGAGAAGGTTGAAGATGGCGCCGTTGTCGTCGTAGATGACGGCGCTGAACCCGTCGGGTGCTGCCGAGTTGTACCAGGGAAGGAAGTTCGCCGACGTGACATTGACGGGAAGGAGCCCGTCGTTCACGAAGGTGATGCTGGACGTGGCGACCGCCTGCCAGGCCGCGAAGCCCGCGTCGGTCTGGGCCACCGCCTGGGCGTTCGTGAGCGGCCCCAGGGGACCCCGGTCGGGGTTATAGGGCACGTTGGCCCCGCCGTTCGGGTAGGCGAAAGGCACGCCGGGCGAGCAGTTGATGAGCGGCCCGTTCGCGAAGGCCGCCGTCGTCAGCCCGATGAGCGCCACCGTCATGGCGGCGGCGAGAGTGCGGATCTTCTGATGGGTGAGTCTCATGGAGTTCCCCCTCTACTCGGCGCCGAGCTGCGCGCGGATCTGCTCGACCATGAACGAGTAGGAGATGGGGCCGCGAGCGGGAGCACCGGCCACCTCCATACCGGCGAAGAGACCGGTGTTGTCGAAACCGTTGACGACGTAGGCCTTGTCGTCCTTGCCGCTGACTTTGAACCATCCCTGGCCGAGGCCCGTCGTCGTCGAGAGACCTGACGTGCCGGGCTCGGTCTGGAAGAGCAGGTAGCTGCTCCCGACCTCGAGAACGGGAAGCCCCGGGATCGGATCGAACTTCACGATGCCATTGGCCTTTGCGGGAGAGAACTTCCCGAGCATGGTGATCTCGGCGATCTTCTGCCCCTTGATCTCGGTGAACTCGCCCTTGAAGGCGTCGTCCACGGCGACCTTGTAGTTCATGACGGGCAGCTCGCCGCCGCCGGCCTGGACCGTCCCAGCCTTCGCCTCGATGACGGTGCCGCTGAAGATCCTGCCAGCGCCATCGCACATGTCGGCGAGGTTCATGCGGACGAGCGTCACAGCGAAGGCGCTCGATGCCGCCACGAGGCCGACGATCGCCAGCGCGATCACCGACCGCAATGCAACCGGTCGCATACCTCCTCCTTGTCCTGAGTGGATCAGCACACTGATCCTGTTGCCATGGAATGGATGAACGTGGAAAGGCGCGAAGTACCGGAGTGACACGGGCCGTGCAGTGCAGAATTCACGAGCCCCCTCGTTCCGTGGGCGGAACGGATTCACCCCTGACCTGATGGCTCATCAAACCACCGTCCGTAGGGACGGTCAAGCGGAATCGCGCCGAGCGACGCAGAAACCGTGTCGATGCTTCATGGAGGATCGTTGCGGAAAGCGGCCTGCTCTCGGGACTCGGAGTCGCGGGCAGTCGCGACGAGTAGGGAGGGCGCTGGATCCCGGCGGCAAGAACGAACGGAGCCGAAAGACCCCCGACCGTTGCCTACGATCCCGAACAGATCGGGAGCCCGGAGGGGTCACGGCCCACCAGCATGCCCCCCAGCATCCTCCGCCCCACCCGCCGTTCGGCGCCGCTCACGACCGCTGCCAGGTAGTAGCGCCCCTCCCCGGATGCGGGATCCCCGAGGGGATCCGTGATGTTCACCAAGTCTCCGGGCTTCAAGCCGGCAGCCGCGTTGCAGAGCAGGAGCTGCGCCAGGCCCAGGTCGGGGAGGGTCCCGAGGGGGCCGGCGTATATGTCGAGCCTGGATCCCGTCGGGAGCCCTTCGGGCACCGCGGGCAGGAGGAAGGAGACGGTTCCCGGGGGGATATAGGAAGCTGCGATCTCGAAGAGGCCCGGAAGTCCTGTCACGCGAATCGTGCCCATGTGCTCCTCATCGTCGTTCTGCGAGGCGCAGAGGGTCGTGAGGCACTGGCCCCGGAAGGTGAGAGTCATCTCTCCGTTCGCGGGATCCACGGTCCAGCGGCCGGTGATCTGCAGCTTGATGGGCTTGCCGAAGATGATCTCGACCCGCTTCGTGACCCTGAGCACGGGCTCGTTGCTCTGGCTGCCCGGGGGCCGGCGCATGATGTCGAACCAGGTGCCGTTGGCGTCGGCCGCAGAGACCACCCCATAGCGGTTCCCGGCCCCGTCGACTCCGAACCAGAAGTCCTCGATCTGCGAGAGCTCGCACTCCAGCCGATCCAGGTTCTCGGGAAGCGACTCGCAGTAGCTCTTCGCAGCCGGCATCTCGAAGTCCATCTGGACGACGACGGACGGGTCGAGGACCCTGACTTCGTTGAGCAACGACCAGCTGAATGCCGGCCCGGTGGCGCACAGAAGGGCGGCACCGACGACCAATTGAAGACGGATCCCCTGCATGGCTCTCTCCTCCACAATCGATGGGCGACGTGGGGGGGATTATACCGGCAAACCGCCGGAATGCCCCGTCCCGCGGGCATCTTCCGGGCTGCGAGGCTCAGCGCGATGGGGTCGAGGGAGCCGTCAGCGGTGTACTCGTGTGTGCCCGATCTGGACGGGCTCCAAGGCTGTCGAAGGAGTCCACCTGGATCACCTCGTCGCGGATGGCCTCGGCAGCCTCGATCACCCTGACCTCCTGGGGGGAGATGACGCCCGCGGCGAGGGCCGCCGTCGCGGCCTCCTCGCGTCCGACCCGGCGAAGCCGCCCGTCGCGCACGGCGTCCTGGATCTTCCTCCGCACCGCCAGGGCCTCCACGCACCGGTCGAGCGCCTCTTCGAGGCGGCCCAGCCCCGGAGCGTCCGGAGGAGGCACGTGGATGTCACGGGTCAGGCGGAGCCTCGCCTCGCCGTCCTCGAGGAGGCTCCGGGCCACCGAGGCGCCCAGCCGGTCGGAGGGCGGGCGGAAGAGGATCCCGCGGGGAAAGATGATCGGCCGCAGCAGGCGCGCCACGATCCGGTTGGGCATGTTCTCGAGAGTCCCGGCCAGCGCCTGCTGGATCCGGAAGTTGGCCAGCGTGTAGGACCAGCGCACGAGAGGAATGTCGGACTCGGGCCTCCCGTCGTCCTCGAACTTCTTGAGCGCGGCGGCGCCGAGGTAGAGCCATGCGAGGGCGTCGGCGAGGCGCCCCGTGATCTTCTCCTTGCGCTTGAGACTTCCCCCCAGCGTCGCCATCGCCGCGTCGCTGACGACCGCGAAGGCGGCGCTCATCCTCGAAAGGCGTCCCGCGCCCGAGCGCACGCGTGGGTCCACTCCTGCGCCCGCGATCCGCCCTCCTGTCAGCCCGAGGATCAGGGCGCGAGCGGCATTGGAGAAGGTCCCGTTCACGTGCCCGAAGAAGGCTCGATCGAACCTGCGAAGGTCGCCGGCCTCGACGGCGCGGATCTCCTCCTGCGCGAAGGGATGGCTCCGGATCGCGCCCTGGCCGAAGATGATCATCGAGCGCGTGAGGATGTTCGCACCCTCCACGGTGATGGCGATCGGGAGCGCCTGGTAGGCGAGCGCGAGAGTGTTCCGGGGGCCGCGGCATATGCCCGCTCCGGCCTGGATGTCCATCGCGTCGTTCACGACGGTTCGCATGCCCTCGGTGAGGTAGGCCTTGACCACGGCCGAGAGGACCGCGGGGCTCTCCCCGGAGTCCACGGCACCTGCCGTCAGGATCCTCGCCGCGTTCATGAGGTAGGTGAGGCCGCCGATCCTCGCCAGCGGCTCCTCGATCCCCTCGAAGCGGCCGATGGGCATGCCGAACTGCTCGCGGACAGTGGCGTAGGCGCCCGTCACGCGCGTGGCAAGCTGCGACCCCGCCACCGAGAGCGCGGGAAGCGAGATGGACCGCCCGGCGGCGAGCCGCTCCATGAGCATCCGCCAGCCCTGCCCCGCCATGGCGGGCCCGCCGATGATGCAGTCGAGCGGGACGAAGACGTCGCGCCCGAAGGTCGGGCCGTTCAGGAAGGGGATCCCGAGCGGGTCGTGGCGCTGGCCGATCTCGACCCCCGGGAGCGAAGCCGGGACCAGGGCGCAGGTGATGCCGAGATCCTCGCGCTCGCCGAGCAGGTGATCCGGATCGCGCAGGCGGAAGGCGAGGCCGATGACCGTCGCAACCGGCGCGAGCGTGATGTAGCGCTTCCGCCAGCTCAGCCGCATGCCGAGGACCTCCCGCCCTTCGAAGATGCCGCGGCTCACGATCCCCTCGCTCTTCGTGGAGGCGGCGTCGCTCCCGGCCTCGGGGCCCGTCAGAGCGAAACAGGGAATCTCCGCTCCGCGAGCCAGGCGGGGGAGGTAGTGCGCCTTCTGGGCCGGCGTGCCGTAGTGAAGCAGCAGCTCGGCGGGCCCGAGCGAGTTGGGAACCATGACAGTGACCGCGGCCGTGAGGCTTCGGCTGGCGAGCTTCGTCACGACGGCCGAGTGGGCCAGCGCGGAGAACCCCAGGCCGCCTTGCTCCTTGGGGATGATCATCCCGAAGAATCCCTTCTCGGCGAGGAAGGCCCAGATCGCGGGTGGCAGGTCACCTTCCTCGAAGATCCGCCACTCGTCGAGGCGGCGGCAGAGATCCTCGACGGGCCCGTCCACGAAGGCCTGCTCCTCGGGGGTGAGCGCCGGCGCAGGGAAGGCCATCAGCTTGCGCCAGTCGATCTCCCCCGAGAACAGATCGCGATCCCACCAGACGGTCCCCGCCTCGAGCGCGATCCTTTCGGTCTCGCCGATCCGCGGAAGGAAGGGACCGAGGAGGCGCATGACCCAGCTCGAGACCAACGGTCGCCTGAGGACCGGAACGCCGAACAGCACGGCGAGCACCGCGAGGGTCCCGAGAAGTGTTGTTGCCACGGGAGCGGAGAGAAGCCCCCAGGCCCACGCCGCCGCCGCGGCCAGGGTCGCGGGGAGGCTCCACGCGAGGAACCCCTGCCGGCGGTAGAGCAGGCCCAGAAAGAGAAGGAGGAGCGCAGATCCGAATGCAATGGCCAGTCCGGCGGTGATCAGCACGGCGGGTCCCATGTCGTGTGAGAGTCCTCAAGGGGGGCGGGAGCGGGCCCGGGTAGGTATATGTCGCTGCCGGAGAGCCCGCAATCTCGGAGTTGGCCCGTCTCAGTCCCCGGCCCGGCTCCCCGGGCAGCCGCCTTCCCCGGGATGGAAGTGAAGGCCCGGCGGGGCACGTTTCGCGCCCGGCCGGGCCTCGGCAGACTACAACGCGACGGGTCAGACGTCGTCGCGGGAGCGGCCTCCCGGATCCCTCGTCCAGGGCACCCTTCGAGACCTCCGGCCATCGAGCTGGTGCGGTTCGGAGGCTCTGTTCGACTTGATCCCCGGGTAACGGTCCCGGGTCGGCGCGCCGTCCCCGCAGTTCTGCGTCGCGGGGTCGCAGGGAGTGGCTCCGGTCTCACCGCAACCCTCCGTTCCGGGATTGCAGGTTGGAGGCGCTCCGCCGCCGCAGTCCTCGAGCTCCGGATTGCAGGTCGGAGGCTCGCCGCCGCAATCCTGCTGGGCAGGATCGCAGGTTGGCGGCTCGCCTCCGATGCAGTCGGGAGCGGAGGGGTCACAGGTCTCGTCCTGCCCCCTGACGAGAACCGTGAGCAGTCCCGTGAGCTGCCCGATCATGCACTCCTCGACGGTCTGCGCCTGGGTGTGGCCGTGCGGATAGCAATGGTCGGGATGGAGCGGCTCAATCTCGTTCATGCTCCAGAAGTCGAGGATGGGTCCGACAACGGTGTTCGGGTCGCCATTCGCGATCCCCATCACCATGGCGTCCTTGACGCTCTGAAGCAGGAGGATCTGCTCGGGGCTCAGCTTGGGGATCTGCACGAAAGAGCGATCCCCGCCCGGGGGGATCACGTCGCCGCCGAGCAGCGTGAGAAGCGTGTCGTGAACCGCCTCCAGGATCTGCCTCTGCCAGTCCACGGGCAGGTCGATGGCAGCGGCCCTGGCATCGTTGATGATCTCCATGTTGGGCAGCCCGCCTCTCTCGATGCCCGCCTGGATGTAAGCGTCGAAGACGAGGCCCGTGACCTCGGCGATTTTCCCGGGCGTGATCTGCTTGTAGTTGGCCCCGATTCGCCTCTCGGAGGTGCAGACGCCGTCGCACTTGGGCTGACCCGCGGGACCGGCGCAGATGAGGACGCCGTTCGGGAACTGCTGGTCGAAGGGCGGAACGGTGGGCAGCTTGACATTTGGCTTGATGATGCAGTCGCAGCCGTTCCCGCCCCAGCAGTCACCGACGTAGGAACAGTAGTCGCCCCGGCCCGTCGCCTTGCATTCGAAGTCGTAGTAGCAGGAGCAAGGATTCGCGAACTGCGCCAGCGCGGCGCCCCCCGCCGCGATGAATACCGCAGTGGCGAGGGCTGCGAACATCGTCGCCCTGCGAGGCACTCGCCACGCACTGGTACTGGTCCAGCTTTCCTTCACCTTGACCTCCATGGGGAGTCTCCTCCGTGTGATTCCGTGGGGTGGACCCCGTCCACCCGGGTGAGGCAGCCCGGGCCAGGAGACTCGTGCGGGGCTGGCAGGGGAATGCCCAGCAAGGAAACCCCGTACCGAGGAGCCTTCAGCGCCTAGGACAGCGGACGGAATCTTACGGAAAAAACCCCCACCAATCAACCACTATCAGGATCATGGCCGGATGAGCCGATGGGCCGCGGGCAGCCCGGCTCCGGATGGAGCCCATTTCGAGTGGCCTGTGACGTAACATCCGGGTCCTCTCGGCATCCGGGGGGCGGCCATCGGCCTTCCCCGCGGGGGTGGACAGGGGAAAGCGCATGAAGTGGCTCAAGTACGGCTGTATCGGCTGCCTGGGAGCGCTCGGAATCCTGATCCTGGCCGTCGCCATCCTCGGCGGGCTGGCCTGGCAGAGATCGAGGACGATTCAGCTGGAAGAGCAGGTTCTGACGCGGGATCTGCCCGCCGGGCGGGCGGAGGAACCACCTGCCGGCGTCTCGCCCGACTCGCTCGCGGCCGACATGGCGGGTGCGCCGGCATCCTCAGGGACGGTGGTGCTGAGCCTCTCGGGAGCCGACTTCGAGATCGAGCGCGGGACCCCCGGCGAGCCACTCCAAGTCATCGCGAAGTACGACAAGAGCGCGTACCTCCTCGAAGAGGCCTTCGAAGAAGGAGAGGGCGGCCGGTGGACCAGCCGCGTGAGCTTCCGGAGGAAGCCCGGAGGCGGGATCATCCTCCAGATCAGCGAGCTCATCCGCGGAGCGCAGCCCAAGGTCCGGATCCTGCTCCCTCCGGACAGGCCCTTCGCCCTGGAGCTGAACCTCAGCCAGGGAGGCGTCAAGGCCGACCTGGGAGGGCTCTGGCTCACGACGGCCGACCTCGACGTGGCGATGGGCGGGAGCGACATCCGCTTCGACGAGCCATTGAGGTTCCCGGCCGAGAGCGTCGCCATCAAGGGACGGATGGGCGGCAGCAACTTCTCGGGCCTGGGTAATGCCAGCCCTCGCCGCCTCGACGTGGAGTACTCGATGGGCGGGCTGAACCTCGGGCTGAAGGGCCGTTGGCTGAACGATTCGGAGATCGGCATCAACATGAGCATGGGCGGGGGGGCGGTGGAGCTTCCCGACGACGTCAACCTGGAAGGGCTTCCCCCCGAGGCGAAGGTCACGAAGCGTGCGCCTCTCGCCGGGGCTCCGACGCTGCGCTTCAAGGTTCGCAAGGGATCGGGCGAGCTTGAGTTCAGCGATTGACGCGGCTCTCCCGCGCGAAGACGAGCGCGCTCGCTGATGCGCTGTCCGGGCTTCCGCTCAGAGTGAGACGCCCCATGTCGAAGCCGTACCGGGTTGCTCCCTGGAGTACGGAGAGAAAGGCGGCTTCGAGATCCATGATGGGCGTCTCGCAGGCCCTCCGGGTCGTGAGGACCGGGCCGATCCTCAGCACTCCAGGCCCCTGATCCTCGACGGCACCGGAGTACTCGTTACAGCCTGAAGCTCCGGCGATCCTCCCCTCATCGAAGCGCGCCGTGAGAGCCGCGGCTCGCACCCGCGCCGCCCCGAGCCCGCCGTCGAGCCTCCACGTGACTCCCGCGATGGCCCCCAGATCGAGGGGGCCCTGCTCTACGGCGGCACCTTCCTCCAGGCTGCCGTCCAACCACGACCAGGCCCGCCGCACGAGCCGAGTCGGGCAGCACATCGCGTCGTTCCCTGCGTGGACGACGAGGTCCAGGTTGATCTTCCCGTTCGCGACGGAGATGGCGCGCGCCTGGACTCGATCGCCGACGAGGCGGGTGCCCAGGTTCACGGGGACGCCCTGCGACATTCCCACGGCAGCGACGTAGAGGAAGCTGCCCGATCCCCCCGAGCGCTCCACGAGAAGGACCGCCGCCTCCGGGTGGCCATCGCCGTCGAGGTCTCCCGCGGCATGAAGCTCCGTCACCAGCTTCAAGGTGGGCCTCGATGCGGAGCCCTCGCGGAAGGGTGGACCCTCGTAGCGGCCATCCTCGAGTCGGATCGGCTCCTCGTAGACCCCGGTGAAGGTGGCCTGGGAGAGCTGGGCCAGCGATGGAGGGGCGCCGGCGGGCTGCGCTCGCTCGCGCGCGCCAGCGTCATCGCCCGTGGGGCCCTGCCCGGGAGGCTCTGCGGCACAGCCCCACACGAGCGCCGCGAGGATGAGACAGAGCTGGCGGCTTCCAGCCGGGACGGTGCGCCGTGTCGGGAGGACTCTCATCGTGGCAGCAGCTCCTCGTAGAGACTCATGACGCGGGTCGCGTGGGCCCGCAGGGAAAAGTGCGATGCGGCCCGCGCGGCTCCCGCACGGCCCATCCGCGATCGAGCCGCCTCGTCGCGAAGCAAGGCCGTGATGGCGCGAGCCATCGCCTCCGGGTCGCGCGGGGGCACGAGGCGCCCGGTCTCGCCCTCCACGATCATCTCCGGAAGCCCGCCCGTCGCCGCGGCCACGATCGGCCGCCCCGCGGCCATCGCCTCGAGGACAGCCCGCGGAAGAGGGTCGGGCTCGACGGAGGCGCACACAAGGATATCGAGGGCCGCGAGGAGGTCCTGGATCCGATCGACGAAGCCGAGGAAGCGCACGCGCCCCTCGAGCGGGGGCGCGCCGGCCATGGCATGGAGCTCGGCCACGTATCCCGGCTCGGCGAACTCCGTCCCTCCCGCGATGAGGAAGAGGACTTCCGGGATCTCCCGCAGCACCATCCGGGCTGCTTCCAGGAAGAGATGCTGGCCCTTCCAGCGAACGAGGGGGGCGGCGATTCCCACGGCCGGCCCTTCGTGGCCCCCGAGCCCGAGCGCGGCCAGAGCCGAGAGGCGATCGGGGAGCGCGCTGAAGAGCCCTTCGTCCACTCCATTGGGGATCACCCGCACGCGCCCGCCGGGCGCCGGGGCGCCTCCGCCTTCGAGGTTCACCGCGGCGGCGCGTGATACGCAGATGATCCTGTCGCAGCTATAGATCGCCGCGCGCGTGAGGCGGGTGAAGGGGACGATGTCGCGGAGGTGACCGACGAGCGGCGGCCCTCCCAGGCGGCGCACCGCCGCGGCCTGCTTGATCGCGTGGAAGGAGTTCGCGTGGAGGAGGGCGATTTCGCGGGTTTGGATGATCGACCGGAGCAGCCTCGAGTTGCGGAGGATGCCGCCGGGGCTCCGCACCGAGGCCGGAGCGAGCGGATGCGCTTCCACGTCCAGGCCCGCCGATACGATCCGGCGGCTGAAGGGACCCTCTTCGGGCAGGAGGGCCAGGGGCTCGAAGCGCGACCGATCGAGCGAGGTCATCAGAGACAGGAGGCTCAGCTCGGCGCCGCTCAGCGCCGCCGTGTGGCTGAGGTAGAGAATCTTCGCCGGCTTCATTCCGCCTTCCCGAGTGGGGCGAAGAAGCCACGGAGACGATACAGGTCGCCTGGCGTGAGGATGCCCGTGAAGAAGAGCGCCGCGAGGAAGAGCACGGCACCCGCGAGGCTCGTGAGGAGCGCGGGAACCTGCCCGCCCAGCACGACGGGCGCGACGAGCGCCGCGACGCAGACGAGAAACCTGATCGCCGGGGCGGCCCCGATGCGGAGGGCGCCCGCGCGCACGAGGCAGGTCCCGTAGGCAGCGAGGACGACGGCTTCCGCGATCAGCGTCGCTGTCGCGGCGCCCTCCTCCCTGTAGACGGGTATCAGGACGAGGTTCAGCCCCAGGTTCACCGCCAGGGCGGCGCCCCCTACGAACATCGCGAACCTCTCCCTGTTCAGCGCGAGGAGCGCGTTGGAGAGGACCAGGTTCAGGAAGATGGCCGCGATGGCCCAGGCCAGGATGCGCGCCGCGGGGGCGGCTCCGGCGAACTCATCTCCGAAGAGGTAAACGAGGATCTCGGCGCAAAGGGCCCAGGTCAGCGCCGACCCCAGCGTTCCGAGGATGAGCAGGGATTTCAGTGAGTCGCCAAGAAGAGCACGGAAACGCGACGGCTCCCCGGCTCCCGACGCGGTCATCACGGGGAAGAGCGCGGCGGAGAACGAGGCGGCAGCGGTCGTCGCGACGTTCACGAACTTGTAGCCGGCCGCATACAGTCCGGCGGCCTGCTCGCCGGCCATCGCGCCCAGCATGAGCATGTCGATCCTCAGGTAGAGGATGGCGAAGATCTTCGAGACGAAGAAGGGCGCTGCGGCAGCCAGCAGAGCCGCCGCAAAGCGCCAGCTCACACCGGCCGGGGGTGGCGCCTCGCGCCCCAGCTGCTTCCTGAGGAGCACCCACCCCGCGGCAGCCTGGACGAGCTTGGCCGCGACGAGGCAGGCGACGAGGGTCGTCGTCCGGCCGCCGAGAAAGAGGCCCGCGGAGCCGAGCAGCGCGAAGAGGGCGCTCCCGCCCAGGGCGAGCAGCGACAGCTCGGTGAAGCGTTCGTGAGCCTGGAAGGCCGAGCCCACGGCGTCGGAGACGGAATCCAGGATCAAGGCCCAGCCGATCAGGATGAGCGGGAGGACGAGGCCGGCCGCCGCAGGGAGGACGACCGGCAGGAGGCCGAGCAGGAGAAGGCAGACCACGGCGGAGGTGAGCTTCACCCGGAGAGCGGCCCGGAAGTACCGCCAGGTCTCCTCCCGCGCGCGCGAGATCTCGCGGACGACGAGCGAGTCCATGCCGAGATGCACGAAGATGCTCAGCAGCGTGTAGGCGGCCATCAGGATCGAATAGCTGCCGAACTCGCGCACCCCGAGCGCGCGCGCGACGTAGATGCCGAAGAAGAACGCGACTACGGCGCTGGCCCCGCGCGCGGTCAGGAGGCTCACCGTGTTGGAGGCGATGCTTCGGCGCCCCGGTGCCGCTTCAGCTTGCACGGACTCGCTCACGCCGGGCTCCCGCGCCGGAGCGCAGGGGCTCCAGCCCTTCGCGCCGCGCGATCTCGGCGAAGGCTGCGTCGATGATGACGTCCCAGTGGAAGGCGTCAGCGATCTTCGAGACGGCCTCTCTCCAGGCGCCCAGGCGGGCCGGCTCCTCCGCGATCGCATCGATCCGCGCCGGCAGCTCCTCCGGGGTGCAGGTCAGCCCGATCCGTTTCTCCTCGATGAACCGGGTGACCGCCCGGGAAGGGTAGGCGATGACGGGGAGATGACAGGTCAAATAGAGGGCCATCTTGTTCGTCGTGTGGGTCATCGCGAAGTAGAAGAGATCCGGGTAGGGATATAGAGCGGCGTGACAGGCGCGGAGGATCCGGATGCACTCCTCCACAGGGCGCGCCCCGAGATAATGGATGCGCGGATCGCCTCGGGCGGCCTCCCGGCTCCATTCGCCGCCGGGGCCGAGCAGGAGGAGAGCGGCTCCGGGGTGGCGGACCCTGCGGAATCCCGCCACCAGCTCCTCGAGTCCTCTCGCGCGCGGCGTCATCGTGCCCGCATAGACGAAACGGATCTCCCCCGGCAGATCGGCGGGGTGGGGGGCCGCATCGGGGAGGCGGATGCACCCGTTCGGAAAGTCGATGAGCCTCCGCTCCGCCACGCCGAAGTGATCCCGGAGCCAGGCGGGCCAGTCACCGCCCGGAGCCAGGATGTAGTCGCAGGCGGCGAGGGAGCGCCGCTCCATCGTCCGGAAGATCGCGAGCGCGGCCTCCGTCGCCTCGACGCCGAAATCGGGGAGCTGAAGCGAGCGGAAATCGTGGAGGTTCAGCACGAGCTTCGCGCCGGTGAGGCGGCTCCCTGCCCGCAGCAGCCGGAGGGTCGTCGAGGCCAGGAAGAGGTCGATGCGCGACGGGCTCTCGAACCATGGAAGCGCCGGAGCGGAGAGCAGCACCAGCCGGGTGCCTCCTCGCAGCGCCCGGGTCGCGAGGGCGGCGGTCGCGGGGAGCGAGCGCAACAGGCGCGCCAGCCGCCGCTCTCCGGATCGGGGATGCTCCTCCGCCACGACGACGCGGAAGGAAGGATCCGCCGAGCGCAGGTGATCGAGGAGGGCGTGGATCCGGCTCGAGGCTCCCTCCGTGGGAGCCGGCGGCGTCCGATCGAGGATCGCCGCGATCATCGATCGCCGCCGCCGCGGTGGCAGACGGCCATCTGCTCGGCGCAGTAGTCGGGAAGCTCGCGGCCCGCCGCGTCGAAGGCGTCGGCGAGCGCCTCGTCCCAGCTCTCCATCTGCCAGTTGGCCAGCGGCTTGAGGAAGACCCCGCGCTCGTGCGCGACGCGCAGGCCCGCGCTTTCGACGTCGGTGCGCAGGCTCTCGCGGGTGTAGTACCTCCGATGGCCCACTTCGAAGTCCTGCTCCTGGAGCTCGTCGAGCCGGGAGAGCAGCCCCATGTGCACTCCGATCCGGCGATGCAGCGACCGCGCGTTGGGGACGAGGAAGACGGCCAGCCCTTTCTCAGCGAGGAGCGCTCCGCAGCGGCGCAGGATGGCGACGGGATCCGCGACGTGCTCGAGGAGCCCGGAGGCGAGGAGGCAGTCGAAGCGCTCGCCGGTCGTGAAGTCCTCGGCAAGAGCCTGATGGTAGCGAGCCCGCGCGCCGAGCCTGCGCCGCGCCGTGTCGAGGTAGGTCGGGGAGGCCTCGACGAGCGTGATGGAGTCGAAGTGGCCGCCCAGCGCCTCGGCGAGCGCTCCGGCGCCGCAGCCTATCTCGAGGAATCGGCCGCCGCGCGGCACGGCGTCCATGATCGCGCGGGCCCGGTAGCGGGTGAGCCGGCCGTTGAAGCCCTCCTCGTAGGAGTGGTGCCGGGAGATCTCGAGAAGACGGGCGGCCTCCGCAGCGGGCACGACGACCGTGGGCACTCCCGCGGCCTCTCCCGCTCGCGCATCCACGTCTCGATCGCCGATGAAGAGCGCTTCTCCCGGAGAGCAGCCGAGCTTCGAGAGAATCGAGATGAGGCCTTCAGGGTCGGGCTTCGTGCGGCGCACGTCCTCGCGGCCGACGATCGCGGCGAACCTGCCCCGAAGACCGAAGCGCTCCACGGCCGCCTCGAGGGCCCTGCGGGAGTTGGCCGAGCAGATCGCCGCGGGGAGGGCGGGGTGCGCCGAGAGGAGGGAGGCGACCTCGGGCGAGAGCAGGGCGCGGGAGACGCTCTCCAGCTCGCGCTCGGCGAGGAGGGCGTCGATTCTCGCGAGCGCGCCGGCACCCCCCTCGTGGAGGATCTTCTCTCGCCCCGAGGCCAGGGGATGGAACGAGGCCACGATGCCGAGCTTGTCACGGCACAGGCCGGCGAGGTCGCGCTTGAGGGCGGGCCAGTCGAGATCGAGGTGAGTCATCACGCCGTCGAAGTCGAGGATCAGGAGCTTGCACCTTCCGATCTCGACGTCGGAGATCCGCGAGGCTGTCTGGAAGGTCAACGGCGCTCCCGCATTCTGCTCAGGAAGGCGGCGGGACCTTGAAGTCCTTCTCCCGGACCAGGACGGGCCCCTTGTCCATGAGGCGGATCCAGTAGAGGCCCGCGGGGACGGCATTGTACCTGAGAAGCTCCGGGAGCGGCTCGTTGAAGGCCAGCTTCATGTAGTGCCAGGGCATGTTCGAGCCGGCGGCGGCGAAGAAGTTCGAGGTCGTGAAGAAGCGCGCGATGTTGATCTCGGTGACGCAGGGCTCCCCGGCTGCGTTCTCCTTCATGTCCACGCAGTAGACGCCGCTCGGCTCGGGATCGATCGCCTGCACGGCCTTCGTCCCGGCCTCGTTGACGTCCTTGCGGTGCACGGTGCGCGCGACCGAGGGTGAGGAGGACTGGCCGCTCGGAAAGAGGTTGCCGAAGACGTACTCGAGCCGCTCGCGGGCCATCGAGGTGACGATCCTCCCCTCGTGCCAGAGGCTCTGGAAGGCGAACTCCCGTCCGGGCAGGAACTCCGAAACCATGAAGTCGGAGGTCTCCAGCCGTCCCGTGCTCCTCCAGTAATGGATCCACTCGCGCGCGTGGCGGCCGCTGCGGACGGGGAGCGCCGCCTTGGAGCCGGCCCCCCGGATGGCGCGCAGCCAGGCCACCTCGGCGCGCCCCATCAGCTTTGGGAGAATTTCGTCGATCTCCTCGAGGGTCTGGATCCGGTGCGAGCGGGGCACCCTGACCCCGGCCTCGTGGAGCTTCTCGTTGGTCTCCATCTTGTCGTGGCAGGCGACGATGACGTTGTGGGAGGGCATGAAGATGCGCGCGGGGATCTTGTCGCGGTACCTGGAGATGACGGCCAGCTCCATGTCGGGCTGGGCGTAGACGAAGCCGATCCTCTCACGCTCGATGAGGCGGCACAGCTCGTCGAGGTAGCCGGGATGCGTGCAGAGGGGGAGCTGGTAGGCCGCGTCGACGGCCGGCAGCTCGAGGTGCCAGGCGTTGATGTCGGAGCCGGCGATCCAGATCGGCTCCTCCGCCATCCTCAGCGACGCGATGAAGTTGATGCCGGCCGTCCCGCCGGCGCCCGTGACGAGAATGCGCTTCATAGGACCCGGAGGAGTATGAGGTCCTCCCCCGGCGAAGTCCAGACACTTGATGCGGCGCCTCGTCTCGCGCAAGATCGCGGCGACGTGAGCGAATCAAAGGGCCTCCGCTCGATCGGGATCCTCCACCCCACGTTCGAGTCGTGGGGCGGGGCGGAGTGGTTCATCCACCAGTGCCTCGGGGCCTTCGCCCGGCGTGGGCTCCGCGACGCGACCGTCTACACGCACCGGTGGTCGCCCCCGCCGGGGGAGAGCGCCGGCTACCACGTCGTCGAGCACAGGCGCGGTGGCGTGCACTCGGCTCCCTGGGACTGGGAGCGGATTGCGCGGGAGCAGGCTCACCTCTGGCGACAGCACTCCGTGCTCTTCGTCCACAACTGGCCGGCCACGCACTGGTACCAGGTGGCGGCAGGCCGCTTCGACGTGCCCCCGGCCGTGTGGTACTGCCATGAGCCCCCGGCGGCCCTCCATGGAGCGGGCACCGGCCGGGAGAGTGAGGCGGGGTGGGCCGACCCGGCGGGGATCCTCGCAGCACTCCGCTTCTACGGCGTGCGCACTCCCTGGCGCGCCTTGAGCCGGCTCAGGCTCCGGAGGGCGATCCTCTCCTACGGAGAGGGCAGCTGGCTCGACGACTTGAGGCGTCGCGAGAGGATTGCGCTGGGCGCGATCCCGCGCATCCTCGCCAACAGCCGCTACACCGCGGCTCAGGTCCGCACGCTGTACGACCGGGAGGCCGAGGTCGTCTATCCCGTCCCGGCTGACCTCGCGTCTCTCTCACCGGCCGGGCGACAGATCAAGGAGCCGGAGATCCTCTTCGTGGCACGGCTTACTGAAGCGAAGCGCCCGCATGTGCTCCTCTCCGCCTGGCAGCAGGCCGTGGAATCCGAAACGGGACTCGCCGGCTACAGGCTGGTGATCGTGGGCGACGGCCCCCTGCGCGGGGCCATCGAGGAGCGGATCCGGAGGCAGGAGCTCGGCGCGACCGTGGAGCTGCTGAGGGACCTGCCGCGCCCGGAGCTGATCCGGCGCTACCGCCGGGCGGTGCTCACGATCCACCTCGGGCTCGGTGAGCCCTTCGGCCTCGTGCCGCTGGAATCGATGGCCGCGGGGACGGCGGTCCTCGCGGAAGGGGGAGGCGGTGCCCGCGAGACGATCCTGGACGGAGTCACCGGCTGGGCCGTCGATGGGCTCGACGAATCGACGCTCGCCGACTGGCTCGCCCGCGTTCCGAGAATGAGGGAGCAGCTCGAGGATCTGGGCCGGAGGGCGGCCGTCCACGCGGCCGAGAGATTCCGCCCGGCGGCATCGCTCGATCGCCTGGTCGCCGTCCTCACCGAGGCGGCCGCGTCGAGGTGACAGGGCCGGACCTCCCATCTCGGGCCAGCCTCTCCCGGATCTCAGGGGCTCGGCATTCCTTCACCTGCCGGGCCGTGACCGCACGACCGGCGCATCATTGCGAATCGTACCGCTCGAGGAAGTCCTTGATCCTGGCGCGGGCGATCTGCGTTCCGAAGCCGCCCCAGTTGACGTCGAAGCCGTGGTCGTTGCCGGGCAGCAGGTACATCTCGTGCGGCACGCCGGCCCTGGAAAGGGCCTGGTCCAGGAGCGTCGCGTGATCGGTGGTGACGAGGCGATCGCTGGTGCCGATGAGCGTGATGGTCGGGGGATCTGTCGCGTCGACGTGACTGAGCGGGGACAAGGCGTCGTAGCGATCAGGAAACTCATCGGGCGGGCCGCCGATGTACCCCACCATCAGGGGGCGGACGTATCCGGGGCTCCTGCACGTGCGGTACAGCAAGGTCATGTCCGTCGGGCCGTAGAAGTTGATGACGCTGCGAATCGCGACCGGCGGGACATCGGTGGAGGGAGGCAGCGCGGGATCGCCCGCGCTGTAGGCGGCCAGCATGGAGAGATTGCCTCCGGCTGAGCCGCCCATGACACTGATACGCGCGGGGTCGACGTAGTACTCGGCGGCATGGGCGGCGACCCAGCCCAGCGCGGACTTGACATCGCCGATCTCATCGAGCCAGCGCACGGGCGGCGGCATCCGGTATTCCACGTCGAAGACCTCGTAGCCGAGCTGGTTCAGCCAGTGGTTCCAATCCGGCAACAGGCTGCGCTTGCCGTGCGTCCACGCTCCGCCATGGATCATCACGATGGCCGGACGCAGGGGGCCTTCGTTGGGCTTGCCGGTGCTCCAGACATCCAGCTCGAGCTTTGCGCCATCCATGGCCGTCCCGTAGACCACGCTCCGCTCCGGCTGCGGAAGACCCTTGTTCAGGCGCCCCGCGTTCGCGAGGTAGGCGCCCAGGGATAGCGGCACGTTCAACTGTCGCGCGAGCCTCCACGTGGCGATGGCCGGTGTCAGCGCCATGGCCGCCGTCAGGATCACCACGACGCCGAAGACCCACGCGGCCAGCCTCGCCCGGCACCTTCCGGCGACGAATGCCATCACCGCGGCCGCCACCGTGGCCGCTAGCAGATGCAGCGGGAAGAAAAGAGCCACCGCGCCGAAGAAGCCCGGCCCGTCCCACCGGATCGGGTTCATCATGCAATAGGCCAGCCCCGCCATGAGCACGCCCAGCAGGCAGGCGACCACGGTCAGCAGCCACCCGAGCGCTCCCGGAGGCTTCCAGCCCTTCTTGTCAGCCAAAGGCCCTCCGCTTTCACGACATCACGTCCCGACTGATGAAACCGCATCGCGCCCGATTGCCGGCGGAGGCATCACCTCGTGTGATGCTGCTTCATCTGCTCCTCGCTGAGACGCAGGAAACGGGCCGCGTTGTGGCAGAGGATGTCGCGCGTCTCGTTCTCGCTCAGGAGCGTGATCATACCCTTGAGCTTGGGCGTCGTATTGATGCCCGCTCAGGGAGCGAGGGATACCTTCAGGTACTGACCTGCCGGGAGGTCCACCATCAGTGTCCGGCCCCCTCCGGGCCAGAGGACCTCGAGCCTCTCCACCCGGGCCGCCCCGCCCAGCCCGAAGTGGAGCCTGGGGTCGTGGGCCGACAGGTACGACTCGCCGCTCGCGAGGTCTCTCTCCTGCGTGCGTCCCCCCGCCGTGACCCGGACCCGGGTGCCGATCAGCGGGCCGCGCCCCGGCTGCGCCTCGAGGACGACGCCGAGCCACGAGCCGGCCTTCGAATCGTTGCGCAGAAGCGCGGGAGGCGAGTCCAGGACCGTCACGAGCAGATCGAGATCACCGTCGTCGTCATAATCTCCGACTGCCAGCCCCCGGGCACTCCGCTTCACGGCGAAGCCCGGTCCAGCCGCGGCCGTGACGTCCGTGAAGCGGCCGTGCCCGTCATTCTCGAGCAGCAGGCCCTTCTGCTGGTAGGTGAGTCCGGTCTCCGGGTGAGAGTCGATCTGGGGGTAGATGTGGCCGTTCGCGATGGCCAGATCGAGGTCTCCGTCGTTGTCGAGGTCGGAAAAGGCCGCGCCCCAGGAAAGGGAGAGGTAGGTGGCGGCGCCCACGCCCGAGGGGCCGCTCACGTCCTCGAAGAAGCCGCCTCCCGTTCCCCGGTAGAGGGTGCTGAAGTCCTCGGAGAAGTTGGTCACGAGGATGTCCATGATCCCGTCGCCGTCGGAATCTCCGACGCTGACTCCCATGCCTGCCTGGGCCGCGCCCTCACCGCTCAGCGCGTTGCCCGCCCACAGTCCCACTTCGCGAAAGCGGCCGCCCCCTTCGTTCCGGTAGAAGTAGTTTGCGTCCGAGTCGTTCGCGACGTAGAGGTCGGGGCGCCCGTCGTCGTTGAGGTCGGCGGCGCGCACGCCAAAGCCGTACGCCATGCCCAGATCCGCGAGCCCCGACGCTTCCGTCGCCTCCGTGAAGCGGCCCTTTCCATCCGAGAGAAAGAACCGATCGCGGGCGCCGGGCAGCCCGAACGGCCCCGAAGCGACCTTCGCGACGCCCTTCCACAAGAGCTGAGGCCGGGCGGCGAGCACCTCCTGGATCGTGCAGTCGACGTAGGCGGCGACGTAGAGATCGAGGTCGCGGTCTCCGTCGGCATCGAAGAAGGCGGCCCCCGTGTTCCACCCGGCTGCGTCGAGGCCCGCCTTCGCCGCAACGTTCTCGAAGGTGCCGTCACCGCGGTTCCGGTAGAGGATTAGCGGGCCGAAGGTGGTCACGAGGAGGTCGGGCCATCCGTCGTCGTCGTAGTCCGCGACCGCGACACCGCCGCCCCAGTGCCCCTCGCCGCCCACCCCGGCGGAGGCCGTGACGTCCTCGAAGGTGCCGTCGCCGCGGTTCCGGTAGAGGGCGTTCACCCCGCGCTCGACGACGAGGCTGCCCTCGACCCGCCAGCCGTTGACGACATAGGCGTCGATGTCGCCGTCCCGGTCGTAGTCGATCCAGGCGGCACCGGTGCCAGACGAGTCGAGGAGATGATCCTTGCCGGGACGGCCCGAATCGATCACACGTGTCATG
>CAZMRF010000004.1:110764-125319 GCA_964568735.1 uncultured Acidobacteriota bacterium
GCTGAGGCTGCCACGTCGACGAATTGAAAACGCGCGGGCCCTGGAATCTCCGCGCGCGCCGGATCAGGGGAGGGAGTGGAGGGCGCCCCTTCTGCTCCGGGCTCCAGCGCCGCGACGGCGGAGGCGCCCCGGGCCGATGGGTCCGGCTCTGGAGCGCCTGCGCCGGCGGGATGCGTCGCGAGCAGCGCCGCCGCGATCAGGGCGGCAGCAGCATGCTTCAGGGCTTCGCCTCCGACATCAAGTTGCTGTACTGGGTGGAGACCTTCTTCCATGCGGCATCGAGGGCCGTCGCGTCCGGAGCGGCCGCCATCCGGCCGATCTCGCCCGCGGCATCCAGGAAGATCTTCCTGGCCGCCTTCGTCACGATCACGAAGCCCTCGTCGTAGATCCCCGGGGTCTCGGCCATGGCATGATGATGGTGGCCGCCTTCGAGGAGCCTCTTGCGAATCGCGGCCACAGCCGCGTCACCCTCGTTGCCGAGCTGGGAGACGAGGTCGGCGAGCGTCTCGATCGGCGCCTTGTCCTTCCCGCCCGCGCGGACCTTCGCCATCGCGTCGTGGAATGTCCCCTCCGCGTGAGCGTAGGTCACGGCGAGGATCGAGTTGACCATGTTCCACTCGGTTTTCTTGAGATCCAGGATCCCGTCGGCCAGGCTGCTGTAGGCCTGGACCATCTCCTTGGGCGTCGAGGCGGGACGGCCCATCGAGCCATGCTCCGGCGCGGCGGTGGCCGCCCCGGTCGCCGAGAGGAGGAGGATGACGAGCGCCGCGATCATCGGTCTTTGCATTCGTTGACTCCCAGAGATTGGGCGCACCATGCGCGCGATGGAACAACTCGAGCAACAGTCGTGCCGGGCCGCCCGCTCTCTCGGACCCCCGTAGCCGGGCCGATCCAAGCCGTCAGCGCCCGCCGCACTCTATCTCCCCGTGGGGCAGACGCCGCAGGTGCGCGTCATGGCGCACTCACCAACGCTTCCCGGACAGGCCTCACCAACGGAAGAGGCACTGCGATCAGGGCTTTTTCGAGACACCCAGATCGGCCAGTCGCGTCGCGACGTCTCCACCCGCCGTCATGGGCTTCACCTCGCGGTCGATGAGGAGGATCTTGCCGTCCTTGCCAATGTAGATGGTGTGCCGGGAGCAGTACTCCTTGCCGGCTGTCAGGACGCCATAGGCGCGGGCGACGTCCCTGCCAGGATCGCTCAGGATCGGGTAGTCCAGCCCGAGGGATTCCGCGAACTTCTTGTTCGTCTCGGCGTCGTCGTTGCTCGCCGCGAAGTAGGCCACGTCGAACTTCCTCAGGGCCTCGCCGCTCTCACGGAGCGACTTGCATTCGGCGGTTCATCCACCGGTGAAGGCCTTGGGAAACCAGGCCAAGACGACCGCCTGCTTCCCCTTGAACTGGTCGAGCGTGTAGGTCTTCCCGTCGCTCCCGGCCAGCGAGAAGGGTGGCGCGGGATCCCCGGGCTTCAGCTCTTGCACCATGGTCTTTTCCTCCTCGGCCGCCGAGGCGCCGGCGGCCTGGAAGGGGATCGTCACCAGGCCTGCAGCCAGGAATGCGGCCGCCGCCAGACTCTTCCCTCGTCTCATTGCGTGTCCCTCCAGTTCCAGTCGCTTCTGGTGCTCCATCACATCACGCTCTGTCCATCCAGCAATAGGCCCCATTCTACCCCTCGCCGGCCTCAGAAGATGCGCTTTCCCAGGGCGCTGAGGATCAACTCGGCTCCCAGCTCCGCCGTTCTGTTCTTCACGTCGAAGACCGGGTTGATCTCCACCATGTCCATCGCGAGGATGCGGCCGGAATCGGCGAGCAGCTCCAGGCTGAGATGCGCCTCGCGGTAGGAGAGGCCCCCCCGCTTGGGCGTGCCGACGCCGGGGGCCACCTCGGGATCGCAGGCGTCGATGTCGAAGCTGACGTGGATCCCCGCGGTGCCCTTCCCCGTGACGGCGAGCGCCTCTTCCATGACGGCGGCCGCGCCGCGCCTGTCGATGTCCATCATCGTGAAGACGCGCACGCCGCTGCCCTGGATGAGCGCCTTCTCCCGCTCGTCGAGGTCACGGATCCCGATGAGCGCGCAGCGCGTGGGGTCGACCTTCCCCTTGAAGCCTCCGATGGAGGCGAGGCGGGGATCGCCCATGCCGAGGACGTGCGCGAGGGGCATGCCGTGGACATTGCCGGTCCCGCTCGACTCCGGCGTGTTCATGTCGCCGTGGGCGTCGATCCAGACGAGGCCGATGGCCTCGCCGCGCGTGCGATGGAAGTGGGCCGTCGCCGCGATGGAGCCCATGGCCAGCGAGTGATCGCCTCCGAGGACGACCGGAAAGCTCCCCCGCGCCAGGACGTCGAGCGCGCGGTCGTGCAGCTCCTCGCAGACCTGGGCGATCTCCTCGGCGAACTTGCGGCTATCGTCCCCCACGCCGCAGGACTCGGGGATGGGCACCGCCACGTCGCCCGTGTCCTCCACCTCGCGGCCCAGCTCGCGGATTCTCTCGGCCAGCCGCGTGACGCGCAGGGCGCTGGGGCCCATGTCCACGCCACGCCGGCTGGCGCCGAGGTCCATGGGCACCCCGATGATCGAGACCTTGCGGGACATGGGGGTCATTCTACAGGAGAGACCACGGTTCGGAGTGCCTTCGCGCGCGGTGCTCGACGCACCAGGGATCCCGTCGTGATCCCGAATCGTGGTCCGCCATTCAGCCCGAGCCGCGCCTCACACCGAGGGCGGAGTCCGCCAGCGCTCCTTCGGCACGAGCTTGGGAGCCTCGGGATCGGATTCGTAGTGAGGCGACATGATCTGCACGCCCGCTTCGTTGAAAGCGTCCTGGATGTTCGCGTGCAGGGCGGCGAGGGTGCGGATCCTCTCCTCGGGCTTCTCGATGTGGGCGTTGAGCTGGTAATCCACGTAGAAGTCCGACAGGGCCGTCTGATAGACGAATGGAGGGGGCTCCTTCCTGAGGCCCGGCGTTCTCTCCGCGGCGAGCAGGAGCAGCGCATGCACCTGACGCCACGGCGCGTCGTATCCGATGGTCACAGAGGTGTACAGGATGGCGCCGAGGCCCGAGCCCGATCTCGAGTAGTTCTTCGTCTCGGTGGCGAGGACCAGCGCGATGGGGATGCTCACCTCCTCGAGCTTGTTCGTCCGCAGCTTCGTGGTGTACAGCCCCACGGACAGGAATGTGCCTTCGATGTCTCCGATCCGCACGTAGTCACCCGCGCGGAACTTGCGCGCGTAGAGGATGACGAACCCGCTGGTGATCTGTCCGACGACGGTTGTCGAGCCGAGGGAGAGCATGAGGCCCGCCATGATGCTGATCCCCTGGAAGGCGGCGCTGCTGCTGCCAGGCAGGTTGGGGTAGGCCAGGGCGGCTGCAAAGAGCCAGAGCAGGACGACGGCGATCCTCCGTGTCGCGAGCGCGGTGTCCGGATGGAACATTCCCACGCTGACGTCCCCCCGCTCCACGGCGCTGAAGAACGATCCGATCAGCACCGTGGCGTAGCGAGCGGCGATCAGGATCACGACGACGATCACCAGCCCCGGCACGGAGGCCAGCAGGGCCTCCATCACGATCCCGGTGAGGGAGAAGAGATAGGAGCCGAGCTCCTCCCCCCACGGACGCGTGTAGGGGAAGAGCGTCAGGGTGAATGTGAGCCAGATGTACGCCAGGCTCAGGTTCGCCAGCAGGCGGAGGGCTCCGACCAGCTTCCCGAGCCCGCTCGATAGCTGCTCCGGGGTGAGCAGCGTGAAGCCACCCATCTGGAGGCGGCCGAATCTCTCCAGCGCGAATCCCTCGAGTCTCGATCGCGCCCACTTCACGGCGCGCCGGACGGCCCAGGCGGCGATCAGGAACATGAGCGTCGCCGCCCCGGCCCAGCCCAGGGCTTTCAGAAGTGTGGGGAGGCTGAGCAGCTCCCGCTCCTCGTCGAGGGCGACTCTCAGGCTCGCGACGGTACGCTCGCGCAGTGCCGGGAGCGTCTCGCCGGCTTCGGCGTTCACGTCTCCCGGGGCGATCCGGAAGAGGCCCTCGCCGCCGGCCGCGATGAGGGTTCCCTCGGGAGTCTCGACCTGCTCGATCTCCCCGCTGTCCCCGTGGCGGAGCCAGGCCCTGATTCGGGCGAGCGCGGCCTCGGCGCGCCCCTCGGGTGAGACGCCGAGGTGCACGGCGCGGAAGGTGAAGACCTGGCGGTTGGCGAGGACGAGGTCGGCCGCCGGCGGCGCAAGGGCGGGGGACGCACCGGCTGTCTCCTCGACGGCAGCCGTGCCCGCCTCCTGCTCCGCGCTCAGGGCCGTGGCTGTGAGAGTGAGAGCCACAATGAGCGAGAGCAAGGTTCCGCGGGCGGCAATCATCTCGCGGCTCATGAACGAGACCGTCCCACGAAGCGAGGCTCGCCGGGCTCGTGCGCGAGCTTGCTGCGTGCGCACGTCACTCGACGGACTCGGGGGGATGCGATCGGCGACTGGTCGTTATGGCGTGCCGGATAGCTGCTCCTCGACGGTTGGGATGGCTTCGACGACGGGTCCATCCCACCAGGTCGGCACAGGGAAGGGATCCTCCCACGCCGTGCCGGCGGGGAAGAGCGCGATCACGTCCCATGCGATCGCATCGGATCCCCAGTCGGGCTCTCCGCCCTGGGCCCGCACCGACAGAGCGGCCCGCTGCATCATCAGGGGAGAAGCCCACCTTCCCGGATCCCAGAACTCCGTGACCCGTACGTCCCGAAGCGGCTTGCGGACCTCGTCCGCCGGCGGCCCGAGGTCCGTTGCGACAACGGGCAGCCAGACGACCAGCACGCGCACCGGCGCTTCGGGGTGCGCCGCGAGCTGCTCTCCAAGTGCGGAAGCCCCCCGCACGCACACCGGTCATGTCGGGGAGAGCGCGACGACGTACCGATCCCGATCCCTGCCCTCCTCGAAGGCCCGGCGGAAGTCGGCGGCATGATTCTCGTCGAGAGGGTGCAGCGCCGGAAGCGCACTCTCGGGTGTCCCGGACAACAGGGCCGGCGTCGCAGCATCACGTCTCTCGACGGAGTGGCACGCGGGCAGGAAGGCCAGGACCACCGCGAGAACGGGGAGCCTCGTGATCAGGTTTCGCACAGACGCATTCTACCCCAGGTCTCCGCGGGGTCGGGGATCGGCTCATCCCAGCCTGCCAGGCAAGGCGTGCTCGCTCGCCGAAGGCGCAGCTCCGGTCCGGCATCAGGAGTCTCCGGCCGCCCTGATCGCGGCGACCAGCAGTTCCCGCTGGACAATCCGCTCCGGCTGATCCCTTATTCCGGGGCCTGGGGGGGCATGGGATGACGAAACCGGGGTTCGTCCGAGACCTGGGTCCGTGGGACGCGACGATGATCGTGGCCGGGTCGATGATCGGCTCTGGCATCTTCATCGTCTCGGCGGACATCGCGCGGCAGACCGGATCGGCGGGCTGGCTTCTCGGCACGTGGATCATCACCGGGGTCCTGACGATCACCGCGGCGCTCTGCTATGGGGAGCTGGCCGCGATGATGCCCCGGGCGGGCGGCCAGTACGTCTACCTTCGTGAAGCATGGTCGCCGATGTTCGGCTTCCTGTACGGCTGGACCATTTTCCTCGTGGTCCAGACCGGAACGGTCGCGGCGGTGGCGGTCGGCTTCGCCCGCTTCCTGGGCGTGCTGGTCCCGGCGGTCTCGCCGACCGCGTGGATCGTCCCGCCGATCAACCTCTCCGACGGCTACGCCGTGAGCCTGTCGACCCAGCAGGTCGTCGGCATCCTGCTCATCGTGCTCCTGTCCTGGACCAACACGCGCGGGATCCATCTCGGGAAGCTCATCCAGAACACCTTCACGGGGGCGAAGACCCTGTCGCTGATCGGGCTCATCCTGCTCGGCGTGCTGATCGGCCGCAACGCGGAGGTCATCGCGGGGAATTTCTCCGATGCGTGGACGCCGGGCTCGGCATCCACCATCATTCCGGACCTCTCATTCGTACCCGCGACGTCGGCATCAGCCGGCCTCTTCGGGCTGTTCGTCGCGCTGTGCGTGGCGCAGGTCGGGTCTCTTTTCTCCGTCGACGCCTGGAACAACGTCACATTCATCGGCGGCGAGGTGAAGAACCCTCGCCGCACCATTGCTCTGGCGATGGCTGCCGGCACGGGGCTGGTCATCGCGCTCTACGTGCTGGCCAACGTCGCCTACCTGGTCACTCTTCCGCTGGCGGCGATCCAGAGTGCGCCTGATGATCGTGTCGGGACGGCCGTACTTCAATCAGTATTCGGCCCGGCGGGGGCGGCGATCATGGCCGTCGCGATCATGATATCCACGTTCGGCTGCAACAACGGCCTGATCCTCGCCGGCGCTCGCGTCTACTACGCGATGGCGCGCGACGGGCTCTTCTTCAGGGCGACGGGAACGCTCAACAAGATGCACGTCCCCGCCGTAGGCCTGGTGCTTCAAGGAATCTGGGCGTCGCTCCTGGTCCTTCCCCGCACGCGTCTTCGGGACGCCGCAGGCCAGCCCCTCATCGACGCCGTCACGGGGCAGGAGCGCTACGGCAACCTCTACAGCAACCTCCTCGACTACGTCGTCTTCGCTGCGCTTCTCTTCTACGCGCTGACCATCGCCGGCATCTTCAACCTGCGCCGCACCCGGCCCGGAGCGGAGCGGCCCTACCGCGCCTTCGGCTACCCCGTCGTCCCGGCGCTCTATGTCATCGCCGTGTCGACGATCATGATGGTGCTCATTCTCTACAAGACGAGGACCACCTGGCCCGGGCTGGCGATCGTCATGGCAGGCATTCCCGTCTACCTGATCAGGCGCAGGTATGCGAAGCCTCCGACGGGAGAAGCGGCGTCGAGCGACGAGAGCGAGGAGGCTTCGTGAATCCTCTGCTCGCGAGAAAGCCGCTCGCGATGCTGCTGGCGGAGGCGGAAGGCGAGAACAGGCTCCGCCGCGTCCTCGGCCCCGTCCAGCTCAGCAGCCTCGGCGTGGGTGCCATCATCGGCACCGGCATCTTCATCCTCACCGGGCAGGCCGCCCACGACAAGGCGGGCCCGGCCATCATTCTCTCCTACGCCCTGGCCGGTGTGGCCTGCATCTTCGCCGCGCTCTGCTACGCGGAGTTCGCCTCGATGGTGCCGGTGGCCGGCTCGGCCTACACCTACGCCTACGCCACGCTCGGCGAGCTCTTCGCCTGGATCATCGGCTGGGATCTCGTTCTCGAGTATGCCGTCGGCTCTTCGGTGGTGGCTCACGGATGGTCGGCCCACCTCCAGGAGTTCATCCAGATCTTCGGGTGGAAGCTGCCTCACGTCATCGCGACCGCGCCGATGGACTACGACCCCGGCCTCGGCCGGATCATCTCCACGGGAGCGTGGTTCGACCTGCCCGCGATCGCGATCACGGCGATGATCACGATGGTGCTGGTCAAGGGGATCCGCGAGAGCGCCAGCTTCAACGCGGCCATGGTCATCGTCAAGCTCGCCGTCGTCCTGATGGTCGTCGCGATCGGCTTCTTCCTCGTCAACCCGAGGAACTGGACGGCGGACTTCGCTCCCTTCGGCTTCACGGGAGTCAGCTTCTTCGGCCACACCCTCCTGGGCCAGACCGGCGCGGGGGGAGAGCCGCTGGGCATGTTCGCCGGTGCGGCGATCATCTTCTTCGCCTACATCGGGTTCGACTCGGTCTCCACGCACGCCGAGGAGGCCCGCAAGCCGCACCGCGACGTGCCGATAGGGATCATCGCCTCCCTGGTGATCTGCACCGTCCTGTACATCGCGGTCTCGGCGGTGCTGACCGGCATGGTTCCCTACAAGGAGATCGACATCAACGCGCCCGTCGTGGATGCCTTCCGCCGGGCGGGCCTCACGTGGGCTCAGTATCTCGTGGCGGCCGGCGCGCTCACCGGCATCACCTCGGTGCTGGTGGTGATGATGCTGAGCCAGCCTCGCGTGCTGCTGGCCATGGCCCGCGACGGGATGGTGCCCCCGGGCTTCTTCGCCGCGGTACACGAGAAGTTCAGGACGCCCTGGAAGTCCACCCTCGCGACGGGCTTCTTCGTCGCGACCATGGCCGCCTTCCTCCCGCTGCGGATCCTCGCGGAGATGACGAACATCGGAACGCTGCTGGCCTTCGTCATCGTCTGCGCGGCGGTGCTCATCATGCGGCGCACCCACCCGGAGGCGAAGCGGCCCTTCCGGGCGCCGCTCGTCCCGCTCGTGCCGATCCTCGGCATCGGGACCTGCCTGCTGCTGATGTTCTCACTGCCCGTGGAGAACTGGTGGCGGCTCATCATCTGGCTGGGAATCGGCTTCGTGATCTACTTCGGCTACGGGCGCAGGCACAGCGTGCTGGCGAAGCTGCGGGCGACGGAGGCGGAAGGGGCCGCGGCTCGCCCTCAGTGAACTCCGCCCATCAGGCCGCGCACGGGCTTCAGGATCAGAAAGAGGACGACGGCCGCGCCGATCGTCACGGCGGCCACGGCCCCGAAGAGCGTCGTCAGCGAGACGGTGGCCGAGTAGCCCGCGATCCAGCCCGCCAGTTTGTTCCCGGCGGCGATCGACAGGAACCACAGGCCCATCATCATGCCGACGACCCGCACGGGAGCGAGCTTCGTCACGACGCTGTTCCCGACGGGGCTCAGGCACAATTCGCCCACCACCTGCAGGAAGTAGGCGGCCACGAGCCAGAGGGAGCTGACCTTGGCTCCCGTCCCGTCCTGCGCCATCGCCCCGGCCGGCAGGAGCAGGATGAACGACAGCCCGACGAAGAGGAGCCCGATCGCGAACTTCGCGGGCGTCGAGGGCTCCCGCGCCGCGAGGCGGACCCAGACCCAGGCGAACACCGGGGCGAGGAGGATCACGAACATGGCCTGGATCGACACGTACCAGCTCGAAGGAATCTCCCACCCCAGGACGGTCCTGTCCGCGAACCGATCGGCGAAGAGGCTGAGCGTGGATGCCGCCTGCTCGTAGGCGGCCCAGAACAGGGCGGCGAACACGAAGAAGACGACGACGGCCGCCATGCGCTTCCATTCGGCGGGGGTGAAACCGAGCATCCCGCGGCTGTCGCGCGGCGCGGCGGCGGAGGCGTCGGGTGCCGCAGCGGCCGCGCGCGGGCGCTCCGCGGCGGGCTCGAAAGCCGGACGCAGGCGATTGCGCGAGATGACGAGCTGGATGACTCCGATCGTCATGCCGACCCCGGCGCAGGCGAATCCCGCGTGCCAGTCGACGCGCTGCGCGAGGGCGCCCGCGATGAGCGGGCCGATGAAGGCTCCGAGGTTGATTCCCATGTAGAAGAGCGAGAACCCCGCGTCGCGCCGCGAGTCGCGCTCGCCGTAGAGCGAGCCCAGCATCGTCGTCGCGTTGGGCTTCAGGAGCCCCGTTCCGATCACGATGAGGAATAGCCCCGTGTAGAAGAACGGCAGCGACTTGAAGGCGAGCGTGAAGTGGCCCAGGGCGATGACGATCCCGCCGAGAAGCACGCTGCGGTAGGGGCCCAGCAGCCGATCGGCCGCGATACCCCCGCCGATGGTGGCGAGCCAGACGCTGCCCGTGTAGGTGCCGTAGATGGAGCCCGCGAGCTTGACGTCGAAGCCGAGTCCGCCACCCGCAATGGAGGTGGTCATGTAGAGGATCAGGAAGGCGCGCATCCCGTAGTAGCTGAAGCGCTCCCACATCTCCGTGAAGAAGAGTGTCGAGAGCCCCCTGGGGTGCCCCGCCCAGCCTCCCGTGTCGACGGTCCCCTCGAGCGCGGCCGCAGAGTGCGCTTTCATGGATCCTCCCTCCCGCATTCAGGATACCTCACACATATGAATAGTCGTTGATGGGGGACGGGAGTGGGCGTATCATCTGGTGAATCCAGCCGCGTTCACGAAGGGGAGGCCACCATGATCAGAAGAAGATGGTTGCTGGTTCTGGCGCTCGCGATGCTCACAGTTTCCCAGCAAGGGTTCGGAGCGCCGAGGATCTGGGCCTACAGGACGGGCTTCATCCTCCAGGACGCATCCTGCCCGCAGGCAGGCTACATCCTGGTGCATTGCCCGTGCGATCCCCCGGGGATCTACCTTATGTCCACGAAGATCGACCTGGGTCTGCACGTCGGAGACCACGTCACGGTGAAGGGTCTCGTCGTCCAGGGAGGCTGCCAGCCCGAGACGCTCGACGTTACCAAGGTAACCAAGGAGCCTGCTCTGCCGCCCTGCCCGTGCCAATGACCGATCTGAGACCAAAGGCGCGCGTCTTCTCGGGGATACAGCCCACCGGTGAGCTGCACCTGGGGAACTACTTCGGGGCGGTGCAGAACTGGGTGCTGCTTCAGGACACATTCGACTGCATCTACTGCGTCGTGGACTACCACGCGATCACGATGCAGATCGAGCCGGAGAAACTTCCCCGGCGGACCCTCGGCGTCGCCGCGGAGCTGATCGCCTGCGGGATCGATCCGGGGCGGTCGATCCTGTTCGTCCAATCGCACGTCGCGGAGCACACCGAGCTGGCCTGGGTCCTGAGCTGCGCCGCGGCCTACGGCGATCTCACGCGCATGACGCAGTTCAAGGACAAGTCCGACCAGGCCGAGTTCGTCAGCGCGGGGCTCTTCACTTACCCCGTCCTCCAAGCCGCGGACATCCTCCTCTACCGCGCCTCGCGCGTCCCGGTGGGTCACGACCAGATCCAGCACGTCGAGCTGACGCGCGAGATCGGAAGGAAATTCAACGCGATCGTCGGCCGCGACTACCTCCCCGACGTGCAGGCGCTCCTGACCGAGGGGAAGCGGATCATGTCCCCCGCGGATCCCACCCGGAAGATGAGCAAGAGCCTGGGCGAGAAGCACTACATCGGGATCCTGGAGGATCCCGACTCGGTGCGAAGCAAGATCCGCTCGGCCGTCACGGACACGGGCGGCACGGCCGGGCAGGGGATGAGCCCGGGAGTCGAGAGCCTCTTCGGCCTCCTCCGCCTCTGCGCCCCCGCGGAGGTGACCGACGGACTCCTCGCGGAGCACGGGAAGGGAACGCTGAAGTACGTCCAATTGAAAGACGCCGTGGCGACTTATCTCTTGAAGGTCCAGGCCCCCATCCGCGAGCGGAGGGCCGCCCTCACCGACGTCATCGTGGCGGAGGCCCTTGCCCGCGGCGCGGAGCGGGCCGGCGCCATCGCGCGCGAGACGATGGAAGAGGTCAGGCGGCTGGTGGGCGTCGGCCCGGGCCGGCTCTGAAGTAATCGGGCTCGTTACCCTTCTTCCACTTGATGTTGCAGCCTATGCTCGGCCTCTGTTCTGCGGAAACAGGACGTCCAGCCAGGACCGCCTCGAGGGCCGCGCGGAGATCCCTTCCGGTGACAGGGATTCCGCTGTCGGGGCGGCTTCCGTCCATCTGGCCCCGGTACACGAGCCGGCGCCCCTCGTCGAAGACGAAGAAGTCGGGCGTGCAGGCGGCGCGGTAGGCCTTCGCCGCCTCCTGCGTTTCGTCGTACAGGTAGGGGAAAGCGTAGCCGGCGCGCCGGGCCTCCTCTTTCATCTTCGCCGGCGAATCATCAGGGTAGTTTGCAACGTCGTTGCTGCTGATGCCGACGACGGCCACTCCCTTCGCCTGGTACTCGCGGCAGAGCGCCGCCATCCCCTCCTGCACGTGCTTCACGAAGGGGCAGTGATTGCAGATGAACATCACGAGGAGTGCCTTCGTGCCCATGAAATCATCGAGGGAGACGGTTCGTCCCTCGGTGTCGGGCAGGGAGAAGGCGGGAGCGCGGGTGCCGAGCGGGAGCATCGTGGAGGGGACCGCGACCATGTGAGACCTCCTTGCGGGGGCGCGCGCGGGGCAGGGGAGCCCACCCTCACCCGGCACTCGCGCCGCAGATCCGTTCGTGGGACTCGCTGACCCAGTTAAGGACACCGGACCGGGCGGTTGCAACCCCGAGTCCTTACGGCGAGCAGCCGAGATCCTCGACCCTGCCGTATCCGAGGGAAGATCGGGGGGTGGCACCAGCTCGCACGAGTGCTATAAGTTCTCCAGCCGCCCCATATCAGAGTGAGAGACGAAGCTCTCGCCCGCAAGGTGCAGGGTGGCCCATGAACATCTGCCGGGATCGGCTCTTCGCATGGCTCGTGATCACTCTGCTGGCAGGTGCCGCCGGCGGGATCGAGGCGGGGCAGCGCGTCGCGCTCCATCGAGTGGGAGCGCCCGTGGGCGGGGGCATCGAGCCTGACGCCGCCGTCGAGCACCCATCCGAAGAGCAACGCCTCCGGATCGAGGAGGCCCTCGAGCGAAACATCCAGGCGCTCGACGCGCAGGGACGGCTCTCCGAGGCCGCTGCGGCCCGGCCTCTGCTGGGCTGGCCGCTCGCGCCCGTCAACGGGCTCTCGGACTTCGGATACCACACGACTTTCCACCTCGTGGACCTCGACCCGGCTTTCCCGAATCAGGTCCTGGACTACGCCTGCGGCTCCAGGACCTACGACAGCGCGCTCGGGTACAACCACCAGGGCGTCGACTACGTCGTCTGGCCCTTCCGGTGGACCAGGTTCCGCGACTCCCAGGTCGCCGTCGTCGCGGCCGCTCCGGGGACAATCGTCTTCAGGGAGGACGGCAACCCGGACTTCGACTGTACGGGCGAAAGAACCCTATGGAATGCCGTCTACGTCAGGCACGCCGACGGCTCCACCGCCTGGTACGGCCATCTCAAGAACGGATCGCTGACTACGAAGAGCGTCGGGGAGTCCGTTTCCCGGGGAGAGTATCTCGGGTTGGTGGGAGCCTCGGGTGTCTCAACGGGCCCGCACCTCCATTTCGAGGTGCATGACTCGATGGACGAGGTCATCGAGCCGCATGAGGGGGCCTGCAACAACGTGTCGTCGTGGTGGGACCACCAGCCGCCCTACTTCGACTCGGCCATCAACAAGCTGGCCACCGGTCCTGCCCCGCCAATCCCCTTCGCGGCCTGCCCGGGCTCGGAGGCGCCCAACGAGGAAACCAATTTCGCGCCGGGCAGCACCATCTATTTCACCGCCTACTATCGGGATCAGCGCAACCTGATCCAGGATCCGGGAGGTGCGACGACGCACTACGCGATCTACGGCCCCGATGGTCGAGTCGAGATCGCCTGGTCCCACAGCAGTCCCGCCGACCATTACGTCGGGTCCTGGTGGACGTTCGAGGTCTTCTTCCCTGAGAACACCGAGCCGGGGATCTACCGCTGGGAGGCCGTGTATCAGGGCGTGACATACAGTCACTACTTTCGGATTGGCTGCCCGCCTCAGAGCGCCGGGCGCTGCCGCGGGGGCCGTCTCATCCCCAGGTTGCACGCGGAGCGAAGCGTTGAACGGCCTGCGCCCTTCGCGGGGTCGAACTCGCTTGGTGCCGGAGGAGGGAATCGAACCCTCACAGGCCGTGAGGCCCGGGGGATTTTGAGTCCCCTGCGTCTGCCAATTCCGCCACTCCGGCACGGCTGAATGCAGCCTGTCCTTTGTGCTCTCGGGGCTCGCGAGTCTAACACTCGAAGTGTGTTGTGCGGCGTTTGCACCTCCCTTCGCAGGCTACAAGACGTGAGGTCAGTGGAGGGGACTCGGAATGCCCCGCGCTGGCAGGGTCACCCACTCCGGCGCATCCGGGTGAAGTTCCAACTCCTGCGTCTCGCTTGAGTTGCCCTCCTCGTTCGAGTCGGACAGCAGGACCCGACACGTCCCCGCGCGCTAGGACTAGCCCGGGTTGCCCCCCCGCCGAGTTTGGCCCCGGAACCCGAATCATGCGGTGCCGCAGACGACGGTAGCCCACGTCAGTTGACGGCATAGAGCAGTTGTATCTACCCTACGGTTCAAGTGCTGCTCAAAAACCAATTACCCGTGAAACCCGAGGGTCGGTGGCTGCTGCTGATCCACCAGATCCCACCGAAGCCGAACTACTTCCGCGTCAAGGTCTGGCGGAGGCTCCAGCGTCTGGGCGCGGTCGCCATCAAGAACTCGGTCTACGTACTGCCGTGCAGCGACCAAAGCCAGGAGGACTTCCAGTGGGTCTTGCGCGAGATCTTCGCCGAGGGCGGGGAGGCGTCCATGTGCGAGGCGCATTTCGTGGAGGGCCTCTCCGATGAACAGGTCGAGGCGATGTTTCACGCGGCGCGGGATGCCGACTACGCTCAGCTCGCTGAGGGGGCTCAACAGCTGGCCGGGGAACTGCCATCGGCCGTCCGACTCGACCGAGACCAGAGGAACCGGCTCGAGGCGGAAGTCGCCAGGCTGAGGAGTCGGTTCTCCGATGTCGCGGGTATCGACTTCTTCGGCGCGCCCGGTCGCGACACCACCGACGCTCTTCTTGCGGGACTCGAAGCAAGACTGAGAGAAACGGCGCCGATGCGCACAGGGGGGGTGAGGAGCGCAGGCCGCCCTGAACGGTTTCTCGGGAGTGTATGGGTCACGCGGCGAGGGATACACGTGGACCGCATCGCGAGCGCATGGCTCATCCGCAGGTTCATCGACAAGGAAGCTCGTTTCAAGTTTGTCGCCAACAAGGGATACCGGCCTGAGACAGGTGAGCTGCGGTTCGACATGTTCGATGCCGAGTTCACTCACGAAGGAGACTGCTGCACCTTCGAGGT
>CAZMRF010000005.1:0-117921 GCA_964568735.1 uncultured Acidobacteriota bacterium
ACCGTGATGGCCCACATCGCGAGCTGATCCCACGGGAGCAGATAGCCGGTGAACGACAGCAGCAGCGTCAGGACGAGGAGGATGACGCCGATGTTCCAGTTGAACTCGCGCGGCGGCTTGTAGGAGCCCGTCATGAAGACTCGGAACATGTGGAGCCACACGGCGATGACCATCGCGTGGGCCCCCCACCGGTGGATCTCGCGCATGATCCCCAGCGGCACCTGCTCGCGCAGGTCCCAGATGTCCGCGTACGCGTACTCCACCGTGGGGCGGTAGTAGAACATCAGGAGGACGCCGGTGATCGTCTCGACGATGAAGAGGAAGAACGTGATCCCGCCCATGCACCAGGTGTACTTGAGGCGCAGCCCCGACTTGCGCACGCGCACCGGATGGAGGTGCAGAAAGACGTTCGTGATGACGGCCAGGGCCCGGTTCCTGTCGTTGTTCGGGGGCCCGTGCCGGAATACGGACTTCCAGATCTGACTCTCGCGAATGTACGTGAGGAGGTCCGTCATCGAAGCTCTTCCCTCATCCGGTGTAGCGCAATGAGGCGCCGGGATCTTCCCATTGCCCCTTCTCCTGCTGGTACTTCACGTTCTTGTCCACGACGATCTGCCCGTCGTCCCCCAGCGAGATCTTGTGGCGCTCCAGCGGCCTCGGCGCCGGCCCTTCGAAGTTGATCCCGGAGGGGTAGAAGCCGCTGCCGTGGCAGGGGCACTTGAACTTGTTCTCACCCGAGAGCCAGTTGGGCGTGCAGCCCAGGTGGGTGCAGGTCGTCGAGAGGGCGTAGATCCCCTCCTCGTTGCGGACCATCCAGACGCCGAACTTCTCCTTGTACCGCTCGTCCACGCCCATGGCGTAGTCGCTGGGGTAGCCCGCCTTGAAGCTCATGGGCGGCTCGAAGAGCACGTTGGGGAACATGAAGCGCGTCATGGCCGTCAGCGCGGCGCTCATGGCACCGGAGAAGGCCAGCCAGGCCACGCCGAGCGAGCTGAAGAAGGTGCGCCGCGTGATGTTCCAGGGCGCGGGTCCCGTCGGCGAGACGGGCTGGGGGCCTTTCGCGGCCGGAGCCGCGCCCACGGGCTTCGCCCCGCCCGGGGGCGTCGTCCCCGGCCTGGCCACGGCGATGGCTCCCGTCGTGACCACGGCGCCTTCGGGAGGGCCGGCCGCCCCCGTCTTCTCTGAGTCGGTATCCGTCGCCATCAGATGGAGCTGGAACGCGTCGTGCGGTCCTCTCGTCCCCTTCGCGCGTGAGTGCCGTCCCTCTCCGCGGCCCCAGCCTCGCCCCTCACGGGGTGCGGCGGAGCGCGACAGCGGCCGGATGCGTCCTGCCGGCCCTGTCTCGCGGTGATCGAGAGGATGGCGGCCGCGTTCCAACACACCGGCGGCCTCGGTCTGCTCCCTCCCGTAGGGAGGTTGCGGATTCTAACAAAGCCCCCCGGGGAGTCAACCGATATCGAGTGACGCTGGCGTGGAGCAGGATTCAGGCGCCCTCGCGCCACTCCTGGAGCGCGCGGAGAGCTGAGTCCCTGACCTTCAAGTTGGGATCGGACTGGCTGACCCCCTCCACGAGAGCGCGCATCTCGTCGCCGCCGAGGCGCCAGGCGGCCTGCACGGCGCCGATCCGGGCCTCGATCTTCTGCGCCTCGGTGATCTCCGCGATGGCATCGAGGTAGGCGGGATCCAGCATCCGGCGGATCACGTGGGCCCCCGAGGCATCCCCGAGCACCGCGAGCGAGAGGGCCGCGTTCCAGCGGACGTCCTCGACGGGGTCGTCGAGGCGGGCGAGTATCGCGGGTATCGCCGAAGGCTCCCCGATGCGGCCCAGCGAATGAAGGGCCATCTTCCGCATCCCGGGGTCGTCGTTCGAGAGAAGCTCGATGAGGTCCCCGACGGCCTCCCTGTCCCCCAGGCGGCCGAGCGCGCGGACCGCGTAGAGGCGGACGTCGGCATCCTCGTCGGCGAGCGCCCGGCGGACCGCGGGGGCGGTCACGGGGTCGCCGATCTCCTCGAGGGCCAGGAGGAGGTAGCGGCGGACGACGGGATCGGAGGTCTTCGGGTCCACGAGCGTGTCCGCGATCTCGCGTGAGAGCGTCGGGTCGCGGCGCGCCTCCTCGTCGCGCGTCAGGACGCGCGAAAGCTCGAAGGCCGCCTGCCACTTCCTGCCCGTCACGCCGTTGCGGACCTCCTGGAGGTAGTCGTGCGCGTCGCGCCGGTCGGTCGCGATCAGCCCGAAGAGGAAGAAGACCGCCACGCTGAGGGCCACGATGACGGCCGGTATGATGAAGAGCCGCCCCATATCCCCGGCGAATGTGGAGTCATCTTCGTCGCCGGGAGGCACGGGTGGCGCGGGCGAGGTTGACGATCCACCGGGGGCGACAGACCCCTCGTCAACGGTGGGGTGAACGCTCTCCGATCCCCTCCCGGGGTCTTCGGCCATCGTGATCTCTCCGGATCCGGCGGCGGGGGCCGGGAGGTGCGGGATGTTAACATCGGCCCGCAATAACCCGCCATCGGAGCCGCAGGGGTCGCGCCCCCATCATGTCATCTCAGGAGCAGGCCCTCGTCATCTTTGCCCGCTCTCCCCTCCCGGGCTTGGTCAAGACGCGTCTCATGCCGGTCTTCACCCCCGATGAGGCCTGCGAGATCCACGTGGCGCTCCTCGGGGACGTCGCCGAGCGCGCGCAGCGTGCCGTCGGGTCCATGGCCGCGATCAGCTTGGCCTGGAGCGAAGGGGTTCCGGGGGTGAAGATCGGCGTCTCATCCCCCGGGCAGCCCGCCGGCATGGTGGAGCCACCACCCACCCTCGCAGCACCTGCGGTTTCCGGCAAGGCGTACTTGCCGTCCGGGCTCGCAGAGAAAAGTCACGCTGGATCTGACTGGGCGAATCTGATCCCGGGAGCGATCCCGTTCTCAGTCCAGCCGCGTGGCGATCTCGGAGAGCGGATGGCTCTGGTGATCCAGGAGAAGCTGCGCGCAGGGTTCAAGCGCGTCGTCATTCTCGGGAGTGACGCGCCGACTCTCCCCGACGATCACCTGCGAGCCGCCTTCGAGCACCTGCGCCGAAAGGAGGTCGTCATCGGCTCCGCCGAGGACGGAGGCTACTATCTCGTCGGGATGACACGCCTCCACCCCGAGATCTTCATGAAGATCCGCTGGGGGACGCGCGAGGTCCTCGCGGTGACGCGCAAGCGCTTGAAGCAGGCAGGCATCGTCTTCGAGGAGCTGGGCGCCTGGCACGACGTGGACACACCGGACGACGTGAGCAGGCTCTGGAAGGACCTGCTCAAGATGAAGAAGAGCCGCCCGGACGAGGTCCCGCCCCGGACATGGAGCGTCCTCTCCCGGCTCGCGCCGGGGAGAGTCAGGGGGTAGTGTGGATCAGAGGGGTGGAGCTGGCTGCGAATCCAGCGCGCGGCCTACGCTGTACTACGGTGATGCCGGATAGTGGTGGCGGACTCAGGAGGAACGTGATGGCCGACGAGAAGCCCAAGCAGCGATCGATACCCATCAAGGTCACCGACGACATCGTCGGCGGCGTCTACTCGAACCACATGGTCGTCTCCCACACGCGGGAGGAGTTCTTCCTCGACTTCTTCAGCATGCTCCCCGAGGCGGGCAAGCTCTCCGCCCGCGTCATCGCGAGCCCCGGCCACATCAAGCGGATCGCGCGCGCCCTCGCCGACAACATCAGCCGCTACGAGGCCCGCTTCGGCTCCATCACCGAAGCCGCCGAGCCCCCGACCGGCGCCGTGCACTGAGCGGCTCACCCTGTCGTGGCGAGGCCGAGCTTTGGGCCCCAGCGGCGCGCGGCGTGGCGGAGGAGCGGGCCGTAGGGGCCCTTCTCGGCCTGCGCCGCCCGGCCGGGCAGGTCGCCCACCAGCTTGAAGGCTTCTTCACGCGCGAGCTCGAGGAGCTCGCGGTCGCGCAGGACGTTGGCGATGCGCAGCTCGGGCATCCCCGTCTGACGCGTCCCCGTCATCTCGCCGGGTCCCCGAATCTCCAGGTCCTTCTCGGCGATCCTGAAGCCATCCTCGGTCTCGGCCATCACGGCCAGCCGCGCCTCCGCCTCGGGGGTGAGTGAGTCCGACTCGACGAAGATGCAGTACGACGCGTGCGCCCCGCGCCCCACTCTCCCCCGGAGCTGGTGGAGCTGGCTGAGGCCGAAGCGCTCCGCGTTCTCGATGACCATGACCGTGGCGTTGGGGACGTCGATGCCCACCTCGATGACCGTCGTCGCCACGAGAAGCTCAATCTCCCCCGCCGCGAAGGCCTTCATCGTCCGGTCGCGCTCCCCGGCGTCCAGCCGGCCGTGCATCAGCCCGACGGCAGTGTCGGGCAGCGCCTTTCGCAGGTCATCGGCCATCTTCACGGCGGCCTTCAGATCCGACTCCTCGCCTTCCTCTGCTTCCTCGACCAGGGGGAGCACGAGGTAGGCCTGCCGCCCCTTCCGGATCTCCTTGCGGACGAACTCGTAGATCTTCTCGCGCGACTCGGCCTTCCGCCTGAACGTGCGCACGGGGCGCCGCCCCGGCGGCATCTCGTCGATGACTGAGAGGTCGAGATCTCCGTAGAGCGTCAGACACAGCGAGCGCGGGATGGGCGTGGCGGTCATCACCAGGACGTCGGGCTGCGCGCCCTTCTCACGCAGCGCCGCCCGCTGGACGACGCCGAAGCGGTGCTGCTCGTCCACGACGACGAGGCCGAGGCGGTGGAAGACGACCGATTCCTGAATGAGCGCGTGCGTGCCCACGATCACCTGCCAGAAGCCCCCCGCGATCCCCGCAAGGGTCTGCCTGCGCGCCGCGCCCCGCACCGCCCCCGTCATGAGGACGGATCGATATCCCTTCCCTTCGAGGAGCTTCCCCACCACGCGGAAGTGCTGCTCCGCGAGAAGCTCCGTGGGGGCCATGAGGACCGCCTGGTGGTCGCTCTCCACGGCGAAGAGCATCGCGAGGAGCGCCACGATCGTCTTCCCCGATCCGACGTCGCCCTGGAGGAGGCGGCTCATGGGGCTGGCTGCCTTGAGATCCTCGCCTATCTCGCCGAGAACCCGCCGCTGCGCCCCCGTGAGGCGGAAGGGCAGGACCTCCTTGAGCCTCCGCCTCACGTCATCGTTCACCCTGTAGCGGAAGCCGCGCTTGACCTTCGCCGCGTTGCGGCGGCTCAAGGCGAGCGCCACCTGCAAGAGGAAGAACTCCTCGAAGATCATCCTCCGGTGGGCGGGCATGCGCATCCCGAGGAGATCCCCGGTCGAGCTTCCCGGATCCGGGAAGTGAACCTGGCGGATGGCGTCGGACCTCGACACGAGCCCCAGCCTCTCGCGCAGCGCAGGCGGGATCGGATCGGCCACCTCGGCGGGCAGCGCCTCGAGGAGGTTGTGGATGATCCTCCGGAGCGCCTTGGGCGAGAGGCCGGGAAGCCTTCGATGAATGGGGACGATCCGCCCCATGTGGATCTCGTCGCCCGCCTCGCGCGTGACGATCTCCCAGTCGGGCGCCGAGAGCTGCAAGACGCCCCGGCGCCCCTGGCCAATCGTGGGGGCCCCGTAGAGGACGACCTCGACGCCCTCCCTGAGATGGTCGCGGATGAATGCCTGGTTGAACCAGACGCACTCGATCGTGCCGGTGCCGTCGTCCACGAGGACCTTCACGATCCTCATCCGGCGGCGCGCCGTCGTGAAGGCGGCAGCTTGAAGGACTCTCCCCGAGATCGTCACCGCCCCCGAGGAGGCATTCAGGGCGGAGATGGGGAGGAAGCGGCTCCTGTCCTCGTAGCGGAAAGGAAGATGAAGGAGAAGGTCTCCCGCCGTGAGGAAGCCCTTCTCGGCCAGTGCTTCCGCCCGCGACGGGCCGATGCCGCGGACGTAGCGGAGAGGCGAGGCCGGGCCGAGGGGCGGGCTCTCCCCTCCGGCCCCGGCGCTCCTTCCGGTCTTCGCGGCCTCCGCCACGGGGCAACCCCCCGACGCCTCCGCCCGGCGCTGCGGCGCTGTGCCTCCTAGGGCTTTGCCGGAGGCTTGGCCTGGTCGGCCAGCTCGGCCAGCGCCTCCTTCCTCTCCGAGGCGAACTCGTCCCCCTCGTTCCACATGGGGAGCTCCTCGTCGATGGCGGCCAGGTAGCCCAGGTACCAGGCGACCCCCGCCGTCTTCGCGAGCGCCTCGAAGTTCCACGTATCGTCCACCTGGTCCGAGGGGCGGTGGTACTTCGTGTCGAGGTACTCCTGGTAGCGCTCCTCGCCCCATCCCGGCGGCTGGTTCTTGTAGTCGTTCCCGTTCTTCACCGAGATGCTGGGGATGCCCAGCCGCGCGAAGTTGAAGTGGTCGGAGCGGTAGTAGTGGCCCTTCTCGGGATGCGGATCGGGCTTGATCGTGAACTCGAGGTGCTTGGCCGCCGTCGCGGCGATGCGGCTGAGCTGAGGCGAGCGATCCGCGCCGAGAAAGACGAAGTCGTTCGTCTCGCCCAGCGAGCTGATGCCGTCGATGTTGATGTCCGCGGCGAAGCGCGCCGGGTAGATGAACAGGTGACGCCGATCGGTGAAGTGCTGCGACCCGCGCAGCCCCTGCTCCTCGGCCGCCGTGGCCATGAAGAGGACGGAGCGCCTCGGCTTGACGCCGCGCAGCGTGTAGGTCCGGGCAATCTCGATGAGAGCCGCCACGCCCGAAGCGTTGTCCTGCGCGCCGTTGTAGATGTTGTCGCCGTTCACGGCCGGGCCGATCCCGAGGTGGTCGTAGTGGGCCGTGTAGACGACGAACTCGTTGTTCTTGTTGGGATCCTGCCCGGGGTAGAAGGCTATGACGTTGCGGGTCTTGATGGGGCGGAGCTTGCTCGTCACCCGGGCGGCCATCTCGACGTCCGTGAGCACGACCGGGCGGAACTCCTTCGACTTGGCCTGCTCCATCAGGGCCGCGAGATCCTGGTGGCCCTGGCTGAGCACCTTCGCGGCCGTCTCCTGCGTGATCCAGCCGGCCACCTTGAGCGGGGGCGATCCCTCCGCGTCGATGGGGTTGAAGAACGTCTCCTTGCCCCAGGAGCTGCGCACCACGTCCCGGCCATGTCGGTGTTGTGGATGAGGATGGCGCCCGCGGCCCCTTTCTCCGCCGCGACGAAGAGCTTGTAGGTCCAGCGGCCGTAGTAGGTCAGGCCCTTGCCGCCGAAGAACGCGGGATCCTCCGAAGGCGGGTCATTCACCAGCATCATGACGATCTTGCCGGTGACGTCCACGTCCTTGAAGTCGTCCCAGCCGTACTGGGGCGCCACGATGCCGTAGCCCACGAAGACGACGGGCGCGGAGACCTCGGCCAGCTCCTGCTGCGACTCCGTCCAGTAGACGGCTTCGTCGAGGTACTTCGGCGTGTAGGTCTCCTCGTCGTTGATGAAGGCCACCAGAGTCTGGTCGATGGTCGTCGTGACGCCGACCAGGGGGACGTCCTGGAAGTAGGAGGGCGGGGTGTTCGCGCCCGTGGGGACGGGGGCCCCGAGGCCGATGAGGGCGAACTGGGTCGCGATGTACTCCGCAGCCAGCTCGCCGCCTCGCTCGCCGGTCCCGCGGCCTTCCATGAGGTCGCTGGCGAGGAACTTGACGTGGGCGCCGACCTCGCGCGCCGAGATGCCCTTGATGGCCGCGGCGATCGCCTTGTCGAGGCCCGAGGCCTCGGTGCCGGTGGCCGGCGCGTTCTGGGCCGCAGCGGGAGTGACGGCCAGGAGGAGGGCCGGCACAAGGGCCAGCGATTTCAGCAAGGGAAGGGTCCTGCGAAAACTCGACATCCTCTTACTCTCCTTGATGGGGTTGGCAGTGGGGAGCGAAGCGCCGGATTATAGTGCACGGGGCCGGGGCTCAAGAAGGGTCGGGGCGCCACTCGGCCGAGGTTGGACTCCCCGGCCGCCGAAGAGGTTGCTCCGATGAATGAAAACGTGACCCTGGGCGAGATCCGCGCGGCGAGGGAGCTGCTATCCGGCTACCTCGAACCGACGCCCTGCCACTCATCACGGACCCTATCGGAGATGACGGGGGGGCGGGTCCACCTCAAGCTGGAGAACTTCCAGAAGACGGGCTCTTTCAAGCCCCGGGGCGCCCTGGTCAACCTGCTCCGGCTGACACCGGAGGAGCGGAGCCGCGGCGTCATCACAGTGTCCGCAGGCAACCACGCGCAGGCGCTGGCCTGGGCCGCCTCCGCCGTGGGCTGCCCCGCGACCGTCGTCATGCCGGCCGCCGCCTCGGCGGCCAAGGTCGAAGCCTCCCGCGGCTACGGCGCCGAGGTGGTCCTCCACGGCGACATCAAGGCCATCTTCGGCAAGATGGATGAGATCCGGCAGGAGCGCTCCCTCACCTTCATCCATCCCTTCGACGCTCTGGCCACGGTGGCGGGCACGGGAACGGTCGGGCTCGAGATCCTGGAGCAGGTGCCCGACGTGGACGTGGTCGTCGTCGGCATCGGGGGCGGCGGTCTGATCAGTGGGGTAGCCGCCGCCATCAAGCAGCTCCGCCCCACCTGCCGCGTCTACGGCGTCGAGCCCGAAGGAGCCCCCGCCATGCGCCGAAGCCTGGACGAAGGCCACCCCGTCCGCCTCGAGAAGATCGACACGATCGCCGACGGCCTCGCCGCCCCCTTCGCCGGGACGCTCAACTACGAGATCGTCAAGCGCTACGTGGATGACGTCGTCCTCGTCTCCGACAAGGAGATCATCCGCGCGATGCGGCTACTGCTCGAGCGCGCCAAGCTCCTCGTCGAGCCCGCCGGCGCCGCCGCCACCGCCGCGCTCCTGGAAGGCCGCATCCCCCTCCCCCCGAACGCCCGCGTCGTGACGATCCTGAGCGGCGGGAACATCTCGCCCGAGGCCCTGGCCGCTCTGCTGGCCCAGGAGTGACGAGTCTGTTCCATGGGCCTTTCCACCTTCGATAGCCGTGACTTGGAGAGCGGCCATTCGCGCCGCCCCAGGGTGCCTCGCAGTACAGATGTGGGCACCGCAATCTGTACACCCTCACGTGGAACCTCATCGGAGGGGTGCAGCCCGGCCCAGCGGGTGAAGTGGGCATTCCGCGAGGCGAGAGAGTGGGTGTGATTGTTTTTGACACCTGCAGAAAGTCCCGGTAGCTTCGCGGGCGTGGCGGAGCTCCAGCGGTACCTCACGAACGCGCTCCTGCGGGACCTCGGCCGCACGATGGTCTTCCTCGCTGGGCCGCGGCAGGTGGGCAAGACGACGCTCGTGAAGAGCCTGCCTGACGCGGGCGGGAGCTACCTTGACTGGGAGGTCGTTCGGGACCGGGAGCGGATCCTCAGGCGTGAGATGCCGCGCGGGGATCTCTGGATCCTCGATGAGGTCCACAAGTACCGCTCCTGGCGAGGCCTCATCAAGAAGCTCGACGACGTAAGGCGCCGCTCGCAGCGCATCCTCGTCGCGGGGAGTGCCCGCCTCGACGCCTATGGGTACGGGGGCGACTCCCTGCGCGGCCGCTATCACCTCATGAGGATGCACCCGCTTTCCGTTGCCGAGCTCGGGTTGCGGAAGGCCTCCGAGCTTCGAGACCTGCTCACCCTCGGCGGCTTTCCGGAGCCATGGCTCGGCGGATCCGCGAAGGAGGCTCGCCGCTGGTCCCGGGAGTACCGGAGCCGGCTCGTGCGCGAGGAGATCGCCATGCTGGAAGGACTTCGGGACCTTGGCAACCTCGAGCTGCTATTCACGAAGTTGCCGGCCCTGGTGGGGTCGCCGCTGTCGATCAACGCCTTGAGAGTGGACTTGCAGGTCAGCCACAAGACCGTGAGCAAATGGGTAGAGATTCTCGAGAGGATCTACGGGGTTTTCCGAGTGGCACCTTTCAGCTCGCAGAAGCTCCGAGCCCTGCGGAAGGAGCAGAAGCACTATCACCTCGACTGGTCGGCCGTGCCCGCCGACGCCCCGAGATTCGAAAACCTCGTCGCGGTGCATCTCCAGAAGTGGGTTCACTACGAGAGGGATGCCAGGGGGCGGCACCTCGAGCTGCGCTACTTCCGGGACACGGACAAGCGGGAGGTCGATTTCGTCGTGGTGGAGAGCCGCAGGCCCCTGGCGATGGTCGAGGTGAAGTGGGGCGACCAGCCCATCGACCCGAGCCTGCTCTACATGAAGAAGAGATTCCCGAAGGCCAAGGCCTGGCAGATCTCCGCCACCGGCTCGAAGGACTACGTCAGCCCGGAGGGCATCCGGGTGGCGCCTGCGATCGTCTACTTGAAGACTCTCGTTTGATGCCATCCTCCCGATCAACTCCGATTCGTTGGCTGCGCTCCGCCCTCCACCCGGGACGCTCCGCGATCCTGCCGCTGCTGCTCCTCCTGGCGGGCTGCCTCGTGCAGACCTTCTTCGGGCACGCCCACGCGGACAGGCGCGGCCACGCCTGGGGGCTCGATGATGCCTTCATCTCGTACAGGTACGCGCAGAATCTCTTCGAGGGGAAAGGCCTCGTCTTCAACGAAGGGGTTCGCGTCGAGGGCTACTCGAACTTCCTCTACGTCCTCCTGACCGTCCCTGCCTTTCTCATAACGGGAGGCATGGGGGTCTACGGCTATGCCACCTTCCTCAATATCCTCTTCGCCGGGATGGCCCTCTTTCTCTGGCACCGACGCATGCGGGAGCAGGTCCCGGCCCCTCTGGTCGCGCTGGGTTCGATCCTCATCGCCCTATGGCCTCCGCTGTGGGGCGCGGCCGCGTCCGGAATGGAGACGACGCTCGTCCTTCTCGTGGTCGTGGCGGCCTGGTCGGTCCTCTCGCGCGGAGAGCGGATTGGCCGGTATCGAGACATCATCATCCTGAGCCTTCTGCTGACCGTCAGCCTGCTCCTTCGCGCAGACGGCTTCCTCCTCGCGCTCATCGTCCTCACCTACCTGCTCCTGAAGGGACGGAGGCGCGAGGTCGCCTTCGCGCTTCCGATCGTCCTCGCCGTGGCTGGAGTCTTCCTGCTGTGGCGCTATTCGTATTACGGCAGCCTGGTACCGAACACGTACCACGTGAAGATCTCCGGCCCCGTCGGAGAGCGCCTCTCTCAGGCCATTCGGCAGCTCCTCGAGCTTGGGCTCCAGGGGGGCATGCTCCCCTATCTGCTTGCTTTCGTTCCTCCAGCGGCCGGCCTCGCGCTTCGCGGATGGAAGGAGGGGCTCGGCAGCCTGAGAGAGATTCGCTTCGAGCTGGTCTTCGCTCTCGGCACACTCTCCTACTGGCTCTACATCGGCGGCGACCAGCTCGGCGACCGATTCCTGGTGCCCCTCGTTCCCATGGGGCTCGCTGTCTTGTTGCGGCAGATCGGAGCGGACTCGAAGGCGGCCGGCACAGTCCTCCTCGTCCTCCTTCTCGTCTGCCTGACTCTCGCTCCGCTCTTCTTCGACGGGAGGTTCGCCTTCACGGCGTCGAAATACGACATGTGGGTGACCCTGGGACGGTATCTGCGCGAGCGTCATCCGGGCGAGACGCTGGCGGTGGACGCCGCAGGCAAGATCCCCTTCTTCTCGGGCCTGCAAACACTGGACCTGCTCGGACTGAACGAGCCCGAGATCGCGAAGAAGCAGGTGGATTTCTTCCTGCCCTCCCACAACAAGTACGACGCGGACTATGTGTTCTCGAAGCGGCCCGATCTCATCGCCGCCTTCATCGACCCCTACAACCTCGACATGTCGTACGGGCTCTGGAGGGTGAAATACGAGGCCGCCGGCTATCGGCTCCTGTACCTCGTACAGGGCGAGAAGGACCTCGGGCCCGGGAGCATCCTCTCCGCGAAGGGCTTGGGTCTGGAGGAGATCCGAAAGCACGTGCTGGAGGGCTACTTCTACGCTGTGCTCAAGCGCGCGGGTTGACGCGGCGGCCCGGCCCCCTCCACTCCGTGATCCCTCGTGTCGGCCCGACAGTCTCTCGTGGTACCTTCCGCCACCGGACCCTTGATACCTTCCTAGAACTCGATTCAAGATGACGCGACCTGGACGCAACGACCCCTGCCCGTGCGGCTCGGGGACCAAATACAAGAAGTGCTGCCTGGGCAAGGTGCCGCGGGAACGTGCCGCCCCGGCGCCACCTTCCCAGAACAGGCCCTGGAGGGACTCACTCGCTGCAGGCGCTGACGGAGAGAGTCATCCTGATCCGGAAGATGTCGCCTTCTGGCAGGAGTTCTGGGATCGTCTGAAGGAAGCTCCGGTGGAGGGCAAGATTGCCCTGGCGGAGCAGGTCATCGCCGAACGGACGGATCTGGACGGGGAGCTGGCATTCGATCTGGTGGCGTCCCTCGTGGACCCTCTGCGGCGTGCGGGCAGGGTCGAGGCTTTGGAGGCAATCATCGGAGGCCTCCGGGATCTACGCCCCGCCGCCTACCATGCCGAATCACACTGGATGGCTTTCTGGCAGGCGGAAAACGCGACACTCCTCAGGGGGGGCGACCTGCGGGCCCCTTTGGCGGTTCTGGCCAAGAGACCCGAGCGCAGCGTTGACGAGATTCTCCGAATCGGTGAGAGGCTGAGGTACCACGGCCGCGTAAGCGAGCTCACGGCACTCATGGTCGCCACGGTGCGTCGCGTCGAGGCGGAGGAAGAGATCACGCCTTTCGGGAAGATCGAGTTCAGGGAGATTGCGTTTTCGCTCCTTCTCGACCGCCAACTAGAGATCGAGCCCAACCTGCGAGCCGACGACCCGGCGTTCCTTGCAGCGATGGCTCCCGTGAGCGGGATGGAACCGGACCGGCTGGAGCGAATCCTCCTGCACGCGGGCGGCCGATCGACGAGGCTGTGGGAACGCACGGACTTCGCCGGCGTCTCGCGGGAGGAGAGGGCCGACAACACGTTCTTCCTCACGCTCGACTTCGCCCGGACCTTGCACACCGCCTGGGGGTGGACACGCGCCAGGGCCGGGCTGGGCAGGGAGATGATCTGCCGGTACGTCCTCGATGATCGAGGCAGCCCGGTTGGAAAGCCAAAAGCAGGCCACCGGGCGCCGCGACCGCACTCATTCCTGCTGCCCGATCCGGACAGCGCGGAGAGGTTCGCCGTTTCCCGCCTTCAGTACGTCGGCAGCCAGCCCCACTGCGTGGCAGCATTCACGGTGGCCCTTCCCCTCTGGCTGCACTTCATTCGAGGTCGGGGGCTCGTCGGGGCGGACGACATCTGGGCCGCGCACGAGGAGCTGCGGAGTCGCTTTGAGTTGCTTCCCGAGCTTCTGGATCGTTACGTGTACGATCCCGTCATGATCGCCGAGCTCCGGCGCTCCCTCGATTCGGGCGGCGGGCGACGAACCGGTCGGGCCCGCAGCCGCCCTCTGCCGCAGCATCCCGGCTGATGGCCGGTCGCGTCAAGTCGAGCGGGCTCTGGCTCTCGGTTTGCCCGGGCGGCGGAGCCGCTGGGCGATGTCTTGGGGCGCCGAAAACTGGTAGCTCCTACCCCGTCTGAGCTGCTGCAACAGACCGCGCCGCGCGAGACCGAGGAGGTCCGTCCGGGCCGTCTGATAGGCAACGTCGTGGCTTCGACGGTGCGATTCGATCGTGTACCTGTAGCCCGGATGCTTATGGGCATGACCGAGTAGGGCCAGTTGCCGGTGGTTCAGATCTCCGGACTGCCGGAGCAGCGTCTCCACCTCGCGTACCTCCGCCATTTTCTGAGCCAGGTAGGTCTGTAGATCTGAAATCGATCGCCTAATCACCTTCAACTGGTGCTCGAGAAAATAGGTCAGGTCGTTCTCGTCAGTCTCGGTAAGTAGGAAGGAGCGCGCGTACTGGGCCGGCGCGCTTCTCAGGATTCTCGAGATCGACAGGTACTCCGTCAGCCAGTAGCCCTGCGACAGCATGGACCAGTAGAAGAGGGCGCGCGCCGTGCGGCCGTTTCCGTCCACGAAAGGATGGTCGTAGGCCAGCCAGAAGTGCAAAACGACGGCTCTGACCGCTGGATGGAAGAACACGTCGGAGGGTCTGTCGTTGGCGAACCGGCACATGAGCTCCAGCCGCTCGGGCAGCTCACGCGCCGGCGGTGGGACATGCACTTCCGTGCCACGCCACTCGACGCCGATGTCATCGCTCTGCGTCCGGAAGGCTCCGGCTTTGGCCTCATCGTCAAGCGTGCGGTCGGTTAGGAGCCGATGGAGTTCGAAAACCAGTTCGGAGGTGAGTGGGGAGTTCTTGTTCTCACGCACGAACTGCATCGCGTGATAGTTGTTGAAGATCATCCGCTCGCTTCTGTCGGTAGGCTTGCGGCCCGAGCGGATCATGTTCTTCGCCACCTCGACTGTCGTGGAGGCTCCTTCAAGCTGGCTCGAGGTGATCGATTCTGCGATAAGCGAGTCGATAACGTACCGATCGCGCGTCGATGGGTTGGTGACTTGCTCCGCGATCTCAATCTGGCCGCTCGCACGCTGGTCAATTTCGTGCAACAGCCTCAGGATGTTGTCAGGTGTGGCGACACGGAAGTGTCGGCCAGAGGTGTCACGGAGCAGGATCGGTCTCAGCAGACGCTCCCTGGCCATCTTGAGCCCGAGCCACCAGTCGCGCAAATCAAGCCCCTGCGGGAGAGGGCGGTATCTGAGACGATCCCAGTGCTCGTACCGCCCGCCAGCAAGCGGCCCGATTGTCAGGATGCGCTCCAGTAGGTCCTGCGCGAATCTCTCCCCTCTCTCCTGAAATGCGGATGCGAGTAACTTCTGCAGGGCGGGCGGTTTCTCCGGCAGTTTCATTCGAGGCTCCCGGCGGCTGGTTCTAACTACTAATCTCATGGAGATTAGTAGGTGACGTCCGTGAATGTCAAGTTGCTACTAGTTGCTACTGATTTAGTAGGAAGTCTGGGCCACACGGGTAGCAACCGAAACTACTAATTTGCTACTAACACGTGACGATTTAGTAGTAGGGGGTGGGAGGTAGAAACGAAATCGGGGTCGTGTCACGTAAACACATTAAACTAAGAGCTTTATAGAGATACCTTCGCCCACCAGGCGTGCACGACTCTTGCCCTGGACTCTATCGCACACCAGGCACCGGGACTGGAGTCGGCAGCCAGGGAGCAGCCGAGAGCCATGGCGGCCGCGGCAAGGATCGCTGAGGAGCCGGTTCAACAACACCTACTGGCCTTGAGGGAGTACCGGGCAGTACAGGCCCCGGGGGGTGCGTCGCCACCACGATCCGTCGCTGGCACGCTCCTTCGTGCTGGTGAAGCGGTAGTCCCAGAGGACCGCGCGGACATAGAGAGGCCGCTCGCGGGTAAAGGGATCCCGCTCGAGGAGGGCGATGACGTCGGGTGAACCGTCCTTGAGCCTCTGCATGAGGTCCATCACCCATGGGTTTCGCTGGCAGTCGCCGAGGGCGGCGAACCACATCTGCCAGTCGAGCCTCGGCTGGTGCGGTGCGACGAAGGGTGGAGCGCGTCGCGGGTCCCCGGGCTTCCACCGGAACTCCCAGCCCACCCACGTCCTGCCGTCGTGGCTCCCTTCGATCGTGATCTCCGGCCGCTCCTCAGTCATGTTCACGAAGAGGCCGTAGGCGTTCAGGCTCCGGAAGGGCGCGACCCACTCCGCGAGCTTCACGACGGGCGCGGGAATCGTCTCGACGAGGAAGGCCCTCCTCGCGGAGAGGTAGCCACCGGTCACGAAGACTGCCGCCGTCAGCGGCCAGACCAGCCAGCGCGAGACGCCGCGTGGGCTCGCGACGGGCCGTGGTGGAGCCGGAGCGCTGGCGGGCGCAGATGAGGTGTCGTGTGAGGCGGTGGAGTTGCCGCCGAACCACCTCCGCATGAACCCCGGCCATGAAGCATCCTCGACGAGCGGCACCAGAAGGACGAGCGAGAGAAGATTGAAGAATGCAAAGTTGCCGGTGGCCGCGATGAGCACCTGAAGCCCGGCGAGTCCCCAGAACGCGACCATCCTCGGGCGGCGGGGCGTGAAGATCAGGAAGGGCAGGAGGATCTCCACCGCGAACATCACCGCCGTCGAGAGCTTGTGGAACGAGAGCGGGAGCTGGTGCATGTACCAGGCCGTCCAGGTCGGGATGGGCTGCGTCTCGTAGTGGTAGGCGACGGCCGTCAGGTCGCGCCAGACGAAGTCTCCCCCGCCGATCTTCGCCCAGCCCGATCCGAACATCAGCCGGAAGAGGAGCCAGTGCAGGAGGAAGAGCACCGCCCGCGAGGGCGCGCGCTGGCGCCACGCGACGAGGCGCCAGCCCGACGCATGGAGGATGATCGCCAGCAGGCCCGTCTCGAGGAGTAGTGCGTCCCACTGGAAGTTCAGGAAGAGCCGGACCGCCACGGAGGCCGACAGGTAGAGCGCCCACAGGACGAACAGCGACGCCATGGGAGCCAGCCCGGCCATGAGGACCAGCGACGCGGCGATGCCGGCGATGCACATCCCGAGAAGCGAGGCGTCCGAGGCGTCGATCCACGCTAGCGTCGGCAGGTAGTAGAAGCGCTCCCACCCGATCCTCTCCCCTACCGCCCGGAGATAGGGCGCGATGGGCATCACACCGTTGCTCCCCGCCAGCCCCTTGATCTGAACGGCAAGGGAGGCGAAGGCGATCAGGTAGGTCGCCGCGAGCCCCACGAGAAAGACTCGCGATGCCACGTGGAAGGAAGGCGGGGCCGCCCCATTCCCCCACAGCCACCGCGTGACCCGGGAGAAGAGCGGCCTCCGCGCGGCGACGAAGGCATAGACCGCTTCTGCCACACGAGCAGCGAGCGGCACTTTGCGATAGATCCAGAGCGGAAGTCCGTGGAGGCTCGCCATCGCCCCGAAGACAGCCTCGGCCCCGGACGTCACGCCCCCATCGGGGAGGATGAGCTGGACGGACCGCGCGAAGCTCTCGACCGGGATCTCGGGGTACTGCTCGGCGACCTCCTGGTAGGGAACGTACTCGACGAGGTCGCCGGTCGCGCGCCTCCAGCGCGCGATCCAGTAACGGCAGAATCCGCAGTCGCCGTCGAAGATGAGGGTGGGTCGGTCAGGCGGGGTGCCCACCCGCGAAGGCACGGCTCAGGCCTCGCAGGACGGAGGTGAGCTCGAGGGCAAGCCGTCCCACGAACGCTGGACTGGCCACGGCCTCGATCGGCTCAAGGGCGGGATTGGGTTCGGCCCGAACCAGCTCGGCCCGGCACGTCGCACGCCTCAGGCCTCGTGCTGAGGCAACCCGGCCAGGCGCGTGAGGAGCCGCCGGGTGTAGACGCCCACCATGCGCTTGCGGTAGTTGGGCGGGAAGAGCACGTTGCGCACGGGCATCGTCCGGTCGCGCACCTCGTCCGCGACGTGCTGGATCAGGTCACGCGTGAGGGTGATCCCGCTGATGGAGTCGGTCACCTCGGGAAAGAGCGTGGGGGTCATCGAGATGGCCGTCACGGCGATCCTCAGCTTCGTGACCCGGCTCCCGTCCAGCCACAGCGCGGCGGCCACACCCATGTCGGGGAAGTCGAAGCTGTCTCGAAGTCGGAGCTTCGCGTAGCCGCTCCGCGCCGTCGCGGCCTCGCGCGGCAGCCGGATGGCGGCCAGCACCTCTCCGCGGCGCAGCACGTTCTTGCGGATCCCGTCGGGCTGGTAGAAGTCCATGGCGGCCACCTCGCGCTCCCCGTCGAATCCCACGAGGACGTACGACGCGTCCAGCACTTGCAGGACGGGAGCCGTGTCGCCTGCGTAGATGGCGTAGCAGATCTCTTTCTGAGGCACGACGAGGCAGACGTCCCCGTCGGCCTTCATGCAGAAGCCTTTCGAGGCCCGCCAGTCCCAGGTCTGGTTGAAGTAGTAGCAGCGCGTCTCGACGAGCTGGTTGCCACCGATCGTCCCCGACTGCCTCACGAGCGGCGTCGCGATCTGGTTGATGGCCTCGTGGAGCCCCGGCAGCTTCGCGGCCAGAGTCGCGTCGCGCTCCATGTCCACCAGGCGGCACATCGCCCCCACGGCCAGCCGCCCGTCGTCACCTTCGTGCAGGGGGCGCGCGAGGCTTCGGATGCGCCCCAGAGAGATGACGTCTCCCTTCGCGTTGAGGCGGTTCTTGTAGTTGGGAAGGAGATCCGTCCCCCCGGCGATGTAGTCGAAGTCGTTGCCGCAGTCCCCCGCCGCCTTCAGCGCCTGCTCGATCGTCTCCGGCCTGTGCAGCCGGAAGGGAGGGAGGATCATGATCTGCCGGCCGCCGGCACGGGTGCGAGGGACGGTTCGAGCGCCACCTCGATCGGGCCGGAGGCTCGGAGCCTCGAGACGGGCAGGATCATGGGTTGGCGGGCACCTTCACGGGCCCCGGGGCCTGCGCCGCCTTCTTCGCGGCGCCCGGCGCGGGCGGCTTGCCCCCGGGCTTCGCCTGGAGGATCGCGCCGAGGACCTTGTCGGGCGTCATCGGCAGCTCCTGCATCCGCACGCCGACGGCGTCGTAGATCGCGTTGGCCACGGCGGGGAGGATGGGCAGGAGCGGCCCCTCGCCGCACTCCTTCGCCCCGAAGGGCCCCTCGGGATCGTTGCTCTCGATGAGGAAGACCTCGACCGGGGGCATCTGGTTCGCCGTGAGCGTCCGGTAGTCGAGGAGGTTGGGGTTCAGCACGTTGCCCTTGTGGTAGAGGAAGTTCTCCGCGAGCGCCTGCCCCAGCCCCATGTGGATGGAGCCGATGACCTGTCCCTCGACGGCGGTCGGGTTGAGCGCGCGCCCGCAGTCGTGCGCGGCCCAGATCTTCACGACCTTGACGAAGCCGGTCTCGGGATCCACCGCGACCTGCGCCGCGTAGGCCTGGAAGGAATAGGTCGGCGACAGGCCGGCCGCGGCCCCCTTGAACTTGCCTCCCATCGGAGGTGCCGCCGCGTAGCAGCCGCGCGCCACGAGCGCTCCCTTCCCCGAGAGCGCCTCGTGCAGCGCCTCCATCCAGGTGACGCCCACGCCGGGCACGGGGCCGTATTCGATGCGCCCCTCGCGGATGACGAAGCCCTCGGCCGGGTGGCCGGTCAGCTTCGCGGCCGCGGCGATCAGCTCCGTCCGCACCTGGTCGGCCGCGCGGCGGGCGGCGTTTCCCGCCATGAAGGTCACGCGGCTGGAGTACGAGCCCAGATCGATCGGGTCGGTGTCGCTGTCCTGCGAGAAGACGCGCACGCGGTCCAGCTCCACGCCCAGCGGCTCCGCGACGCACTGGGCCAGCATCGTGTCGGATCCCTGCCCGATCTCCGCGGCCATGCAGTGGACCGTGATCCCGCCGTCCATGTCGATCTTGAGGTGCACCGTGGACTGCGGCGTCTTCGAGAAGTGGATGGGAAGGGCCGAGCCCGAGATGTAGAAGCCACAGGCCACGCCGATGCCCTGGCCGTAGGGGAGCTTCCTGAACTTGCGATCCCACCCGGAGGCCTCGCGCACCTTCGTGAGCCCCTCGCGCGTGCCGTTCGACGTGATCCGGAACTCGTTGATCGTCTTCGTGTTCGCGGGAAGAAGATTCTTGAGCCGGAACTCGAGGGGATCCATCCCCACCTTCTCCGCGAGGACGTCCATCAGGACCTCCATCGCGAAGCGGGAGTTGACCGCGCCGTGGCCGCGCATGGCACCCGAGGGGGGCTTGTTCGAGTAGACCCGCTTTCCGGAGTAGCGGAAGGCGGGCACCTGGTAGGGGCCCATGCACAGGACGCCGTTGTAGTAGGTGGTCACGACGCCGAAGGATCCCCACGCCCCTCCGTCGATGCGCGCCTTGAGGTCGAGCCCCGTGAGCATCCCGTCGGCTGAGACGCCCATGGCCATTTCAGTGCGGGTGGGGTGTCTGCCATGGTTTGTGAGGAAGACCTCTTCACGGTCGAAGAGGATCTTCACGGGCCGCTTCGTGCGCCGGGAGAGCAGCGCGGCGATCATCTCGTGGGGGAAGGGGTCACTCTTCCCGCCGAAGGCGCCCCCGACCATCGGCCGGATCACCCGGATCCGGTGCATCTCCATCTCCATCACCTCCGCCAGCGCGCGGTGCACGTAGTGCGGCACCTGCGTCGCGGACCAGAGCGTGAGGCGCCCCTCGTGGTCGTAGTGGGCGATGACGCAGTGGGGCTCGGTGAAGGCGTGCGTGACGGGGGCGAACTTGAAGTGTCGGCGCTCGACGGCGGCGGAAGCGGCGAAGGCGGCCTCGACATCGCCGAACTCCTGCTCGACCGACTTGTGGACGTTCGTCCCGTCCACGGTTTTCTCGTGGATGGGCTCGTCGGTCGCGGCCAAGCCGTCGTCGATGGTCAGGATCGGGGGGAGCACTTCATAACGGACGTCGATGAGGCGAAGCGCCTCGATGGCGATCTCCTCGTCGTCGGCGGCCACGGCGGCCACGGCGTCACCGATGTAGCGGACCTTCCCCAGCGCCATCGCCGTCTCGTCCTTGCTGATCGGCAGGACGCCGAAGCGCGAGGTGGCTTCCATCCCGTGGATGACCGCGCGCACACCGGGCAGCGCATCCGCGCGCGAGGTGTCGATGGCCTTGATCCTGGCGTAGGGGATGGGCGAGCGGAGGATCTTGCCCGTGAGGGTTCCTGGAAGGTGGATGTCGTCCGTGTAGACGCCCGTGCCCGTGACTTTCTTCACGGCGTCGATGAGCGGCGTCCTCTTCCCGATGACGGACATCTCAGTCGGGCTCCACGTGGACGAACCTCTCCATCACCATCAGGGGTGCAGGCTGTCGCCACCGACGCTGCACCGGGCGCATCCCCCTCACTCCCTTTCCCCCGCCGTGACGGCGATGGGCGAGCGGTAGGTCCCCTCGGCCTTCCGGCGCGAGACCTCGGCCGCGGCCTTCGCCACGGCCTCCACGATGGAGATATAGCCCGTGCAGCGGCAGACATTCCCGGAGATCGCCTCCTTGATCTCGGATTCCGTGGGCGACCCCTTCTCTTCGACGAAGGCCAGGGCGGTCATGATGAATCCCGGCGTGCAGAAGCCACACTGGCTGGCGCCCGTCTCCACCCATGCGCTCTGGAGGGGGTGGAGCCCGTCGGCGCCCGCAACCGCCTCCACGGTCGTGATCTCGGCTCCTTCGACCTCGAGGGCGAGCGTCAGGCAGGAGAGCGTCGGCCGCCCGCCGATGAGGACCGTGCAGCAGCCGCAGGTTCCCATGTCGCAGCCGCGCCGCGTGCCGGTGAGGTTGAGCGTCTCGCGCACCACGTCGAGCAGCACGTCGTAGGGGCGGACCGAGACGGTGTGCGGCGCCCCGTTCACGCGCAGCGTGACGAGCGTGCGGTCGATCTTCTTCTTGATCTGCTTCAGCGTCACGTCCGACACGCCCTTCGATTCTCCTTCGAGCACTCAGAGCCCGGCACGTGTGATGCGGCCTGCTTCCACCGATCCAGCGGTCGATCTCCGCTTGTAATGCTCCAACGCGAGTCTGTAGTCCGCCTCGGTGTTGATCCCCGTGATCACGCCCGGACCGGGCCTCTCGACAGCCTCGATCTCCGCGGCTCTCGCCCGGACCCGATCGTGCAGCGGAATCGAATCGTCCATCGCGAGGATCCCCATCCGGTGCCCCCCGGCCAGGAGCAGCGGGTGCCCCCGCCGCCCGCGGAAGGTCGGGACCCTTATGCTCTTACCCGGCGCGCGGCGCGAGAATCCCTGCGCCAGCGCGTCGAGATCCGCCGCTGCGATGAGAGGATGATCCACGGGCATCAGGAACACCCCCGCAACGGCGGCGCCGACGGCCCTCAGCCCGGCCTTGACGCTCGAGGTCTGCCCCCGTTCGTGGTCCGGGTTGATGACCACCTGGAGGTCGGGGGCCGGCCTGAGCCGGGCGAGGATATCGCTCGCACCGCTGGCCAGCACCACGACGATGGGACCCTGCCCCGCTTCCCGGCAGGCGCCGATCGCGAGATCGAGACAGGTGCGCCCGCCGAAGTCGAGCAGCGCCTTGGGCCTGCCCATCCTCCGCGAGGCGCCCGCGGCGAGGATCACAACCGGGTAGCGCTCCGCCACGTCCCCTATCTCCAGCCGATTCAAGACCTTGTGTCCGGCCCCTCACGATACGGCGGGGCCCCGGGGGAGTCAACCAAAGACCTGCCGGAGCCAGCCGAAGGCGCTCCACGAGGCCCAGCACCAAGTGAGCGTGTGGAAGAGAAGGCCCGTGGTGAAGGTCGCGCGCTGGCGCGCGTGCAGCATGAGGGCCGCGAGGCCGCCGGCGCTGAGCGCGTTGACGGCGATCAGGCCGTGAGTGTGCGCGGCGCCGTAATGGCGCATCCCCGGCTCGTAGCCCCAGGCAAGCCAGAGCGCGCTCAAGGTGCCGAGGCTCACGAAGCAAATCACCGGGATTGCCACGCTAGGGTGCCGGCGGAGGAGCCCGGACCCCGTGAGGACGAAGAGTATCGGGGCGAATCCCAGGCTCGCTGGTGAGCCGAGGATGAGATCCGGGACGACGACCACCATCGAGAAAGGACTGAGAAGCGAGGGTCGCTGCCCGGCGATGGAGGCCGCAGACGCGAACCCCACGGCCACCGATGCCACTGCGATGAAAAGCAGGCGAATCGAGGTCGATGGGCCGGCCTTCGGGGCGGTCCCCGAGGCTGCGCCCGGCTCGCGAGCCTCTGCGGCCATCAGTTGTGGTACCTGCCAGCGGTTCGAATCACCTGCACTCCTGCGCTTTGCACTCGTCCCGGCGCGGGGACCGGAGCCATCCACTTCCGAGCCATCAGCGGCGGTCCCCGCGGAGCCTACCAGCGACGATCGCGCCCGCGGCAACAAGCAGCCCGCTCCACGAAAGAACCCAGCCAGCCTTCGCGGCAGCGGTGCCCGAGTAGCGCAGCTCCACGAGGCGGCTCCCCGCCGGGACATCCACGAGGACCAGCCCGGTCGCCGGCTCGGGCCGGACTTCCGCCCCGACGCCATCCACGCTGGCCCTCCATCCCGGCGAGGCGAAGAGGTGGAGCCGCAGCGTCGTCGGGACCTGGGTATCGACCTCCACCGTCATCCGATGCGTCGCCTCCGAGACGATCCGCGCTCGGCCACCCGATAGGAGCATCGCTCGTGCCCCCTGCGGCTTGAAGTTGGGGACGCCTACCTCGAGCGGCTGGAACTTCAGCTCACCGAAGTAGCGGCCGCGGAAGGCCTCGGGCGTGAAGTCGGCCTCTTTCCCCTCTCCCCGCCGCGCCTGGAGGTAGGGCAGGCAGGCGGCGACAAGGAGAGCGATCACGACGACCGTGACGGTCCGCGTCGCACCCGGTCGCGCGGACGCACCATCAAGGCGCAGCACGCGCTCGAGTCCCCGCGCTGGCGAGCTTCTCTCACGCGAGGCTCCAGGTCGTTGCCCCTTCACCTTCGTCCCGCGGGCCCGCGGCAGAACTAGACCGGGCAGTACAGCCACGAGTCCCGCCGAGAGCGACGTCGCGATCCCGACGAGCATGAGCGCCCTCCACGGGAACTGGACGTTCTGCAACGTGGGGATGACCGCCCAGACTCCCCGGGAGAGCGGCAGCATCAGGAAGAGCCCTGCCAGCGCCACGGCGCAACACGTGAAGACGACGGGCCGCGCCGCGCGCACCCGCACCGCGGCACCCGCCGCCGCGGCGAGGAGCATGAGATGCACCCAGCCCGCCTGGAAGGACATCCGGTCCGAGGTTCCGGGCATCGAGGATCCGAAGCCCCAGGAAGGCGAGACGATCTGCTCCAGGCTGACGAAGTGGTGCGTGTAGTGGTCGGGTCCGCCGGCGCTCTCCTGGTAGTGCGTCCCGCCGATCTCGGCCATCGCGGGCAGCCAGGAGAAGGCCGAGAGGGCGAGGCCGAGGAGCATGAAGGCCGCGGTCACTCCTGCGGCCCGGGCGCGGCGGCCGGGGGGCGCGAAGGCCGCCGCCCACGCCGCAACGAGCGGAAGGCCCAGGACCGACCCCGGGAAATGAATTGCCGGGAGCGCCCCCGTGAGGAGGGCCGCGACGGCGATCCTCTTGCCCGAGGGGCGGGCCGCCGCTCTGCGCGCGGCGGCCATGGCCAGCGGAAGCACCATCATGACGGCCAGCTCCGAGTAGGCCATCCGCACGTAGAGGTTCGCGATCCTGTAGGGGAGGTAGATCCAGGCGAGCGCTGCGACCGCGGCTCCGACCCTGCCGAGGTGCGGGCGTGCCAGGATCCGCATCGCCATTCCGCCCGCGAGCGTGAGAAGGCCCGCCGCGATCTTGAGAGCCGCGATGGGGCCCACCCCCGCGAGGACGAGCAGCGCCGGCAGGTAGTAGGGCGCCGTCGGGTTGAAGGTGAGGATGGGGCCGCCCAGCCCGCCGTAGGCGTCGGGCAGGAAGCGGGGGTAGAGCACGCCGTCGCCGAGCGCCCGGGCCACTTCGGCGAGGCGGAAGAGGTGGGCGCCGGTGTCGTGCCCCCACAGGTGGCCGGGTGTGGTGAGCGGATGGAGAGCGAAGAGAGCCAGCCCCGCGCAGAGGGCCTCGATCAGCGCGGGGCGCATCCAGCCGGTTCGGGCCACGGCCTCCTCGGGATCCGCCGGGTGGCCCGCCGGTCGCACCCGGCGGCGCCTCGGGGCGCAGGCTCCCAGAATAGTCGAGACGCGGAAGCGGGGGATCCCCGGAAACGCGGAGCAGGTGCAGGGACTCACCGGACACGGGGTGCGGCCGTGGAGGAGGCCCGCGGGGAACCACAGGGATCGAATCGGCCGGAACCGTGATAATTTGCCCGCTACGGTCACCCGGGATCTTGGAGAGGGAAGGTGGCGAAGCTCGGCGACTTCAATCCGTTCGTGCGGCCGCTCGTGAAGGAGACCGTGGCGACCGTCAAGAGCTTCAGCTGGAAGATCTACGAGGACCCCTCGCCGCGCGGCTATCTCGCCCTCAAGATGTACGGCAATCTCATCTGCGGCTTCTATCCCGGCGTGCGCAGCTTCAGCATCGGCTACTGGCACGCGCCGGCGGGGCGGCGGGGAACGGATCGCTGGGTGCGATGCAAGGTCACCGAAGAACGGGATCTGAAAATCCACTTCGCCATGATCCGGGCCCGCGTCGTGCACGTCCTGACGGGAACGCCCTGATCCACACCACCCCTCTCGTCGGAGAGGCTCCGCCGCGGGCCGTGCGCTCATGAAGCCGGCTCGCGCCGCCGGGAAGCGCCGCCGGCCCGAGGAGGCGGCTGCCGCGGCTGCCACGCCGGCCCCGTCCCTCGACAGTCGCGACAGGCTCGCGGCCGGCGCCGTCTTCGCCCTCGCGCTCGGAGTCCGCCTTCTCTACCTGTACCAGCTCCACGCGGCGGGGCTCTGGCGCTACCTCAGGCTGGATCCTCTCTACTATCACCAGTGGGGGCAGCGGATCGCCGCAGGCGACTGGCTGGGCACCTCCGTCTTCGAGATGTCCCCTCTCTACGCCTACGTCCTCGGGGTCTTCTACCGGCTCTTCGGCGAAGACCCCCTTGGGCCCCGGCTTCTCCATTGCGTGCTCGGCGCCCTGGTCTGCGCCCTGCTCGTGATCGCCGGCCGGCTCGCCTTCGGGCGGACGCAGGGAATCCTCGCGGGAGCCCTCTTCGCTCTGTACGGGCCGGCCCTCTACTACGACGGGCAGCTGATGAAGACCTCGCTCGAGATCTCCTTCACGGCCCTCATGACGTTCGCCTTCTACCTGGCGGGGCGCGGCGCACCCGGGCCGCGTCCGTGGGGGCTCTTCGCGGGCGGTGTCCTGCTCGGCCTGACCGCGCTGATGCGCGAGAACATCCTCGTGGCCGCTCCGCTTTTCTTCATCTGGGTGCTCTGGCCGAGGCCGGGCCACCCCTGGCGCCGCGGGATCGTCGCGGCGGCGGCCCTCACGGCCGGGACGATCCTCCCCATCGCGCCTTTCACCACGCGCAATCTCCTCGTGGCCCGCGAAGCGGTTCTCATCACCTCGCTCGGAGGGGAGAATTTCTACACGGGGAACAACCTCCAGGCCAGCGGGCGTTACACGCCGCCCCCCTTCGTCCGTCCGGATCCCCAGTACGAGCACGATGACTTCCGCAACGAGGCCGCGCGCAGGCTCGGCCGCCCGCTGACCCGCAGGGAGGCCAACGACTTCTGGTTCGACGAAGGGCTGCGCTTCATCGCGGGCCACCCGCTCAGGTACCTCGCGCTCCTGTGGGACAAGCTCGAGGTCTTCTTCAATGACTTCGAGCGCCCCGACAACTTCTCCTTCTACAACTTCCGGAGGTTCTGCTCCATCCTTCGCGCTCCCCTCCCGCATTTCGGCTGGGTGGCGCCTCTGGGGCTCCTGGGAATCGCGCTGGCGGCGGGGCGATGGCGCGATCTCCTCCCGCTGCACGTCACGCTCCTCTCCTTCGTCGCCTCAGCCCTCATCTTCTTCACGCAGTCGAGGTACCGGGTTCCCGCCGTCCCGATCCTGTGCCTCTTCGCCGCCCACGCCGCGGTGAGCCTCGCGGCCGCGGCCCGGCGGCTGCAGTGGCGGACCCTGGCCTGGGCGGTGCCTGTGCTCGCGCTGCTCACGCTCTGGGTCACGATGGACCCGGGCAACACTCCCCTCTTCGACGCGCAGAACGAGGGCCTCGTTGCCGAGATGCACCTCGAAGCCGGGGATCTCACAGCCGCGGGGGCCGCCTACCGCCGGAGCCTCGCCGCCCTCGAAGCACTCCCGATGGCCGGCTCACCCGGCGTGGGCCGGCTGCAGGCGAATGCGCACCTCGGCCTCGCGCGAACCCTCATGCGCCAGGGGGATCGCGCGGGCGGGATCGGGGAGCTGCGCCTGGCCGCGGCCTCACCGAGGCCCGACGTCCGCTTCAATGCGCTGATGCTCCTGGCCCTTCTCGCGACGGAGGATCGTGACGTGCAGGGGGCGCTCGACGACCTGCGCCGGGCCGTCGCCGAGGATAGGGACAGCTACGAGGCGAGGATGATGTTCGCCGAAGCGCTGCTGAGGGCGGGACAGAGGGGTGAAGCCATCGCCCAGCTCGATGAGGCGCTCCGGATCGCTCCCGGGAATCCGGACGCGATCAGGATCCGCACCGAGCTTTCGCGGGCTTCAGGGCCCTAGTCAGCGCGGGAAGGCGACGATCGGAGCGCCCGCCGCGGCCTGGCGCGTGGCTTCCTCCGGCACCCCGAGCAGCGAGCGCTTCCGCTCACGGATCGTCTCGAGCGTCTCCCGGAGCCCCTCACGGAGCGGGCCCGCGTAGGGAGACTTGTCCAGGATGGCGAGCAGGTCCGTGACGTCCGCGAGATCCTCGTGCGCCTGCATCCTGAGCGTCGAGACGGCGTCGTTGATCGTCTCGGCCACGTCGTGGAAGTAATCCCCTCGCCTCAGGTGCACCCTGGAGACGAGATCCCCCTCCGCCAGCCGCCTGATTCTCCGGTGCATCGCGAAGAGCGCTCCCATCAACCTGCGCGAGTGGACGAGCCCGACAGCCAACAGCCCGAAAATGTAGAAGACGGCGCCCTGCGCAAGCGTCGACTCGAGCTCCGAGGCCTGCGTTTCGAGCACGGCGTGGAATCCGGGGTTGGCCTCGGTGAGCTCGCGCGTGGCCGCCTCGTTCCAGCGGTGGACGACCGAGAGAAGCGCGATGAGCATCAGCGCGGCGGCGACCGTCGGGACCAGGGAGGTCCGGAATTGATCGGCGGTGCGGGTGAAGAAACGTGTGCGGCGTGTGCGGGCGGGAGGTACCTGCTCCCGGGGGGCATCGTCCGGTCGGGCCGACATGGTCGGGCCTCCTGTGGCCTGCCGCCCCCCGGCGCGGGCCAGAATATGGGCCCCTACCGTAACCTCGTCAAAGCCATTGAGCTACAAAGGTTTTGGAGGGTCGAACGCAGGGATCAGACCTGGCCCTGTTTGCGCACGGGCTGCGTATCGATCTCCTGCGCGGCCTCCAGGAAGCCCTTCTCGAGGAGGCCGATCAGTGCCCGGTAGATGTCCAGGTCCCTGTGCGGAAGGCTGTCCAGGATACTGCCGATCGTCATCCCTTCCATGAGGCTCGAGATCAGGTCGGATTCGACGGGCGATAGGTCCAGGTGCTCGAGGAAGGTGTCCACCTTGGATCGAAGCCGGTAGCGCCGGTTCTCCCCGGGGAGTCGCTCACCGAGATCCTTGACCTCGTCCCAGTGAGTGAAGCCCTCCATCAGGACGGAGGCCGTGGTGGACTGGATCGTCCGCTCGACCCCTGGAACGAGAGGCTCGAGGACGAAGCGCGCCTCGGGCCACATCATCAGCCTGAAGAGCGCCTTCTCGCCGCGCACTTCGTCGAGCTCGGAGTGGATGATCCGCCCATCCTCGAAGTGGATCCTGCCCGACATCCCGGCCTTGCTCTCCAACCGCAGGGACCCTGTCTTCCCGTTGAGGCTGAGGATTTGCAGTAAATCCGCCACCGGCAGGTGCTCGGTGTGACCCGAGAGTCTGTTCGTCGCGGCCGCCAGGCGGCGGAACCTGTCGGAACGCTCCAGGAGCTTCTCGGCCCGGGCCACCAGCTCCTCGGGCGCGAAGGGCTTGGTGAGGAAATCGTCCGCTCCCAGCCGCAGGCCGCGGACCCTCTTGCGCACCTCGCTCTCGGTGCTGAGAAAGATGAAGGGAATGTCGAAGGTGGCAGGATTGCGCCGGACCTCCTCGCAGAAGCGCCAGCCGTCCATGACGGGCATGAGGATGTCGGCCACGACGACGTCCGGCCTGCTGTCGCTGACGAGGCGCAGCCCTTCGGATCCGTCGCCGGCGCGCAGCACCTCGAAACCGCGCGGCTTGAAGGCGTCCGCCACGATCTGCTGGATCAACGGCGAATCGTCGACAATCAGGATCGTTTTACGGGCCACAGCCCCTCAATCTACGGACAGGGCGCCAGTTCCGTCAAGGATGCCCGGGCGGCTCAGCCTCCCGGCGAGGCCGCGTGCGACGGGCGGTCGAGCAGGGCGCCGGCCGAGCCCGGGCCGTAGCGATCGTCGAAGAGCTTGCCCCACTTCGTGCGGCGGTACTCGCGGATCCGGCTCATCCCCACGGTCGGGTACCAGAGCATGTCGTGGTAGATGTTGCTGGCGAGCGGAGCCCAGACGACGAGCGGAGAGTGGAGCGCCAGCCGCTCGAGGAAGCGGAGCGGGCCCCGCCGCAGCATCTGGTCGCCCCAGATCACGAGGCTGCGCGAGACCTTGAAGCCGAAGCTCACGCCCTCGACGTTGTCTCCGACCAGATCGATGAACCGGGGGTCCGCCACACCCAGTCCGCGCTCGTGGCAGATCCTCAGGTAGTCGATCCTCATGGGATCGAATCCCATCATCCTCGCCGCCACCGCATCGATGGCCACCGAGTCGGCCGCGCCGAGGATCCAGTCCTTCACATGGGGGATCATCGTTCTCGGCCCCGCGCCGTCGCCGCAGACCGTCCCGTCCATCAGGGTGAAGACGGCCGGGTGGATCTCCTTCTGCATCATCACGAGATCGACGAGGACCTCGTGGATGTGCTTGTGCGCGTAGTGGCGGACCTCCTTGAGCAGCCCGCCAAAGGCGTTCTTGATCGACCCCGTCGTGGTGCTGTGCCCGTGCGTCTTGACGGTCGGCAGGTGCAGGATCTGGCGCCCCGGGTAGATCTTCGGGATCTCGATGCCTTCCGGGAAGATCTCGTTGAGCTTCAGGAGCGGCGCCTCGAACTTGTAGACGATCCACTCGACCTCGGTCAGGGGCTGGAACTTCAGCCCGGCCGCGTCGAGGACCGAAAGCCACCGGTTGTTGCGGGCGCCCTTCCACGGCTCCGTGACAACCGTGCGGTTCTCGACCGGCGTGATCCGCTCCCGCGGATAGCCCAGCTCGCGCAGGGCGCGGAGCGCGCCCTCCACCTGCCAGGGCTGCGAGGAGCACGACGGGAAGTACTTCGTCCAGGAGAGGTTCAGCTTGACGAGCGTGTCGAGGTCGCGCGAGAGTACGCCCGGCATCCCCGCGAGCGACGCGAGGCGGACGTAGTCGTCGAGGACGGTGGCGACATCGGTCTTGACGACGGCGACTCTCGATCGGTTCATGATCTGTCCAATCCTCTTCGCGGGATCTCAGGTGAAGTACAGGATCAGGGCCGAAGCCGCCGCCCACAGCACGATGCATCCCAGGAGGGGGCGGTCCGTGAGGAGCGCTTCGGTGGGGCTCCCGCCCATCTCCTTCTTGTGGACGAGGTAAAGGTAGCGGAAGATCCCGTAGATGACAAAGGGAACCGTGAGGTAGAGGTGCGCAGTCCCCAGGCGGCTCTGCACGTCGGCGGAGAGGGTGTAGGAGCAATAGGCCACGAGCGTCGCCGCCGTGACGATCGAGATCATCTGATCGAGGAACTGGACCGAGTACTCTCTCAGGATGCCGCGGTGCTCGGTGGCGTCGGCCAGGAGCGCGAGCTCCTGGCGCCGCTTGCACAGCGCGAGGAAGAGCGACAGCAGGATCGTGCAGATGATCAGCCAGGCCGACACCTCCACGCCGATCGCGAGGCCTCCGGCGACGGCGCGCAGGACGAAGCCCATCGAGATGATCATCACGTCCACGATGACGACCTTCTTCAGCCACGTGGAGTAGAGGACGTTCGAGGCGAGGTAGACGGCGCCCAGCAGGGCGATCCCCTTCGACAGGAAGAGGGCCCCGAGGAGGCCCGCCGCCCCGAGGGCGATCCCCGCGGCGACCGCGGCGGCAGGAGGCACCTCGCCCGCCGCGACGGGGCGGAAGCGCTTCGTCGGGTGGGCCCGGTCGTTGGCCAGATCGAAGACGTCGTTGAGGAGATAGACCGCGCTCGACAGGAGGCAGAAGAGCGCGAAGGCCGCCACGGACCTCGCCATGCTCGACGCATTGCCCAGGTGGTTCGAGAAGATCAGGGCCGCGAAGACGACCAGGTTCTTCGTCCACTGCTTGGGCCGCATCGAGCGCAGGAGGCCGGACGCGAGGACCCCTGCGCCTATCGATGTGGGACGCGCGGCTGACAGCTCGGGCATTCTCTCCACTCTCGCGCGCCGTCTGGAGCCTGGCTTTCCGCGGCGCAATCTGGCTCTGGCGAACGGGACCGTGTCGAGCGGGCCCATAATATAGGTCGCCGCGCCGCCGCGGAGGAGCCGGGCCATCTCGTGGATCCCCAGGACATCGCCGTGATCATCCCCGCGCTCGACGAGGAAGAGGCGCTTCCTTTCGTCCTCGCGGACCTCGGCTCGCTCGGCCTGATCGGGTCCACCATCGTCGTGGACAACGCCAGCCGCGACGGAACAGCCCGCGTCGCCGGGGCGGCGGGCGCCCGCGTGGTGCGGGAGGAGCGGCGCGGCTACGGGGCGGCCTGCCTCAGGGGAATTGCCGAGGCCGTTCGCCTCCGGCCCGCGCCCTCCATCCTCGTCTTCCTCGACGCCGACCGGAGCGACGATCCATTCAGGATCCCCGACCTGGTGCGCCCGATCCGCGAAGAGGGGCGCGATCTCGTGATCGGATCGAGGGTCCTGGGCGCGATGCAGCCCGGCGCCCTCCCCGCGCACCAGCGGGCGGGCAACCGGTTGAGCTGCGCGTTGATCCGGCTCCTCTTCGGCCGCAGCTACACCGACCTGGGTCCCTTCCGCGCCATCCGCCGCGAGGCGCTCGAGCGGCTCCGGATGCGCGACCGCTCGTACGGGTGGACCGTCGAGATGCAGGTCAAGGCGATCGTCGCGTGCCTCTCCGTCTCGGAGGTGCCGGTTCCGAGCCGCCCGCGCATCGGCGAATCGAAGATCAGCGGGACGGTGTCCGGCTCCCTCAGAGCGGGCACGGAGATCGTCTGGAAGATCCTCTCGCTGCGCCTTCGAAACACACGACGCCCCCGGTAAGGGAGCGACCAGCGGGCGCGCTTCACTCTTCGCGTTCGTGGATGGTCTTTACCGAGAGGATCTCGTAGGAGCGCCGCCCGGAGGGCACGTCGATGGAGAGCTCGTCGCCCTCCTGCCGCCCGCTGAAGCCGCGGCCCAGGGGAGACGAGAAGGAGACCTTCCCGGTGGCGGGGTCGGCCTCCTCGGGGAGGACGAACTCGTAGGTCATCTCCTTGTCCTCGTCCACGTCGAGGACCTGCACGAGCGAGCCCAGGCCGATCCGGTCGCGGGGGATCTCTCCCTTGTCGATCCTCGAGATCGCGGCGAGGCGGGACTGGAGCTGCCCGATCCGGGCCTTGACGAACGACTGTCGCTCGAGGGCGGCGTGATACTCCGCGTTCTCCCGGAGATCGCCCATCGCCAGGGCCTTCTTGATCTCGCGCGGCAGTTCGACCCTGAGCTCTCTTTCGAGCAGCCTGAGGTCGGACTCGAGCTTGGCGGTGAGCTTCAAGGCTCCTCCCCGGCGGCCCCAGCCTCCCGGGATCGCCCGCGCGACGGCCCTGCCGTGCAGGTTGGCGAGTATAGGAGTCGGCGGGAATGCCGGCAACCAGACATCTGTTGCCTCGCCCGATTCAGAATGACATGATCCCCGGGCCGTTCGGTCAGACACCGGGGCGGCCGGAGGGGAATCCCTTGAAGGTGGCCTGTCCTTCCTGTGGCACGAGCTACACCGTCGATTCGGCGAAGATCCCCGACAAGGGGGGCCGGCTCACCTGCCCGGGATGCAGCAACCAGTGGAGCGTCTTCAAGCCGGCGGGCGCCGTGGACGCAACGCGCCCCGCGAAGACCTTCGCCCCGAAGCCCGCACCTCCCATCGCTCCCGCGCCGGTCCCGCTCGCCGCTCCGCCCGCGCCCCTCGCGGCGGCTTCCGCTCGGGTGACCTGCCCGAAATGCAGCCACGAGTTCGTTCCCGGCCAGCCCCCGCCGCGGGCCAAGCCCGCTTCACCCGCCGCCGTCTCGACAGACGGGCGCAAGACGATCTTGCTGGTCGAGGACCAGGACTACTTCAGCCAGCTCGCGCGCGATGCCCTGGGCCCCAACTACCGCACATTGAGCGTGGCGAGCAAGGACGAGGCCTTGAAGCTCATCGAGGCCGATCCGCCCCAGCTCATGATCCTCGATCTGAGCCTGGCCCGAGGGCAGGATGGGCGCGACCTGCTCCGGGCGCTTCCCAGGAAGAGCTTCCCGATCCTCATTTTCACCGCGCGCGACGAGACGGAGCTCTACGGGGAGCCGTGGCAGGAGCTCAGATCTCTCGGGGCCGACGGCATCGTCCTCAAGACGATGAATGCCGGTGAGGAGCTGAAGAAGAAGGTCGCGGACCTCCTGGGCAGCGAGTAGAAAAAAAAGGGGGGACCTTTCGGTCCCCCCGAGCACGGAATGGGAGGTCGTGAAGCAAGCAGATCGGTCATCGGTCAACATATGTGACGGATAGTTATCACATATGTATCTCTTGCCTTGGAATATATGCCTCTGAAGTTCCTTGTCAAGCGCGGCTTTTCGGCGACTAAGCATATGCCCGCATCATCTGGACCTTGAGACCGCGAGCCTGGACGCTCCTGCGAGAATTGACGCATCACTCCACGGGCATCAGCTCGGCGGAGCCCTCGGTCCTGCTTCCCAGGCCGCGGCCGGAATAGGCCTGAAGGCCCGCAAATCACGACGCCTGCGCGGGTTCTTCCCCCGGAGCGTTCACAGCGCGAGACCCTGGTGCCATCTCGCAGCAGAATGGCACCAGGGTTGCGATGGGAGCGGGTGCCCGTCCGGTTGACGGTTCTCCAAGGGCTCATCTATCATCGACCGTCGGCCGTCTCCCGTGCCATCGCCGCGATCCGGCGGGCATCCCGGCGCCTTCTCCGCTCGGGGAATCATGGGAAGAAAAGGGATCCAGCTCACCATCGGCCTCGTGATCATCGCCGGAGGACTCGTCGCGCTCGCCGGCGTCTCCTTCCAGCAGAACCTCGTCTACTACGTGACCGTCTCGGAGTTCCTGGACAGCGGCGGGAACCTCCCCCCTCAGGGTCTGAGGGTGAACGGCCGCGTCGTCCCGGGCAGCATCGTGAGGAGCGAGCAGGGCATCGGAGTCACCTTCTCCATCACGGACGGCTCCCGCTCCATGGAGGTCAACTATGCCAAGGAGCTCCCCGACACCTTCAAGGGGGGCGCCGAGGTCGTGGTCGAAGGGCGGGTCCGGCAGGACGGCGTCTTCCATGCCAGCTTCCTGCTGGCCAAGTGCCCCTCGAAGTACGAGAAGCAGGGCCCGGAGCACCCCGAGGGCATCCCCGTTGGGGGCCTCTCCACCGACTCAGGCGCCCGTTGACGGCTGATGCCTGACATCGGCTATCTCAGCCTCCTTCTGGCCCTCGTCTGCTCCGTCTGGGCGATCCTGACCTCCTGGCTCGGCAGCGGGAGCAAGGCGCGAGAGCTTCTCCACAGCGGCGAGCGGGCGGCCCAGGCCGCCTCCGTGCTGCTCACGATCAGCATGGTCTCGCTGATCCACGCTCTCGTGCAGGACGACTTCTCGCTGCTCTACGTCGCCCAGAACTCCACCCGCTCGCAGCCTCTCCCCTACAAGGTCGCGGCGCTCTGGGGAGGGCAGGCCGGCTCGCTCCTGCTCTGGGCCTGGATTCTCTCGGTCCTCTCATTCGTCGTCGTCGCGCAGAACCGCAGGCGGAACCGGGAGCTGATGCCCGGGATCGTCGGGGCCCTGATGGGCATCCTGACCTTCTTCCTCCTCGTCCTCAGCTTCGCGGCCAACCCCTTCGAGGCGGCTGCGGGGCCCGTGGCCGACGGGGGCGGGCTCAACCCGCTTCTCCAGAACCCGCTGATGGTCATCCACCCGCCGATGCTCTACCTGGGCTACGTCGGCGTGGCCATTCCCTTCGCCTTCGCGCTCGCGGCGCTCCTGACCGGGAAGCTCGGCAACGACTGGGTGGTCTCGGTGCGGAGGTGGAGCCTCTTCGCGTGGTTCTTCCTGGGGATCGGGATCCTGCTCGGCGGCTACTGGGCCTACGTGGAGCTGGGGTGGGGAGGCTACTGGGCCTGGGATCCCGTGGAGAATGCCAGCCTGATGCCCTGGCTCGCCATGTCGGCCTTCATCCACTCGATCATGATCCAGGAGAAGAAGGGGATGCTGAAGGTCTGGAACATGGTCCTCGTTCTCCTGGCCTTCGGCCTGTCCATCTTCGGCACCTTCATCACGCGCAGCGGCGTCATCTCGTCCGTTCACTCGTTCGCCCGCTCGGAGATCGGCCCCTGGTTCTCGGGATTCCTCGTGGTGGTGGCCGCCCTCTCGCTGGGCTTGCTCTTCTGGCGGCTTCCGCAGCTGAAGGCCGAGAACAGGCTCGACTCGTTCCTGAGCCGGGAGAGCGCCTTCCTCTTCAACAATGTCCTCTTCGTGGCCATCTGCTTCACGGTCCTGTGGGGAACCATCTACCCGATCCTCACCGAGGCCATCCAGGGCGAGAAGGTCAGCGTGGGCCCGCCCTGGTTCAACCAGTGGATCGTCCCTCTCGGGCTGGGTCTGCTCTTCCTGACGGGCGTCGGCCCGCTGATCTCCTGGCGCCGCGCATCGCCGCGCGGCCTGAGGAACATATTCCTGCGTCCGGGACTGACCGGGCTCGCGACCATGGCCGTGCTTTTCGCTTTCGGAATGCGGGAGGTGGCCGCGCTGCTGGCCTTCGGGCTGTCGATCTTCGTCCTGGCGACCATCGTCTCGGAGTTCTACCGGGGCGCGCAGGCCAGGAAGGTCGTCGCGAAGGAGAGCCTCGGGCGCGGCGTCGTGAACCTCGTGTCGCGCAACAAGCGCCGGTATGGCGGCTACGTGGTGCACGTGGGGATGGTCTTCGTCTTCGCGGGGATCGCGGGCTCGGCCGGCTTCCAGCAGGAGGCCTCCGCCACGCTGAAGCGCGGCGAGTCGATGCAGGCCGGCCCCTATACCCTGACCTTCACGGACACCCAGTCCACGAGCGACGCCCACAAGGACGTTCTCAGCACGGAGCTGACGGTGGAGCGCGGCGGCAGGGAGCTCACGAGGCTGCGCCCCGAGAAGTTCTTCTTCCGCGCCTCGGAGCAGCCCACGACGGAGGCCGCCATCTACGGGATGTGGAGGTGGCCCCCTCACCTGGTGGACGACGTCTACGCGATCCTCGTGGATCTGAATCCGCGCACGGGAGGCTACACCTTCAAGGTCTACGTGAACCCGCTCGTCTCCCTGATCTGGATCGGCGGTTTCGTGGTGGTGATCGGGACCCACATCGCCGTGCTCCCGGAGTGGAGCCGGCAGAGGGCGTGGGCCAGGGACTCCGCACGCCGCGAGGCCTCGCATGCGGCATCCTGATCGAGGAGCGCGGGGGCGGCGCCTCGCCATGGGCCTGCTCTTCTCAGTCCTCCTCGCCGCGCCTGCCGCCGCGCAGACGACCGGCACCCCGGCTCACCCCGCGCCCGCTCCGGGCGGCGTGCAGGGGGCCTCGGGGCTCTCGCAGGTCACGATGAGGGTGCTCTGCCCGTGCGGCACCTGCGTGAACCAGACGCTCCACGTCTGTACCTGTGGCACGGCCGCGAACGAGCGCGAGCAGATCGCGGAAGCCCTCGCGTCGGGGCGGAGCGCCGAGTCGATCGTCCAGCAGTACGTCGATCGCTACGGGGTCCAGATCCTGACCACGCCCGAGAAGGAAGGCCTCAACCTCGTCGGCTGGCTCGTGCCCTTCGTCGTGACCATCTCGGCGCTGGTCGCCCTGACCTGGGTCCTCCTGAGCTGGACTCGCAGGGCGGCGCCGGCGCTGGCCGTGGGGCCGCAGGCTGTGATCCCCGTGAACGCGGCCGATCGCGGGTACCGCGAGGCGCTCGAGCGGGACCTGCGGGATTTCAAAGCCTGAGATGATCGCCGCCGCCGTCCTCCTCGGAGCAACGACGCTCTGGGTCCTCGCTCCCCTTCTGGGCTGGACGAGGCAGGAGGAGGAAGCGCGGGATCCCCGCAGAGAGGAGCAGGAGAGCCTCCTCGCGGCCCGGCGCGAGATCCTCGCATCCATCAAGGATCTCGAGATGGAGGCCCAGGTCGGCAAGCTCACCCCCGAGGACTACGAGCAGACGCGCGAGCGTCTCAGCCAGGAAGCCGTCGAGGTTCTCCGCAGGCTCGACGAACGGAAGAGCGTGAAGATCGATGGCCCGCTCGGCTGAGCCGGCGGTCCGGGCACGCCGGCTCGCCCGGAGGTTCGGGCACACGCTCGCCGTGACCGGCATCGACCTCGACATTCCTGCGGGGGAGCTCGTCGCCGTCTTCGGCCCGAACGGGGCCGGCAAGACAACGCTGCTGCGGCTCCTATGCGGGCTGCTCCGCCCCTCCACGGGTGAGATACACCTGATGGGCCTATCCTCCCGGGAAGATCCCTCAGGTGCGCGGCGCCGGCTCGGCTACATCGCGCATACGTCCTTCCTCTACCGCGGCCTGACGGCGCAGGAGAACCTCGCCTTCTACGCGCGTCTCTACGCGGTGCCCGATGCGGGCGCGAGGATCGACGCCCTCCTCGGGCGCGTCGGTCTCATCTCGAGGGCCTCGGATCCCGTGCGCACCTACTCGCGCGGGATGCTCCAACGCCTCTCCATCGCGCGCGCCATCCTCCACGAGCCGGAGATCCTCTTCCTCGACGAGCCCTACACGGGGCTCGATCGCGAGGCTTCGGGGATCCTCGGTTCGATCCTCGGCGAGATGCGCGGGCGGGGCGGCACGATCATGATGGTCACGCACGACCTGGAGCGCGGGCTCTCGCTCGCGTCGAGGGTCCTTCTGCTCTCCAGGGGACGGCTCGTGGATGATCGCCCCGCCGCGGGGCTCGCTCCCGGTGAGCTCGAGAGCCTCTACTCGTCCAGGGTGCGGGCTTGGGTCTCCTGAGGCAGGCATGGACCATCTACGTCAAGGACCTGCGCCTCGAATGGCGGACGCTGGACTCGCTGCCGGCCATGTTCTTCTTCGCGCTCCTGGTGCTCGTGATCTTCAACTTCACGCTGGATTTCACGACGACTCCCTTCGAGGAGCTGGGGCCGGGCGTGCTCTGGGTCACCTTCACCTTCGCCGGCATCCTCGCCCTCACCCACTCGTTCGCTCTCGAGCGGGAGGAGGACTGCATGCAGGGGCTGCTCCTCTCGCCGGTCGAGCCGGGAGCCATCTACCTGGGCAAGGCCCTCTCGAACCTGACGATGATCCTCGGGATGCAAATCGTCGTGGTTCCGCTGAGCGCCGTTCTCTTCAACTTCTCGCTCTCGGGACGGATAGGCGGGCTGGCGGTGGTGCTCGTCGTCCACTCGCTGGGCTTCGCGGGGGTCGGAACCCTGCTCGGGGCGATCACGGCCCGGACGCGCCGGGCGGAGGTGCTGCTGCCCATCATCCTCTTTGCCGTCTGCGTGCCGATCATCATCTCGGCGGTGAAGACCACGGCCCTGATCATGGCCGGGCGCCCTCTCGTCGAGACGAAGGAATGGATGACCATCGCGGGGGCCTTCGACGCGATCCTGCTCTCGGCCTCCTTCCTGACCTTCGAATACGTGATCGAGGAATGAGGAGCCGGCCGCATGGGTAGGATCGCCGGCATCGTGGTGCCTCTCCTCCTCTTCGGCCTCGTCTCGGCCGGGCTCTACGGGGCCTTCTTCAAGGCGCCGACCGAGGCGCAGATGGGAGACATCCAGCGCATCTTCTACTTCCACGCACCTGCGGGGATCACGGCCTTCCTGGCCTTCATGATCTCGGGCCTCTTCTCGGCGCTCTACCTCTGGAAGCGCAGCCTGCGCTTCGACATCATCGCCCACGCTTCCGCCGAGGTGGGCCTCCTCCTGTGCACGATCGTCCTGGTCACGGGCCCGCTGTGGGCGAAGCCGGTCTGGCTCACCTGGTGGACGTGGGAGGCGCGCCTGACGACCACCCTGGTCCTCTGGCTCATCTACGTGGCCTACGCGCTCGTCAGGCGCTACACGGAGGGGCGCGACCAGCAGGCCCGCTTCGCGGCGGTGCTCAGCATCATCGGCGCGCTGAACGTCCCCATCGTCTACAAGTCGATCAGCTGGTGGCGGGGCCTGCATCCCGTCGTCCTGACACCATCAGGGGGAGGCGGGCTGGATCCGGAGATGCGCGCGATCTTCCGCCTCTGCATCCTCGTCTACTTCGCGATCTACGGCTGCCTCATGGCGGCCAGGGTCTCCCTCGGCCGGGCCGAGGACGACGTCGCCCGCCTCCGGGAGGAGCTACAGGAGCAGACAACGGCATGAAGGAGCACTTCCCCTACCTCTTCTGGGCCTACAACATCATCTGGATCCTGATTGCGGGCTACCTCGGCGTCATCTTCGCGCGCCAGCGATCCCTCCGCCGGCAGATCGAGGAGCTTCGATCGCGCCTCGTTGCCATCGGAGATCGCCGCTCGGACGACAGGAGAGCCTTGCCCTCCTCTGGTCAGGGAGATGTCCTTGAGGGCGAGATCATCGATTAGCGATTGCCTCGCAACGTGAGGTCGTGCCCCTGGGTATCCGGCGACCGGGGCGGCTTCCTCGTGTGGTACCGTCTTCACATCTTGCGAGTGATTACTGGAGTGAAGGGCCGGGTCGTTCTGTGCCTGGTCGCGCTCGCCACCGCTCTTCCTCTGCCTGCGGCGACGCGCCCCGCGCCCACCGCGCCTCACGCGATGGTGGTCCTGCCGGAGCCGCTGGCCGCTGAGGTGGCGCTCGGAATCCTCCGCTCGGGAGGCAATGCGGTCGATGCCGCCGTCGCCGCCGGCTTCGCGCTCGCCGTCACCCATCCGGCAGCCGGAAACCTCGGGGGCGGGGGCTTCATGCTCGTGCGGCTGTCGGGGGGCGAGAGCTGGGTGATCGACTACCGCGAAACCGCGCCCGCGGCGGCCACGAAGGACATGTTCCTCGACGCTTCCGGAAAGGCTCTGCCGGGACTGAGCGTGGAGAGCTACATGGCCTCGGGCGTTCCGGGGACGGTGGCGGGCCTCGCCCTCGCGCGGGAAAGGGCGGGAACGATCCCGCTCAGCCGGCTGATCGCGCCGGCCGCCACGCTGGCCGCGGAGGGCTTCCCCGTCTCCCCCACCCTGGCCCGGGACCTCCGGGAGCACCGCGAGCAGCTCGCCCGCCATCCCTCGAGCGCACGCATCTTCCTTCCCGGCGGGAGCCCCCCCGAGCCCGGATCTCTCCTGGTCCAGGAGGATCTCGCCCGCACACTCCGCCTGATCGCCCGCGATGGTCCTGCCGCCTTCTACGAGGGCCCGGTCGCCGCATCCATGGAAGAGATCATGCGGGCCCGCGGCGGGAGGCTGACGCGCGCCGACATGGCCGCCTACCGCGCCCTGGTGCGTGAGCCCGTCCGGACGCGCTACCGGGATCTCGACGTCATCTCGGCGCCCCCACCCTCTGCCGGCGGCATCGTCCTCTCCGAGATGCTGCACATGCTCGAGCCCTACAACCTCCGCGATCTCGGCCGAGGATCCTCGGCCTACCTCCACCTGCTCGCGGAGGTCATGAAGCGGGCCTATGCCGACCGGTCCCTTTTCCTCGGCGATCCGGATCAGGTCGACATCCCCGTGCAGCGGCTTCTCTCGCCCGCCTACGCGCGATCCCTGATGTCCGGCTACGACCCTGGGCACGCGACGCCTGCCGAAGCCGCGGGCCCGGGCGATCCCCTCCGCTTCGAAGGGGACTCGACGACCCACTTCACGATCGTCGACGGCATGGGCAACGTCGTCGTGAACACCTACACGCTCAATGGCTCTTTTGGAATGGGCGCGGTCCTCGATGGATGGGGTTTCCTCCTCAACAACGAGATGGACGACTTCAGCCTGGCCCCCGGAGCCCCGAACATGTACGGCCTCGTGGGCGCCGAGGCGAACGCCATCTCCCCGGGGAAGCGGATGCTCTCGTCGATGACGCCGACCATCATCTTGAAAGCCGGAAAACCCTGGCTCGCGCTCGGCACTCCGGGAGGAGGGAGGATCACGACGATGGTCCTGCAGGTCCTCCTCAACGTCGCCGAATTCGGCATGGAGCTTCAAGACGCCGTGGACGCGCCGCGCTGCCACCATCAGTGGAAGCCGGATCGCATTTCCTGCGAGGAGGAGGCTCTTCCAGCCGACGTGCGGGCCGGGCTCGAAGCGCGCGGCCACGCGGTCCGGACCGGATCGCACCAAGGGGACATCCAGGCCATCCTGATCGAGCCGGAGAGCGGACTGCTGCACGGGGCCGCCGACGCGCGCGGAATGGGGGTCGCGCTTGGCTATTGACGTCGCCGTCTTCGGATCCTCCGAGGTGGTCCCCGGCGATGCGGCCTGGGAGGATGCGCGCCGGGTCGGCGAGCTGCTCGCCCACGAGGGCTTCCGCGTCTTCAACGGCGGCTACGGCGGCGTCATGGAGGCCTGCAGCCTCGGAGCCGCCGCGGCGGGAGGCGCCGCCATCGGCATCACGTGCCTCTCCTTCGATCGCGGGAGAGGGAACCGCCACCTCACCGAGGAGCACCCCTCGCCCGATCTCTTCGAGAGGACGCGTTCCTTGATAGAGCCCTGTGCCGCATATATCATCCTGCCCGGAAAAGCGGGCACACTCGCAGAGCTGGCCTTTCTATGGGCCCTCCAGCGAGGAGGCCTGCTGGGCCGCAGGCCGGTCGTCCTCCTCGGTGGGTTCTGGGACGGCTTCGTGCAGCACCTTCTGGAGCGGGGCCTCCTGGAGCCCGCTCAGGCGGCGGCGACGATGCACGCCGCCACGGCCGAGGAAGCCGTCCGCATCGTCCGCCACCAGGTGAATCCCTCGTGACAGAGAACAGCGCCGCCACCTCCGCGGAAATCGTCCGGCAGTCGGAGCCCCCGCCCAAGGGGATCGTCCGCGACTACTTCGAGACGATCGTGATCTGCGTGATCTTCGTCGTCGCGGCGCGGGCCTTCGTCTTCCAGCAGTCGAAGATCCCCACCGGATCCATGATCCCGACCCTCCTGATCGGGGACTACATCGTCGTCAACAAGTTCATCTACGCGCCGACGCGCTCAGCGCTGGAGAGGGCCTTCCTGCCTGTGCGCGACATCAGGCGCGGCGACATCGTGGTCTTCAAGTTTCCCGTGGAGCCGGAGAAGGACTACATCAAGCGGATCATCGGCCTGCCGGGCGACGTGATCGAGATCCGGAACAAGACCGTTTACATCAACGGCGAGCCGCTCGATGAGCCCTACAAGGTCCACGAGACGGAGGAAAGCCAGGATTCCTGGCGGCGCATCAGGGAAGGCGAGGCCCAGGCATCCCTCTCCGCCGCGACTCCCCCGCGACGGCTCCTCACGCACTTCCGCGGGGACGAGCACTTCAACTACGGCCCCATCCGCGTGCCCGAGGACTCCTATTTCGCCATGGGGGACAACAGGGACAACTCCAAGGACAGCCGGGCGTGGGGAACGGTCCCGAGGGCGAACGTCAAGGGCCGCGCCTTCGTCATCTTCTGGTCCTTCACCGGGGAGGAAGGCGACCACAACCGGACGGGCATCGTGGAGCGCACGCGGAGCGTCACGAACAAGGTGCTCCACTTCCTGACCAAGTCCAGGTACAGGCGCGTCTTCCGTCTCATCTCCTGACGGTGGCCCCCACTTCTTGACCTCGCGGGGCCCCCTGTTATGATGGGGACCCGCTCGAAGGGCCCGGCCTGCTGGCAGCGAGTCGCGGGCGGCGCGGTTCCCGAAGAGACGACGGAGGCTTTCCTGAATGCCGACCATCACGCAGGACGTGATCGTCTACCACCAGCTCCAGAAGGACTCGACTCCCGAGGAGATCACGCTGAGCGCCGGCGCCGCCGTGGACATCGTGAAGGAGTGGGCCACTCGGTACCTCATCAAGGCCTCCGACGGGAAGCTCTTCAACATCCCCAAGGAGTTCGTGGATCCGGCCTCCTAGGCAACCTCGAGGGCCCTGCGCCCGCCGTCGGCCCTCAGAAGAAGCGAGAGGCGGAATCGGGCGTCGTCCCTCTCCGGAAAATCCCTCCTGAAGTGAGCGCCCCGGCTCTCGCGCCGGTCGAAGGCCGCACGCACGATGAGCGAGGCCACGAGGTGAAGGTTTCGTGCCTCGACGCCCGCCCGCGTGGGGGCTCCCGGACCCGCTGACGACAGAAGCCTGCCGAGCTGGACCAGGCCCTCGCCCAGCGAGGAACCATCCCGGTTCAGGCCGGCTCGCGACCAGGCGAGGCTCCTGACCTCGGCCACCAGTTTCGCGGAGGACTCCACGGCGACGGAGAGCGGCCAGCTGCCGAGCCTGCCGCTCCAGGTCGCCGGAGTCTCGCGGGCCGACGGCGCGGGGTCGAACCAGCGCTCGTGCGAGCCGGTGTCGCTGGCGTCTGCCGCGACGCCCTCTCCGGCCCGGGCTCCGAAGACGAGCCCTTCGAGGAGCGAGTTGCTCGCGAGCCTGTTGGCGCCGTGCACTCCCGTGCAGGCCGTCTCGCCGGCCGCGTAGAGACCCGGAAGGCTGGTGCGGCCTCGAAGATCCGTGGCCACTCCGCCCATCATGTAATGGGCGCTCGGGCTGACCGGGATGGGCTCCTTCGAGATGTCGATGCCGAATCCCAGGCAGGTGGAGTGGATCCGCGGGAAGCGGCTCCGGACGAAATCGGGATCGAGGCCCGTCATGTCCAGCAGCACGGAGCTCTCTCCCGTCTCCTCCATCTCCCCGGCGATCGCGCGGGCAACGAGATCGCGAGGGGCGAGCTCGGCTCTCTCGGGATCGACGTCGAGCATGAATCTCCGGCCCGAGTGATCCCGTAGGATGCCCCCCTCCCCGCGCAGCGCCTCGGAGAGGAGGAAGCGCGGGGCACCCGGCAGTGAGAGCGCCGTCGGGTGGAACTGCACGAACTCCATGTCGCGAACCCACGCGCCCGCCCTCCACGCCATGGCGATGCCGTCCCCCGTCGCCTGGGGAGGGTTCGTCGTCTCGCGGTAGACCTGGCCGCATCCTCCGGTCGCCAGAAGGACCCTCCCCCTCAGCGTCGTGAGGCGGCCCGTTGCCGAATCCAGGCAGGTCACCCCCGCGCAACGGCTCCCCTCCGTCAGGATGTCCACCGTATAGGCGCCCTGCCCGAAGGCGAGCCTTCTCTCGGAGCGGGCGCGCTCGATGAGCGTTCTCAATATTTCCTGTCCCGTCGAGTCGCCTCCCGCATGGAGCACGCGGCGAGCGCTGTGCGCCCCCTCCCGTGTGAAGGCGAGGCGGGCGCCGTCACGATCGAAGCTGGCCCCCCACCCGATCAACTCGGTGATGAGGCGCGGCCCCTCGCCCACCATCATTTGGACCGCCCGCTCGTCGCAGAGCCCCGTGCCCGCGGCGATCGTGTCGCGGTAGTGGAGGCCGACCTCGTCCTCGTCGCTCAGTGCCACGGCGATGCCGCCCTGCGCCTTGTCGGTGTTGCTGTCGGAGGCCGGGTCCTTGGCGAGGAGCACGACCTCGAGCCCGGCGGCGGCGGCCGCGATGGCCGCGCGGAGCCCGGCGATGCCGCTCCCGATCACGATGAGATCGGCCCTTCGCCCCTCGTCCGGGGGCTCCTCACCGGGGCGTGGCAGACTTGTTCCCGCCGTTCCCGGAGTGTTCATGTTGTCACGCTTTTTTTCACGAGAACCATTGACCTGCCTGGAGGAGGCTGCCTATAATCGCGCGGCTGCGCGAAGCCCCGGCAGGGGGGCGTCGCGCGCGGGAGCGGATGAGCACACCCGACCAGCCCCTCTCCGGGCGCATGGAATCGCTTCACTTCGCGCGCCTCCTCGCCCGCTTCTGGGTCCAGGGATTCTCCGGCTCTTTCCGGGCGCGAGGCGGCGCGACAGCCGCGCCGAGATCCAGCAAGGAAGTCCTCTTCGAGCGCGGCCGGGTCGCCTGGGCCGCCTCCGACGACACCCAGGATTCCATCAGGACACACCTCGTCAACCGCGGGATCCTCCGCACCGAGCAGTGGCGGCTCGCCCAGGAGAAGGCCGGATCCGCTCATCCGAGGCAGGCACTCCTGGAGATGGGCTTCCTCACCGCGCGCGAGCTGCACGACGCCGACCGGGAGCGCATCTGCGGGATCATCCTGGGCCTCTTCAACTGGGTCGAGGGCGATTACGCCGTCTCCCCCTCCCCTCTTCCGCCCGGAACTCCGAACCTCCAGATCGATCCGAGGGATCTCGTCCTCGAGGGCATTATGGCCTCCGGCGACCGCGACAGGGTGCTCGAGGAGATCGGCTCACTCGACGCCGTGCTCGTCGTCAGGCCCGATGATCTGGTGCGAGCATCCCTCAGCCTCCCGGTCGAGCTGGTGGATCTCATGGGGAAAGCGGATGGGACACGCTCCGTCGCGGAGATCTGTGCCCTCTCGCCGCTCCAGGATTTCATGATCTGCGCCGCCTTCGCGGGCCTCAAGGCCCTGGGCCTGGCGACGGCGGCGGAGGGCGTGACCCGCGCGGCGCCGCCCGCCCCTCCGCGCGCCCCCGCGGATGCCCGTAGAGCCCGCCGGGCCCCGCGGATCGCCGCGGCCCTGCCGGCGGGAAGGAGCTTCGATCCGCAACCCCCCCGTCTTCCGCTCGACGAGGAGATCGACGAACGCGCAGCCGCCCCGACGCCGGGGCCGGGCGGCAGCCTGCCCGACGACGAAGACGACTCGGGAACCGTCCCCATCACGGCCACCCCTCCAGGCGGAATTCGCAGCTCAGCCACCGGTGAAGGAGACGGCGAGGACGACTCGGGCACTCAACCCATGACGGCGACACCGCCCGGAGGCACACCCACGGTGAGAGACGATCGCGAGGAGACCGGAGCCGACCTCTCCGGACTCGATAGGCTGGAAGTCGCATCCCGCGAGGACTCCGCACTCCTCCCTGGCGAGCCTTCAGAGGGGGAGGAAAGGGAGGGCGAGGTCGATCTCACCCCGGGCATTCCCGTGCCTCCACCGGCGGGCGGAGGGCGCGACATGGGCCTCCTCGCGGAGGAGATCGAAAGCGTCGTTCAGATCTTCAGCACCGCCACACCTGATGAGGACTCGCCGGACGAGCCCCGGGACTTCGCGCCGGACCAGGAAATAGACTCCTCTCCCTTGTCGCTGCACGAGGACGAGGCATCCGGGGAGCCCGGGACATCCCCCGGGGTGGATCCCGAGATGGCCGATGCGCCCACCTGGATCTACGAGCCCTCGGGAGGACGAGCGGCCGTCCGCGGGTACGCCCCCTGGGTCAAGTGGGCGGGGATGGCGGCCGGGCTCTTCGCTGTCGGGACCATCGTGACGCTCTTCTTTGGCGCCGGCTCCGCGGAGCCGGGCTCATCTCCGGATCCGGCACGAGAGGTCTCGGGCCCCCCACCCATAGAGATGCCGGCGACGCCGGGTCAGGCGGAGCGACCCACCGCTTCCATTTTCGAGCCCGAGGCGGCCTCGGAGCCGCGCGAGGAGCCGGCCCGGCAGCGGGAGGCGGCGCCCGTCGCCCGGACGGCGGACCCCGGAGTCGCTTCGCTTTCGCCGCAACGGAGCGCCTCCCTTGCCTCGCCGAAAGACGGAAATATCTTACTGTCCGGCCCCTTCAGGGATGCCCGGACCCACCTCGGCGCCGGGCGTCTTCGCGAAGCGGCCAGCGGATTCGAGGCATCTCTGGCGGGAAGGAGAGGGCTGTATACTGTGCAGCTCGCGCTCGCGTGCAGTCCCGAGACGGTGGCGCGGGCGAACCGATCGAGCGGTGGCGCAGAGGAGTTCTTCATCCTGCCCAAGGAGTTCGATGGCCGCGCCTGTTACAGGCTGCTCTGGGGGGCCTACCCGGGCCGGAAGAGCGCCGAGAGCGCCAGGACATCCGTGCCGGCCGCCTTCAAGAAGGCGCGCGACGCGCCGTTCGTGGCCCCCATCTGATCGGCTGATCCGTCATCTCCTGGCGCTGAGCGGGGCCGTGTTGCTCGCACCGGCGCCTCTGCCCGCCGATACCATTCACCTCAACAACGGCCAGAGCATCAAGGTCGAAAGCTGCCGCCCCTCCGGGGATGAGATTCTCTGCCGGCGGGCGGGCGGCGTCATCGGGATCCCGAAGGACCAGGTCAAGCGCATCGTCCAGGACGCGCCTCCGACCGCGCAGGCCGCATCCGGCGATGGCCGGGTCCCTGATGCGCGCGCGACGGCCGTCACCGGCGGGGCGCCCCCGACCCCCGTCCAGGCGCCGCTGCTCCCCGCGATCGTGATCTCCGAGGAGACCGCCGCGGTCCTTCCCGAGGGAGCGAGTGCGTGGCGATCGAGGATCGGCGAGCTGGAGCGGAGCCTCGGCCGGACGGGCGTCGACGAGCCGCTCGCCCGCAGGGAGATGGCGGTCCTACCTCGGAAACGAGGCTGCGGACCAGGGTGACTTCGAGGCGGCCGAGTCCTCCTACCTTCGCGCGACGGACCAGGATCCACTCCTCGAGCCGCCCCGGCTCAACCTCGTGCGGCTGCGCCTCCATGAGGGCAGGAACTACGAAGCCGAGGAGATGCTCTCCCGGGTGCAGGCCGATCACCCGGACAGCGCCGCCGTTCTCGCATTGCAGGGCGAGGTTTCGTACCGGAACGGCCGGATCCAAGAAACCATCGAGCACTGGGAGAGATCGCTTGCGATCAAGCCGGATCCCGATCTCGACTCCCGGCTGGCGCGGATCCGCAGGGAGGGCAGGGCCGAGGAGGGCTTCTTCCGGACGGACGGCGCCCACTTCATCCTCAAGTACGACGGAGACCGCGCCTCCGACGCCCTCAGCCAGGAGATCCTCGCGCACCTGGATGCGACCTTCGAGGAGCTCACGATCCGCTACAACGTCCTCCCCTCCTCCCCCATCATCGTCACCCTCTACTCCCGGGAAGTCTTCCACGACGTGACCGAGTCGCCCGGCTGGGTTGGAGGGCTCTTCGACGGGCAGATCCGCATTCCGATCGGCGGCCTGACCCGCCTCACCGAGGTGGCCCGCGATGTCTTCACCCACGAGCTGACGCACTGCATCGTCTTTCACAAGACCAAGGGGAATTGCCCCAAGTGGCTCCAGGAAGGGATCGCGCAGCTGAGCGAGGGCAAGAGCGCCGTGAACCAGCGCCGAGCCCTGGCCCGGCAGTTCGCCGGAGTCTCCGCCTCCGAAGCCGCGGGGAGCTTCTCCTATCCACAGGCGCTCTCGATGCTCGAGTACTTCCTCGATACGTGGACCACTTCACACCTCCTCGATATCCTCGACGGCCTGGGTCGAGGAGGGGACTTCGAGCAGGCCTTCGAAGGGACGACGGGGCGGACCTGGCTGGATTTCGTCGACTCGTGGCTGGGGTCCCTCCATGCTCCCGGAGGTGTCGGCTGATGAAGAGCCGCTTCCCGGGGGGCGTCACGGGGCTGCTCGAAGCCCTCATGGGGATCCAGCGCGATGCCGCCACCGGCGCGCTCGGCCCCGCAGGAGGCACCGTGGGGCGGCTCGTCTTCCGCGACGGGATCCTCATGCGCGTCGATGGGGCGGCCGGAACCGCACCCGTCACCGGGGCTGATCTGAGGGAGCAGGCCGGCGGCAGCATGGAGGACTGGTGCTTCGGCGATGCCGAGCTCCACTTCCAGGGAGGAGGCGATGCGGGCGAGCCTTCCGGCGGCGCGGGCACCCTGACCTCGGCTGATTTGATTCTCGATCTCATCCGGCGCAATGCCGACGCTCGCTGGGTGGCGCGCCGCCTCGCGGAGGCCTCGGGCAGGATCGCCAACCCCGCGAAGCTCCCCAAGGTCCTCCCGAGCGTCTCGATGACGCCGACAGAAGCCTTCCTCCTGTCGCGTGCGGACGGCACCATGACCCTGGAGGAGATCCTGCAGGTCTCTCCACTCGATCCCACGGACGTGAAGCTGGGCCTTTACGCGCTCCTTGCTTCTGGACTCCTGACGGCTCCCGGCGTGACGCTTCCCGGGGCCGGCGCGAGCAGCGCGGACGAAGCTGAGGCGAGACCCATTCCACCTGTTGACGCGCCTCCGATTGTGCCTGCTGCAGGCGGAGGCATATCCTCATCCAACCCGACGACCCCACCCACTCGAAGCGAAGCCGCGACGTCCCCGGCGGCACGCGCCACTCCCACGGACCGGAAGCCCCGCTCCGAAGCTCGAGCCGCTTCGCCGGCGGCACCTCCACCCCCCGCAGCGCCCGCTGAGGCACCCGCCGCCGCCGCGGATCCGATCCCCGCGCAGGCGGCCTCCATGGCCTCGCGATCGGTTCTGGATCTGGAGGCTTTCCTCGCCAGGACACAGGCGGCCGCGAAGTCCGTGGCCCCGGAAGCTCCCGCCGCGGCGGCTGCGCCCAAGAGCGCTGCCCCGGCCGGGAAGCCGGGTGCCAAATCGGGCGCCATCTCCGAGCTCGAGCAGGAAAGAGCGGAAGTTCTCGGGTGGATCTCCTCGCGCACGGGCCACGACTATTACGGCATCCTCGGAGTGGATCGATCCGCCGGTGAGGAGGGGGTCCGGCGCGCCTACTATCGTGTCGCGAAGCGGTTCCATCCCGATCGCTTCCGCCGCCCGGGATTCGAAGGCCTCCTCCAGGACGTCGAGCGGATGTTCGCGGCCACGACGGAGGCCTACAACACTCTCAGCGACGACGGCGCGCGCGTGGAGTACGAGCGCGAGGTGAGCGCGAGGTCGAAGGGAGGCAAGGGCTCCGAGAGCGATACGGTGGCGCAGGCGCGAGACAGCTACCTGCGAGCGAAGAAGCACGTGGACGCGGAGGAGTACTTCGATGCCGCGGCCCTTCTCGAGACGGCCTGCCGGCTGGACGAGAAGCGTTCGGAGTACTGGCTGCTCCTCGGCACGGTGCAGGCGAAGAACCCGCGCTGGAGGAAGAAGGCCGAGGAGTCCTACCAGAAAGTGATCGAGATGAATCCCGGGAGCGCCGATGCCTACCTGCACCTCGCGCGCCTCTACAAGGCCGGAGGCCTCACGAAACGGGCGCAGGAGATGTATCGCAAGGTGATCCAATGGGATCCGCAGAACGAAGAAGCGCAGGCCGAGCTGTCGGGCAAGGGCGATGGACAGGCCGGCGTGGGCGGCAAGCTCAGGTCCATCTTCAAGGGCTCCCGCTCGTAGGAGCCCGTACGGGTAAGGGCGCCTGATGCCCTGGATTGTCGACGGGAACAATCTCCTCGCCCAGATCCCCGGCGGCTCCATGAACGATCCCGCCGACAGGAGGCGCCTCGCCTCGGCCCTCTCGAGGTTCTGCGACGCGCGCCGGGCGACGATGTCCCTCTTCTTCGACGGAGCGCCCCTCGAGGGGTGGCGGGGAACGAGCTGGCTCGGGAGTCTCCGCGTCCTGCACTCGGGATCGGGCAGGACGGCCGACGACGCCATCCTCGACGAGGTGGCCGCTGCGAAGAGGCCGGCCGATCTGACCGTCGTGACGTCGGATCGCGCGCTCGCCGATCGGTGCCGCGCCATGGGGGCCCGGGTGAGCGGGGTCCGCGAGCTGCGATCGATGCTCTCCGAGGCCGAGGATCGCGCCGCCGACGGAGCCGATAAGCCGGAGCGTCCGGATCCCGCCGAGGTCGACTACTTCATGGAGCTGTTCGGCGGAGACGGGGCCGCTCCGAGCCGCTCGAGAAGACGCGAGTAGTCGCGGCGGCGGCGCAGCCCCTCGAGATCCGGATCCGAAGCGAGGAAGGCGCCGTCGCGGTACCCGTAGTCCACCGCCCGCTCGAGCCATTCCAGCGCCGCCTTCTTCTCGCCCGCGCGCGCGAGCGCGCAGGAGAGGTTGTAGGCATCCATCGGGCTCCGGGGCGAGAGCGCCAGGAGATCCTCGAGCAGGGCCGCCGCCCGATCGAATGCACCCCTGCGGTGAGCCTCGCGGGCCTCCGTGCGGAAGCGCCAGATCCGGCGTTCCTTCTCCAGCCATTTCCCGGCGGCCCGGAGATCCTCGTCGAAGCCCGGCCCGGGCACAGGGAAGCCCGGGAGCATTCGGGTCGCCTGCATGTAGAGCTCGAAGAAGGCCTCGGGGCCCGAGGCGAGCGTGGCCGCGAGCGAGCCTCGCCCCAGGGCGCTCTCGATGGCCGTCGCCATGCCGTGGCCGATTGCGTAGGTGGCCCCTCCCCGGATGAGGCCTCTGCGGATCAGGTCCCGGCAGCCCTCGATGTCGAGCCGCCGGAGGCAGGCCTCGCGGATCTCCTCGAGGCGGGCGAAGGCGGCGTGGAAGCCCCCCAGGGCATCGGTGTAGCGGCCGCGCGCGAAGGCTCCATAGCTCCCTTCGGGGTAGGTGCCATCGAGGAGCTGGTACTCGACGTGGCGCGCGATCCCCTCCGCGTGGATCTGCGACAGAGCCACACCGAAGCTCCCCTCGACTGTCGAAGCCTCGGACAGAAGCGGACCGAGCTTCAGGTGGGCCTTGTGGATGACCTCGTGAGCGATGATCGAATCGACGGCGTCGAGCCAGGGCGGAGCGAAGGAGTGCAGGAAAGAGAGGCTGACGTAGATGTCCGTGGAGGTCCTGCCGCTCCAGGTGCCGCCGAGGTGGAACATGACCGTGGCGTCCAGGGGCTGAACGCCCGCGGGAAGATAGGGAGCTACCATGGCCAGGACCCGCTCGCGGGTCTCCCGGTCACGCCGTGCCAGCTCCTCCAGCATCAGGTTCAGATCTGAGAGAGGCTCGAAATCCAGCGAGCCCATGCCGCTCTCGCCCGCTACAGCGTGGCCCAGAATGGTGCGCCACAGCTCTTCCCGCAGCTGCTCGGAGCCGAGCTCGCCGCGCACCCGGCCGATCCTCAGCAGCTCGGCGTTGCCGGGGAGGGCCACCCAGGCATCGAGTGAATCGTCGTCGATGATCTTCCCATCGATCATGCGGAGGAGCTCGATCGGGACGCGGGTGTCGAGCGTCAGGTGCAGGGCCCCGGCGGGAGCGGCCTCACCCGCCGGGCCGGGGGAGGAGGGCGCCGCGGCTGCGGCGAGCGCGAGGAGGCAGAGAGCCGGGCCCGGCCCGGAGAGCGCGCTCACGAAGCCCTAGGAGCCTGTCCGGGCCATCGCGCGGAGCCGGCTCTCCACGTGGCCGCGCACCGCCGCGGCCTGGCGCTTAGCTTCGTCGAGGTGAGCCTCGGCCCTGCGGCGGAGATCGGAGGCCGCGGAGGCGTCCGAGACCTCGGGGAGGTTGATCAGGACGTTGTCGAAGGCGCCCTCCGCCGCGGCCGCGGCCGCAAAGGCCGCGACGCCGACGTCGCTCAGCGCCGCGGGAGCCCCGATCCGGACGAGCTCCTCCGCGAGGGCCGTGATCTCCGCGGCTCCCCGGATCACCGAGAGCGGCACCTCGATGGCGCGGATGGTGGCCGCGAGGACCGCCTTCTCCCTCTCCGCCCGCTCCGACGGCGTCGCGTCCGGGGCCCGCCGGGCTGACATCATGCCGTCGAAGGCGTCGCTGTCTTCCTGGATGGCCGCGAGGAGGCTGCGCCGCAGCGCCTGAGCCTTCGAGCCGACCGCCGCGAGCGCCGCCCGATTCTCGAAGGCGTCTGCGCGGGGGTAGGTGATTCCGGCCACCATCCCGGCGAGCGCGGCGCCGAGGGCTCCGCAGAGGGCGGCCACGGAGCCCCCACCCGGGGCCGGTGTGTCGCGGGCCACGTCGTCGACGAAGGCGGCGAGCGTCATTCCCGCGAACCCCCTCCGCCCCTCCTGGACGCGGTACTCGACGATCTTCTTCTCGGGATCGAAGGGCGTCACGTCGCTCAGACCCAGGGAGTGCATCGCGAGCTCGACGAGATCCCTCTCCGGCACCGCGGGGCTCTTCCCCTGCCGCTCCCTGTAGAACCTGCCCGCCATGAGCATGGCCTCGAGCGGGATCAACCCCACGACCTCGCTGCCGGTGACACGCAGGCCGAGCCCCGCCGCCTCGCGGCAGCACTCCTCGAAGACGGCGTGGGGCGGGGTGACACGGTAGCTGGTCACGTTGACGGAGACCTGCGCCTTGCCGTACTCGTCGATGAACCAGCCCACCCCGCGGACGTGCTTGAGCCTGCCGGGCACCTTCACCGACCGCCCCTGCGCGTCCCGGACGATGTTCCCGGCGGCGTCACGCTTCGCTCTTCCCGCCTCGCGGATGTTCAGCGCGATCTCGTGAGCGAGCCTGCGGTCGCGCGTGTTCAGGTTGACGTCGTACTCGCCCTGCCGGACATCGGCGAGGCTGCGCCTCTCCGGCGTCGAAGCCGCCTCCTCGTAGAGGTAGACCGGGATGCCCAGCTCCTCGCCCACCCTGCGCCCCACCCTGCGCGCGAGATCGGCGCACTCCTCCATCGTGACGCCCTGGAGGGGGACGAAGGGGCAGACGTCGGTGGCGCCCATTCGAGGGTGCTCCCCCCGGTGGCGGGACATGTCGATCAGCTCCGCCGCCCGCCGGATGGCGCGGAAGGCCGCCTCCGCCATCGCCTCCGGCGGACCGGCAAGCGTGACGACCGTGCGGTGGGTGGCAGCGCCCGGATCGACGTCGAGCAGGCGGGCGCCTTCCACCTCCGTGGCGGCGGCGCAGATCTGGTCGATGACGGCCCGGTTCCTCCCCTCGGAGAAATTGGGAACGCACTCGACGAGCTTCATCACTGGGTCGTCTCCTCGCCGGCGCCTTCGGCCTGCTCCGCGATCAGCGTCATGACTCCGGTGTAGTTGTGCAGGCGCGGAAGCCCTCTCATGGAGGCGAACTCACAGAAGCTGAAGAAGCCCGCCATGGGCAGCGACTGGAATGTATTACTGATGTAGGCGGTGTCGATGCCGGTCATCCCGTAGAGGCTCGACCCGCGCGCGCAGCAATTGAAGTAGAGCCCCAGCCGCGGCCGGGCCAGCGAGCCCACGAGGGCCTCCTCGCCGAGCATCGCCTTGAGGTCCTCGCGCGCCCCGACGGGATCGCGCAGGACGAACCCGACGACCTCCCCCACCGAGACCGTCCGCCCCACGGCGACGGCGCCCGAGTCCGCGTCCACGCCGATGATGTTCCGGACCACGTAATCCCCCCGCGAGAGGGGCTCGCCTGCGCGCGCCTCGTGGATCGGGAATCCGACGAAGATGAAGCCCGCGAGGCGCTCGAGATCCCCGGGGAACTCCTCTCCCATGGAGGCGGTGAGACCCTCCAGGGCCGGCCTGCCGTCCAGCTCGATGATCACGTTGCCCTCGGCCTCGGTGACCGTCTGGCAGCGGCCGAGCGGGCGGCACGACTGAGTGACGCCGACGGACGAGGTGAGCTCCCCCGAGAGGAGCACGCCGGAGATCCCGTTGCTGATGGAGCGGCCCCCGCACATCTGGAAGGTCTGGTCGCCCGATCCCGAGTCGGCGGCGCCGCCTCCCACGAGCGGCACGGGTCCGAGCATCTCGGAGAGGCCCTGGAAGAGGGCGTCTGGGTTGCAGTTGAGCGTATCCGGGAAGAGCGCGAGGATGCTGCCACCCGCCAGGTAGGGGCTCACGAGGCGCCCGATCTCGCGGCCCGCCTCGCGGTCCCGCCCCTTGAGGTTCTGGATCAGGAAAGGAGCAGCCCGTGCCTTGTCCGCCGCGAGAGCCAGCACCGCGACCCCGCGCTCGCCCTCGATCTCGCCGTCGGAGCCCAGGACTCCCGCGCCCGAGCAGCCGACGAGGTTGCCGCAGCGGGTCGTCTTCCTGACTGTCTTGAGCATCTCCGTGTAGGCGGGGGCGTGATCTGAGGTGGCAAAGAGGAAGACCAGCCCCGCGCTCTGGAGGCCGGCCCGCGACATGGCCGCGAGCGAGGCCTGCTCGGCCGCGCGCAGGGGATCCTTGGCGGAGGACATGCCGCTCCCAGCCCAGATCATGTCGGAATCGCACCTCCGCCCCGCGTCCGGAACCTCCCCATGCTAGCAGAGGGCCTCCCTTGACCGCCCCTCGATAGGGTGGGATTCTGCGCGACTCTCCGAGCCCGGGCCCTGCGCGGTCCGGCGAGGCCGCCGACCGTGACACCCAAGTCCCCGGGAAGAGCCATCTCGATCGCCGCCTACTCCCTGCTCTGCCTCATCTGGGGCACGACGTGGGTCGTGATCCAGATCGGGCTGAGGGGGCTGCCTCCCCTGACGGGCGTCGCGGCGCGCTTCGGGATCGCCTCGGTGCTCCTGCTCGCCGTGGCGCTGCTCATGGGAGTGAGGCTCGGCGCCCGGCCCTACGAGCGGCGGCTGTGGTGCATCAATGCGCTGCTCTCCTTCTCGCTCTCCTACGGGGTCGTCTACTGGGCGGAGCAGTGGGTCCCCTCGGGCCTCGCCGCGGTGCTCTTCGCCACCTATCCGCTCTTCGTCACGATCCTCGCGCATTTCGCGCTCCCCGCCGAGCCGATCAGCGCCGGTGAGCTTTCCGGGATCCTGACGGGCTTCGCGGGCGTGGGCCTCATCTTCTCGGAGGATTTCGCCGTCCTCGGCGGCAGAGAGGTGGCCGTGGCTGCCCTCGTGCTGCTCGTCTCCCCCTTCGTCTCCGCGGTCGCGAGCGTGGCTGTGAAGAAGTGGGGAAAGGAGATCCACCCGCTGTCGCTGACATCCATCCCGATGGCGATGACCGCCGGGATCGTCGGGGCAGCCGCCCTGGCGACGGAAGGCGACCGAGCGATCCACTGGAATGCGACGTCGATCGGGGCGCTTCTCTACCTCGCGATCATGGGGTCGGCCGTGACCTTCACGCTCTACTACTGGCTCCTCTCCCACTACACCGTGAAGCGCATGTCCCTCGTCGCCTACATCATCCCCGTCGTGGCCGTCTCGATAGGCCTCGCCCGCGGCGAACCCCTCACCGCGAAGATCCTCACAGGAGCCGCCCTCGTTCTCGGGGGCGTCGCGCTCGCCGTGAATGCGGGGCGGAAACAGCTGTAAGGACGCCATGACGATTTACGGGGGGCATTCTTTGCTGGAGGCCCGGCCCGTGCGAGAATAGCGCCATGAGCGAACCGGCCATCGACATCGACAAGCTCTCCCCGGAAGAGCGGCTCAAGCTTCTCGAGAAGTTGTGGGACAGCCTGAGCGACCACGAAGTGCCCTTGACGGCCCGACTACGGGAAGAGTTGGACCGGCGGCTCGACGATCTGGACCGGGACGGACCGCGTGGAATCCCGTGGGATGAGGTCCTTCAGCGCTTGCGTCTTCACACCCTTCCTTGACAGAGGATACTAGTACTTATATGCTCCTCCGTGTCGGACAAGCCGCTCATCTGGGTCGCATCGGTTCGAAAAACCCTGAAGGCGTTTCCGGCCGATGCACGCCGGATAGCCGGCTTCCAGTTGCGGAGGCTGCAGAGAGGCATGGAGCCGAATGATTGGAAGCCCATGCCGAGCATCGGTCCAAGCGCCCAGGAGATTCGAATCCACACAGGACGCGAACATCGTGTCTTTTACGTCGCCAAGTTCTCGGAGGGGATCTACGTGCTCCACGCGTTCGAGAAGAGGACGAGAAAAACGCCCCTCCGGGAAGTGCAGCTCGCCAGGGAGCGATTTCGAGCCCTGGTCCTGAGACGTCGAGGCTAACATGGCTGGCAAGCGGAAGGTCAGCGCAAAACTGAGGGTAACCGCATCTACCGGGAATGTGTTTCGAGATCTTGGCTTTCCCCCGGACGAGGTCGAGCATCTCTTGATCCGGGCGGACTTACTCATCCAGCTCCAGAAGCTCATCAGCTCACGTGGCTTCAAGCAGGCTGAGGCGGCGAGGATTCTCCGGGTTTCCCAGCCCCGGATCAGTGATCTTCTCCGAGGCAGGATCGACCTTTTTAGTACCGACGCGCTCATCGACATGCTGGCCCGCCTCGGCGTTCGAGTCCGATTGGTCCTCAAGCACTCACGCCGGGGCAACAAGGTCGCGTAACGCCGCGGTCCATCAGCGGCGCGCCAGCGCCGTCCGCTGCAACCGGGTAGGCGGCGAAGCATTGGCGCTACTCCACCAACCGAACTGATTCAAAGTACCCTGTCACGATGTTGCGCGCCACTTCGATTACCTTTACGGCGGTCATGATATGGAGCGGATCGTGTGGCTGCCCGCACTGGATGGCGAACTGCTCGCCGACGCGCCAGTCCGGCCACACCTTCGGTAATGGCACGTTCGGACTGTCAGTCCAGTCGTTTGGACGGGCCTTGCCCGCCTCTGCGTAGGCGAGAAGTCGCGCCTTGATATCGGTTGGATCTCCGCCGAAAAGCGGCGTCCGACGTTGGCGCGCGAAATAGTATGTGAACCTGCTCATTATGATGTGGGAGGAGCCACGGCTTCGCGTGCAGACCTCGATTGACGCATGAAACGCGAAGAACACCAGGCAAGCAAGCTCGTACTTGGAGGGCAGCTCCTGCGATGTTCCGCTGGCCTCGCGCTCCGCGGCGATGAAGCCGTCGATAGCTGCAGCTGCGCGCCTGGCCAGCACCTCGGCTGCGTCGGCGGCGGTCACTCTCTTCCGGAATAGCCCAAACATCGACACCTAGAACCCGATGCGCCTAACGTCGGCCATCACCCGCGGGCCAGACGGCGCGACGGTTGCTGCTGTTCGCAAGCGGCGTGATGGCCGAGACCGTCGGAGCATGACCTTGTTAGACAGCCAACTGCCCCTGCTCTGTTCGCTTCTGACGGAAATTACATCGCTCCACGAGTTTGAGTGTTTCACGCAAGTGCTTGGCGACGTCGGCCTCTTGGAACTCTGCGATCTCACGCAAACGGGCCACGGCGTGTGAGTACGTGGGTCCTTGAGGCCCATCGAGGTGGCCGGTGGCCCAGAAGTACAGAAGTTCATACGACGTTCCCGATGGTGTGGGGCAAATCCGTCGGAGAATGCTGTCCTCCCGGACCCCGTCGTACCGATGGTCGATATAGCCCTCGAGTGTAAGCCACGCAGGGTAGAGACCAAGTAGTCGGCGTGCGAGTTCAGTCTGAATCAGAAGACGCGCTCCCTTAACCGTCTTTTCTAGACCGACCGCGCGAGCCAATGTGTCGTTGGTGGGCAAGAATTTGACGAGGTTCCGAACCTCCACCCGAGGTTCTCTTTCAAGAGCACCGCTCACGAGTGCCCCGCGCAGGAGCAAGCCTTGCCGGAACAATTCGAGATATACGCGCTGGAGGACTTGAAGAATCTCCGGGACGCCACTCCCCCACACAACGAGAGAGTCGCTGAACAGATTAACTTTCGTTCGATTAGGATCCTCATCGCACAAGGGCGCAAGGCCTTCGAAGACGGTGTTGTAAAAGCGGTTCAGCTTCTCGTACGCGACCTGCGGCCCAAGCTGATATGCCGCGGCGATGCCGAGTAGGTCACCGTAGAAAGTGAAGTGATCGTCGCCGTTCATCGGCTCCTCATTCTGGCTGTCAAACGTGCGGCATAAGCCGCGGCTGAACGTAATCGGATCCCAACCCGAGGCACCGCTAGAAACCGACCTTTGGTGGCATTTGCGGTCCGGGATAGTACGGCTGACACCACGAGCAAGGGTGCAAACCGAGTTCAACAGCCTCTCGAGCATTGCGCAGAAGTTTGTGATTCCGGGAGTAAATCCTTGCTACGTGGTGACACGATCGCAGGTGGTACATGAAGGCGCTTCCGATCACCGGTTGGTCCATGTAGAACTCCTCCTCGGTTGGCGCCTCCGACGCAGACTCGATGCGGCACTGCTGGTCGGCTTCAATCCACTGGTGGAGAAACCAGAGGAGTCGCTCCGCGAGAGCATCACCTCGCAGCTCGTTGCCGAGGGAGTACTGCATTGCCCAGCTCCTGTGGAGTCGATCTCCTTCATCGATCTGCTGTGCAACATGGCATGCGATCGCCCACTCGTCGGGGAATGCCCGACGGCTTACGTCTGACTGCGCTTTGCAGATCGGACACCTTATTGGCAAATCGTTCATCGTGTTTCCTGCATCAGTTTTCGAACAACTACATGGTCCGTCCAACTACATTTCACCTTCGAGGATAACCGGATGAGGGTGTGGCTGTCTGCAGGATAGTGCGCCAGGGACGGGGGCGGTTCGCACGCACCCGACTCATTCGTTGGTAGTTTGGACAACCGAGCCGGGGAAGGACAAGCAGTGATCCGACTCAGGGCGCCGGATAGCAGGATACGAGCCGCGCGGCGCCAGAGGCGGGGTGGGGCTTCCGGGTATTCCTGTCCCCGCAGTTGCGGGGGAGTCTTCAGAGGTCCGTCGTCACTCATGGTCGTGGATCCAGCGGACTCCGCCTGCTCTTCGCGCCACGGCTCCGTACCTGCGCGTAGACCAGCGTTGTCGTGACGTCAGCGTAACCAAGAAGCTCTTGAATAGTCCTGATGTCGTACCCATCCTCGAGGGGGTGCGTCGCGAACGAGTGGCGCAGGCATTGGCAGGTGGCAGGTTTGAGGATCCCCGACTTCAGAACGGCGATTTCGCCGGGAGCTGGTGAACCCTCTCGGTTTCGAGGCGCTCGCTGGCGTAGGCGAGGCAGGCCAGGATGTCCTCATGGATCAGGCCGGGGTAGTTCTTGAGGATGGCCTCCTCCGTCCATCCCCTGGCGAGGAGATCGATGATGAACCCCACGGCGAGCCTCGTTCCCTTCACTACGGGCTTGCCGACCAGCACGGCCGGGTCGACGACGATCCTCTCTTCCCAACCCATTTCGAGCCTCCTTGCATCTTATCCCCGCACGCCGGAGCGGCGGACATAGGACATCTCGGCGGTGACAGAGTCGGGAATACAGCTTCCTTCCCGCTGTCCCCCACAGGGGGGGCGCTCTGCCCCGCTCAGTCCTTGAGAACCGCCACCGTGGCGCCGGTGCCGCCCGCGCGGGGGTCGGCGGGCTTGTGCTCGAGGACCATGGGGTGATCGCTCAGGAATGCGGCCACCGCCTGGCGCAGGCGGCCCGTGCCGTGGCCGTGAACGATGCGCACCTCGCGGTGGCCCGCCAGGATCACGTCGTCGAAGAACTTCTCCATCGCGGCTCGCGCTTCCTCGACCGTCCTGCCGATGAGATTGATCTCCGAAGGGACGTTCTCCTTCCTCGCCATGTCGAGCGTCACGCCCGCGGGGAGTGAGATGGACATCCTCGGCAGGGGCGCCCCACCCCCTTGGAGCGGCTCGCAGTCGGCCAGCGGCACGGTCATCCGCTTGTTGCGGACGATGAGATCCACGCGGCGCCGCTTCATGTTCACCGACTGGACGACCCCCTCGGACTTGAGGCTCCGGACCATCACTCTCGATCCGGGCACCGGGCCGGCCACGGCGGGCTCCTCGTCGCTCACCGGGAGCCTCCCGGCTCCCGCGTGCGCCGGAGCGGGCGGCACCAGATCCTCCGCGAGCTTCTCCTTCACGCGGCGCTCCCGCAGCCTCGCCTCGCTCCTGAGCTGCAGCGCGGCGGCCCTGTCGGTCAGCTCCTTCTCGATCCCGGCCGCGGCGCCGCCGATCTTCTCGAGGGCGGCCGCGATCGCCTCGTCGTAGCGGCGCCTCAGATCGGCCTCCTCGCTCCGCGCCCGCTCGCGCGCCTCCGCCCCCTCCGCCGCGGCACGCTCGTGCTCGGCTCGCGCGCGCTCCAGCTCCGAGGCGCGCTCCCCGACGAGCGTCTGGAGGCGGACCAGGTAGGCGTCCACCATCCTGTGGGCCTCGCCGAGGCGCTGGCGTGCCTCCTCAAGGATCGGCTCCGGCAGGCCGAGGCGCGCCGCCATCTCCAGCCCGCCGCTGCGCCCCGCGAGGCCGGGGATGAGGCGGTGCGTCGGCGCCAGAGCCTCCTCGTCGAACTCCATGGAGGCATTCCCGGCCCCCTCGGTCACCTCCGCCCACGCCTTCAACGCGCCGTGGTGCGTGGTGGCGACGACGCAGGCGCCGTGGCGCCGGAAGTGATCGACGATCGCCACTGCGAGCGCGCCCTCTTCTTCCGGGTCCGTTCCGCCTCCCACCTCGTCGAGGAGGACCAGAGCCGGGCTTCGGAGCGCGTCGGTCATCTCGCCAATCCTTATCATCCTGGCCGAGAAGGTCGAGAGGTTCTCCGTGATGGACTGGCGATCACCCACGTCGGCGAGGATCTTCGCGAAGACGGGAAGGACGGCATGGCGCGCGGGCAGCAGCACGCCGCTCTGGTTCATCAGAGCGAGCAGGCCGGCGGTTTTCAAAGCCACCGTCTTGCCGCCCGTATTGGGCCCCGACAGGACGAGCGCGTGGCCGCCGCCCGGCACCTCGAAATCGAGAGGGACGATCAGCTCGCCTCTCTCGCGGAGCGCGGCTTCCAGCACCGGGTGGCGCGCCCCCTCCAGCGTGATCCCCTCTCCCTCCCCCGCCGGGACACAGGCGTACTCCTCGGCGAAGATGGCACAGGCGCCCAGGAGGTCGGACTCGCCGAGGACACGGCAGAGAGTCCTCAGCTCGGGCAGGTTCGCTCTGAGGCGCGAGCCGATCTCGAGGAGGATGCGCCTCCCCTCGGCCTCCTCCTCCTCGCGCAGGGTGACCAGCTCGTTGTTCAGCTCCACGACCTCGAGGGGCTCGACGAAGACCGTCGCGCCCGTGGAGGAGGCGCCGTGGATGATCCCGGGGATCCCCTTCCTCGCCTCGACCTTCACGGGGACGACGAAGCGGCTGTTGCGGACCGTGACGAACTCGTCCTGGATCGCATCCCGGATCAGGTCCTGATCGATGAAGCGCCTCAGGCGCTGCTGGAGGCGCCCCTCCATCACGGCGATGCGGGCGCGCAGCTCGGCGAGCTTCGTGGAGGCGCGGTCCTCGAGCTTCCCGTCGAGAGCGATCTTGCCGGCGAGATCGTTCAGGAGGGGACGGAGGTTCGGGACGGCTCCCGCGAGATCCCAGATCCTCGGGTAGCGGGCTCGCACGGCCGCCGCCTCGTCGCGCCAGGAGAGGCCGGCCCGGATCACCGCGAGGATGCGCGCCACTCGCGGAGGCTCGGGGAGGTTCCCTTCGGGCTCGAGCGCGGTGAGGATCTCGCCCGGGTCTTCGACCGTGCCCGGCCCGGGCGGCCGCAGCTCCCTGAGGAATGCCAGCGCCTCCGTGGCGCGGCGGCGGCGCACGGAGACCTCCTCGGGGTCGGGCGACGGAGCCAGCCCCTGGAGCGCCGCATGCCCGAGCGGGCTGCGCAGCTTCGATCCCAGCAGGCGCTTCAGCCCGCCGAACTCCAGCGCCTCGAGTGTGATGGCATCCATGGCTGGCGGCCTGTGCATGTGCGCGCTCAGGCGGCGCCGTCCCGCGCGGCCGCCGGGTTCCCCCAGATGGCCTGAAAGATGTAGTGAAGGCCGCTGGAGAGGACGAGCGCGAGCGTGGCGTAGCACATCCAGGGCACGAGGGTGCCGGAACGGCCGCCGCCGTAGTTGGAGAAGAGGACGGCCAGGACCGTCAGGATCTGGATCGCGGTCGTGGCCTTCCCCAGCAGCGTCGGGATGAAGGCGGTGCGCGCCCCCGTGACGTAGAGCACTCCGGCGATGAGCGCGATGATGACGTCCCGGCCGATCGAGAGGATGACCAGGTAGATCGGCAGCCGGTTCAGAAGGACGAAGTTCGGCAGGATCTTGGGATGGTCCGGGAGGCTCAGGACGACGAAGGCGGCGGTGAGCAGCAGCTTGTCCGCCATCGGATCCAGGATCGCCCCGAGGGCGGTGGCCTGCTTCCACATCCTCGCGATGATGCCGTCGAGGAAGTCCGTGATCCCGGCCACGCCGAAGATGACGAGCGCGAGCCCGAAGCGGCTCTCCGTCACCGCGATGATGAAGAAGGGGACGAGGGCGAGGCGCAGGACCGTGAGGAGATTCGCGAAGGTCAGGCCCATGCGCGCCTCAGGAGCCTGCCCGCTTCATCGCCCCCGGGCCTCCCTCAGGAGCCCGCAGGCTTCGCGACGTCCCCGCCCTGGAACCCGCTGCCGCTCTGGGGCGATGCGATCGCGACCTTGTCCTTGACCTCTCTCACGACGATGCGGCCGACGAGCGTCATCTCGACGTCGAGGACGGCTCCCGTGTCGGGATCCTTGATCTCCTTGCCGACGCGAAATACGTCGAAGAGGTCGCCGGCCTTGATCCCCTCCGAAGCGCCCTTGTTCAGGTAGATCTTGTCCCCGGAGACGTTCGCGATCTTCGCCTCGAGGCCGCCGCCGCCGCGAAGGCTCGACACGAGGTTCTCGGACCCGGCGGCCATCTTCTGCGCCAGCTCCTCGACGCAGGGGCGGAAGACCTTGTCGATCTTCGTCTCGTCGAAGTCCACGCCGCCGCCTGCGCCGAAGACATGCACCTTGAACGAGGAATCCTCGTTCGCGGCCGTTTCCGCGAAGACGATCTCCGCCGTATTGGTGTTGACGAGCCGCACGTCGAGCGCGCCCTCAAGGGTGTTCTTCGAGGCGCTGAAGCTGAGGCCCCCGCCGCCGCTCTGGCGAACGCCGAGCTTCGTGATGTCTCCCACGAGGATCAGCTCCACGCCGAGGATCCTGCCGATCTTCGCGGCCGTCGTGGCGTCCACGGCGCCCGAAGCACCCATGCCCTGCTCCTTGAGGACCTCGTCGATGCGCTTGCGCTCGATCACGGTGAACTTCCCCGTCTTGACGAGCTGCGTCTCGAACATGCCGTTCACGACGCTGCTCGAGAGGTGGGCATAGCCACTGGAGATGTGGGTGGAGTCGAAGGGAAGGACCGCGATCCGGGGCTTCTTCGCCTGCGCGTAGGAGGCTGCAGCGGCCAGGATAGCCAGGGCCGGGAGGATCACCATCAGTCTTCGCACGTTCGTGAGGGCGGATCGCTTCATTCCCTAATTCTCCTTGAGGGCCTAATCCTCCGCGATTCAAGAGGCGGATTTGCAGCCCGGCCAGTCCCTGTGACGACAACAAGGTGGGGTCATTACAGCACCCTTTCCCGCCGTGTCAAGGCGTTCGGTCGCACAGACGTCTACCGACGCTATCCCCGGGTCGTTCGAGCAACTCAGGAACTACCCCGACTTGGTCTCTGAGGACATCCTCACCTGCCTGGCATACGCGAGCGAGCGCCTCGAAACCTAGAAGGTCTACCCCCCCCGGTCAAGTGATGCCTTTCCTGGGCAACGAGAACTTCTCTGGGGAGGCTCTCGAGGGGCTCAGATCGCTCGGACATCATGTGATCCAAGAAGCCAAGCATGAGTCCAACCTGAACCGTGGCCGCGGAGAGGTTCGTTGGCAGTGCCGAATGAGTGCGTCGCAAGTGGGCTGCAGCACCCGGCTCAGGACGTCGAGCTGATCCCACAGCGTCTGCGATTCGATAGGAGGCCTTCCCGCCGGTCTTGGGGGGGCAACCGGCGACCCCGCGGCCCCGTACGTCCCGCTCGGGTGACCAGAGTGGTGATAGAATTTCCTACACTTTGAATGTGCAGGGGGGCCCTCGATGGCCGACGAAACAAAGGAAAAGCTCAAGAACGCGGCGGCAGTCTTCGCCAGCGGTTACGTCAAGCGGTGGATGGAGGGCAACTACGATCGACTGATGACCACTGAATCGGGCCAGCGCCTTCAGGCCCTCGACGATCGGGTCAAGTACGTTCTAGAGGCTGGCGCGTACGCACTGATGGCGTTTGCCGACCAGCACCTGTCGGCTGACACGCCGCTGAAACGACTCATCCGCGAAATCTCGCTTGATGCCGCGCCGGAGCTTTCCAAGCGCATGGTCAACGGTGTACGCGAGAAGCTGTCCACCTCACAGCCGGGGGCAGCCAATCACGAGGTCGCACAGGCGCTTTTGAAGCTCGGTGACGATGACCTGGGAGCACTTCTCGCATGGCTTTCGAACCTGACTCCGGAGAAGCGCGCTGCCATGGTCAAGCCCCTTTCCTCGCTCTCAGGAGATGACTTGAAGCGATTCGCAACCCTATCGCCCCACCAGCGGGACCTACTGAGCACCCTCGATGACCCGATGAGCCGACCGCGGTCGCAATCGGAGCCGGCACGGGCCGGCTCGGCCCGAACCGAAGTCACCAAAGCACTGAAGGGTTTGCGAAAAAGGATGCGCGACAAGACCGGAGAACTCAGGGCGAAGAGGCGCGACCGTGGCCGCTGACGACTCCTCCTCCCTCCTCGGGCTTGCCCTGGGCGCCTTGCGAGACGCCGCTGCGCTCACCGAGGCCTATGTAAGCGACTACCTCTCCAGCCTGAGACGGATGGCATTTCGCCTTCTGCTTCTGTGTGCCGCGCCCCTACCCGTGCTGGCGCTGTTGCTTCTCTTTGGTTCCTGGGGACAGGGAGTCCTCGGTGCCTACCTGATTTACGTAGCCATCCTAGGGGGCCTGCTGTGCTTGTTCGCCTTCCCGCTCCTCCTCGCAGCATCCACACTGGTTCGCCATACGAACCTCAAAGATGAGATCAACGCCGTGGTGGTCCCTCTAGCTACGATCGGGTTTTGGGTCGTCGCGTTGGCTGCTTATCTCTTCATGATTCCCGGACGTCCTAATCCAGTAACCCTGCTACTCGCCGTTCTAATGGCTCTTGCGCTCGCATTAGCCAGTGTCGCTGGGGCGTTTAGCCTTCCCACACGAGCCTTCGCCGGAAAGCTGGCAGCCGTTCTGCTAGTCCTTTTCCTCTCCATGCTCTTCCCGAACATCACAAGAGTCCTTCTTCGACTCAAACCCGCCGGGGAAGAGATGCTCGTCAGGGGGCTGGGCCAGTATCCGGACGCTATCGAAGTAGCCTCCGTGGCAGATTTGCCCTGCTTCGATGTGGCCACGGGGGAGGCCAAGGTGTGGTACCACCGGAATACCGACGGCACCTATGCGCTGTTTACCAACCCGGGTTACGACAAGTTAAGCGGAGAAGAACTTACCCGCGTATCTTCCGCGCAGGAGTGCGCTGAAATTCAAGCATCGGTTCGAACCATCCAGGAGACCGCCGGAAGGAAGGCGGAGGCTCTTAACGCGGAACGCCGGACCGAGGCCGCCGAGCGTCAATTGAGAGAGGCGACTGCAACTCGCGCGGAGGAGCTTGCGCTTCAAGAGGCGCACCGGCGCTCGTACCTAGAGCGCTACATCGCCATGGCGGCGATTCAGAACAGACCAGAGAGCCGTGAGGTCGCCATACTCCTCATTGATGAGGCAGGCAGGCTGGATTCTGTCCTCGCTCAAGGGATAAGCGATCTCCTCGATCAACGCGCATGGAACCCGACTGTGGCTCTTTTTACAAGCGCAGTAGCATCTGACAGTGGCCTGTTTGATGATCTCTTCCAGGGCCGGAAATCGCGCATTGATGATCTCGAGCTCCGCACCCACGTCGACTATATTCTGGCGGGGAGGGAGACCCTCGAGTACAGCCGGAACCCGCAACTCGCTGATCTTTTCTCGGCGCACCTTACACTCGAGCTCCATCGTGTGCCCGTTAAGGAGGGCGGCATCGAACGGGTCACCAAGTTTTCCGTAGTTGGTGCTGGGTTCAGCGAAGATTCTTCCCGACTGGCAGCGTTCAAGAAAATGCTGAAGTTACTCAAACCTGAACTCTGATCGGCAGAGATATGTGGGCGCTCTCCTTTACCAGAGGTGAAGACATGAATTCGAGGCTTTGGAGACTCGTTCCTCTCGTCACCGCCGTGTTTCTGGCGGGCAGCGGGACCGAAACCTGGGGACAGAAGACGTTTTCGGACGGGATCAGGGAACTGGCCTCACAGATCGGTGCGGGGATCGGAACAGATGCAACCCACAAGAAGCGGATAGCCGTTATTCCCTTCCGCGAGCTGGATGGAAGAACGACAGTGCTCGGCACGTACCTGGCCGAGGAGTTGGTCACGGCCCTGTTTCAGGCCGGCGGGCTGGAGATCATCGAAAGGGGCATGCTCGACAGGGTCTTCACGGAACTCAAGCTCGCTGATACAGGCGCGATCGATCCGAATACTGCTAGGGAGGTTGGCAGGATCGCCGGAGTCGATGCGATTGTCACGGGATCCGTTACGGACCTTCAGTCGTACATCTCGATCAACTGTCGACTCATTTCCACTGAAACGGGACAGGTGTTCGGGGCGTCACAGACGAAGATCGTTAAGGATGATGATGTCAGGAAGATCATGGGGATCGCCATGCCGTCAGCCACCTCTTCCGGCGTTTCCATGTCCGGGGAGTCGTCCACACAGTTGCATCGCGGCGAGGAGGGGCATTCAACCGACGCCGCGACGCCCGAGGTCTCTCGACCCCAGAGCGTCGAATCAACCGGCTATCTCTTCGAGCTGAAATCGTGCGGTCGATCCGGGGGAGTTGTTGTGTGCACCGTAATGGTGACGAACAAGGGCCAGGACCGACAGATGATCCTTTATGGCCCCGATAACAGATATGGCCCCGGTAACAGAGCCCCAAGCTCAAGGCTCATCGACGAGCTTGGTGACGAGCACCTCGCCTCAGACCTTCGGCTCGGTACCTCGTCTGGACCAAATCGGGCAGAGCTAGTTCTCGCGTCCGGGATTCCCACAAAGGCCTCGCTCAGCTTTTCAGATTTATCGGGCGATGTGCGACGGATCGCACTACTTGAAATCGCGACCAGCACAAGCGTGGAGAGAGTCTACCGTCCGACAGTCTTCATCGTGAAATTCAACGACATCCAACTCAGTCGATAGTTTGGATAACTGCAGTCAGCAGAGGCCCTGCCCTCGGGCGTTCCGTAGAACATGATAACGCGGACGCCGCTGCGTGTGTACGACAGTCGCCTATGACTGCTCAGTGAACTTGAAACCGAAAGTCGTGCTCGATCAAGGTCCCCGTGGCTCCAGGACGGAAGGCCTGAAGCTGGCTGTTCACTATCCGACTCGATCGTCGATCTCGTAGCCTGATCGAGGTCCCGATGCCCGAGCGGAGAGATCGCCTAAGTTCTTCCCCCACCGTCGCACCCTCGATGTTTCGCCCGCCTATTCGAATGACGAGGTGCGCCCCATCTCGCAAGAGCGGAGCGATTCCTGCCCATGCCTCTGTTAGGAACTTCCAGTACGATTCTGAACCGCGATGTCTATCGTCAGTTCTCCGATCACGTCGCGGGCGGTCTGGCCCCCCCAGGAACCAAAGACGAAGCCACTGATCCTCCCTGTAATCTGTGGTGTTCAGATAGGGCGGCGATGTGATAACGAGTGAGACGATCTTCGAGGCGTCAGGAAACCGTTTCGAGATTTTCCGAGCATCGGTCGCGGATACGCGACCTCGACGTGGTGGAAGAGGCGACTCATAGCGGTATTCAGCCACGGCCCGGAGAATAGAGAATACGTTTCGGTCGGGGGGCAGACACCCTCTCTCCCTCCACCAGCGTATCGAGTAATCGGGCTTAGTGCTGATCGTGCGCGGCATGCGATTGCTGAAGCACCAACCTGTTCGATGACTCTCACCATGAAGGCACCCGAGGGCGAGGGCAGCAATTAGGCAGTCGGTGCGTCGCGAGCGCCATTTCAACCTGCGCCGCAGAAACAACACCTGACGAAGAGTTGATCGCGCAAAGCACAGTCTGAAGAACTCGTCCTCGCCTATTCGCGTCCTCGACTCAGGCCCGGCCCGGAACTCCTCTTCCAGCCGTGCGAGCCGCTCGATCACAGATTTGAATCGCGGTGGACTTGCCTTGGCTCGCGATGCGCAGATTGCGACTGGGTTGGTGTCACCTGCGATCGCCTCTCTGTCGCTCAGAAGCGCCTCAAGGACAGTCGTACCTCGTCCACAGAAGGGGTCGAGGACAGTCTCTCCCGGTTTCGACCAGATAAGGTGCTTTCGGACGAATCGCTCAGGGAACATAGCGAAGTACGGGCAGATTGAGTGAAAGCGATTTCTCACAGGGTTGCTGCCGCAGCTCGTAGCTGTTCGCGGTATGCGGTTACGTACTCCACGATTTGCTCCAAGTCAGCGATCCGTTCGATCGGGCCAATGCCTGCTTCGTGCAGCCTTAGCCCCTCAGCAAGGTATGATGCGACACGATGACGGTGCAAAAGTTCCTCGTGCTCAAGCTGGAACCGACGCAGTTCGAACTCGATGGTTTCTTGAGCCTCGTGGTCGGCGGCATCGGCGTCCGCAGGAGATGGAAGGCAGAATGGCATGATCGTGCCAACCCTCGGGCGCGCGGCGGGCTGCTGTGAGAACCATGTGCCGTGGAAGGTGTCCACGTGACCCTTCAGGGACTTCCTTGGCCAATCGGCGCCTGACGCAGCCTGACCGAGGAAATACCCCATCGGGGGTCTCACGTCGTTGGTGTGCCTCCAGGCTACAACGTCGATCTCGTCGTCCTTCACCTGCCTCGGCGCACCTAGCGGAATCACTGCGTGCACTTGCCCGTCGCCAAAGTGCGCATACACCTCTCTCAGCTTCTCGAGGAATGTTGTCGAGTCGGGTCGTGGCCATCCCGTCGAGAATGCGGGGCCCACCGCAAACCCGGCGCTCGCGACGGTCGCGCAGACCTGGAAAAGACTCCTTGCGCGATCAAGGTCCGGCCGAGCGGGTCCAGCTTGCAATAGCCCGCCGGGTGCCCCCGCCGAGACGATCAAACAGAAAAGATAGACGTAGCCTGCGGACTCGATCTGCTCTGTCAGGGTAAGACAGGTTCCCGAATCGTCGAGCGAGAAGGGGTACGCGACTCCCATCGCGTGGCGACGTTCATCGACTGCTGAGACGACTTGCTGGAGGCGGCGTTCAGCCAGGATGTTCTCTTCGTCGAGCTCGTCGGGCTCCATGTCTTCACCAATCTCAAGCGTCTGGTTAACTGCACGGATGGGCGCAGAGTCTCGCTCTGCGACCAGCACTTCTAGCTCCAGCCAATCTGCCAGATCATTCGAACTGCATTCAATCGGCGGACCAACAATCATGAGACTGAATCCTCGTCTACCTCAGCCCTTGCCTCTTTCATCGAGCGGACCAGTCCCTGCCCGATCTTCGCAAGCCGTGCAGCGAATTCAACGAGAGTGGGGTCACCATCGTATGCGTCGGCAAACTGCTGCGCGTCCTCTGCATGACGGACGGCTTTTATCAGCGATTCCTCGAATTTCTTGATGCGCGTCGTTACTTCAGAGTAGGCCTTCCGCAGGTCCGGAGTTGTCTCCAGCCGCTTCAGCGCAATAGGATTAACAAGAACTTCTCCAAGTTCCTTGATGTTCGGATTCTGGGACTTGATCAACGGCTCGAGTTCATCCGTCGCCGATCCGTAGATCCAGACCAAGACTTGCTTGAGGCGAGAGAGGTGCGTGGATGGGACCGGATCCGGCACCGGCTCCGACTGCCGCCATCTAACGTCGAGTCCGAGATACTCGCGATACTGTGGACGGGTGAGGGCAGTGTAGAGATGCGAAAAGAAGAAGGGGCGCCCCGGGGAACGGTCCTCGAGATCAAAGAGGCCCTCCTTCTTCGCCTGCTCGAGGACGTAAATCCCGTTAACTAGCCGGAGGATGGTGTCGTGTCTATCGCCCAACCGCTGTGCGATATCGCGGATCGTGACTCCAGCGGCCAGTTCTGCGCGATACCAGTCCGCCGCGAATTTCCCCTTCGCGAAGGCGTCCCACTTGTGGGGCCCGTTGATATGCTTGAACCCTATGAACTGTCGAGCGTCCTCGCGGGAGGCTACCTTCCGGATCGTAGCCCTACTCAGGGTCGCAGCATTCGCCGCGGTCATAGGCGGGAGGGTTACGCCGAGCTCGGCGGCGAGATCCGGGTTTCTGAGGAGCCTAATCGCAGCAACTCGCCGATTACCCTCGATTACAGTGAACTCACCGTCACCATCCTCATCAACGACGAACAGCGGTTCTAGGTCTACATACCCGTTCGCCGCGATCGACTCGACCATCTCACGGAGGTCGGCCGTCTCTAGAAGGTACCGGATCACGTTTTTCGGACTGCGGCGTCCACCTTCGTAGGCCGCGAAGCGGGGATTCGATGTGTCGAGCTTCAGAGAGAGTGGGTCGACCTTGCTCTGAGGCTCGGACCTAGGCCTGGCTCGCTTTGTACCTCTCTTCTTGCGTGGCATCCTCTCTCTCCACACCCTGCATGTGGGCTGGGCGATTCTAGCAAGAGCGGACAAGTCTCGCGGAGCAAAGGGGGCGGACCGTTGGCGGCTTGGAGCAGTTCCCTCGTTCCTGCACGGTGCCCAATCGCGGGGGGCAGGCTAGGACGCGCCCGCTCGGCGGCAGATCAGGAAGGCAAGTGTATACTCGGACGGTGGACCGCGATCCTGGGAGGCCGTCCTAGTCGTGGCCTTGGCCGTTCCTGGCGCTCTGAATCGCCGGCTGGCGGCGTGGGGGCTGATCCCGCTGCTGACCCTCGCTCCTGGCTGCAGCATCCGCAGGCTCGCCATCGAGAACCTCGGCGACGCGCTCGCGGAGAGCAGCGCCACGTGGTCCTCGGATGACGACCCTGAAATCGTCCGCGAGGCCCTCCCCTTCGCCCTCAAGCTCGTGGAGAGCCTCCTGGCCGAGAGCCCCAGGCACGCCGGGCTCCTCGAGGCCGCGGCGAGCGGGTTCACGCAGTATGCCTGGGCCTTCGTCCATGAGGAGGCCGACGAGATCGCGGATCGGGATTACGCCGAGGCGGCACGCCTCCGCGCGCGCTCTCTCCGGCTCTATCTGCGCGCCCGGGACTACGGCCTGCGGGGCCTGGAGGTGCGCCACGAGGGGCTGACGCAGGCCCTCGTCTCGGGTGCAGAGCCGCCGGCCGCGGCGCTCGCCGTGACAGGCGAGGAGGATCTCGATCTGCTGTACTGGACGGCATCAGCCTGGGGGCTGGCCCTCTCGGTGTCGAAGGACGACCCCGAGCGGCTGGGAGAGATCCCCACGATCGAGGCGCTGGTCGCGCGCGCCATGGAGCTGGACCCCGACTGGGCCGCGGGATCGCTGCACGAGATCATGATTTCGCTGAAGGGGGGCCGGTCGGTGGCGATGGGAGGATCCGGCGCGGAGGCCCGCGAGCACTTCGACCGGGCCGTCGAGCTGTCGGAGGGGGGGCGCGCTTCCCCCTACGTCTCCTATGCCGAGAGCGTCTCGGTCCGGAACCAGGATCGCGCCGAGTTCGTTTCGCTCTTGACGAAGGCCCTTTCCGTGGATCCGGATGCCCGCCCCGAGTGGCGCCTCCTGAACCTCGTGATGCAGCAGCGGGCCAGGTGGCTCCTGGGAAGAGTCGATCTCCTGTTCGTGGAGTGAGTCCTGCATGGAGGCCGTGGAATGAAATCGAGACGCCCCTGGGGCCGGGCCCCGGCCTTGCCGCTGGCCCTGCTCGTGACGCTCCTCGCGCCGGCGAGCGCAGGGGCGCAGGAGCCCGTGCTGGTGAAGATGGGCACAGCGGCCCCCGAGGGATCCTCCTGGCACTCGATCCTCCTGGAGATGGGCGAGGAGTGGCGCAAGAGCTCCGGAGGGGCCGTCACGCTCCGCATCTACCCCGGGGGGGTCCTGGGCGACGAGCCCGACATGGTCCGGAAGATGCGCGTCGGGCAGATCCAGGCCGCGGCGCTCACCGCGGTCGGCCTCTCCGACATCGACGAGGCCGTCGCGGCGCTGCAGATCCCCATGATGTTCGACTCCTGGGAGGAGCTCGATCACGTCAGGGAGAAGCTGCGCCCGGAGCTGGAGCGCCGGCTCGACGAGAAGGGGTTCGTCGTCGTGAACTGGGGCGACGCGGGATGGGTGATGTTCTTCGCGAAGCAGCCCTTCGCCACCCCTGACGATCTGAGAAGGATGAAGCTCTTCGTGTGGGCCGGCGACAGCAAGGCCGTCGATCTCTGGAAGGCCTCCGGCTTCAACCCCATCCCCCTCGCGGCGACCGACATCCTCCCCGGGCTGCAGACGGGCCTCATCGAGGCTTTCGACACCACTCCCCTGCTGGCCCTCGCGAGCCAGTGGTTCGGCCAGGCCCCCTACATGCTCGATCTCCAGTGGGCGCCGTTGATCGGTGCGACCATCGTGGACAAGAGGACCTGGCGGAAGATCCCCAAGGAATCGAGGCCCGCCATCCTCGCGGCCGCTGAGAGGGCGGGGCTCCGCCTGCGTGGCGAGATCCGGACGGCCAACGACACGGCCATCAAGGTGATGAGCCAGCACGGCTTGAAGGTACATGCCGCCTCGCCCGACGTGAGGGCGGCCTGGAGGCGGTCGGCCGAGTCGGCCTGGCCGAAGATTCGGGGGACCATCGTTCCGGCTCCGATGTTCGACGAGGTCCAGCGCCTGCGCGACGCCTACCGGCAAGCGGCGCCGCAGGGGACTTCTGGAGAGGCCCGGAGCTCACCTCCCCCTTCCAGATGACGCGGGACCTCCTCGCGGGGACCGGACTCCGGGACTCGCGAGACGTCGTCGTCAGCGGCGCGCTGAGGTTCCTCCACGGGAGCGAAGACCTCCTCGTCACCATCCCCCTCGCCGCCATGGCCGCCCTCCCCATCGTGGAGGCGCTGCTCCGCGCCGGGTTCGGCATGGGAGTCCCCGGCGCGGGAACGATCGTCCAGCACCTCACGCTCGTCGTGGCGATGCTCGGCGCCTCGGTCGCCGCCAGGGAGCGGCGCCTCCTGTCGCTCTCCACCGGCGTCACGCTCCTGCCCCAGCGCTTCCGCGTGGCGGCCCAGGCCTTCTGCGGAGGCGTGGCCGCCGCCATGTCGTTCCTGCTCGCCCTGGCCGGCTGGCAGCTCGTTGCCATGGAGCGCGAGGGCGGGAACATGCTGGTCTCGGTGGTCCCCGTCTGGGCGGCCCAGGCCGTCCTCCCCATCGCCTTCGCCCTGATCGGGGTGCGCCTTCTCTGGCACGCCGCCGGGACCTGGACCGGCCGCGGAGTGGCGATGTTGCTGGCCGCCATCATCATCCGCTTCGGCGTGCGGCCTCCGATGGCGCCCGAGGATCTCGTGCTGCCCGCGCTCGTGACCCTCGCCGCCGCGACCGTGCTGGGCGCTCCCATCTTCACGGTGCTCGGCGGCACGGCTCTCATCCTCTTCTGGGGAGCCGGCGTTCCCATCGCCTCGATCCCCGTGGAGACCTACCGGCTCGTCGTCTCGCCCACCCTCCCCACCATCCCGCTCTTCACGCTGGCGGGCTACTTCCTTTCGGAAGGGGGAGCGTCGAAGAGGCTGGTCCGCGTCTTCCAGGCCCTCGCGGGGTGGATGCGCGGCGGGCCGGCCATCGTCACGGCCCTCGTCTGCGCCTTCTTCACCTCCTTCACGGGTGCCTCGGGGGTGACGATCCTCGCCCTCGGGGGATTGCTCATGCCCGTGCTGCTCGCCGCGCGCTACAGCGAGCGCACCTCGCTGGGCCTTCTCACGGCGGCGGGATCGCTGGGGCTCCTCTTCCCTCCGAGCCTCCCGGTGATCCTCTACGGGATCGTCTCTCACACTCCCATCGACGCCATGTTCCTCGGGAGCTTCGTGCCGGGGCTGATCATGCTGGCGCTCGTCGCCTGGTGGGGAGTGAGGAAGGGGCCTCGTTCGGGATCATCATCGCATCCCTTCGACGCCCGCGAGGCATGGCGGGCGGTCATGGCGGCGAAGTGGGAGCTCCTGCTGCCCGTCGTGGTGATCGTGGGGCTCTTCGGCGGCTTCGCGACGCTCGTGGAGGCCGCGGCCTTCACCGCGGTCTACGCCTTCATCGTGGAGACCTTCGTCTACCGGGATCTCCGCCTCGTGCGCGACGTGCCGGGCGTCATCGCGAAGTGCGGAACGCTCGTGGGCGGCGTCCTCATCATCCTGGGGGTGGCGCTGGGGCTGACGAACTACATGGTGGACGCCGAGATCCCGGCTCGCGCCCTCTCCTGGGTGCAGTCATCCATCCACTCGCCGCTCGTCTTCCTCTTTCTCCTGAACGTGTTCCTGCTCGTCGTCGGCTGCCTGATGGACATCTTCTCCGCCATCATCGTCGTGGTCCCGCTCATCACGCCGATGGGCGCGGCCTTCGGGATCCATCCCGTCCACCTCGGGGTGATCTTCCTCGCCAACCTCGAGCTGGGCTACCTGACACCACCGGTGGGGATGAACCTCTTCCTTTCCTCCTACCGGTTCGGCAAGCCCCTTCCCGAGGTCTACCGCTCCGTCGTCCCGATGCTCGCCGTGCTCCTTCTCGGCGTCCTCCTGATCACCTACGTGCCGTGGCTCACGACGCTCCTGCCCCGCCTGGCGGGCCGGTAGCGATCCCGAAGGCCGTACCCCCCGCGGCTCACGGGGATCCAGGAGCTTCAGGCTGCCGGGCGGCGCTTAGTCGCCGGAAGCCAGCGCCCCACCTCGGCGCAGTAGGTCTCGTACTCGCGGCCGAAGACGCGCCGGAGGTGCGGCTCCTCGTAGAGGAGGATGAACAGGTTGAAGAAGGCGAAGATCGCCACCGCGTAGAGTGCCAGCCTCGCGGATTGGAAGAGCACGGTCCATCCAAGGATGACCGTGATCACGCCGACGTACATCGGGTTCCGCGTGAAGGTGTAGAGCCCCCGGGTCACGAGCCTCCTGGGGGCATCGATGGGAGCGGGAGTGCCGCGGCCGTAGGCGGCGAAGTCCCAGACGCACCACAGGTAGATGGCTCCCCCCACGACGAACAGGGCGGCGGCCAGCACCGTGAGCGGGGGGCCGGCCGGGGCGCGGCCCCGGGCCAGATACAAGGGCACGTAGATCGCAGCCGTTCCCGGAGCGACCAGGACGAAGAGCAGGTTCTTGATGAACAGCGCCATCACCGGTGCGGCATTATGGCCTTCGCTCCGCGAAAGTGCGACGATGCGGGCCCTCCGGCTACGTCCCCCGCCGGGAAGCACCCGCGACATGCTGCGCCGACTCGCCGACTCCTACAGGAAGTCATTCTCCGGACTGCCGGCCGCCGTCTGGCTCCTGGCTTTCGTGGCCTTCGTGAACCGAAGCGGTTCGATGGTCATGACCTTCCTGGTCCTCTACCTCACCGAGGAGAAGGGATGGGTCGTGACGGAGGCCGGCGCGATCCTCGGCGTCTACGGAACGGGCGCCATGGCCGGCGCCTACCTCGGAGGGCGCCTCAGCGATCTCCTGACCGCCCGTCGCGTGATGGAGCTGAGCCTCCTGCTCACGGGAGGGGGCTTCCTGCTCCTGGGAACTCTCGACGACCCCGCGGCGATCACGCTCGCGGCGCTCGCGCTTGGCATCGTGGAGCCAGCGCTCCGTCCCGCGAACGCCACCGCGCTGGCCGAGTTTTCCCCGGTTCGCGATCGCGCGAGGGCCTTCGCGCTGAACAGGCTGGCCGTGAACCTGGGGCTGACTTTCGGCCCCGCCGCGGGGGGATTCCTGGCGCTCATCGACTACCGCTGGCTCTTCGTCGTCGACGGAGGGACCTGCCTTCTGGCCGCGGCGCTCCTGGGTCTCGCGCTCGCGCGCTTCAAGCCCGCGGCGCATCCGGATTCGCAATCCGGAACCGGATCGGGCCGCTCTCCCTGGCATGACGGCCCCTACCTGGCCCTCCTCGGGCTCTTCATGCTCCTCGCCGTCGTCGTCTTCCAGACCTTCAGCACCTGGACTCTCTTCCTTCACGAGCGCCATGGATTCTCGGAGGCGCGGATCGGGCTGCTCTTCAGCATCAACACCCTTCTGATCGTGGCTTTCCAGATGCCGGTCATCCACGCGGTGGAGAGGTTCGATCCCATCAGGCTGTCGGGCTGGGGATCCCTCATCTTCTGCGCCGGGTTCGCGCTGCTGCCCTTCGGGGGGAGCTACGGCTTCGTGGCCTTCTCCGTCGTGATCTGGACCATTGGCGAGATGCTCTCTCTCCCGCTGATCGAGGGGGTCGCGGCCGGCCGTGCCTCGCCGGCCGCTCGTGGCCACTACATGGGACTGGTCACGCTCTCCTTCGCGGCGGCCTTCATCATCGCCCCGCTGGGCGGGACATGGCTCTACCAGCACGCGGGGCCCGATTCCGTCTGGTACGCCTGCGGCGTCGTGGGGGTCGCCATCTGGGCCGGCTTCCGGCTGCTCGGTTCGGTTCCCGGCCGCTTCCGCCTCTCTCCCTCGCAGTCGATCACCGTCCCGCCCGCCTGATCCCACGGCCCCACGAGGCCATCCCAAATCGGAACCTCGATTGGATGCGCTCAGGCGCGCGATCCGGAGCGCCGATCAGCTATCGGGAGCGTCGTGCCTCGCGGGGGCTTCGAGTTCGGCGGTATTGTCCCGAGCGCTCCGGATCGAGTGCGCCTGGACGCCACCTCTCCGTTGCCCGCCGGAGAAGAGAGCCCCATATTCCTTCTTCGTTAATCTCAACTCGATGCCGTACGGCAGGAGGAATCATGTCCTCGAAGAACGCCGCCAGCCTCGCGAAGAACCTCAACGTCAACACGCTCCAGAAAGGGGGCCCCTTCCCCTCCCCCACGGCCATCGGCATGATGGACGGCTACCCCGTCGCAGCCGCGTGGACGAAGTTCGGCCAGCAGAACGCCGTCGCGATCCTCCTGCGCTTCAAGACAGGCTCTCTGAAGACGGACGCCGCCTCGGCGGGCGAGCAGATCGCCTCCTCCTCCGAGGTGCTCGCAGCTCTTTCGAAGCCCAAGCTCTCCACCGCCGAGCGGCGCTCGATCCGCTTCGACGAAGACTCGCTGCGAATCGATCTCCCGTGGTCGTTCCGCGCCGCGTCGCCCGACACCGTCGCCGCCGTCATCCGTGCCCTCCATGGGATCCTCTCGAAGATCTCCTCGCCGGTCGGAACGGCCTGCGAGTCCTGCAACGGCTCTTCGGGCGAGCTCTACTGCGTGGACGGAATACCTCGATCCATCTGCCCGGGCTGCCGCGAGCGCGACGGCGCGGAGGGGCGCCGCCAGGCCGAGATCTATGCCGGGCAGCCGGCGAACCTCCCGATGGGAACACTTGCCGGGATCACCGCCTGCATCACGATGGCGATTCTCTGGGGCGGGGTGGCCTATGCCATCGAGCGGATCTTCCTCTACGGCGCGATCCTGATGGGACTCGCCATCGCCTGGTCGGTCAATCGCGGCATGGGAAAGGTGAACCTCTACGGGCGCGTCCTCGCCATCTCTCTGACGCTGTGCTCCGTGCTCCTCGGCGACTACCTCTTCATCCTGCTCTCCACGGCGCAGGAGTGGGGCGAATCGATCAGCCTCGAGATGGCCCGCCTCGTGGCGGCCGAATTCCCCGCCCTGGAGTTCGCGGGAGGCTCGACGGGATGGATCAGCCTCATCTTCGGCGCCGCGGGCGCCGGCTACGTGCTGTGGAAGAACCGGCCACCGGCCCTCGAGCGCCAGATGATCCCGGTGACTCCGTCCGCCTCCTGATCCTCCTTTCCTGATCGCTCCCCGGGCGCGCCGCGCCCGGGGAATCGGAAATCCCCACGCCCACCGCGCCTTCCGGCGGTGCGGCCTCCGCCTCCCCGGATCGCGAGACAGCAGAGCCGCCGATCGGCTATTCTGGCGTCTCCCCACCATCCCGGCATGCCCGTCTTGCTGAAAAGGCTGCGACGGAGGCCCGCGATCGAGTGGGCAATCCCACGATGGAGGTTACCCGGCACATGAAGAGGATCATTCTGCTCGCCGCCGCCTGCGTGATCGCGGCGACCCCGGCACTGGCCGGCTACGGAGAGAAAGGAGACTGGGAGTTCGGGCCCTACCTCGGCTACGGCTTCCTGGACGAATACGGCCCCCTGAACCCCGACGACGACATCCTCTACGGAGCGAGGGTCGGCTACTTCTTCACGCCGAAGTGGAGCCTCGAGGCTTCCTACCAGACTCTCTCCACCCAGACCGACCCCGATTCGGGCAGCGGGCTCTCGGAGGATGATCTCGACATCGATTCGCTCCGGTTGAACCTTCTCTGGAACTTCCAACCGGGCAAGGCCCTGAGGTGGCACCTCACCGCGGGCGTGGGATCGGAGAAGACCTCTCTGGGCTCCGACCTCGACGAGAGCGATATCGGCTACAACGCCGGAGGGGGACTGCGCTGGTTCTTCACGGACCACTTCGGCCTTCGCGCGGACGGCCGATAGGTCATCACGGACATCGGCGGCGACCTCGACGAGAAGCAGAACAATATCGAGGCTGCGGTCGGTCTGCTCTGGACCTTCGGGGGCGGAGCGCCTCCGGACAGCGATGGCGACGGAGTTCCCGACAGGAAGGACGACTGTCCCGACACACCGAAGGGCGCCACCGTCGACCTGAAGGGATGCCCCGCCGACTCGGACGGAGACGGCGTCCTCGACGGGCTCGATAGCTGCCCGAAGACGGCCAAGGGATACCCGGTCAACGCCAAGGGTTGCGACCTCGACACGGACGGGGACGGCGTCCCCGATGGCGGGGACGCCTGCCCGACAACCCCGAAGGGCGCGAAGGTCGACGCGAAGGGCTGTCCTGTCGACTCCGACGGTGACGGAGTCTTCGACGGGCTCGACGCGTGCGCGGCGACGCCGAAGGGTGTGAAGGTCGACGCGAAGGGCTGTCCTGTCGATAGCGACGGCGACGGCGTATTCGACGGCCTCGACCGCTGCCCGGAGACTCCCCGCGGCGTCAAGATCGACTCCTCGGGCTGCCCGCTCCCCGAGCCCCCGAAGCCCGTCGCGCCGGCCATCTTCGAGGGCAAGAAGACTCTCGTCCTCGAGGGCGTGACCTTCGAGACGAACAGCGCGAAGCTCACCCCGCAGGCCGAGGAGATTCTCGGACGGGTGGCCGGGTCGCTTCATGACTGGCCCGAGCTGCGGCTCGAGGTCGGCGGCCACACCGACTCCACGGGAAGCGATTCCTACAACGAGACGCTCTCCCAGAAGCGGGCTGACTCGGTCAAGGAGTACCTCGCCGCGAAGGGCGTCCCCGCCGCGAACCTCACCTCCCGCGGATACGGCGAGAGCCACCCCGTCGCCGACAACGACACGAGCGATGGAAGAGCGAAGAACCGCAGGGTCGAGCTGACCCGGCTGGACTAGAAGAGCAGGCCCGGCGCCGCGAGGCGCCGGAGATGATTCAAGGGCGGCTTTCCGGCCGGGGAAGCCGCCCTTCTATTCTGCGCTCCGGGCGCTCGCGCCGCCGGCAACGGCCGGCATGTGCTCACGCAGCGTGAGCCTCCGATAAACGACCGTGGCGTCGCCGACCTGCGAGGCCACGGCGCTCGCCGGGCGCGCGTCGAGCAGTGATCGCCCCTCGGGGGGAAGCCCCGGGGTGCGATCCATGATCCAGCCTTCAATCGGCGGCGCTCCGGTGAGCGCGACCTCCACGTCGATCCCCTCCGGCGGAACGCCCCAGAACCTGAACGCGCGCCACTCGCCGTAGATCGCGCCCTCCCCCACCTCGGCGCTCCCGGCGCCGGGGTAGTGGACGCGCGTCACGCGGGCCTCGCGCGGGAGGACGACTTCCAGGTACGTGGCGCCCCTGCCAGATCGAAGCCGGAGGAGGGCCGCCTCCTCCGAATCGCCGGGAACCGGCGTCGCCACGGGCGCGATCATCTCCACCGCGGGCGCGGGTGCCAGCGTCTCGTCCCAGTCCCACCAGGGCAGGGCCCGGTCGAGGCTGAGCGGTTTCCCGGAAGCCTCGGTCAGCGACGCGGGGAGGGGGGCCTTCCCGTAGAGCACCCATCGCGCGACGCGCTCGTCGGAGTCGAGGTGATAGCCGAGGCTCAGCCGCTCCGGGAGATCCGCCGTTGCGTCGGGAACGACCGACGAGATCACGGCGAAGGCTGCGAAGCAGGCGCCGGCAGACATCACAGGAATCCATGCCTTCCTGCGTGGCAGCCCGCTCAGCGCCGGCGCTGCCGTTCCCGCCAGGAGCGCGACGAGAATCGTGAGGACCGGGAGGACGACCTCTCCCATCGCTCCGAACAGGACGAAGAGGAGCTGCAGCCAGATGATGGCTCCTGGCAGGAGCGATATCAGGAACACCGCCCTCCGCGCGGCCGGGCGGCGGGTGAGGCTTGAGATGAGCCCGGCGGCCGCGAGGGAGATTGCCGGGACGAGCGCGAGGTAGGAGAGCGCCGGATCGATGAGTGTGAGGACCAGGCTCAGGATCGCCCATGCCACCGTGCCGCCGGCGTGCAGATCCCAGAGGCGCAGCCGCCGGAGGGTCGCCACCACCCCGAAGGCCGTCACGGCGCCCGCGGCCCATGCCGCTCCCAGGGGAGCCCAGGCATGGGCCGGGTAGGTGTTGCGGAAGGCACCGAGGCCACCGAGGAGCATGGCCGTTGCGAAGCCCGCCGCCGCGGAGACGGCCAGCACGAGCATCCACGCCCCGATCCCCAGCACCGTACCCCGCGGCGAGGCAAGCCCCGCGCGAGAGAGAGTCACGGCAGCCGCCCCTGCCAGGAGCAGCGCGAGGAGGGCCAGGGGCACTCCCCACGAGGCCGGCCACCAGATCGTCGTCAGGCCGAACAGGTCGAAGAAGACCGCCTCTCCAACGGGCGGGCTCTCGAGATCCATCGAGCCCAGCTCGCGGACGAGGGCCAGGGCCGCCTCGCCCTGCTGCTGCAGGCTTCCCTCGTCGAGGTTCACGAGACTGTCGGCGGACGTGTGGTAGTGCTGGACCCTGCCGATGAAAGCCAGCCCGAGGCCGTGGAGGCCGGCTGCCTTGTAGACCGTCAGGTCCGTATCGCTCGGCAGCCTCTTGTAGATGGCGTAGGCCACGGAGGCTGTCGCGGGGTGCGGGACCGATCGCGCGTAGGCGCCGACGAGCCAGCCGCCCTCCGCGCTGGTCTCGAACATCCAGGAGCGCCCCGACGTGCCGCGCGCCTCCAGGTTGACGACGGCTCCAATGTCCTTCGCCCAGGGATGCCTCTCGACGAAGGCCCTCGCGCCGAGGAGGCCGGCCTCCTCGCCGTCGTTGATGAGGAAGATGACGGGGTTCGGGAGAGGTGCAGCACTCGCGACGATCCTCGACACTTCGAGGATCGCGGCCACCGACGCGCCCGCATCCGAGACGGAAGGACTGGCCGGCACCGAGTCGTAGTGGCTGGAGACGAGGAGGGCCTTGCGGCCCGGATCTCCTTCGCGCCGGGCGAGGACGTTTTCGACGAGGGCGCAGGTCGCCCGGGGGCTGCGGCAGACGATCTCCCGCTGGATCTCCGGCTCGTATCCGATCTCACGAAGCCGCTCCTCGATCCGGCCGCGCAGGAGACGGTTCTCCCCGCTCCCAACGGGATGGGATGAGAGGTCCGCGTAGAGATCTTGCAGGATTGCGGCGGCCCTGGATGCGGAGAACGCTGCATCCTCCGCGTCGGCGGGGAGAGGCGCCGGCGGCTGGAGGCCGGCGAGCGTGGCGATCGCCGCAGCCGCCATCAAGAGGAGCGCCGCGACGAAGAGGCCGCAGCCTCTCTCTTCGACCTGCACCTGGGCCGGCGGCGGCGTCATCACTCACGATGTTACCCGGCCCACGGAGCGCGGGGCAACGAAGCATCTCCAGCGCCACCCTTCCGGCTCCTTGCCACGGGGTATATTCCGTTCGTGGCTGCCGCTGAGAAGGAGATCGGCGCGCCGATTCACCCGCGCCTCTACCTGGGGACCTCCTCCTGGTCGAGCAAGGACTGGGAAGGCGTCTTCTATCCACCGGGGAGTCCCCCGTCGTCGTGGCTCGCCCACTACGCCACGCGCTTCCGCACCGTCGAGGTGGACGCCACCTTCTACCGGATCCCTCCGGCCTCCATGACGCGCAAGTGGAGGGAGGATCTGCCCGATGGGTTCCTCCTCGCGGCGAAGGCGCCGCAGTCCATCACGCACGAGAAGGGCCTCGAGGGTGTCTCCGAGGATCTGACCGCCTTCCTCCGCTCGATGGACAACCTCGGGGACAGGCTCGGCCCCATCCTCTTCCAGTTCCCCTACTTCAAGAAAGGCGGCGAGATGACGGAGGACCTCTTCCATGAACGGCTGCGGAGGTTCATCCCTTCACTCCCGGCGGGGTACCGCTTCGCCCTGGAGATCCGCAACAAGTCCTGGCTTCGCGAGCCCCTGCTGGACATCCTCAGGGCAAGGAGCGTCGCGCTCGCGCTGATCGACCATCCGTGGATGCCGCGGGCCGCGGAGTACTTCGCGAAGATCGATCCCGTGACGTCGGATTTCGTCTATGTCCGCTGGCTGGGAGATCGGTACGGGATCGAGAAGCAGACGAAGAATTGGGACAAGGTGATCGTGGATCGAACCCGTGAGATGAAGGCCTGGGTTCCCGTGGTCCGGCAGCTCCTGGGCCGCGACCTGACCGGCTACGGCTTCTTCAACAACCACTTCGCCGGCCACGCCCCGGCGTCCATCGAGCTCTTCGAGAAGATCTGGAGCGAGACGGGCTCCTAGCTCGCCGGCTCACCCGAGCCGCCGGCAGGCTCCTGCGCTGCGCTCCCGGCCCCGGTGGCGGCCTCCTCGGCCGGCTTCGCCGCCGGTTTGTCCGCGCCCGTGGCCTCGTGCGCCGCGGCGGCCACGTTCTTGTCGCCGTGTCCGGGCTCGCTCTCCGCAGCGGCTCGCTCGCCATCGCACGGCGGCTCAGCCTTCTCCGGCGCCCCCCTGACGGCGCTGAGGTCCATGAAGTTCCCGAAGCTCTTGCCCTGTGGAGCGCTGCCGCCCTGTGGAGCGCTGCCGCCCTGTGGAGCGCTGCCGCCCTGTGGAGCGCTGCCGCCCCGCGGCTTCTGATCTCCGCGTTCTCCCCGGGGCGGCCCGCCCGGACCCGCTCCGTCGCGCGCAGGCGGGGGACCGCTTCCGTCACGCGCTGGCGGTGGGCCACTGCGGTGAGGCGGCGCGCCTGCCGGGCGTCCTTCCCCCCGCTCCTGGCCCCTGGGAGGCCTCCCGCGATGGTCCCTCTCTCCCGCGAGGGCGGGGGCGACCGTCGCGATCGCGTGCTTGAAGACCATCTGGTCTCCCTGACGCGTGTCCAGGATGACGGTGAAGCGATCGAAGGAGCGAATGAGCCCCGAGAGCCGCTGTCCCGTCGTGAGGACCACGGTGACGCGCATCCGGTTCTTGCGCGCGTTGTTGAAGTAGTCGTTCTGGATGTTGAGCTGACTGTCGTCAGCGTGGTTCACGGTCTCCATCTCGGGACTCCTCGGCTCTCAGCCGTTCTGCGACGTGGGTCTCGATCGCGGCGTGGAGATCCGCCGCCGGCTCCCGCGCCTCGAACCACCGGACACCGGGCTCTTTCCTGAACCAGGTGAGTTGGCGCCTAGCGTAGCGCCGTGTGTTCGCCTTGACCAGCGCCACCGTATCCTCGATCCCCAGCTCCCCCGCCAGATGGCTCAGGACCTCGCGATAACCGAGCGCTTTGAAGCAGTTCGCGCCTTCCGGGATCCCCCGCCCCAGGAGCCCCCGGACCTCCTCGACGAGGCCCTCGCGGAAGAACCTCTCCACGCGCTCGTCGATCCGCTGCTCGAGAACGGCGGGGGGAACGGAGAGGCCGATCTTGACGCAATGATAGATCTCGCAGCCGAAGGGTTGCTCCGCGATGTGCTCGGAGAGCGGCCTCCCCGAGATCAGGGCCACCTCGACGGCCCTGACGATCCTCTGCCGATCCCGCGGGGCCAGGCGCGCGGCACTCGCGGGATCGAGCACCTGCAGCATGCCGTGCAGCGATCCGATTCCGCGGCGGGACTCCCACCGGGCGAGCCCGCGCCTCAGGCCGGCGTCGCGGCCGGGCATGTCCGCGAGTCCCCGGAGCAGCGCGCGCACGTAGAGTCCCGTGCCTCCCGCCACGATGGGGCGCCGCCCGCGGGCGGCGATCTCCTCGACGGCCTGGGCTGCCCTCCGGGCGTAGTCCCCGGCTGAAAAATCCTCCGCGGGATCCTGGACATCGATGAGATGGTGCGGGATCTCCCTGCGGAGATCCATGGGCGGCTTGTCCGAGGCGGCATCGAGCCTCCGGTAGACCTGCACCGAGTCGGCGCCGATGACCTCGCCGCCGAAGCTCCGGGCGAGCCGCGCGGCGAGGGCCGACTTCCCCGACGCCGTCGGCCCGACGACGAGGATCAGCAGGGGGAGATTCTCAGCCAATCCACCGCGCCAGGATGAGCCGGATCGACCAGAAGAGGAGGATGCCGAGGCCGATCAGGGCCGCGCCGAGATGGCGCTCGCCGAGGGCCCGGCGCTCCCTGTCGTCCCGCCCGGGCTCCCCGCTCACGCCGGCTCAGCCCAGCGGGGCCGGGATCTTCCGGAGCTCGTTGAGCCGGCGGACCACGACCGCTTCGTGCTCGGCGCCGAGGGTCCGCTTCACGGCGAGCTGCCCCGAGTAGAGGAACTCGTTGAGCCCCTTGACGAGCACCTCCACGCGGTTCGTTCCCCTCACCAGGTGGACGTTGCGCGCGAGGCCTTCCTCGTCGAGCATGCCTTCCTTGCTCAGGCTGATGCGGGCGAAGAGCGCCTGGTTCGCGTCGCGGACCTCACGCAGGTACTTGTCCAGGACGTGCTCCGCAATCGGGCCGACCTCCTTGATCATGTAGCTGTAGATGAAGGCGAACATCTCGTTGTAGGCGCGGATGACCGCGCGGACGTCCGTGCCCGAGCTCTCGCTGGGCACCGGCGCGCCTTCGACCGTCTCGTCCCTGCGGTGCCGGACGCAGCCGATGAGGAACATGATGGCGAGGAGCTTCCGGGTCGCCCGATCACCCAGCTCGCTGAGCTTCTCGATCTCGCCCACGCTCCTGCGCCCGTTGACGAGGGAGAGGACGTACCTCTCGTGCGGCAGGAGAGGCGGCGCCTCCCCTCCCTCCGACCAGGTGAAGTGCTCGAAGACGACGCCCCTCTCCGGAAGGCGCGTGGCGAGGAGCGACTCCTCCTCGATCCCCCTCAGGGCCTCGAGGAGAACCTCCATGAGGTCGAGGTCGACGAGGACCCACTCGACGGGGGGGAGCTCGCGCTCCTCGAAGGCGAAGGAGCCCGAGGCCCAGGTGAGCATCCCGTGGGCCACGCTCCGGCAGCGCTTCGCCGTCCATCCCACGATCTCTTCGGGGAGGATCACTCCGCGCTCCACGAGAGCGCGGCCGGGGCGGACGCCGCCCTTGACGAGAGCCTCGCAGACAGAAGCCTGCTCGCCGTCGATCATGCCGGAGGCGCGGAGCATCGAGAGGAGCGATTCGTCCTGGCTCGAGGACTCGGCTGCGATGATGCGGCCCCGTCGCACGTAGAGGCCGCGCCACTCGGCGCCGTTCTCGGCCTTGAGCAGGCCGCTCTTGCCCGACTCCTTGAGGAACTTGAGTATCTCGGTGAGGTTGAGGGGCTTGATCCGGCCGCTGAAGGTGCCGACTGTCATTGTTTTCCGCCGGGATGCCGGGAGTGAGGGCGCGCGTGGCCGCGTGCAGGAGCCGAGGCTATGGTAGTTTGCGGTTCCGCGGAGCGTCAACAGTCCGGCCAGCGATCGGCGGGCACCGGGCGCAGCCGCACCGATCCACGATGCCGTCGCCGCAAGCTTTCCTTATCCGCTCCCTCGGGGCAGCGCTTCTCTGCGCCGCGGCGGCTCCCACCGATGCGGCCGCCGCGAATCCCAGGACGGGACGGGTCTTCGTCTTCTCGGGCTCCACGGGCCTTCAGATCCTCACGCTGGACGCCCCCGACCCGGAGAACCGGGGACGTTTCGGAGTCTCCGTGGCGGGAGTCGGAGACGTCAACGCCGACACCGTCCCGGACATCGCCGTCGGCGCGCCCGGAGTCGACGATCCTCCAGTTCGCAGGTCGGGAAGGGTCTATCTCTTCTCGGGCTCCACGGGCGCCCTGCTGAGAACGATCCACAGCCCCGCGCCGGCTTCGAAGTCGCGCTTCGGCTGGTCGCTCGCCGCGGCCGGAGACATGGACGGCGATGGCGCCGGAGACCTCGTGATCGGGGAGCCCCTGGGCCGGCCGCCTTCGGGGGGCCGCGCCGGCAGGGCCTTTCTCGCGAGCGGCGCGGACGGATCGATCCTCGCCGTCATCGACAGCCCCACGGGCGCCGCGCAGGGACGATTCGGCTGGAGCGTCGCGGCGGGCGGCGACTCGGACGGGAACGGCCTGCCCGAGATCCTGGTCGGCGCGCCCGGAGAGAGGGTCGGTGGGCGCGAGGCGCAGGGGCGCGTCTACCTCTTCGATGCCGCCGGTGTGCTGCTGGCCGCCTTCGACGACCCCGAGCCACAGCAGAGCGCGCTCTTCGGCGAGAGCCTCTCGTTCATGCCCGACGCCGACGGGGACGGCCTCGAGGAGATCCTCGCCGGAGCCGACGGCCAGGGCGTGAACAAGGGTGACTTCGCGGGAAAGGTCTTCATCATCAGATCCGTGGATCCCAACGACATCCTCGTGACTGTCCGAACGGCGCCCTCCCCGGCCACCCAGGCCAACTTCGGCTTCGCCGTGGCCGGGCTCGCCGACCTGGACGGCGACGGGACAGGGGACCTCGCGGCTTCGGCTCCCGACCAGAACACGTCGGAGGAGCTGGGCGGGGCGGCCTTCACCCTGAGGGGCGATCCGGCCCTCGTCGTTCCGGGCGACTATCTCGTGGCCGGGCTGGATGACCCCGAGCCGCGCCCCGTGGCGCTCTTCGGGGGCTCCCTCGCGGCTCTCCCGGATCTGACGGGCGATCTGCTCCCGGAGATTGCCGTCGGCGCGGAGCTGCACAAGAACTCCGCCGGCTTCAGAACGGGCCGGGCCTACGTGCTCCAGGCCTCGAGCGGCGCGGTCGTCTTCACCCTCCGATCGCCGACCGGGGACACCTGCTCGCGCTTCGGCTGGTCGGTCGCACCAGCCGGGGACGTGGACGGCGACACCGTCGCCGACATCGTCGTCGGAGCCCCGCACCACAGCGAGACCACCCGGCAGATCCGCCGCAACTGCTTCTGAGAGTCGTGCCCTGCCGAGAGGGCGGGCCGGAGGCTCGCCCGGGGAGGTGCCTGCTGGACCTGAATAGCGGCGGTACGAGTGGCTGCGTCCTCAGACAAGTGAAGCAGGGCTTGATCGCGAATAGGCCAAGTTGGGGACAACGGTCGAAGGCGCGGGACGGAGGGTCGCCCGGAGCGTACGTCTGGAGCCGGTCGAGATGATGCGCTTGGTATCGATGTGCCCACGGCGGAAGTAGGAGCGCAGGGCGACCCTCCGGCCCGCGCTGAGCGACGCGCCGCAGGGCGACCCTCCGTCCCGCCCGCTGAGACGGCCCTACTCCCAGACGAGAGGTTCGAGCGAGACGCCGGTGTAGTACCGGTGGAGGATCTCCTCGTAGGAGGCCCCCCTCAGCGCCATGCCGAAGGCGCCCACCTGGCACATCCCCACGCCGTGCCCCCAGCCCTTTCCGGCGAGGACGAAGGAGCGAACGACCCCGTCGTCGTCGCGCTGCCGATCCACGACGAAGAGGTTCTCCCGGATGCCCAGGAGAGTCCGGATCGAGAAGCCCCTGAAGGTGTAGCGTCCGGCGGTTCCGATCACGCGCAGCTCCGTGACACGCCCGGAGACGCCCCGCTCGATCGGCTGCACGTCCACGAGCTTCCCGATCGACGCGCGCGCGCGGATCTTCTCTTCGAGCTCCTCCCGCGTGTATCGCACCTCCCACTGGTAGTTCACGGTGAAGCGATCGTCGGAGGCTCCGCGCAGGTTGGCACGATGCCGGATGTAGGCGGCCCGCCCATCCCGGAGGATGTAGAAGAGACGGTCTCCCGGCGTCAGGGTGATTTCCTCCACCAGCACGGGCTCACCGCCCTCCACACCACGGGCGAGGATGAGCCCGGGCGCCGGCTCCACCTCAATGGCGGCGGAGAGTCCCATGCGCTCGGCCTTGACGGGCACGACGACGAGCCGCTCCGAACGGGAGCCGCGGAAGATCACCTCGCGAAGATCGAGCGCGTCGTAACGCGCCAGGATCCGGTGCAGCACGCGGTAGAGCAGGGAGCGTGTGACGGGCGCCAGGAGATCGTCGCCCGGCGCGAGTCGAGGGGGGAGAATGCCTTCCTTGATGAGGTAGGCGGCCTCGCGAAGCCCCCGCTCGGCGCCTCCCTGCATTGCCGAGTTTCCGAGGAGGAGCACGATGTCCGAGTCGTTCAGGAAGAGAGACACCCGGTCGCGCCAGTCGAGCGCTCCTACGACGTAGTAAGCAAAGGCGGCGGCCGAGAGGTATTCGTTCGAGGGCATCGCGGGCTCCGCATTGGGCTTCCCGGTCAGCACGAGCGTTCTCGTCACGGAATCCGCGATCTCGGCCGGTGACGCCACGGCACCGAGGCTCTCGGGGCTGCGATCGGCCGCCCGAATGACTCCGCGCACCTCGAGGATCGCGAGGGCATCGTCGAGCCGCTCGCCGGAGGGATCGAGCGCGGGCTGCGGGGGGGCCACGCCCCGGATCACGCGGCGCCAGGCCGCGAGACCCTCTTCGTCCGCGTAGCAGGCAACGCCCTTGAGGTAGGGAGCTTCCTCCGCCTCCTCCCGGAAGACGTTCACCACGTCCTCGGTGTGGCCGCCGCAGGTCGCCGTGTAGAGCGCGTTGATGGGGGCGCCTGCGTAGGTGAGCACGAGCCCGGAGGTCTCGAGGATGGCCTGGTCCGTCATGGGATCCTCGCCCTCGATGCCTCCATAGACCTGGCATCGGGCGGTATCGCAGATGTCATGGCCCTCCGCGGCGAACTGGCCCCTGTTGGCCACAACATAGGTCCGGGCGGCCACGGCCTGGGCTTTCAGGGCCTCCATCTCGGGATAGACCGACGGCCCGAGCTCGAGCGGGACCACGCCGCGGAGGTAGTCCTCGAGGTTCAGTATGTTGACGGCCTTGAGCCGGGTCGCTTCGACCACCCGCACCTCGACGGCGCCACGGTAGGGCTTCCCGTTGACCCGGACCGGCCGCCCGGGCACGGCAGGCAGGACGAGGAAAGGCTCGGGATCGATGGCGAAGTCCTCCCACTCGTCGTCCACGAGGCGGAGCCGCATGCGGCCCTTGCGGCCCACGGACTCCTCGACGATCCAGGTCTCCGCGAAGCCCATGGCCCGGAGCTTCTCCTCCACGCCCTGGATCCCCTCTCGCGAGGATGCGGCACCCACGCGTATCCTGAATGTGTTCCTGTCGGGATCGTGGCTCACGACCGCGACCTCGCGGGTCTCCCGCTCGACCCGCTCGCGCAGCGCGTTGGCGGCATCCTCGCTCGTGAGCGAGGCCACCTGCACCCTGAAGCGGGAGGCCGGCTCGCCGCCGTCGACCTGGAGCACGACGTGGATCGGTCCGGTGTGGCGGCTCGCCCAGAGATTGCGCCCGGTGGCGGGGTCCACGATGAAGTAGTCCCCCGCCGCCGACAGGGTGAGCTTCCGGGCGTCCGTCGTCAGGCCGATCCTCACCACGGGGGGCTCGATGCGCAGGATGACCTCGCCCGAGCGCACGGGCCGCGTGGCCAGGGGGCCCACGTTGACCCGCTCGCCCCTCGCGGCATCGCTGTCCTCGGCGAGGGCGGGGCCGCCCAGCCCCGCCGCGATGCAGAGCAGGACGATCGCGATCCCCACGCGCTCACGGGGGCCCAGCGTGTCTCCGATGCTATCCTCCCGGCCGGCTCCGGCCGCTCCTGGGACGCCCACCGCCCTCACCGGTTCTCGCCTCTATCTCCCATGACTCCGGATCTCCACTCCGTGCGCGGCATCCTCTTCGATCTCTGGAACACCCTCGTCTACTCCCGGTTCGAGCCCAACCCGATGGTCACGCTCGCCGAAGGGCTCGGGATCGCGGGGCGCCCCGACTGGAGGAAGATCCTCGAGCGCGGGATGATGACGCGCCCCTTCCTCGGGATCCGCGAGGCGCTCGCCGCTCTCGAGCGGGAGGCCGGGGCTTCCCTGGCATCCCCGGGCGACCGCGAGCGACTCGTCCGGGCCTGGAACGAGGCGTCGTCCGCCACGGAGATCTACGACGACGTGATCCCGGCACTCGACGCGCTCAGGCCGCGCTACCGGCTCGGCATACTCTCCAACACGCAGTCGTTCGACCTCGACTTTCTCCGGAGGCGCGATCTGGCCTCCAGGATGGACGTTCTCTGCCTGTCCTGCGACGAGGGAAGGCTCAAGCCCGACCCGCTCCTCTTCGCGGCGGCCTCCTCGCGCCTCGGCCTCCCGCCGCGAGCGATCCTGATAGTCGGCGACAGCGCCGAGGACGACGTGGCGGGCGCCGTGCGGGCCGGGATGCGCGCGCTTCACCTCGTGAGGCAGGGTGTCGCGCCTCCCGTGGACGGCGCTTCGGGCGTACTCGACCGGCTCACCGGACTGCCTTCCCTGCTTTCTTCCGGGCCGACCGCTCGCGCGTGACCGCGACACCGACATAGTCCACGATTCCGTCGAGGAGGGGCGTCTCCTTCCTGACGGTGACGGTGACCACCCGGACGGCGAACCTGCGCAGGATTTCCTCGGCGATCCTCCCGGCCAGGCTCTCGATGAGATGAAAGGACCTCCCTTCCCGGCCGATCTCCAGCACGAGGCCGTGGACGGCCCTGTAGTCGACCGTGCTGGAGAGGCGGTCGCTGCGGATCGCCTCGGTGAGATCCCTGATCATTTCGACGTCAATGGAGCAACGGACCCCTACTTCCCGCTCGAGCTTCGTGAAGCCGTGGTAGGCGTGGAACTTGATGCCTCCCACAATGATGCGATCCGAGAATCCACTGGCCTTCTTAGAGTCCATGGCTCGGCGCTCCCGATGGAAGAGGGTGGCAGGCTGACCCGAGCGGCGAGTCTAGGCCCCCGCCCCGTGACGATCAACCGCCGAGGCCTCGCGCGAACCCACGGGTTGACAAGGATCCCCAATCGCCCGAGAATGACCGCTCTGCAAGGGGGACCAGCGCCGTGTCCATTCTCGGGTTCGTCGGGGAGATCTTCTTCGAAGACAAGGTGGTCGCCCACTACAAGAACGGCACCATCCTCAAGGGGCACACGCGCGACTTCAGCCCCACCCGGGATGCCTTCACGCTCCATCCCTACGACGCCGGAGGCGAAGCCGTCTCCGTGGAGATCAAGAGCCTCAAGGCCGTTTTCCACGTCAGGACCTTCGAGGGCAACCGGGAGCACCCGCCCGCGCCCGAGGAGGTCACCGATATCCAGGACCCCAGGTTCAAGCCCGTCATGCAGAAGGGGCGCAAGGCCCTCCTGGAATTCACGGACGGCGAGCGCATGTGGGGCTTCGCCGAGGGCTTCGAGAAGGGCACGGAAGGGTTCTTCTTCTTCCCGACGGATCCAGGCACGAACAACCTGAGGGTCTACGTCGTCCGCTCCGCCCTCAGGAACGCCGTTCTCATCGACAACTGACCCGGCCGGGGAGAAGCCACCGATGACTCACAGTGCGAGAATCGAGGAGATCCAGGCGGCCCTCAAGGAAGCCGCCCTCGATGGGTGGCTCTTCTACGACTTCCACAAGTCCGACCCCATCGCCTACAGCATCCTCGGGCTTCCAGAGAGGATGGCCTCGCGACGGTGGTTCTACCTGATCCCCGCGAGAGGCACCCCCCTGAAGCTCGTGCACAGGATCGAGCCGGACAGCCTGGAGCCTGCGCCGGGGGAGCGGCGGCTCTACGCGGGGCTCGCGGAGCTCCTCTCCCGGCTCGACGAGGCGCTGAAGGGGACGAAGCGGATCGCCATGCAGTACTCGCCGGAGAACGCCATCCCCTACATCTCCCGGGTGGATGCCGGGACGGTGGAGATGATCCGATCGCGCGGCGTCGAGGTGGTCTCGTCGGCGGACCTGGTGCAGACCTTCGAGGCGACGCTCACCCGGGATCAGCTCGACACGCACCTCGCTGCGGTGAAGCTCCTGCGCGAGACCGTGGATCTCACCTTCTCCGAGGTGAGACGTAGAATTCTGGATCGCACGCCCGTCACCGAGCACCAGATCCAGCAGTTCATGGCCGCGCACTTCAAGAAGAACGGATTCGTCTGCGACCACCCCCCGATCGTGGCCGTCAACGAGAACAGCGGCAATCCGCACTACAGCCCCGAGCCGGAGAGCTCGCGCCCGATCCGGAAGGGGGATCACTTCCTCATCGACCTGTGGTGCAAGAAGGACGTGCCGGGCTCCATCTACGCCGACATCACTTGGACCGCCTTCCTCGACACGACAGTCCCGGAGGAGAACAGGAAGATCTTCGACATCGTGACGGGGGGGAGGGACGCCGCGGCCTCCTTCGTGATCGACGCCGTCCGGAAGGGCCGGGAGGTGCGCGGGTGGGAGGTGGACGACGTCTGCCGCGAGCACATCGCGGCACGCGGGTACGCCGAGTACTTCATCCACCGCACGGGCCACTCGCTCGGTGAGGAGGTCCACGGCAACGGGGCCAACATCGATCACTTCGAGACGCGCGACGAGAGACGCCTCATCCCCAGGACGGCCTTCACCATCGAGCCCGGCGTCTACCTCCCCGCCTTCGGCGTGCGCAGCGAGATCGACCTCTACCTCGGCGACGACGGGGCCCGCATCACGGGCGAGCCGATCCAGAAGCGGCTCGAGCCCCTCCTGGCGTGAACTACTTCCTCGTCGCGGTCATCGCCTACCTGATCGCTCTCGCCGGGATCGGCGTCTGGAAGTCCAGGGGGATGACATCCGGCGACGACTTCAGCGTCGCCGGAAGGTCGATACCGACCTGGAAGCTCGTCAGCACGCTCATCTGCACATGGATCGGCTCCGGCTCGCTCATCGCGGGCGCGGGACTGGCCTACAGGCGCGGCTTCGCGCAGCTATGGATGAGCGCGGGGGCGTGGATGGGTATCGCCTGCGTCTTCTTCCTCGCCGCCCGCGTGCGCAAGATCGCCGAGTTCACGCTGCCACAGATCCTCGAGCTCCGTTACAACGCCGCGGCGCGCCTCCTGGGCACGCTGACCATCGTCATCGCCTACACGACGATCGCCGGTTACCAGTTCCGGGGAGGCGGGATGGTCCTGAAGCTCGTGGCCGACGTGCCCGACGAGTGGGGGATCCTCATTACGGCCGGCTTCTGCGTTCTCTACACGGCAATGGCCGGCATGGTCAGCGTCGTGGCCCTCGACGTGCTGAACGGGGCGATCATCATCCTCGCCGTCGTGATCGCCGTGCCGCTGCTCATCTCCGGGGTGGGCGGTTGGGAGGCCGTCACCTCCAACCTCCCGGCCGATCACTTCACGTTCTTCGGTCCCGAGGAGCTCCGCCACGTGGAGATGTTCGGGGCCGAGATGGTCTTCCCCGGGTTCCTGTGGGCCCTCGGCATCGGACTGCCCACCTTCCTGCTTCTCATGGGCGAGAGCAACATGTATCAGAAGTTCTTCTCGGCCGAGTCGGAGAGGTCCGCACGCCGGGCGGTGGTGGGCTGGATCATCGGGACGATCCTCGTGGAGACCCTGATCTGCGTCCTTGCCGTCGTAGGAAGCAGCCACTTCACCGGGCTGGGAAGCGAGACGTGGACGGTTCTCGGCAGCGACCGGAGCGCCGAGGAGACCATCATCCTTCACACCGCCAGGCACGGGAACGAGGTCGGGCTACCCGTCTGGACCGGCATCCTGCTTCTCTGCGGTGGCGTCGCGATCATCGTCTCCACCGCCAACGCCTTCCTCCTGACGCCGAGCGTCAGCCTCGCGCGCGACGTCATCCAGAGGTTCTTCTGGAATGACATGAGCCAGAAGCAGCTCCTCCTGGTCCAGCGCCTCCTCGTGGTGGTCCTGGCCTTCGTCGCCTGGCTCCTCCTCCGCTATTACCAGAACGTCCTTTCGATGGCCCTCACGGCCTACACGGTCGTGGGCGCCGGCCTCACGCCGGCCATCCTGGCCGCCTTCCTCTGGAAGCGCGTCACGGTCGCCGGGGGCGTCGCCTCGATCGCGGGCGGGATGGCCACGACGGTGGGCATCTCCCTCGTGAACGCCTTCTATCAGGAATCCCGCGGCACGCCCTGGATGGAGGCGGACTACATCGCACTCATCGCTGCGCCCATCTCCGTGGGCCTCCTCGTCGTGGTTTCGCTCCTGACGCCGCCCTCGCCCGAGGCGAAGTGGCGCCGCTTCATCGAGGCCTGATTGCGCGCCCACGTTTTGTTCCAGAATCAAGGGATCTGCCTCGCGCGCTACGACCATCCCCCCTCTGTTCCCCACTTCGACCCGGATCGCGAGGAGGCCGAGGCCTTCGCGATCAGCTTCATCGAGCAGGGGAGCTTCAGGGTCCATCGAGGGAAGGACACATGGCGCCTCTCGAGGGGCGCCCTGTTCGTAACGCGGCCCGGGATGTCCTATCGCTGCAGCCACGATAGCCGGACCCCCGACGACGTCTGTCTCTCGCTCCACTGCTCGGCCGAGCTCGTCGAAGAGGCGGTGTCGGCGAGCGGCCGGACCTGGGACGATGTGGTGCCGGTTGCTCCGCTGACCAACCGGCTCGCCTACCTCCACGGGACGCTACGCGAGGCGGCTGCCTGCGGCGTGGATCGTCTGGCCGTGACATCGCTCGCGCACGAGATCCTCACCTCGGTGCTGAACCCCGGCCCGACGCCCAGGCTGCACCGCCACGGCCAGCTCGCCTGGTACACGAAGCGCGTGGATGCCGCGCGGGATCTCATGGAGCAGCGCTTCGCCGATCCGCTCACGATCCAGGAGATCGGCCGGGAGGTGGGGATCAGCGCCTTCCACTTCACTCGCGTATTCCGTGAGCTCGTAGGGGTGCCACCCCATCGGTATCTCGTCCGTGTCCGGCTGGCCCGGGCGGCGGAGGCGCTCCGCCGGGGTGCGAGCGTCACCTCCGCGGGCCGCGATGCCGGCTTTCCCAACCTCGGCAACTTCATCAGGCAGTTCCGCCGCGCCCACGGCGTCTCGCCCTCCCGCTACGACCGGGGCCCCTCCCGAGCTTCGCGCGCGCAGGCGATTCGGGCCTCCGCGAAGTAGCAAGAAAGCGCAAGCCAGGGCTGCCCTCCGCGTCCTAGGATGTTCATCCCACCCATCACGAAGGAGGAACCACGAGATGATCGACCACGTCACGATCAGGGTGAAGAACTTCGCCAAGGCGAGGCGCTTCTACGCGGAGTCGCTCGCGCCGCTCGGGTACAAGGTGCTCTACGAGTCGGAAGGGGCCATCGGGCTCGGCGACGGCAAGACGCCGACCGTGTGGGTTTCCCAGGACAAGCCCCTCACGGCCGCGGTGCATCTCGCCTTCACGAGCCCCGATCGCAAGAAGGTGGACGCGTTCCACGCGGCTGCCGTGGCGGCGGGCGGGAAGGACAACGGGAAGCCGGGCCCGCGGACGGATTACAGTCCGACCTACTACGCTGCGTTCGCCATCGATTCCGACGGGAACAACATCGAGGCGGTCTGTCACAAGAAGGCGAAGTAGGAACAGCGGCGACCGGGAGACGTCAGAGAGGTCGGGAGGCGCCCAGGATCCGCTCGATCATCTCGGAGACCGCCTCGAGGGAGAAGGGCTTCGGGAGGCAGGGCTGGCTGACGGAGTCGAGGAACTTCCGCGTCTCCTCCTGGACGACGTCCCCCGTCGTGAAGACGACACGGTCGGCGAGAACGGGGCGAACGGCGCGCAGCGTCTCGAACATCTCGCGCCCGCTCATGTCGGGCATGCGGATGTCGAGGAAGATCAGGTCGAAGGACTTCCGCTGGGATCTTTCGAGCCCTTCGCGGCCGTTGGAGGCCGTCTCGACCTCGAACTCGTCCCCGAGGTAGTCGGCCAGGAGCTCCACGACGACCGGCTCGTCATCCACGATCAGGATGCGCCCCCCCGATCGCCGCGCGGAGGCGGGCGCCGGCGCTCCGGGCTCCTCCCCCGCGGCGGCGCAGGGGACCCTGAAGCTGATGCGCGCTCCCCCGCCGGGCCGGTTGTCCGCGGAGATCGTCCCGCCGTGCGATCGCGCGACCCCGAAGGCGACGCTGAGCCCCAGCCCCCTCCCGTCGCCCACGTCCCGCGTCGTGAAGAAGGGATCGAAGACCCTCGGGAGGACGCTCTCGGGGATGCCCGCCCCGCTGTCCGTCACCTCGAAGTTGACCGACCCGCAGTCGGCCATGGCGCAGATCCGGACGTCCTTCGGCCTGTGGCCCGTGGCGGCGGCGAGGATGCCGTTCTCCACGATGGCGACCAGCGCCTGGACGACCTCGCTCCTCCTGACGCTCACCCGGGGCAGGGGCTCGACGATCTCCCGGCGCAGGAGCACGCCGCACGACTGCGCGCGCGGCTCGCACTCCTGCAGGACCTCGTCCAGGATGGCCTCGACCGGCTCGGCCCGCCGCTCGCGCTCGCCTCTCCGGCTGAAGACCATGAGGTTGTCCACGACCGCCTTGCACCGGTTCGCCCCGCTCTCGATCTTGGAGAGCGAGGCCCGGACCTCCGGGTCCTTCACGCGATCGGTCAGGAGCTGCGCGTACCCGAGAACGCCGGTGAGGGGGTTGTTCAGCTCGTGCGCGGCCCCCGCGACGAACATCCCGAAGGCGGACATGCGCTCCGAGCGCGCGATGCGCTCACGGAACTTCTCCCTCTCCTCCTGCGCGCGCACCTCCTCCGTGACGTCCTGGACGAGCAGGACGAATCCCGGGAGCTGCTGCGCCAGCCGGAGCCTCACCTTCTCGTTCTCATGGGCAGCCCGCATCTTCAGACGCCGGATCTTCGCCTCCGCCTCCGGCTGCTCCTTGAGCCCGTGCAGCCGGAACCTGAGGGCGCGCTCACCGGAGCGGAGCATCGCGGCGAAAGGGCCCGGCCCGCCACCCCGGGCATCGCGGAAGAGGGCCGCGAGGGGCTCCTCGCTCTCGGGAAAGACCTGGGCCAGCGGCCGGGAGAGAAGATCCTCGGCGCTCCGGCCCGACATCTCTTCGAAAGCCGCGTTGGTCTTGAGGATCAGCCCTTCCTCGCTGAGGTCCGCGATCCCCTCGGCGAGCGAGTCGAGGATCGTCTCCCTGACACGCTTCTCCTCGAGGAACTCCACGACAACCTCGCGGCGGAACATCCCCTCGAAGCCCGCGAGGACCGGCGACGAGGGCTTCGCCTCGAGGTCCGAGAGCACCTTGCGGAGCGTGGCCTGGAGCAGCTCCATGGGCATCTTCGCCACGTAGGCGTCGGCGCGGATCGTCTCGATCCCCTCGATCTCGTCGGCGAGGATGCCCGAGAGGATCACGACGGGGATGGACGAGTAGGCGGGATGCGACTTGAGGAAGCTGCAGAGGCGCGCCCCGTCGATGCGGGGCATGATCAGATCGAGGATGATGACGTCGACGCCGCCGGCGGCGATGCGCTCGAGCGCTTCGACGCCGTCCGAGGCCACCGCGACCTCGTAGCCCTCCTCACGGAAGAAATCTCCGAGAACCTGCTGGTAGAACGTGTTGTTGTCCGCGATGAGGAGCTTCCGGGACAAGGCGTTTCCTCTTGGGTGCGTTGCTCGATGCTGCCGGTCCGGGATCCAGGCCGCGGCGCCGCGATGTGTCGAAGGCGGTCGAAATATAGGCCCGACCTGATCACGGTCAATCAGAGCGGACATCGGCTGCGCGGCGGGCTCGATGCCTGCGGGGGCTGGTCTATACTCCGCCTGCGCGGCCCGCCGCCGCGCCCCGACGACGGAGAGCATGCCGCTGATCCCGACGACCGGAACCCGCCTCCTCCGCCGCCTCCCCCCGCTCCTCGGAATGCTCCTGATCGGCCTCGCCGCCGCCGCCGCCCCGGGCCGGGGCCGTGAAGGGGCCATCGAGGACAACAACATCGGCATCGCGCTCCTCGCGCAGTTCAAGCCCGCGGAGGCCGAGAAGGAGTTCCAGAAGGCTCTCGCGGCGGATCCCGCCTACCTCCCGGCGCTCGTGAACATCGGGATCGCCCAGCTCGCCCAGTCCCGATACGACGACGCGATCGCAAGCCTCCATAACGCGCTCGTGGCCGCTCCGGACAACATCCACGCGCAGTACAACCTCTCCCTCATCTACAAGATCCAGGGCCGCTCGGCCGAGGCTCTCCCTCACGCGCTCGCGGCCGCCGCCGCCGACCCGAGGGATGCCGATCTCCAGTACAACCTCGGCACGATTCACCAGGCGAGCCGGGATCTCGACAGAGCCGTCGAGGCCTTCGAATCGGCGATCCGCCTGGACGCGAACCTGCTGCCCGCCTACTACGCGCTGGGGCGCGCCTACATCGCCCGGGGCGAGGTCGAGGGAGGCAAGCGCCTCATCCAGCGGCACCAGGAGCTCACCGCCGCTTCCAACCTCGCCGGCGGTTCGGGCGGGCTGAAGTACGGGGAGCAGGGGCGCTACTCCTTCGCCATGGAGGATCCCTCCATCGAGGTACGCGACTCGCAGCCCCTGGTGGCCGGGGCGCTGACCCTCAAGGACGTGACCTCCGCATCCGGGATCCTCTTCACGCACAGCGGGGGCGATCCCGTGGATCTCGAAGGCTCCCTCGACCCGGGAGGCGGCGTGGAGCAGCTCATCCGCGCCCGGATCGCGCCCTACCTCGGCAGCGGCGCCGCCCTGGCCGACCTCGATGGAGACGGCGCGGAGGACCTCGTGCTGCTCAACACCGGCTCCGGCTCTCCGGGCGTCTTCCTGAACCGGGGAGGCCTCTCCTTCGAGAGCGCGCCGGCGATCGCGGGGAAGCTCCCCGGCGGAGCGGGCATGGGCCTCGCCGCGGGCGACGTGGACAACGACGGGGACGTGGATCTGCTCGCCACGCGCTACGGCGGAGTCTCGCTCCTGCTCAACGACGGGAAGGGAGCCTTCGCGCCGGCCGCGCTTCCAACGACGGGTGAGGGCTTCTTCGCCGCCGGGGGATCGCTCGCCGATCTCGATCACGATGGGGACCTGGATCTCTTCGTCGCAGGTCTCCTCGCGCCGCCGAACCCGGTCGGCAACCCGCTCACCTTCCCCAACGGATTCGGCGGCGAGCAGATCCATCTCTACCGGAACAACGGCAATGGCACCTGGGCCGACATCTCGGCCGAGAGCCGCGTGAAAGGAGTGCCGCGGCGCAACGTCGGCGCCGTCTTCCTCGACTTCGACAACGATCGCGACATCGACTTCGCCGTCTCCCGGCTGGGCGAGGGGGTGGCGCTGTACAGCAACAAGAGGGACGGCACCTTCGACGAACCGCGTGACACGGGACTGCCGGCCCAGGGAGCCTACCTGGGAATCTGCTCGGGCGACTACAACCACGACGGGTACATGGACCTCGCCGCCACCACCTGGGAGCAGAGCATGCCGCGCATCTTCCGGAACACCGGCACGGGAAGCTACGCGCTGGACGTGGCGGCCTTCGCGGGAGTTCCGAGATCGGGCAAGGGCGCTTCTTTTGGGTGCGCCTTCGCCGACCTCGACAACGACGGGCTGATCGACCTTCTCGTCGTGAACGGGGGCGACAGAGGAGGAGCCGTGAGGTATCTCAGGAACCTCGGCTCGAAGGGCTTCGAGGATGCATCGGCGGCGGCAGGCCTCGAGAGCGTCCCCGCGCGCCGCGGCCGCGGCCTGGCGGCGGGCGACCTCGACGGGGACGGCGACCTCGACCTCCTCGTCTCGAACAACGGAGGCTCGCCGACGCTGCTGCGCAACGACGGCGGGAGCCGGAATCACTGGATCCGTGTCGCGGCGCGCGGGCTCAACAGCAACCGGCTCGGAATCGGGAGCAAGGTGGAGATCAAGTCCGGGCTGCTGTGGCAGAAGACGGAGATCGCCTCGGGATCGGGTTACCTCTCCTCGGGGAGCCTCAGGCCCATCTTCGGCCTCGGCACGCTCGACCGCGTCGACGCTCTGCGGCTGCTGTGGCCGGGAGGGGTGCTCCAGGACGAGCTGCGCCTCGCGGCGGACACCACGCATGCCGTCGAGGAGCTGGACCGGAAGGGGACCTCATGTCCGATCCTCTACGCCTGGGACGGAAGGAAGGTCGCCTTCCTGACCGACTTCCTCGGGGGCTCCGCCATCGGGTACAGGACAGGGCCCGCCTCGTTCAACCACCCCGACACCGACGAGTACGTGAGGATCCCTCCGGGACGGATCGCTCCGCGCGCGGGACTCTACGAGATCTACATGAACAACCAGCTCGAGGAGACGATCTACTTCGATCGCGCCGCCCTCCTCGCGGTCGATCATCCCTCAGGCACCGAGGTCCACCCCGACGAGCGGCTCATGCCGGGCCCGCCCTATCCCCCCTTCGCCGTGCACGTCGTGCGCAACGTTCGCCCTCCCGTCGCGGTTCGCGACGGCTCGGGGCGCGACCTCAGGAGCCGGATCCTCGAAGAGGACAGGATCTACGTCGATGACTTCCCGCTGCTCGCCTTCAAGGGCTACGCCGGCGAGCACAGCCTCGAGATCGACCTCGGCCCCGGCACGGCCGGGGGGGCCGTCCTGCTCCTGACCGGGTGGATCGACTACGCCGACTCCACGAGCAACGTCGCGGCATCGCAGGCCGGCGTGCATCTCGTGGTTCCCCGCCTCGACGCGCTCGATCCCGCCACCGGAGCGTGGACCACGATCCTCGATCCCGCGGGCTTCCCGGCCGGCCTGCCCAAGACCATGACCCTCGATCTGACGGGAAAGCTTCCTTCGGGGGCGCGCTGGGTCCGGATCACGACCTCCATGAGGATCTACTGGGATCGGATCCAGGTCGGCGAGCCTGCGGGCACAGCGCCGGTCATCACGCGGATGGATCCCGAGTTCGCGACGCTGCGCTACAGAGGCTTCCCCGCCTCGCGCCGGCCGGGAGGCTCGGGTCCCCCCGAGTACGACCATGCGCGGGAGGAGCCCTTCGTCGTATGGAAGGCCCACACGGGGGCCTACACGCGATTCGGTGACGTCCGCGATCTCCTCGTGCAGTCCGACGACAGGTACGTCATCACGCGTGGGGGCGACGAGATCATCCTGGGCTTCGACGCCGCGGCCCTGCCGCCCCTCGCACCCGGCCGCGAGAGGACCTTCCTGGTCCAGGCCGACGGCTTCGGGAAGGACATGGACCTCAACTCGGCCCGGCCGGATGGCGTGGGGCCGCTCCCCTACCACGCGATGAAGGCCTACCCGCCCGGCGAAGGCGATGCCTACCCCCTCGATGCGGCGGCGATCGAGTACCTCACCGAGTGGAACACGAGGATCGTCAGCCGGAGCATCCCACCCATCGGCCGCTGAGGCTGATTCTTTCGAGACCAGCGCTCCAGGCGCTCGTCACCGCCATCCGCAGGCATCGGGCCCTCGTGAGACAGGGCGTCCGTCCCGTGGCACCGCCCTGCGCGTCTTCACGCCTGCCTCTTCCCGCGTCTCATGGCACGCGATCCCTCTGGATGGTAAATTTTGTATGGGTTTCCATACATGCCGGCCATACAGATGGCTCAAAGTCCCGGGGTTTCCCTGGAGGTTGCCGCCATGAAGACGACACTGATCATCGATGACACGGTCATGACCCGGCTTCGCAAAGAGGCCGCGAGGACCGGCTCCACCATCTCGGAGCTGGTCGACGCGGCCCTGAGGCTCTTCCTGAGCCCCGTGAAGGAGACCGAGCCGCTTCCTCCCATTCCTACCTTTGACAGCGGCGGGGCCTTCATTGATGTCAGCAGCAGGGAGGCGCTCGATGATCTCAAGCGGGAGCGCTGATGCTGCTGGTAGATACGAACGTCTTCGTCTACGCAGCCGATAGGTCCTTTCCCGAGCACGCAAAGTGTCTCTCCCTGGTCACGGACCTGCGCTCTCGTCATGTCCCGTGGCACACGACGTGGCCGATCATCTACGAGTTCCTGAACGTCGTGACACATCGTCGCTTCGGGCCGCGATCCTGTAACCTGCCGGATGCGTGGAGATTCATGGATTCAATCCTGACCTCGAGAAGCCTGGCCATCCTCGCTCCCACCGATCGCCACATTTCTGTTGCCCGGGAGGTTTTTGCATCCGTTCCTTCTCTCCGCGGAGCCATCCTGCACGACGCCCATACGGCCATCCTGATGCGTGAACACGGCATCAGTCGCATCTACACTCGTGACACCGCCTTCCACCGGTTTCCGTTCCTGGACGTTCTCGATCCCCTCACGGAGAAGTACCGCCCGGAAGGTGGTCCCGGAAGTCTCGGCGTGAGTGAGCCCCGGTCTGGCTCGAGGAGGAAGCCGAAGCGAATCGCACGGAAGACGAAGCGGGCCTCATGAGCGATGCTTACCCCCTCGACGTGGCGGCGATCGAGTACCTCACCGAGTGCAACACGAGGATGACTGGTCGGAGCATCCCACCCATCGGCCGCTGAGGCGCGTTTCAACGGCGGCGCAGGAGCTTGCCCGGAATCACCTCGAGCTACGTCTGCGTGACCGGAGGACTTCGCCCGGCATTCCGGCAACGGGCTCACCCGCCTTCACGGCGAATCGGCCGTTGACGAGGACGTGCTCGATGCCGTCGGCCTGCTGCCGCGGCTCCACCCAGGTGGCTCTCGATCCCACCTTCGACGGATCGAAGATCACGACGTCGGCCGCGGCACCCTCGCGCAGGACTCCGCGATCCTTCAGCCCGAGCAGGCTGGCCGGTAGTCCGGTCATCTTGCGGATCGCTTCTTCGAGCGTGAGCGCACTTCGCTCTCTCACCCACCTCCCGAGGATCTCCGGGAAGGCGCCCCAGGCGGCGGGGTGGGGCCGCCCTCGCCCCGTGTCATTGGCATCCGTGCAGAAGGCCCCAGCGGCGTCCCGCACGAGCGCCGCGATCCCCTCGTCCCGGCCAGGCTCGCCGGAGACGCCGTGGATGATCTGCGAGACCTGGCCCTCCTCGGCGATGAGCAGATCCGAGATGGCGTCGAAGGGATCCCGCCGCTCGCGGCGCGCCAGCTCCGCCACGCTGAGTCCTTCCGCCCTGCGGGAGCCCTCGCTTCCCACGCTGCCGATCGTGATCCGCTCCCAGCCCACGGCCGCGACGAGGTTGTGGGACCACCCGCCTTCGACCCAGGGCGGCCACACGGGACGAACCCGATCGATCTCCTCGCCGATGCGCCTGCGGATGGCCGCGTCGCGGAGCCGATCGAGAAGGGCCGGGATCCCTCCCTCGAGGCTCCACGGGGGGTAGATGGCGGCCATCGTCGTCGCGGCGGCGGTGTAGGGAAACATGTCGTAGGAGATCTCGATCCCCTCGCGGCGCGCCGCGGCCTCCATCTCGAGGACCCGCGGGATCTTCTCCCAGTGATCGGGCCCCACGGCCTCGGAGTGGGAGTGATGGATGCGGGCGCCCGAGCGGCGGCCGAGATCGAGGATCTCCCCGACCGCCTCCAGGAGCGTCTCGCTCGAGCCGCGGACGTGCGCCGTCAGCAGCGCCCCCTTCCCCGCGACGACCTCGGCGAGTGAGCGGATCTCATCCGTTGGCGTGAAGCTCCCCGGCGGGTAGATGAGGCCGAGCGAGAGGCCGAAGGCGCCTTCGTCGAGTGCCCTGCGCACCAGGTCCTGCATCGCCGACGCCGAGCCTGCGCCGGGCAGCCTCCGGGCCAGACCCGCCTCGTGGATCCTCACGGCCCCATGCGCGACGAGCGTGGCGACATTGACGGGCACGCCGTGGCGCTCGAGGTGATCCAGGTAGCCGATGATTCCCTGCCAGGGCCAGGGCATGGCCTCGGGCGTCATCCAGCCGAGGAGGCCTCTCAGGGCCGCTTCGTGCTCGGGCACGAGCGGCGCCGGGCCGAGGCCGCAGTTGCCGACGACCTCGGTCGTGATCCCCTGCGTCACCCGCCCGGCCATGAGCGCGCACTTCCGGCTCGGGTCCTCGAGCGCGAGGATCAAGTCACCGTGCGAGTGGAGATCGATGAAGCCCGGCGCGACGATCTTCCCCGAGGCGTCGATCAACTCCACGTCGGGGTCGATCACCTCCCCGCGGCCGGTGTCGAGCACCTTCCCGCCGGTTGACCATGGGAATCGTGGCTCGAGAATGGCCTCGATGCGCGCGCCCTCGATCCGGAGGTCTGCCCGCCGCCCGGGGGCCCCCGTCCCATCCACGAGGAGCCCTCCTGACACGAGGAGAGGCCTGATCCCGGTCATCACCCGGAGAAGCTACCGGGGTGCGAGCCGGCGCGCGCGCCGGGCAGTAGGCCGAGGAGCTCCTTGAAGGAGCGGATGAGGCCGTCCGCGCCGCAGCGCTCGAGGGCTGCTTCAGTGCGGCTCCCCGTCGGAACGACAATGACGGGCACACCGGCCGCGCGCGCGGTCTCCACGTCGATCTCCATGTCTCCCACGTAGAGCGTCTCCCCCGGGCTGACCCCCATCGCCTCCATGGCCCGGTGGATCATCTCGGGATGAGGCTTCTTGTTGGAGACGACGTCGGGGCCCAGGACCGTGTCGAGGTATTTCCTGACGTGCAGCCCCTCGAGGAGCCTCCATCCGAATTGGGAGGGCTTGTTGGAGGCGACCGCCATTCGGTAGCCGCGGCGGTGGAGCGTGTCGAGGGTCTCGGCCACGTCGGGGAGCAGCGAGGTCCGGGTCACGCATATGCGGTCGTATCGCTCGCGGAAACGGCGCACACCGCTCTCGACCCGGGCCTCCCCCATGGCTCGCGCGATGAGAGTCTCGAGGCCGAGCCCCACCATCCCGCGCACCTGCTCCACCCCGAGCGGCTCGAGCCCCTCCGCCTCGAGGGCGGCGTTGAGGCTCTCGGTGATCGCCTCGTAGGAGTCGATGAGCGTGCCGTCGAGATCGAAGACGACGCCGCGGATGTGAGCGTAGGAGGCCATGAGATCCAGACTCTGCCCCGAGTCGGGGGTAACAGTCTAGCCCAGGGCCCGCCGCTCACGAACACGAGGAAGCTGCCCCGGCGGAGAGTGAGCAACACCTCTCCCCCGGGGGCCTACGTGTCATGCAGGCCCGATCTCTTGCTTTCGATTGTCAAAGAACGATTCCGGTCCGCGCCAGGCGTTCGGACCGGCGGCTCACCTGGTAGCGAGTCCCATTAGCCTTCTGACAAACTCACGGTCAGAAACAGCTTCCAGTACCGCGCGCCCGCCGAATCTCGTTCACACAGCCGCCGCCCTCATGGAGGGTGACTCGCCAGGCGCAGACGCGTGCAGTCGCGACTCGTCGTGGCATCGCGTGGCGGGAGGGCCGGCGACGGTCTGAGCAGCCGACGCAGACGCGTGCAGGTCCGGTTGATCCTGATTCGATGCGTTGGGGATGACCGTGGTCGTGGGAACCCCGGGCGCAGACGCGTGCAGTCGCGGCTTCCGGCACGGAACGAGAACGATCCCCTCCGGCGCCGGACCGCCAAAGAGCAACTCCCAGACTTCAGGCCGTTCTTCTCGAATCAGCTCCCAGAATCCGACCTCGTCCTCGAGCTTCCGGAGCGTGACTTCCTCCGTTCGCCGTACCCATTCGGCAGTCGTGGCCTTCGTGGCGACCCGCCCGCAGAGGAGCGTCCGGCGAAGAGTGAGTTGGCCCGCGACGTAGTCGGTGAGGCGCACGAAGCCGAGCCCGCGATACAGGTCGCCCGAGCGCAACAGGCGTAGCGTCGAACCGAGAGCCAGCTCGACGAGGGCGGCCCTTCGAAGCTTCGCCGATGAGCGCTCTGACCGCCCGAGACCGCGAAGCGGCCTGGCCGCTGCCCTCGCGGCAGAGATGTCTCGTGGACTGCCTCGAACCTGGAGACCGGTGGCGCTCGCGACTGAGGCGCCGTCTGAACCTACGGGCGTGAGAGTCGCCGCGCTGTCGATCGAAGCGCGTCGAATTGTTGCGCTCCGGGCGCCGGGATCGGTGCCGGCGCCGGCCTCAGGCGCCACTCTAGCCTCGCGATACATGCGAACCTCTCGGGAGCACGGGCCCAGGACTCTGACAGGTGCGTAGATTGTACGCGAATATAAAACGAATGTCAAGGGTTTTTTTAGTAGAGCAGGCCGACACGACGCAGGTCAGAGGCACCAGGTAGACATCACGGTGGCGAACGCTCGTGGCGCCCGAGGGGAACTTTTTCCCCTCACAACGAGAGTGTGACCACGGATCGCCTTCGGCTCTTCACCCGACCGCTTTCGGAAAACACATCAAATTGGCTATTGGAGGCCTCTTGAGGCCTTTCCTGAAACTGGCCTCCGCCTACGAGATCGCTGGCATCAGCTATGCAGTTGTACTTGAGGAGACGAGGGAGAGGTCGGGGGAGACCAAATCCCTCGGATCCGATCCGGGCCGAATGGGCATCGTGCCTTCCGGGAGACCCAGCACTCCTGGATCGGCCCGGATCCACGTGGGCTTCACCCCGGCCCCTACCCCGGGCCCCTGTCCGGGTCATCGCCGCAGCGAGTGCGCATGGCCCGGACAGGCTTACATCTCTCGCCGCGGCGGCGAACCAGTATCCCGAACCCTCAGTCAGTCCGTGGTGGCGCGAAGCACATGGTGCCTACGCCTGTGTTGAGAGATACCCCGTGGTGCTACGGATGAATGCCGCCCAAGGCACTTCGACTGAACGGGTGATCTCCCTGGTGCAACAGGCTCTGCACGACGATGCGGTCAGTCGGGCCCGGGTCGGCGCAGGAAGGCTTCGATGTCGGCGGGGAGGGGCGCCTCGAAGGCTATCGGGCGCCCGTCAATGGGATGCGGAATCTCCAGCCTGAGCGCGTGGAGGAGCTGGCGCTCGGCGAGCAGCTCGCGGCGCATCTTCGCGTCAAACCCCGATGTGATGAAGCGCGGGTGGTGAGACTCTCGGGTGCCGTAGAGCTTGTCGCCCACGATGGAATGTCCCGCGGCCTGGAGGTGCACCCGTAGCTGGTGGCGCCGGCCCGTCCGCGGTCGCAGCTCGAGGAGCGTGAAGCCCGGGATCCGCTCGAGCACGCGGTAGCGCGTCCTGGCCGGCTTCCCGGCGATCGGATCGATCCCCTGCTTGATGTGAACCGCCGATCCCCGCGCGGCGCCCAGCGGGAGATCGATCTCCCCCTCCTCGTCGCGGACCTCGCCGAAGACGACCGCGACGTAGGTCTTCACGGCCCGGCCGGAGGCGAAGGCTTCGGAGAGGTTCCGTCCTGCCTCGCGGGTCTTCCCGAGAGCCACGACACCGCTCGTCTCCCTGTCGAGCCGGTGGACGAGATGGAGACCGCTCTCCCCTTGCAGGGCCAGAGCGCCGAGGAGTGTGGCGCCTTTCGACGAGGAGGTCCCGTGCGCGAGAAGGCCCGCCGGCTTGTCCACGACGAGGAGCGCCGCGTCACTGTGCAGGATGGGAACGCCCGGGGACTCACCGGGCGCGAAAGCCGCCGAAGGCTCGGTCTCAGGCCAGGTGACGATCACTTCGTCGCCCGCCGCGAGCTGTGTGGAGGGGCGTGCCGTCGTCCGCCCGGCCACCTCGACCCGCGTACGGATCGCCTCCTTGATCCTCTCGCGGGACATCCGGGGGATGCGCTCCATGAGGAAATGATCCAGCCTCCGGCCGCGATCCCGGGAGGTGACCATCCAGTGGATCCGCCGCGGCCCTGCTGTGCTGCTCATTCGACAGTCCACCATTATTGATGCGGGATCGAGTAACGCGGACGACCTAGCCGAACCCATCGGTGTCTGGTGTACACGAACCGGACTGAAGGTACTGTTGCTCCCACTCTTGCCGAGAAAAGGCCCGAACTACGCGGCGGCGCACGCCGGGACATGGGTGTTTGGAGCCGAGAGCAGCTCCCGGGCGGCCTATAATGTCCGCCTGCCGCGCACTCGTGGTCATGATGCCACGCTGATGGGAGTCTCCTCATGCCGCTCCGCCTCGAAGCACTGACGCCGCCCCGCCGTCTCCTCCTGGGCCCCGGCCCGAGCGAGGTCAGCCCCGAGGTCCTCCGCGCCCTCTCTCTGCCGCTCACGGGCCATCTCGATCCTTTCTTCCTCGGGATGATGGACGAGATCATGGAGGCCCTGCGCGCCGTCTTCCAGACGGAGAACCGGCTCACGCTGCCCATCTCGGGAACGGGAACGGCGGGGATGGAGGCGGCCATCGTGAACCTCGTCCAGCCGGGGGACCGGGTGGTGGTCGGGATCTGCGGCTACTTCGGGACGAGGATCGCGGAGATGTGCAGGCGGCGGGGCGCCGAGGTCGTGGAGGTGACGGCACCCTGGGGGCATCCGGTCGATCCCGCCGAGATGGCCCGGGCCATCGCCGCCGGCCCCACGAAGGCGGCCGCCATCGTCCACGCCGAGACTTCGACGGGAGTCATCCAGCCTCTCGGGGGGATCGCCGCCGCCATCCACGAGCAAGGTGGCTTTCTACTCGCCGACACCGTCACCTCTCTGGGAGGCGTGCCCCTCGACGTGGACAGCATGGGGATCGACGTGGCCTGGTCGGGATCGCAGAAGTGCCTGGGTGGGCCGCCCGGGGCGGCGCCCTTCACCGTCTCGGAAAGGGCAATGGTGGCCGTGAGGTCGCGCAGGACTCCCCCACCCTTCTACTTCGATCTCACGCTGCTGGAAGCCTACTGGAGCGGGACGAGCCGCGCCTATCACCACACGGCCCCGATCTCGACCTTCTACGCACTGCGCGAAGCCCTCCGGCTGACGCTCGAGGAGGGGCTCGAAGCGCGGTGGACCCGGCATGCCGCAGCGGCGGCCGCGCTCGCCGAAGGCGCCGCGGCGGTCGGGATCGAGTTGCTCGTGGAGCCGCACTCGCGGCTGGGCGTGCTCACGACATTGCGCGTGCCGGGCGGAGTGGACGAGAAAGAGGTGCGGCGCCGCCTCCTCGAGGAGGAGGGCATCGAGATCGCGGGCGGCCTCGGCCCCCTCGCCGGGAAGATCTGGCGCGTCGGCCTGATGGGCCACGGGGCGCGCATCGAGAACGTCGAGCGTCTCCTATCCGCCCTGAAGCGGATCCTGGGCCGGTAGGTTCACACGGAGGCAGCATGTCCATTCGACCGATCAAGCGGCTCTCGAAGTCCAAGCCCACGATGGAGGGCGCAGGCGTTCATCTTCGCCGCGCCTTCGGCTTCGGCAATACGGCGGAGGTCGATCCCTTCCTGCTCCTCGATGATTTCCGAAATGACCGGCCGGACGAATACCTCGCCGGATTCCCCTGGCACCCGCACCGCGGGATCGAGACGATCACCTACGTGCTCGCGGGCAACGTCGAGCACGGCGACAGCATGGGCAACGAAGGGGTCATCGGAGCCGGCGACGTCCAGTGGATGACCGCCGGAAGCGGCATCATCCACCAGGAGATGCCGAAGGGCGACTCCAAGGGCCGAATGCACGGCTTCCAGCTCTGGGCGAACCTCCCCTCCTCCCTCAAGATGACGGCCCCCCGATACCAGGAGGTGAAGGCGGCCGACATCCCGCTCGTCGAGGACGACGACGGCGCGCGAATCCGCATCGTCTGCGGCGCCTACGGGGGCAAGCGAGGACCCGTCGACCAGGTCGCGGCCGAGCCCATCTACCTCGACGTGACGGTTCCAGCGGGCAGGAAAAAGACGCTCCCCGTCGAGACCGAACGCAACGCCTTCGCCTACGTCTTCGAGGGATCAGGCAAGTTCTGCAATGCCTCCGGTCCCCTCTCGGTGCCCACCGAAGGAGTCTCCTGGTCCGACACGAAACCCCCGACGGAGGTGGACAACCGCTCCCTCGTCCTCTTCGATCGCGGTGACGAGATCGCCGTCGAGCCCGGGGAAAAGGGAATCCGATTCCTCCTCGTCTCCGGCAAGCCCATCCGCGAGCCGGTAGCCTGGTACGGCCCCATCGTGATGAACACCCAGGAGGAGCTGAGGCGAGCCTTCGAGGAGCTGGAGCGCGGGACATTCCTCAAACCCCAAACGCGACCCTGAGAAACCCGATGCCTGTCTGTATCGCTGATAGGAGCAATGCGGATCCGCACGACCCGTTAGTGTTCGGATTTCGGTACGCTATGCCAATACGCCGCAAGCCGTGTCACAATACAAATCCGTACGTGGAGGGCACTTCGCGACAAAACATACGGTCCGAAACGGGCCTACACGACACTTCTACGCCGCGTACACCCATCCAGAGTCATGACAATTCAATGTTCGGCGGACAGAGCAGCGTGAAGCACGGAGTCGTGAATGCGCGAAAGTGATTTTAGAAGACTGACTGGATGGGTTGATTACGACCGGCCTCACTTGAAGAGCCTCACCAAGCCGCAGGAGGTTCGTTACTTTCAGGCTCGGGTGCAACGCACTGTAGTTGCCCCACTCCGGCGCATGTGTGCTGATGATAGGCGAGGGTGGAAGTTCGAGAGTCCGCTTCTTTGCCTCGGTACATGCACCTGCTGTGCCATTGAGGCGCTTGGCAAGTTCTATACGGGTAAGTTGAGCGGTCGAGGTGTGAGCGGCGCAAACTTCGTCGCCTTTGTTCAGAACTACATGAATCCGGGTTGGCTGTCGAATAGTTTTAGCGAGCAGCGATACGTTGATCACCTCTGGGCTTCGTTTCGAAATGGACTGGCGCACGGGTTCGCGATCAAACAGGGTGGCTTCGAATACCAGCGCGTGCCGTATCAGGTCAAGCTCGTAGGCGGTGTCCATCAACTCGAAATCGATCCCGCGCGCCTATTCAGCGACTTCAAGCACGGCTTTACTAGATTCGTGCGCGACCTTCGCACAGCCGGGCCACACGACCCCTTGTTCGTCAGGTTTCATACTGCCTTCGACGGTGTGTTCATCCGTGGGGACTAGTATTCTCTCGCGGTGCCGCCGAACACTTATGAGGCCCCCTCCGGTCAAGAGACGTTTTTCACCCCTTCGCGAGGAGGTGGAGCCTCCTCGCAGCTCTGATGGTCACGCTCCGTGGGCGTGCCGTGCTCCGGCTTGATTTCGAGGCACGGTGTGCGTGTCGACTCTGCACCAAACGCTTATCGAGGCTCAGGCCCCGCCCCTCCACCCTTTCGGTGAAGGCGTTTCAGGCTCTGCGAGGCTGCGAGCGCAGGGCACCCGCGTCCTAGAAACACATCGGTACCCTCATGCCGCGACCTTCGCACGACAACGAGGCGCCTCTGACATTGCGAAGTTCACGCTCACGTTGCGTAAGGGTGCTGATGGTCGCTGGCTGATCATGTCCGGCATGGACAATGGAAACTTCTGACCGTAGGGATGCTCCAGAGTAGGAGGCTTCTGAGCGACGCCATGAAGCCGACGGCGAGCGTGGGCGCTCTCGCCCAGGACAAGGCACGTCCGGGCTCGCCCTCGGCGCCCTACGCCGCGCGTTTGGCGGCTCCAAGCGGTGCTGATCCTCGGCAAGTTCGCTCTCCTGGCAATGGGAGGTAAGAGAACATGAACGTAGATGCTGTGACCTGGGGCTACCTGGATCAGTTTACCTGGCAACATGTAGCACTTGCCCTCATCGTGCTCGTTGTGGCGAGGCTCCTGGCTTTCGTGCTTCGAGGAGTGCTTCGCCGGGTCGCCGAAGGGGCCCAGCCCCACCTGCGACTTTTGATCCTGCGCGCCATACCGATCACCCGCCTTCTAATCGGAGTAGCGGCTCTGATCGTCGTCGTCCCGATCTTCTTCGAACCGACCTTCGCCAATGCCATTGCGCTGGTAGCGAGCGTTGGTCTGGCGCTGGCCTTTCTGTTCAAGGACTACGCTAGCGGCCTGGTTGCCGGACTCGTGATTGTGCTAGAGAATGCCTACCAGCCGGGAGATTGGATAGAACTGGGTGGCATCTATGGGGAGGTGAAGACGATTGATTTACGAGCTACGCGGCTCGAGACAGCCGACGATACCGAAGTGATCATCCCTCACTCGCGGATCTGGTCGAGCAGCATCGCCAACGCCACCAGCGGCGATCGAAGCCTGCTGTGTGTCGCGGAGTTCTACTTACACCCCGATCATGACCCTGTCGGGGTGCGGGCGCAGCTCGCGCAGATCGCAGAGAGTAGCTCGTATCGGAAGATCGACACACCCGTCGCTGTGATTGTCACAGAAAAACCCTGGGGAACAAGATACCGCCTCAAAGCCTATGTGAAGGAAAGCCGCGATCAGTTTCTTTTCATCACCGATTTGACGCTTCGTGCCAAGGTAGCTCTCCGGGCAATGGGCATCCGCTTTGCGCAGGCACCCTACGCGCAGGGGGAGCCTGGCTAGCCCGTGTTGCCTTCTCTCTCTCTCTCTGGTCCCCCGGGGCGAGGCGCTACTGAACTACCCCGGGCTTTCCGACCGCTCAGTCACATAGGCTGAGCCCAATGTGGCTGGAGATCGGCAGGCCGCTTGATCTTGGCAGAGCACATCGGCGATCCTGATCTCATACTTCGAGCGGTGTGAGGTCCGCGATCGAGAGGAGCACCAGGTCAGCTCTCCGAGCACCTGCGATGTCCGAGCCCGCGGCGTCCCTCGTCCCAGCCGCGTTGCCCGTGAGGACAAGGACGGTCCTCAACCCGGCGGACGATCCTCCCTCGATGTCGTTCGTGAAATCGTCTCCCACCATCATGAGGCGGTGCGCGTCGATCCCTATGTCGGCCGCCGCAAGGTCGAAGAAGGCTTGGGCCGGCTTGCCCACGAGCTGAGCCGTCACTCCCGCGGCGTACTCGAGCGCGACGACGAAGGGGCCGGCATCGAGGACGATCTCTCCTGATTCGTTCTTCCAGGAGCGACCGCGGTGGAGAGCCAGGAGGCGCGCGCCGCGCCTCAGCGCATGGTAGGCGCTGTTCAGCCGCTCGAATGTGAATCCGGCTCCGAGGTCGCCTACGACGACCCAATCGGGGGCCGTTTCGACGGCACGATCCATCGATGAGGTCCCGCCGGCCTGGCCATCGCTTGCGCCCGCGACGTCTTGGATGCCGGACAAATCCTCCAGGCACGTTTCCGGGACAAGGAGCATGACGCTGTGCTTGCCTGAATCGCGGATGAGCCGCGCCGCCAGCGAGGCGGGGACGAGAATTTCCTCCGGGCGCACCTCGATGCCCGCCTCGTGGAGCGTCCTCGCGATGGCCGTGCGAGGCTTTCGGGTCGTGTTCGTCACGAGCCGGAACGGGATCGCGGCACGCCGAAGCCGGTTCAGTGCCTCCGCCGCACCCGGGATCGCACGCACCCCGTCGAGCAGCGTCCCGTCCACGTCGATGAGGACGCCTTCGATCCCATCGATCCAGCCGGCGGTCACGGGGCGGCTAGCCCCAACTCCGCCACGTAGGCCTCCGCCAGCGCAAGCTCCTTCGCCCTGTGCACGTACTGCGGCGGCTCGCCCGCTCGGTAGTAGTCGCGGTACCAGCGGGCCACTCGCTCCAGCCACACGGGCCAAGGGGTCGGGCTCCAGCCCAGCTCCTCGCGGGCGCGGCGGATCATGAGCACCTGGCTTGCAGCCTGGCTGAAGGGTGAGAAGGTCCGGTCGAGGCCGCGGGCGTCGATGACGTGGAATGGGATCGAGAGCGTCGCCGCCTTCCGGCCGAGGAGATCCGCGGAGAGGCGCACGAGGCTCCTCACATCCATGATCTCCTCGGCTGCGAGGTTGTAAGCGCGCCCGGCCGCACGTTCGTTGGCCGTGATCCCCGCGAGGACTCCCACCACGTCGTCCACGAAGACGTGGCGGAAGCAGTTGGCTCCCGAGTCGGGAAGGACGAGGGGCCGGCCGTCATCGATCCGGTAGAAGTAGGAGATGTAGCGCAGGGAGGGATCGGTCTCTCCTCCCACGATGGGCAGCCGGAAGGTCGTCGCGGGCAGCGTGCCGGCTCGATGGGCGGAGAAGATGGTCTCTTCGGCCTTGCGCTTGCCGTATCCGTACGTGTACTCGATGCTGCCGGGGCGCTCCGGGACATCGCCGAGCCTGTCGAACTCCTCTTCCGGGACGGGGCAGGGGAACTCGCCCGTGCACCAGTAGACGCTCCCGGTGGAGATCATCACGTAGCGGGCGGTGCGGCCGCCGAAGGCCTCGACGGCCATCGCGGCGTCGGCCGCGTCGTAGCAGAGGAGGTCGAAGATGGCGTCGCGGCCCGCGTGGGCCGCGCGGGCGAGGTCCGCGGGGTTGCGCCGATCTCCGACGACGCGACGCACGCGGCTCCCGAACGGATCGACACGCTGCCCCCGGTTCAGAAGGGTGACGTGATCTCCCCTCTCGAGGAGCCGCTCGACAAGGCGCCGGCCGATGAACCGGCTGCCTCCAAGGACGAGCGCCTTCACCCGAGGAGGCCCAATCCCCGGAGGAGCGCGGCGATCTCCTCCTTCGCGGCGGGCGTTGGCGGCAGGAGCGGTCGGCGTGGAGCGCCGCCGTACCAGCCGAGCAGGTCGAGGGCGGCCTTGAGGCCTCCGATGCCGTGGGCCCGCGTGACGGCAACGCCCAGGGGGATCAGCCGCTCGAGGATCTCCTGCGCCGCGCGGGCGTCTCCCCTGCGGGCCGCCTCGGTGATATCCACGCAGGCTCCGGGGGCCAAGTTCGCCACGGCGAGGACGGCCCCGCGTGCTCCTGCCATGATCCCGTCCGCCAGCAGGCTGACGTTCCCCACGAGAACGGAGAACTCGTCGCCGTGGTCGCGGCCGATCTTCGCGAGCGCGCGCAGGTTGTCGAGGTCGCCGCTGCTGTCCTTGATCCCCACGATGGCGGGATGCGGGGCCAGGGCGGCGGCGAGGTGCGGTGAGATCGGAATGCCTGTGAACTGCGGGACCGAGTAGAGCAGCATCGGCCCCGGTGAGGAGTCGGCCACGGCGCGAAGGTGGGCCTCGAGGACGGGCTCGCGCATGTCGGGCTTGTAATAGGAGGGCACCCCGACGAGGACCGCGTCGGCGCCCAGATCGAAAGCCTCGCGGACGGCCTGGATCGTCGCGGCCGTCCACTCCCTGCCGGCGCCCACAATGAGCCTGCGGCCCCCCTCCGGCGTGGCCCGCCTCGCCGTGCGGATCACCTCGCGCTTCTCGTCGTCGGTGAGGTGAACGGCCTCGCCGTTCGACCCGAGCACGACGTAGCCGTCCAGCGGCTCGTCGTTCCACCGGGCGATGTTGTCTGCGAGGTGGTGCGGTGCGATACGCTCCGCCTCGAAGGGAGTCGGAATCGGGGGGAACTGTCCTTGGAATGGGGTCACGTCAGGGTCACCTCGCCGCCATGCGGAGGTGCGAGTCTAACACGGCGGCCGTGCCGGTCCTCGGGCCTGCTCCTGATCCTCGCGCTCGGCGTGGCCTCGTCGGTTCAGCCGGCCGCGGCAGACGCACCACAGGCCGACCAGGTTCCGGCCGCGCGGGAATCGGCGACCCGGAGCTCGACGCCTGCGCCGTCCTCGCCACAGCCTGCCTCGGTTCAACCTTCGGCCGCACGGAGTTCAACGCCCGCTCCATCGTCGGGGCCCCTCGCACGCGCCTGGTTCGCCTCTCCCCTGCCGTGGCTCCTCGAGGAGGGCTCTTCGGAGTGGACCGCGCGCGCGGGCACGTCGTTGCGAGAGCCGCAGCCCTTCGACGAGGGCGCGGGCGGGCGTCCCGAACGAACTCATTCGAGCCTGGGGTTGGAGATCGCCGGGGGGCTGGGAAGCCAGGTGGAAGGCTCCATTCGATTCGCCCTGCAAGAGACCGTCGGGGAGGACGACACCGCCGGCGTCGAGGACAGCGGGGGACCGGTGGCCGATGACCTGGATCTGCGCGTCGGCTGGGCTCCCCGCGCAGCACGTCCTGCCGGGGCGGCGATGGCGGCCTGGCTCCAGGTGAAGCTGCCGACCGGCCCCGACAAGGGGGGCGCTTCCACCGACGAGACGGATGCGGGCGTCGGAGTCTCGATGGGGACGCAGGCCGGCCGGGCATCACTGTTCGCGCACGGCGGCCTCATCCTCCTAGGCAACCCGCTGAGGAACGGCGCGCAGGACGACGTGGCGGGATGGGGCGCGGGAATCGTGTGGCCGGGCGATCAGGCATGGTCCCTCACGGGCGAGCTCGAGGGTGACGCCTTCTCGAGATTCGGCAACTCGGCCGCGCGATTGCGGCTCGGCGCCCGGTGGGGAGGGCTGGGCGGCTCGACGAGGCCGCTCTCCGCGGGCGGAGTGCTGTGGCACGGACTCACGGACGACACAGCAACCTGGGGCGTCGAGCTCCTGGCGACACTCGCAAGGTAGGAGACCGCGATTCGGAGTCGGCACGAGGCCCCTCGTGCCGGGAGCGCAGCAGCGTAGACCGACCATGGTGGTGCGAAGCCGGTTGCGGCGCGGTGAACTGATCGTTTGTTCGCAGCGAGTCGGAAGCAGGCTGAAGAGTGCAGGTCAGGGCCGCTCTCTCTACAGATGAGGGCGCCACAATCTGCGCACCACCATGCAGCGGTTCTACCGCATGGCCCGCCCGAGGAGAGGGCAATCCTTTGCGGGGAGCATCTCCACAGCGACGGCGAGGCCCTGGCCCCGCCGTGGCAGGGCGGTTCCCATCCAGCGGAGCGCAGAGCCGTTGGTGGCTACAACCGTCAGGTCCCACAGCCATCGCGAATGGATCCGCGGAACGGCGCGCTGGCGATGAAGAAGGGTGCATTCAGGACCGGTCGACGTGAGATAGTAGAAAGTTCTTGACACTCGTTGTACTTTCGTGTACTGTTCGCCTACCTGCCAGAGCCCCAGAACACGCTCCAGGAGCCGAACGTGCACATCGCACCTGTCAGCTCTCCGCGGGAATCGACTCTCCGAGGCTTGCCTGCCGCCTCCCCACAGGAGCCGTCGCTCCGAGGGTTGCCTGCCTCCTGCCCGCAAGAGCCGTCTCTCCGAGGCCGGCCCGGTGCCCTCCCACAGGAGCCGAGTCCGCGGTCGGTACCGGTTGCAGCTCCGGCCGCGGGTGAGGCTGGCCCCCGTCTCATCCCCCGCCGTCCGTCACTTGCCCATCTCGAGCGGCGGGCGGGCCGGCTGCTTCGCGCGCTCAGGGACGGGGATCTCCTCCGCCGCCTGGGGTATGTCCGCCTCGGTGATTACGTCATCGAGCGGCTCGGTGTGAGCTACCGCACGACCCAGGAATGGATGCGCGTGGATGAGTCGCTGGAGCGAGCGCCCCTCGTCGCGGCCGCCTTCGACGCGGGTGAGATCACGTCCGGTCAGGTGCGCCTCCTGTCACGCGTTGTGGGGGCTGAGGACGAAGCGCACTGGATGGCGCTGGCTCGGCGGCTCGACGTCAGAGGGCTTGCCCGTGCGATTGCGGCGCGCGAGCGCGGCGACGAAGCGGGGCCTCCAGGGAATCACGACGAAGATGGTCGTCCCGGGCGTCAAGGCGAAGGAGGTCCTGCTGCAATCCAAGCCAACGAGTCTCCAGGGGTTGATGAGGAGGATCCGGAGACTGAACCTGTCGAGCTTTCGGTCCCGGCGTGGCTGTACTCCTCGTGGCGAGAGACGGTGACCTTCGCAAGGCAACTCGCCGGGGCGATGGTGAGCCGAGGTGAATGTCTCGAGCTGGTCTCGGCTGAGCTGCTCGGCTCATTGAAGCCGGCATCGGAGACCGGGCAGGGCGCGGAGGGCGCTGAGCAGTCCGCGGCACTGATCGCGGGGGAGCACAAGATGGGCAGACCGGGGCCGCCCGCAGACCTGCCAGCGCCTGCGCGTGAGCGACGGGAGACCGATCGGGTGGACCTGCCCGCGTCTGCGCCAGGCACCGACTCTACACATGTTGATCTGCCCTCGTCTGCGCCCACGCCCGGACAGGGTCTGGCGGCCGAGAGGCCGAACGGCCCGATGGCGGCAACGACGCACGATGCAGGGCTGCCCGGGTCTGCGTCCTCCGCGGGCTCAACCGGCTCTGATCTGCCTTTGTCTGTGCCCGGGGCTGCGTCCGTCTTCACCGGCAAGGCAGGCGGTTCACCGCAGGCGCACTGTGAGCAACCACCGCCCACCTCGACTCCCACCCGCCTCATCGTGCGCGCCATCCATCGCGAGCTGCGGGAGCTG
>CAZMRF010000006.1:0-252 GCA_964568735.1 uncultured Acidobacteriota bacterium
ACCACCGAGCCGAGGTACTTGCGCACCAGCTCCGGGTGCTCGCGGACCGCGTCGGAGAAGGAGCCGAAGATGATGCCCATCTCGGCGAGCTTCTTCTTGAAGGTCGTGGCGACGGAGACGCTGTCGAAGACGGCGTCCACGGCCACGCCCGCCAGGATCTTCTGCTCTTCGAGAGGGATGCCGAGCTTCTCGTAGGTGGCCCGGATCTCGGGGTCGATCGCGTCGAGGCTCCCGGGCTGATTCGCTTTGGAC
>CAZMRF010000006.1:262-4091 GCA_964568735.1 uncultured Acidobacteriota bacterium
CTGGTAGTCGATTTGCGGGAAGTGGACGTTCTGCCAGCGCGGCTCGGACATCTCCTGCCAGCGGCGGTAGGCCTTCAGGCGCCACTCGAGCAGCCAGGCGGGCTCGTCCTTCTTGCGTGAGATGAGCCCGATGACCTCCTCGCTGAGCCCGCGGGGGATGGTGTCGGCTTCCACGTCGGTGACGAAGCCGTACTTGTACTCGCTTTGCGTGAGCTCCCGGATCGAGTTGGATGTGGTCATGGCGTTCGCGTATCCCGTCAGTTGCAGTGCGGCTGCTTGAGGTTGTACCGCGTGTTGCCGATGGTCACCAGGGGCTCCGGCAACTTCCTCGTCATCTCGTCGAGGGTGATCACCTCGAGCGCGGCGCGGACGGCTTCGTTGATCCGCTGCCAGTTGCTGTGCACGGCGCACCGCTGCTCGAGGTCGCAGTGGCCGGGTACGTCGCTGATGCACTCGGTGAGGGCGATGGGGCCCTCCATGGCGATGATCACGTCGGCTACCGAGATAGTGGCAGGCCGCCGCGAGAGGCTGTAGCCGCCCTTCACCCCGCGGTGGGACGTCAGGAGGCCCTTCTTGGCCAGCAGCTTGAGGATCTTTCCCACCGTGGGCAGCGGCACCTGGCTGCCCTCCGCCAGATCCCTCGCCGTGTGGATGGCGCGCTCGGACTGGCGCGCGCACTCGGTCATCAGAACGATGGCGTAGTCCGTCATCTTCGTCATCCGGATCATGTCGGCTTCACCTCCGAGCTCCGCGCGGCGGGAGCGCGGATCCCTGACTGCTTCCTGCATCGGCTGCCGCCGCCCGTGGGGCGCACCGGCCGGCCGGCGGGATGGGGGAGGGTGAGGGCCACCTGCCCTGAGCTCTCCACCCGACTCCTGCACGGATATGGGACTGGGTCAGTACGGTTTCGATGGTAGGGATGACGATTCAGCCTGTCAACCTCTTTCCTGGGGTGCCGTCTGGCCCTCAGAAGCAGGGGAGCCTGACTCCACAATCGGCGCTGAAATAGTACCGTCATCGTCCGGTTTGTGCACGGACGAAGATGCGAGACGGCCAGGAAATACATGATTAGCTGTTTTCCAGGCTACGCGTGGGCATGAATGTGCTATCGCCCGGCGCCTGCCACTGCCATCGCCGGACGATCGAGCGAGGCGCGGAGCTCCGTCCGGCTCGGGGACTTGCTGATGGCCTCCTCCCGATCGACGACTCCTGACGTCACCAGCGCCACAAGCGCGTCGTTCATCGTGATCATCCCGAGCCCTCTGCCCGTCTGCATCATCGTGGGGATCTGGAAGGTCTTGCCCTCGCGGATCAGGTTCGAGATGGCCGGGGTCACGAGGAGGATCTCCTGCGCGGCGACACGGCCCCCGCCTTTCTTCTTGCAGAGGGTCTGCGCGATGACCCCCTTGAGCGACTCCGAGAGCATGGCCCGGATCTGATTCTGGCGCTCGGCCGGGAAGACTTCGATGATGCGGTCCACCGTGGAGGGCGCGGTGTTCGTGTGCAGCGTGCCGAAGACGAGGTGGCCCGTCTCGGCCGTTTCGAGCGCGATGGCGATGGTCTCCAGATCGCGGAGCTCGCCGACGAGGACGATGTCGGGATCCTCCCGGAGCGCCGCGCGCAGGGCGGACTTGAAGCCGGACGTGTGGATTCCGACCTCTCTCTGGTTGATGAGGCAGCGCCTGTTCTGGTGGATGAACTCGATGGGATCCTCGATCGTGATGATGTGAGCCGAGTGTTTCTTATTGATGTGGTCGATCATCGCCGCGAGCGTCGTCGATTTCCCGGAACCCGTCGGCCCCGTCACGAGCACGAGCCCCTTGGGGAGATCGCAGAGATCCAGGGCGGCCTTCGGGAGGTTGAGCTGCTCGGCGGTGGGGATCTCCACGGGGATCACGCGGAAGACGGCGCCCGGTCCCAGGCGGTCCTTGAAGAGGTTGCACCGGAAGCGGGCGAACCCGGGGATCTCGTAGGAGTAATCGGTATCACCCGACTCGTCGAAGGCGCCGCGGTACTTCGGCCCCGTGATCTCCTCGAGCAGGGCGCGCACCTGCTCGGGGCCGTGGGTCCCCACGTCCTGCCAGGCCACCATCGAGCCGTCCTTGCGCACGTACGGCGGGCTTCCGCTGCTGAGGTGCAGGTCGGAGCCGCGCTCGGAGACGAGGCGGCGGAGAAGTGTCTCCATCTTCCCGGATCCCGGGGCGGCCCCGGGGGCCCGCGCGGCGGGAGGCAGCGGCGGGAGTCGATCTCCCGCGGGTCGCGTCGCACCCGGATCGAAGGAGGGGGCGCGCACCGGAGCCGGCGTGGCTCCGGCTGGCGGCGAGGGCGGGACGGCGGGCGCCTCGCCGGGCCGGAGATTCGTGATCTCGAGCTGAAGCCCGTGGGAGGTCCGGTTCACCGAGACCTTCATCGGCCCGGAGGGTGAATCGTACCGGAGCTCGAACTCGCCCTCCTCCTCCGAGGCCGCCGGAGAGCCGGGGGAAGCGATCTCCGCGAGGAGCCCGCGGACCTGCTCGAGCGAGGCGGGCTGGGTCGTGAACGGCTTGCTCTTCGCGCCGTCGAACATGAGGCCCCGCTCGCCCGAGGCGACGAGGATCGATTCCGCGCCTCGCGCGAAGGCAGCCTCGATGAACCTGTCGATGCGCGCCACGCTGCGGCCTCAGCTCGACGAGATGAGCGTGATGGTGTTGATGTGGTGCTTGCTCAGGAGGAGAACCCGCTCCCCCTCGTCGAGGACCACGAGCGGATCGGGGAGGTTCAAGTAGTCCTGGACTCGCTGGCGTCCCTCGGGCATGAAGTACCTGAGCGTGCCGCGGAAGCTGGCGCCGTCCGCCGTCGACACTTCGATCAAGATGGCTGTTGAGACCGGAACCTCCGGGTCGTCGCTCATGCCGGCGAGCTCGCCGGCGGCAGGGCCGGATGGAACGGCCACGGCCACGATCGAGGCGCGGCGGACGAGGTTGACCTCCTGGGTCCTGGCGTCTCGTATGGGAATGAACGTCATGTCGGAGGAGAGAAGATCGCTGATCTGCTCCGGGCCATCGTGTCCCTGGGCGCGATCGCCCAGGAAGAAGAAGGCAGCGCGTCTCTCGCCGCCCTCCAGGTGCACTTCGGCCTGTATGGAGGACTTGGGGATCCGGAAACGCTCGCTCATGAAAGTCGGCTCGGAAGTTAGGGTCCTCTCACGGGGCATGCAATCGAGGGAGGGAGATGACGGGAGCCCCTGGAGGTCGTGCCCGGACCGGACTTCGACCCCCGGAATCCCCGGTCTCTCCGGGCGAAATCCGGTGCCAGGGTGCGGATCCGGACACTCACGACGCGGAGGGCGCCGCACCGGAGAAGGTCCGGGTCCCCGCCGACAGGCTGGTTGACAAGGCGGGGGACCGCATCTAGCATCCGAAACCGGAGCAGTTCAGTCCCGTATCCCGACGCGCCCGCGCGCCCGGTCCCATCCCGAAAAGCCGCGTCCCGGAGCCACTCTCGATGACTGCACGAGCGACAGGCGAATCCGTCCGCGAAGAGGAGGTCCTCCAGGCCCTCCGCGTCGTGAAGGACCCGGATCTCGGCAGGGACATCGTCAGCCTGGGCTTCGTCAAGAATCTCAAGATAGGCGGGGGCGCGGTCGCCTTCGACATCGAGCTGACGACGCCGGCCTGTCCCGTGAAGGAGCGCATGAAGGAGGAGGCGACCTCCGCCGTCAAGGCTCTGGGCGGGGTCGAGAGCGTGAGCGTCACCATGACGGCGCAGGTGCGGCAAGCGGCCGCCAGCGCGGCCGAGGGCGGGATGAAGCTGGTCAGGAACGCCCTGGCCATCGCCAGCGGCAAGGACG
>CAZMRF010000006.1:4101-15394 GCA_964568735.1 uncultured Acidobacteriota bacterium
CCACCGTGGCCACGAACCTCGCGCTCGCCCTGGCTCGCAGCGGCGCGCGCGTCGGGCTCATGGACGCCGACGTCTACGGCCCCTCCGTCCCGACGATGCTGGGCGGAGGAGAGAAGCCGGGGCCGAGCGATCACCCGGGCTGGTTCAAGCCCGCGGAGCGCCACGGCATCAAGTTCGTTTCCATGGGGCTCTTCACGGGCCACGACACGCCGGTCATCTGGCGCGGCCCCATGGCCAGCAAGCTCATCCAGCAGTTCCTGGGGCAGGTGGACTGGGGAGAGCTGGACTACCTCCTGATCGACCTGCCCCCCGGCACGGGCGACGTCCAGCTCACGCTGACCCAGTCGGCGCCGCTCGTGGGCGCCGTGATCGTCACGACACCTCAAGATGTCGCCGTGAGCGTGACCATGCGGGGCCTGAGGATGTTCGAGCAGGTGCAGGTGCCCATCCTCGGGATCATCGAGAACATGAGCGGCTTCGCCTGCGGCAACTGCGGTGAGGTGACCGACATCTTCAGAAAAGGCGGCGGCCGGAAGGCGGCCGAGGAGATCAACGTCCCATTTCTCGGTGAGATTCCCCTCGACGCGGCGATCGCCGCCGCGGGCGACGCCGGGCGGCCGGTGGTCATCGATGGGACGCTGGGCTCACCCTCGGCGAAGGCTTTCCTCGATGCGGCGGGAAGGCTCGCCCAGCAGGTGAGCATCGTCAACGAGAAGACCTCGTCGCTGCGCCACCGGCCCTCCCAGGTGAGCGTGGACGGAGGCGCGGTGGAGATCGAGTGGAGCGACGGTCACAGGTCGAAGCTGGAGTTCCGCCCCCTGCGGCAGGCCTGCCCCTGCGCGCTCTGCGTGGACGAGATGACGGGCGCGCCCCGCCTCAATCCCGAGAGCGTGCCGAGTGACGTCCATCCCCGGGATGTGAAGACAGTCGGCCGCTACGCGCTCCAGTTCAACTGGTCCGACGGCCACAACACGGGCCTCTACACCTTCGACACGCTCCGCGCTCTCGACCCCACGGCCCCCGTCCCCGCTAACGCCTGAGCGCGTCAGCGCAGGGCCGGGCCTGCGACGGGGACGGCCAGCGGGGCTGACACCTCCCTGAGCCCTGAAGCGTTCGATCCCTCGACGGCGATCCAGAGCGTACCGGCCGACCTGCGGCAGGCCTTGCCCCACTTGCTCAACGGCGCCTGCCACGACGTCGCGCCGGTGATCCACCCGTCGCTGGTGGTGCTGTGCGCCGTCGTCAGATCTGGAGCCCACGCGAGGATCACCTTGAAGCTCTCGAACGCACCGGCGGACCATTCGATGACCGGAGCCTCCCCGCAGCTCAGCGTCTCGCCGGCAAGGGAGCGCGCCACGGCGAGCTCGCAGGCATCTCCGCGATAAGACCCTCCGATGTCGGCCTGACCGGGGTTCTCGACGTACGGACAGTTGTCGCACCGGTCCCCCAGTCCGTCTCCGTCCGAATCTTCCTGTGTCGAATTGTACAGACCCGGGCAGTTGTCTCCGTACTCGCAGGCCCCGTCGTTGTCGGGATCGTCGCAGCCGGAGCAGACATCGCCGATGCCGTCGCCGTCGCTGTCGTGCTGCGCGGGATTGGGATCGAGGGGGCAATTGTCGAAGATGTCACATACCCCGTCATGGTCCTTGTCGGGGCAGTTCGGCGTGAATTCGTCGCAGGCGTCTCCTTTCCCGTCTCCATCGGTGTCCCGCTGGGTGGGGTTGTAGACGAGGCGGCAATTGTCGAAGCCGTCGCAGCGGTGATCGTCATCGGGGTCGGAGCAGGGCGGCGTGTAGGGGTCGCATAGATCTCCCAATCCGTCCCCATCGGCGTCACCCTGCGAAGGGTTGCTTACGGAAAGACAGTTGTCGCATCCATTGCCGCGGCCGTCGTGGTCGGCATCATTCTGGGCGGGATTGTAGAGGGACGGACAGTTGTCGCAGGCGCTGCCCAGGCGGTCGGCGTCGGGATCTTCCTGTCCGGCATTCGCCGTGAAGGGACAGTTGTCCACGGCGGCGCAGGAACCGTCGGAGTCGACGTCGTAGCAGAGATCGCAGATTCCCCCGGTCTCCGTCGCGTCCTGGCCGGCGTCGTAGACGAGTGCGCAATCGTCACAGGGATCCCCCACGCCGTCGCCGTCGAAGTCCTCCTGTCTCCCATTGGGAAGGGTCCGGCAATTGTCGCAGGCGTCGCCGATCCCGTCCCGATCTCCGTCCTCCTGCGCTGGGTTCTCGATGAGCGGGCAATTGTCGGACTGGCCGGGGACACCCTCCCCCGGACCGGACAGACAGGTGGCGGTGGACGTGACCTCGTAGCCCATGTCTCCGCACCGGCCGGCGCGGCAGCTCTCGACCGCCGGCGCAGTCGCAGCGGGCTGCTTGCCGAAGAAGGTGCGCAGCCGGTAGCAGGCATCCGCCAGGACTGTGACCGTGATCGATGTCGTCACGGTTTCGATCGTCTCGAGTGGATGAGCGAAGGAGGGATCCAGCGGTGAAGCCACCTCCAGGAGGTGCCGGGTGAGAGGGAAGGTGCTCCGGAGATCCTCGACGCCCACGCCCCCGGCGTGGGTGGCATCGGCGGGCGACAGCGTCGGGTTGGTCGAAGGGCGGGTGGAGTCGTCGCTGTAGAGCGTGACGCCGGACCATGCGAGGGTCGCGATCAGCCTGGAGCCGGCGAGCAAAGGGTTTTCGGGGATGGCGGAGACAAGCCTCGGCTGGGGCACCGCCTGCCAGGGGATGGCATCGGTCTGGAAGGTCGAGTGGTTGAGAAGGCCGCTGCCGAGGTCGCCGAACGAGAAGACGTTCCCGCGCCAGTCGCAGGCGGCGAAATTGTTGCCGGGTGGATGGGCGCAGGGGCCGTTGCCGCCCGTATTGCCGCGATCCCGCGAGGCGACGGCCGCGATGGCGAAGTAGGCCCCGCTCTGCGACGTGAGCAGGATCGCCATCGGGTAGTCCTGCTGCCAGTCGAGCGAGTAGAGGCCCGGGTGGCCCGCATAGGCGAGCTCCACGTCGAAGTAGGGATTGAGCATGTCGTCGTCGGTGTAGTACAGGTCGGGATCGCGGGGGTTGTCGCAGCAGCCATCCACTCCGGCATTGGCCCAGTTGTTGTTGCCCAGGCAGATGGAGCCGTCGGGGATCTCGCCCGCCCCGGCCTTCTGGAAAAAGCGCGAGGCCTCGAAGAGGTCGGGAAGGAAGGTGCCCTCGTCGTTCCCAGGGAAGCTGGACTCCCCGAACATTCCGGTCCCCTGATCCCCTCGTCCCGAGCTGAGGCGGTTGTTGCCGAAGCCGATCTGCCAGAAGACCGCTGTGATGCCTTTTACGCCCAGGTTCGCGGGATTGAACGGGTCGACCCTGTAGATCTTCGGATCGAAATCCGGCGGGGGAAGGAAGTAGCTCCTGTCTGCGCACTGGAAGACCGGGTAGTGCTCACGGAGGGCGTTGCAGTACCCGAAAGCCCGGGAGGTTGCTGCAGGAAGGAGCAGGGGGAGAGCCAGGAAGACGACGTGGAAGCGGCGGCGCAGGAAAGTCATGGAGAGCTCCGCGCGCGGGCGGTGGGGGAAGGAGCAGGCCAACGGAGGATACCACGGGAGGTACGCCGGGGAGCGGGTTTCCGGGCGTTCCCTTATTCGCGCACGGACGAGGTCGCCCTGAGGGAGGCGGCCACCTCGATGGCGGTGCGGAAGCACAGCTTCGCGTAGTCGGCCGTCGCCGAGGCGAGCCCGCAGGTCGGCGTGACCAGGGACTGGCGGGCGGCCCGTCCCAGGAGCTCGGGAGAGAAGGTCCGCTTCCACCTCTGGCGAAGCTCCCGCGGCTCGACCTCGGTCCTCTCCGGGATGGCCGGCACGAGGCCGTAGGCCACGACCCCGCCCTCCTCGATGTAGGCGCGGGCGGCGGGGTCGGCGCCGAAGGCCTCCATTCCGTGGAAGGCGTCAAAGGAGAGGATGTTCGGGCGAAGCTGCTCGAGGAGCGCGAAGGGGAAGCGGCCGCAGCAGTGCAGGCCGCTCAGCCCGCCGGCCGACTCGATGGCCCTGAGCACCGTGCCCACGGCGGCGCGGAGGTGCGCCATCTCGGGGTTCATGATCATCCGTCCTACGGTCGCAATGGAGGGCTCGTCCACGAACATGACGACCGGGCGCCCCTGCCTGTCGAGGCTCTCGAGCTGCCACAGCGCGACCGAGATCACCCGCGCCGCTACCGAGCGGATCAGGTCCGGATCCTGCGCGAAGGTCTTCCCCTCCAGCCAGAGATGGGAGCCGAGCGTGACCGGGCCCGTGACGTGCGCCTTGATGACGCCTGCGTGAGGGAAGCGGCCCGAGGCGAGGGCGTTCTTGAAGGCAAAGAAGCCCGCCGCGTGATCCCGCGTGAGGTCGCCCGGGGCCTGATCCAGGACCTTGATGAAGGTGCGGGCCTTGTCGCGAGGGATGCGGAAGCCGATCGAGTCGCCCTTCGGCTCGAGGAGGCTCTCGAGCCCCGCGAGCGTGTGGGCCACGAGCCCCTCGCGGGGATCCCTCCTGGGAAGCTGAGGCCAGAAGGGGATCTCGGGGCAGACCTCGGCCACGAACCTGACGGCCTCTCCGGGGTCGAGGTGAGGCAGGCTCCCGATCCCCGTCACGCCTCCCGCGGGCAGAGGGAGCATCCGGGTACCGCGGCGATCAGATCGCCGCGACCGCCGAGGCGCGCAGCTTGCGGGCCACCGAGACCATCCTCGTGAGGGAAGGCTCGACTTCCTCCCACTTCCGGGTCTTCAACCCGCAGTCCGGGTTCACCCACAGCCGCTCCTGGGGGATGACCTCCAGCGCCTTGCGGAGAAGCTCTTCCATCTCCTCTCCCGACGGCACTCGCGGAGAGTGAATGTCGTAGATGCCCGGGCCGATCTCGTTCGGGTACTGGAACCGCTTGAAGGCGTCGAGAAGCTCCATCCTGGATCGAGTGGCCTCGATGAGGATCACGTCGGCATCCATCGCCGCGACGCCCTCGAGGATCTCGTTGAACTCCGAGTAGCACATGTGAGTCTGGATCTGCGTTTCATCGCGCACGCCCGAGGAGGAGAGCCGGAAACAGTCCACCGCCCATCTCATGTAGTTCGCGCGGTCTTCCTTCCTGATGGGCAACCCCTCGCGCAGTGCGGGCTCGTCGATCTGGATGACGCGGATCCCCGCCTCCTCCAGGTCGCGGACCTCGTCGCGGATCACGAGGGCGAGCTGCTTGCAGGTCTCCGAGCGCGCCTGATCGTCCCGCACGAAGGACCACTGGAGGATCGTCACCGGCCCCGTGAGCATGCCCTTCACGGGCTTGTCGGTCAGGGACTGCGCGAAACGGGACCACTCCACCGTCATCGGCTCGGGGCGCTCCACGTCACCGAAGATGATCGGCGGCTTCACGCATCGCGAGCCGTAGCTCTGCACCCAGCCGAACCGGGTGAAGGCGAATCCCTCGAGCTGCTCCCCGAAGTACTCCACCATGTCGTTCCGCTCGGGCTCGCCGTGCACGAGAAGATCCAGGCCGATCTTCTCCTGGAAGCGGATCGTCTTCTCGACCTCGCCTCTCAGGAACTTCTCGTAGCTGCCGAGTGTGCGATGTCCGGCCTTGTACTCGGCCCGCGCCGCCCTCACCTCCGCCGTCTGGGGGAAGGACCCGATTGTAGTCGTGGGCAGGGAGGGCATCCTCAGCCCCGCCTTCTGCCGCTTGCGGCGCTCGGGGTAGGGGCTCGTCCGGGAGTACATCTCCGGGGTCACGGTGGCCGAGCGTGACCTCACGGCGTCGTTGTGGATCCGCGTCGAGGTGCGGCGCTGCTCCATCACATGGCGGTTCTCCTCCAGGTGGTCCTGCACGGCCTGGCGCCCCTCCCGCACGGCCCGCGTGATGAGGGCGATGTCCCTGATCTTCTGCTTCGCGAAGGACAGCCAGGCGATCAGGTCCTTGTCGAGGCGGTTCTCGAGGCCGAGGTCGACGGGGACGTGGATCAGCGAGCTGGAGGGGCCGACGATGACGCGCTCCTGGCCGATCCTCCCGATGCACCATTCGACGACGTCGAGCGCCCGGTGAAGGTCACCGCGCCAGATGTTGCGCCCATCCACCACGCCGAGCGAGAGCGTCATGCCTGCTGGAGCCTCGGTGGCCGCGGGTCCGAGCTGTTCGTGGCCTCGCACGAGATCGAGATGGAGCCCCGCCACGGGCAGGCTGAGCGCCGTCGAGAGGTTCGTGCGCATGTCCTCGAAATAGGTCGTCACCAGGAGCTTGAGCCCGGGTGAAATCGCCGAGAGCCTGTCATAGGCCCGGCGGAAGGCCTTCCGGGCCTCATCCGTGAGGTCCGTCGAAAGAAAGGGCTCGTCCATCTGGATCCAGTCGGCACCGGCGCCGGCCAGCCGCCGCAGCGCCTCCTCGTAAACCGGCAGGAGGCGATCCAGGAGCTGGAGGGGGTTGTCACCGGGGCGCGACGACTTGCCGAGGAGCAGGAAGGAGATGGGCCCCACCAGCACCGGCCGCGTGTGAACGCCCAGGGCACGGGCCTCGGCGAACTCCTCGATGGGCTTGTTCGAAGCCAGCGTGAACTTCTGCTCGGGCTCGAACTCGGGGACGATGTAGTGGTAGTTCGTGTCGAACCACTTCGTCATCTCCATCGCCGGGACGTCGATCCCGGCGGCGGAGTCCTGGAGCCCTCTCGCCATCGAGAAGTACGTGCGCAGGTCGACGGAGCCGCCCGCCCACCTGTAGCGAGGAGGAATCGCGCCGGTGAGCGCGATCGTGTCGAGGATGTGGTCGTAGAACGAGAAGTCGTTGCTGGGGATGTGATCCAGCCCCGCCCCCTTCTGAAAGAGCCAGTTCGCTTTCCGGATCTCGCGGCCCGCCTGGAGGAGCGCCGGCTCTCCGGCATCTCCGGACCAGTACTCCTCGAGGGACTTCTTGAGCTCGCGCTTCGGCCCGATCCGGGGGAAGCCCAGGTTGGACGCAGTTGCCATCTATGCGATCTCCTTAAAACTCCATGCCGGCAGGGGTCCCGTGGGAAACCTGCATCAGTTGGTCGGTAGAGCCCCCTATCTTGAACCAGATGGAGGATGCGATCCACAGGATCGGCGCGATCCGGGCCGCTTTTTTTTGGAGGGGGGGAGCCCCTGCCCCTCCCCGGCGCGCGCCTCCGCGGCCGCCAAGGCCCGCTCCCGCTGATGCACCACCCTGCCGGAATCGGCGCGCGGGAAGGCGATCCGCGAGTCCGAGCTGCGCTTCCGGCGCCCCGTCTCCCGGCGGAGGGGGAGGAGGTGCGGGAAGCCCCGCGGGCTCATCACCGGAGGGGGCTCCTGGACTAGAATCCCGTCCCATGCCCCCCCATGCTCCTGATCGAGGCAGCCCCGCGGAACCCCGCCCGCTCGTGACGGATTTGCCCGGCACCCCGGCCGCCGGTTCCGGAGCGGACTTCAAGGGACCGGATCCCGTCGAGCGAGGCGCCGTCGTGGACGGAGAGGTCCAGAGCCTGGACGCCCGCCTCTTCATGCAGCTCCATGTCTTCACGGGCTGCGCGGAGGCGGCGCGAATCGTCGCTTGCGTCAGGGACAGCGGGCTCGAGGCGGTCGTCTACGCCGACGTGAACGATCCGCGGGGGATGGGTGTTCTCCTCATGACGGAGGAGCCGGCGCTCTTCGTCGAGGCCGGAAGAGCCCTCCTCGGAAGCGCCCCCTTCACCACCCTCACGCCCCGGCCCGACCTCACCATGATCGGGCGCACCTACGCCTCGGGGCGCGAGAAGGACTTGAAGGACTGGCTGCTCGTCCACGCGAGGCGCAACGCCCTCAACGCCGGCAACGTGTGGGCCATCTGGTACCCCCTGCGGCGCACGGGCGCCTTCAACCGCCTTCCGCGGACGGAGCAGCTCAGGATGATGGGGGAGCACTCGTGGATAGGACGCGCCTACGGGGAAGCCGGGCTGGCCTCCGACATCCGCCTCGAATGCCATGGGCTGGACCGTGACGACAACGAGTTCGTCATCGGCCTCGTCGGCTCCCAGCTCCACGTCCTGTCGAAGCTCATCAAGGACATGAGGCTGACCCGGCAGACCTCCGAGTACATGGAGAAGATGGGCCCCTTCTTCGTCGGCCGCGTCCTCTACCAGTCGCCCTTTTCGAGCTGATCCTCGGCCGGAAAGCAAAAGGCCTCCGGGGAGCCCGGAGGCCTTCGTCAAACGAAACGCTGGGCGCGGGGGACTTACGCCTTCTCGCCCTTCTCCCCGCTGCAGCACTGGCCAGCCGGGGCCTTCGCCCACTTCTGCACGGCCGCGATCGTCTCGGGGGTGGAGCCGTGGGCCTTGATCACTCCACCGTTGCCGGTGACTTCGATCTCCGCGGTGATGCCTTCCTGGTTCAGGGGGCAATCGGGACAATCCGCGTTCTCCTCGTGCGTGGCGAGGTGCGCCTTGATGTGCTCGACGGCCTTCTCGCTCTTGCCGGTCAGGGTGACGACGGCGCCGTCGTCGGTCAGCTCGAAGCTCTTCGCGATGTCCTTGGAGAGCAGGTTGCAGTGTGCGCCCTTGCCGGCCGCCGTGGAAGCGTCCTTCTTGCCGTGGCAGTCCGGGCCGCCCGCGAGGGCAACGCCGATGGCCAGGACGGGGATGGCGAGCGCGACGAGGGCCTTCGAGCGTAGTCGGTTGGTCAGCATTCATTTCCTCCGTTGAGTTCTGGTCCGCGCGCCGCGCACCGGGGCCGCCGACCGGTTGTGGGTGCCCCTACGATAGACGATGCCCCCCGGGCACGCCAGAGAGGGCCGGGAGCCTGCCCGGCCGATCGTCTGGTAGACTCCGCCTGCGGAGCCGCGACTCGGGCAGGCTCCGCGGCCTCGAATGGCTGACGAGCCCTCCACAGATGCCTCCCGACGTCGCTCCACCCCCTCCCCGGCGGAACCTCCAGAGCTTCCTCTCCACACTCTCGACGAAGGGCGGGTCCCGGTTCGTGCGGGCCGGCGCCGTCCGGCGCATCGAGAGGACCTCGGCGGAGGTGCTCGCGCGTGCAGGGGCGGCCGCGGAGTCCCTGCGCCGTGAGGGAGTCGGACCTGGAGATCGGGTGCTCCTCATGATGGAGGATGGGCCCGACTGGATCGCGGGCTTCGCCTCCTGCCTCGCCGTCGGGGCCGTCGTGGTCCCCCTCGATCGCGCTTCCCCGGCCGCCTTCCTGGGAGCCGTCTCCCGCCGGTGCGGGGCCCGCGCGCTCCTGTGCGACGCTCCGCCGGCCGGCTCCTTCGAGGGTGCGACCATCGCCTTCGACCGGCTGGGAGATGGCGATCCCTCGCTCCTCGGGCCGATCGCCGATCCCGATCCAGGTGATCTGGCCGAGATCGTCTTCACCTCGGGAACGACAGCCGATCCCCGCGGTGTGAGGATCACGCACAGGAACGTCATCAGCGCGCTCGCCGGCATCGAGGCGGGCATCCTCCGGCGCGAGCGCCTGCTCCGCCCTTTCTCGCCCCTCACACTCGTCAGCCTCGTCCCCCTGAGCCACCTCTTCGGGCAGGCGCTCGGGCTCTTCATCCCGGTCATCCTGGGAGCCCGCGTCGTCTACTCGCCATCGCGGCCGGCGCGCGCCCTCCTCGACCTGGCGAGAAGCGAGAAGGCGTGGGTCATGATCGTCGTCCCGCGCCACCTGTCGGCCCTCAAGGAGCATCTCTCCCGGATCGTCCGGGCGCCCCGGCCCCCCATGTCCCGCAGGTGGTGGATCCGGGCCCTCCGGTCGCTGCCCGCCGTGCGGGCACACGGGTGGCGGCTCAGGGCCTTCGTCGTCGGCGGGGCGCGCCTCGATCCGGATCTCGAAGGCTGGTTCAAGAGCCTCGGCTACCTCGTCATCCAGGGCTACGGACTGACGGAGACGGCGCCCATCGTCTCCATCAGCAATCCGTTCGATGATCGAACCGGCCTGCTGGGCCGGCCGGGCCGTGCGATGGAGGTGCGGATCGAGGAGGACGGGGAGATCCTCGTCCGCGGTGCGAACGTGACCGCCGGCTACTACGGCGACGACGCGGCCACGCGCGCAGCCCTCGAAGGAGGGTGGCTCAGGACGGGGGATCTCGGCGCCTTCGAGCCTGACGGGACGCTGCGCTTCACCGGGCGCAAGAAGGAGATGATCGTCACATCGGAGGGGCAGAACGTCTTCCCCGACGAGGTCGAAGGTGCCTTGAGGACGGAGAAGGGTATCGCCGACTGCGCCGTCTTCGCGGCCCCCGCCGCGCGCGGCGAGCAGGTCGCGGCCGCCATCATCCCTTCTTCGTTGGATGATGCGGGCCGGGGTGAGGTGGAGAGGGGCGTCGCGGCGGCCAACGAGCGGCTGGCTCCTCACCAGCGCGTGCGGGAGTGGAAGATGTGGCCACATCCAGATTTCCCGCGGACTCCAACAGGCAAGGTCCTTCGCCGCATCGTCGCAGAGCAGGTACGGCGCGCCGCCGCGGGGCCGGGAACCCGCGACGGGGCGTGGGAAGGCGGCGAGGCGGCGGGAGGTGCCGGGGGAGCGGATCCTCTCGTACTGCTGAGAGCGCTCGCCCGCGGAGATGCACGGGCCGATCAGAGGCTCGGCGCCGATCTGGGGCTCTCCTCCATCGACGTCGCCGAGCTGGCGGCGGCCATCGAGGAGAGGTACCAGGTGGAGGTGAGCCCTGCGCAGATCCACGAGGATGTGACGCTCGATGATCTCGTCCGCGGCGCCCGCGAGGGATCCGATGCCCCCGCTCCATGGCCCATGCCCCGATGGGCGCGCACCGCGCCGGCCCGGATCGCACGGAGCCTCCTCCAGGCGCTGATTGTCTTTCCCGGCCTCCGCATCTTCGCGAAGCTCCGCGTCGAGGGCGCAGCCCATGTCGGTTCGGCGCGCGGCCCCGTCCTCCTCGCCGCCAACCACGGGAGTCACCTGGATGTTCCGCTCCTGCTCGCGGCGCTGCCGCGCCGCGTGCGCCGCCGCGTGGCCGTTGCGATGCAGCCCGAGTACTTCGAGCCCTGGCTTCGCGGCACGGCGAAGCTGGCCACTCGATTCAAGCTCGGGTGGTACTACCGGATCGTGAGCCTTCTCCTGCACACCTTCCCCTTCCCGAGGAGCGCCGCCTTCAGGGTGGCCCTCGAGTACGCCGGCGGCCTCGTCGACGACGGCTGGACGATCCTGGTCTTCCCCGAGGGGGTGCTCAGCCCCGACGGTGAGGTGCACGCCTTCAGATCCGGGGTCGGTGTCCTCGCCCGGGAGCTGAGGCTGGAGGTGCTCCCGGCGAGAATTCGCGGGGCCTGGGAGCTGCTGCCCCGCGACCGCTCCCCCCGCGCCGGGGACGGAAAGGGG
>CAZMRF010000006.1:15404-116748 GCA_964568735.1 uncultured Acidobacteriota bacterium
CCGTCAGCGTGACATGGGGCGCGCCGGTCGTCCGCGGGCGGGACGAAGATCCTGCCTCCTTCGCCGCCCGGGTGGAAAAGGCCGTCCGGTCGCTCTGATAGAATCGCCGCTCGATGGAAACCGAAGGCGCTTCGAGGGTGTCCCCGCGCAGGCCGCGGCCGGGATCGGCGACCGTGGTGCGCGCTGGGCTGGATCTCCTCCCACGGACGCGGATCCCGGAGCTCGAAGGGCGCCGGGTGGGCCTGCTCATGCACCCCGCCTCGGTCACCGCCGCGCTTCGGTCGGCGCGCGACGTCCTTCGCGAGAAGTGCCGCTCCCGACTCGTGGCCCTCTTCGGCCCTCAGCACGGCATCGCGGGGGAGAAGCAGGACAACATGATCGAGTCTCCGCACGGAGTGGATGCGGAGCTGGGCATCCCGATCTACAGCCTCTACTCCGAGACTCGCTCGCCCACGCCGGAGATGCTCTCGAAGATCGACACGCTCGTCGTCGACCTTCAGGATGTTGGAACGAGGGTCTACACCTTCGAGTGGACGACGGCTCTGGCGCTGCAGGCCTGCGCGCGCGTCGGCGTGAAGGTGATCATCCTCGACAGACCCAACCCGCTCGGCGGCATTGCCGTCGAGGGCAACCTGATCCGGCCCGGGATGGAGTCCTTCGTGGGGCTCTACCCCGTTCCCATGCGCCACGCGCTGACGCTGGGAGAGATGGCGCTCTTCGTCAACGGCCGGCTCCACTCCGACTCGAGGCGCCATTCGGCGGATCTGACGGTCGTCCCGGTGCAGGGGTGGAAGCGTCGTATGCTATTCGAGGAAACGGGGCTCCCCTGGGTGCTTCCGTCGCCGAACATGCCCTCGCCCGCCACCGCCGTCGTCTACCCCGGCCAGGTGCTCCTCGAGGGGACGAACCTCTCGGAAGGGCGGGGGACGACGCGCCCCTTCGAGATCTGGGGCGCCCCGTGGCTGGACACGGGGAAATTCCTGAGCCGGTTTTCCCGCCGGGGATTGAAAGGGTTCGTCCTGCGCGAGCACGGCTTCCAGCCGACCTTCAACAAGTACGCGGGCCAGCTCTGCCGCGGGTTCCAGATCCACGTGACGAATCCGAAAGCCTATCGCCCCTACATGACCACGCTGGCGATCCTCCAGGACGTCATCGCCTCTCACGGAAGCCGGTTCGAGTGGAGCCGCGTGCCCTACGAGTACGTGAAGGACCGGACGCCCATCGACGTCCTGACCGGCGACCCCGAGGTGCGGGAGGCCCTCGAGCGTGGCCGGAGCCTCAAGGTGCTGGCGGATTCCTGGGGGCCGGAGATCCGGTCCTATCGCAGAGAGGCACGCCGCCACATGATCTATGAGGCCTGAGCCGCGCTTCTCCGCGAGGACTCGCTGGGATCTCCGCCACAACCGGATGACGGAGGCGCTCGAGCGGCGCCGGATGTCGGGCCTTCCGATCCTCGATCTCACCGCGACGAATCCCACCCGGTGCGGGCTCGCCGCGGAGAACCCGCGCGTCCTCTCGATGCTGGCCCGTCCCGAAGGGCTGGTCTACGAGCCGGACCCTCGCGGCCGCCTCGATGCGCGGCGCGCGGTCGAGGATCTCTACGCGGAGCGTGGGGTGAGGGCCGGCGCGGAGAGGATCGTCCTCACGGCCAGCACGAGCGAGGCCTACGCCTGGCTCTTCCGCCTCCTGTGCGATCCGGGTGACTCGATCCTGGCGCCGATCCCCTCCTACCCGCTCTTCGATCATCTCGCGAGGGTGAGCGACGTGTCGCTCGCGCGCTACCCCCTGATCGAGGAAGAGGGCTTCAGGATTGATCTCCACGCGCTGGAAGGCGCCATCACCGATCGGACCCGGGCGATCCTGGTCGTCAGCCCGGGGAACCCGACGGGGGCCTTCCTCGAGGAGGACCAGCGCGAGGCGATCGTGGATCTCTGCGCGAGGCGCGGGCTCGCCGTCGTGTGCGACGAGGTCTTCGGAGACTTTCCGCTGGACGGCCGCAGGGCGCGGACGCTCGCCGGGGAGAGCCGCACGCTCACCTTCGTGCTCGACGGCATCTCGAAGATGCTGGGCCTCCCCCAGCTCAAGCTGGGATGGATCGTTGCCGGGGGGCCGGCTGCGGATCTCGATGAAGCCCTAGCCCGTCTGGAGGTGATCGGGGACACCTTTCTCTCCGTCGGCTCTCCCGTGCAGGCGGCGCTGCCCGGGCTCCTGTCACTGAGGCAGGCGATCCAGGCGGGTATTCAGGCGCGCCTGAATGCAAACCTCCGGGTCCTGGAGGCGGCCCTGCCCGCCGGGCATCCGGCGAGAGCGCTGAGCGTCGGGGGAGGCTGGTCGGCCGTCGTCCGCGTCCCGGTGACGAGGAGCGACGAGGAGTGGGCGATCACCCTGCTCGAGGAGGAGGGAGTCCTCGTCCACCCCGGCTTCCTCTTCGACTTTCCCTCGGAGGGGCGTCTCGTCATCAGCCTCCTGCCGGAGGAGGTGATTTTCAGGGACGGAGCCGAGCGGATGGCCAGGCGGCTGGCGGGCGCGTGAACCGGTCTGGCGGATCAGCGCGGGACGCAGGGTCGCCCGGAGCATGCGTCCTGAGGCCCGAAGGTCTGGTGGCGCGGCACGGAGAGTGTCGCCCGAAGCGTACGTCTGGAGCCGGTCGAGATGATCCATCTGGCATCGATGTGACAACGGCGGAAGTAGGAGCGCAGGGCGGCACTCTCCGTGCCGCGCTGAGTCGTTCGCCGCAGGGCGACCCTCCGTCCCGAGCCAACATAACAGCGCAAGTCGCTCCCGCGCTCGTGGACTGGTTTGTGCCAGAATCCCCGTACCTCATGCGGTTATCCTCCCAGAGGCGTGCCGGCGCGATCCGGCGGCAGGAGAACGACGTGTCCCAGGGCAATCTCGAATCCGAAGTCAGGAAGCTGTGGCCCGAGCTGGAGTGGGTCGACGACTCAGATCTGAAGGCGAGGACGCTGCGCACCTGGTGCGAAGCCTTCAGGCGCAGCTCGCTGGAGCCCGGCGACCTCGAGAAGATCCCCTACACCCTTCTGATTCCCGGATGCACGGTCTCGTTCATCGCGCACAAGCGGGCGGTGGTGCACGTCGCGGTGGAGTCGGCGAAGGCGATGCGGAAGTTCTTCGGCGACCAGATGCCCTTCGACATGGACGTCCTCACGGCGGGCTCCATCCTCATCGACGTCGGAAAGCTCCTGGAGTACGAGAAGGTGAACGGGGAGCCGAAGCAGAGCATCCGCGGGCAGCTCCTGCGCCATCCCTTCTCGGGCGCGGGGCTCTGCCAGGAGATGGGCCTCCCCGACACCATCGTCCACATGGTGGCCACCCACTCGAAGGAAGGGAACCTTGGCAAGCGGACCGTGGAGGCATGGATCATCCACCACGCCGACTTCATGTCCTTCGATGCGATGCGGGATCCGCTCAAGGTGTGAGGCCCTGAGCCGGTCGGGACCCTCCACGCGCGTGCCTCCGGGGGAGGGGAGGCTCGGTGTGGATCAGTTGACGGGGGCGCTCGTCTCGTCGGCGGCGACGGAGGCTGCCTTCACGACGTTGTCGAAGATGAAGCGGGCCTGGGCGAACTCGCGCTGCGCGTCTTCCACCCTGTCCATGGCCATGTAGATCCGCCCGAGGTTCAGGTAGGGGTAGTGGCGCGGCTCGTAGCGCTGCGCGGTCTTCGCCTTCTGGAGCCAGCCGATGGCCTCGCGCAGCCTGCCCTGCTTGATGAGGTAGGAGCCGATGTCGTTGTAGGGGTTGCCGAAGGTCGGATCGACCGCGATGGCGCGCCGGCACTCCTCGATCGCCTCGTCGAGCTTGTCCATGAAGGAGTAGGTCCAGCCGAGGAAGGTATGGGCCTCGGCTGTCGGACAGGCCTCGATCGATCGGAGGTAGAGGTCGATGGCTTCCGTGTACTTCTTCTTCCTCTGGGCCCGGTAGGCCTCCTTGAGGAAGAGCTCCGCCTCGCGCAGGCGCCGCTCAGTTCGTCTCATGAGACGCACTCCGCACGGCCGGGGCCGCGCCGGCCTGCGGCCCTCCCCGAGCTCGCCGCCGAGGAGGGGCGGAGCAGAGGGGCCGACGGGGCGGATGCCTCCGGCTGCAACGCTGGTGATGTTGGATGGACCGGGGGGAGTATAGATCCGTCGGCCCCGGGGAATGACAACTTCCCGGGAAGCCCCGTGGGTCGGCCCATCCGCCGCGGATCTTCAGCGGATCAGGATGATCTCGGTCTGGGGAGTCCCGATGAGGCGGGCACCGGAGGAGTCCACCACGACGTCCTCCTCGAGCGCGGTGTTGATCTCGTAGTCGATCTCCGCGGGCTTCACGTAGATCAGCGGCTCCACGGCGAAGACCTGCCCCTCTTCGAGCGTGAAGAAGACGGGGTCGCCGTAGCGCTCCTTCCAGTCGGGGCCCAGCATCGGGCCGACGTCATGGACCTTGAGCCCGATCGCATGGCCGGTCCCGTGAGGGTACTCGGGATAGCCGGCCTCGACCAGCACCCGCCTCGCCGCCGTGTCCACGGCGTTGCCCGTCGCCCCGGCCTTCATGGCGGCGCGGCCCGCCCGGTTGGCGGCCAGCGTGGCGTCCCAGAGCTTCCGCAGCCATGCCGGCGCCTCCGTTTCGCCCTCTTCGAGGACGTAGGCCGTCCGTTGTATGTCAGCGCAATAGCCCTCGAAGGAGGCGCCCCAATCGATGCGGATCACGTCTCCGCGCTCGATCACGCGATCCGTCGGGCTGGAGTGGCCCCTCTGAGGACCCACGACGATGGATCCGAAGGCGACCCCGAGACCCATCTCCGCCGCGCGCGCTTCCATCCAGCGATGGAGATCCGCCTCCGTCGTGCGGCCCGGAGAGATCCTCGCGGGGGTGAGCGCCTCGAGGATGATCTGCTGCGTGCCCGTGACGGCCCGCTCGAGAGCCGCGATCTCCCGGGGGAGCTTGCGCCCCAGCAGCGAGACGACGAGCTGCTCGGAGGAGACGAACGTCTCGGCATGCTCTCCGAGGGCCTCCTTGAGGTATCGCCGCATTCCTATCGTGAGGCCGTCGGCGATGGTGACGTCGCGCGAGAAGTTGACCGCGGTCGTCCTGGGAGCCAGCTCGTCGAAGGCCTTCTTGAGATGAGGCTTCACTCCCTCGCTGCCGTAGGAGACGACCTCGTCGTAGAGGCCGGTCTTGCGGATGGGATCGACGTCGTAGGAGGCGGCGATGGCCAGCTTGTGGAGCTTCCCTTCCTTGAGGGCGAAGATGAAAGCCCCCCGGGCCACGATGTGATCGACGCCGAGCACCGGCAGGATGGGATCGGGAGCGTTCTCCCGCGTGAAGGTGAGCCAGAGATCGATGCCCCGGTCCTTCATCACCTGGGGGAGGAGGACGTCGATGCGCTCCTTGCGTATCGAAGCGGAATCCACGGAAGGCCCCGGACCCCCAGCCTGCATGGAATCCGAGCCGGCCGCGTGAACAGCCGCGTTCAGGTTCGGGCCCACGAGGAGGGCGAGGCAGATCGGAAGGGCAAGGCGCTCGTTCTTCGGCATGAGGACTCCCCGGACATGAGGCCGCGAGTATGCCTCATCGGCCCCCGGGTCAGTAGCCCGCCGGCAGGCTGCCTTCCTCTGCGAGGCGCCGCAGCCATTCGCGGATGCCGTTCTCCTCGGCGAACCTCTTGACCCTGCGGAATCCTTCGCCGTAGATCTCGTCCTCACTGCGGCGCATGGCCTGGAGGACGAACTCTCCTTGTGGGGTCTTCTCCTTCTTCACGACGAGATAGGCCGCGTAGTTGCAGCTTCCCTCCGAGAAGGCCTCGTCGTTGTCCAGGCGCTCGCGCTCCGCCTGCCAGACGTGGGTCAGCTCGTGAGCCAGCGTGGCGAGCGCGCTCTCCCGGGGCATGCCGTGGAGGATGTAGACGTCGATCCGCGTTCTCACCGTGAACCCCAGGAAGCTCTCCTTGGAGTAGTCGGTGTAACCGCGAAGCTCGTCGGAAGCGCTCCCGGCGAGGCCCCGGATCTCCGGGAGCCCCGAGAGATGGAGCGTCACCTTGCCCGGATTGACGCGCATCCCGATCGAGGCGAGCCGCTCCGCGGCGACCTCCATGAGGCGGCGGGCATCGGACTCATTCCGGATCGCCGTCTTGTAGCAGATCCCGCAGACCGATCTCCCATCCTCGTACTCGTAGCCCCCTCCCGTCAGGGGGCCCGAGATGAACCGGGAGCAATGGGCGCACTGCGGGACTTTCCCCTTGTGGCTCTCGTGGTAGGCGTGGCCCCAGTAGTCCCGGATGTACCTGCCGTCGATCCGCCCGCCGCAGAGATCGCACTTCAGCGCGAGGTGCTGGTCGTAGCAGTCGGGGTGATAGTTCTTCCCGTCCCTGAGGATGTAGTTCTCCTCGAGGGGCTTCTGGCAGATCTCGCAAACGAAATGCTCCGCGTGATAGGTCTCCCCGCCCGCGGTGATGTATCCGCCCTCGATCACTTCGCCGCAGGCCCTGCAGATCACGGTCGGCCCGGCGCCGGAAGCCCCATGCGGGGTAAGGAGGAGGGCCGCGAGGAGCGAGGCCGCGACGACGGCTCGCGCGCGAAGGATCGGGGTGCTCACGGGGCTAGGAGCCTGTGCAGGTCATGACTTGGGAATCATGGTTCAGGATGGAGCGCCGTGCCAGAGCCGGGAGGGTCGGGGAGCGCGCCCCGGGTGGGAGGATCAGCGTGTCGGGTCGAAGCGCTGGACGGCGAGGGTGCCGGCCGTCAGCGCGAAGAACAGGAGCACGAGGGTGGGGGCGAGCACGTTGCGGAGGCCGCCACCCCAGGAGATGACCTCGTGGAGGCCGTTCAGTGCCCACGTGGTGGGAAAGACGTGGGCCGCCGTCTGGAGCCAGCGGGGCATCAGCTCCAGGGGCCACCAGCAGCCTCCGAGCGCGGCCATCAGCAGGCTGATGACGACGCCGCTTCCGGATGCGGCATCGGGCGATCGGAAGAGAGTCCCTCCCAGCAGTCCAAGCGCCCCCGCGCAAAGGACGAGAGTTCCCAGGAGCGCGGCGAGGCCGGCCGGCGAGCTGCCCCAGCTTATCCGGAAGAAGGTCGTTCCCATGACGATGAAAACCGCAACCTGGAGCGTCGCGATGAGCGCGCGACCCGCGAGCTTCCCGAGGATCATCTCCGCCCTCGAGACGGGCGAGGTCGCCAGCCGCGCGATGGTCCCGCCCTTCCGCTCGGCGGCCAGCCCGGCCGATCCGTAGATCAGCGTGGACATCATGACGAACATGACGAGGTAGCCCGGGATCGCCTGCTCGAGGCCGCTCGGCACCTTCCGGCTGCCGGCCCAGGTGGAGGAGATCCGGATCTGATCCTGCGCGGGCTCCATCCCGCCAAAGGCCTCGCCCGCCAGCAGGCGGATCACGGCGCGGTTGACGGCCACCTCCGCGGCGAAGGTGGCTTCGGGGTTGGCGTCCTTGTTCTCGAACAGCTCGATGTGGATCTTCTCGCGCGCCTTCAGCGCCGCCTCGAACCCCGCTGGGATCGTCAGACGGCGAGAGGGCCTCTCTTCGCTCTCAGCTTCCGAACTCTCGGCGGCACCAGGACGTACGGGGACCACATTGAAATTCTCGGCCTCGAGGAGCCCCACGAGCTTGTTGGCCGCCGGGCTCTCCTCTTGTACACGGACCTCGAGGCCGATGCGTACATCGCTGCCGTCGCCTCCTCCCGCAACCCGGCCGAACAGGCCCACCCAGAGTACAGGGGCGATGAACATCCAGAAGAGCGAGCTCCTATCCCGCAGGACGAGCTTCAGGTCGTTGGCTGCGAGGGTGAGGATCTTCACACGGCACCTCGCAGGTGACGGTACCTGAGCGCGAGCGACCCCAGAGCGGTCGAGATCAGCGCCATGGCGGCGAGGACCGGGAGGTGGGCGCCGAGCTCCGACCACCCGCCGCCCGAGGTGAGCACCCTGAACGACTCATTACCCCAGTAGTTCAACGTGAACTTCGACACTCCCTTCAGGAATTCGGGCAACATCTGGGGCGGCAGGAAAGCGCCTCCCATGAGGGACATCAAGATGACCACGATGGTCCCGAAGGTGTCGCCCTGGTTCTGAGTCCGGACCACGGAGTAGATGAGCGCCGCGAACCCGGTGGCCGCTAGCGTGAGCGACAGGCTCACGGCGGCCAGGGGGAGGATGGGGCCCCAGCTCACGCCGAAGAAGAGGCTTCCAGCCACGAGAAGGACACCCAGGGAGGCAGCGACGGAGATCCCTACGGAGAGGACCTTGGACAGGAGGAAATGAGTCACGGTCGGAGGTCCGGCGAGGAGGCGTCTCAGGGTTCCCGCCTGCTGCTCTGCGAGGAGGTCCTTCATCTGGTTCAGTGAGACGAAGAGGAGGGCCATGACGATCATGCCCGGGTACATCCAGGCGATGAAGTTGAAGCCTCCGCCTCCGTCCTTTTCGGCTTCGGGAGCCTGCTCCTTCACATGGTCCACTTCGATGATGGGCGGGAAGAGGAGGCCCCCCGCCCGTGTGGCGCGGATGTAGGTATCGGCGATGAGCGAAGCGATGCCGATGGAATCCTCCCAGCCCTCGCCCTCCAGGAGCTTCTGGAGCCTGGCGGCGCCTCCCGCGGGGAGCATTCGCGCCCCGACCGATCCGTAGAGCGCGACGATTTCCAGGCCCTGCTGGGCCACGATGGGCATGACCCTCTTCACCGGGTTCTTGATCACCGGCAGCTCCACGGACCGGCCCGAGAGGACGGCCTCCATGAAGCCCGTGGGGATGACCAGCATCGCGTGGTGGCCCTTCGCCCGCATCAGCTCGAGCCCCGCGTCATGGGTCGCGGCCCGGAAGGTGGAGATGTACTTCGCGGCTTCCGCGTTCTGGCCGGCGCCCGCGAGGAACGAAGAGAGCGGCGTGTCGTCGAGGTCGACGATCACGAGCTCCAGCTTCGGTACGGCGGGCTCGCTCCCCCCCAGGTTGCCGAAGGCGAGCGCCATCGATCCGGCCATCGCGAGCGGGATGGCCAGGCCGATCAGGACCCCCGCGGGAGAGGCGATCTTCCGCCTCAGATCGTTGCCGAGCAGGGCGAGGAGTAGCCGCATCAGTCGCGGAGCTCCCTTCCCGTCAATTTGAGAAAGAGGGTCTGAAGGTTGGGCTCCTGGATCCGGAGATCCTCCAGCTTGAGGCCCGCACGGAATAGATCTCCGACGAGCGCCGAGCAGGCAGCGGCGTCACGCGCCGCGAAGGAGGTGGCTCCGTCGGAGGTGCTCAGCAGGGATACGCCGCCGGCGCGATCCGCCAGCTCTTGAAGCCTCTCGACGGGCGCGTCGCTCCGCACGTGGACCACGGGCCCTTCCCCGACCTGCCGGCGCAGCTCGGCCACGGTGCCGGCGGCGAGGACCCGCCCGTGATCGATGATCGCCAGGCGCTGGCAGAGCTGCTCGGCCTCCTCGAGGTAGTGGGAGGTGTAGAGGACTGCGCGGCCCGCGGCCGCCTCGCTCTTGACGACGTCGAGGATCCTGAGCCTGGCCTGCGGATCGATACCGACCGTGGGCTCGTCGAGGAGAATCAGGTCGGGAGAGTGGATCAGGCCGACCGCGAGGTTGAGCCGGCGCTTGAGCCCGCCCGAGAGCTTCGACACTCTGTCGCCCGCCCGGTCGGACATCCCGACGAGATCGAGCGCCCTGTCGGCCGCGGCTGCGAGGGGGGCCCCGGTGAGGCCGTAGATGCGCGCCCAGAATCTGAGGTTCTCGCGGCAGGTGAGCTCGTCATAGAGCGCGATGTCCTGGGGGACGACGCCCATCCGTGCGCGCGCACGCCCCGACCGCTCCGAGGGCTCCCGGCCGAAGACCTGGATCTGCCCGCTCTCAGGTGTGAGGAGCCCCGAGATCATGGCGATGGTCGTCGTCTTGCCCGCGCCATTGGGGCCGAGAAGCCCGAAGATCTCGCCCGGGCTCACCTCGAAGCTGATGGTCTCGACCGCCCGGGTCTTCCCGTAGGAATAGGCGACCTCGTTGACTTGAAGTGCCGCCAGCGATTTCCCTTCCACCGTCCCCTCCGCCGGGCCCGGTGTGCCCGCCCGCATCGGCGGGGCGGGACGTGAATCTCGCGTCATCCCGGGCTCGAAGGCGCCTACCGTGCCCGCGCGGCTCTCCATCTGTCAACCCCCTGCGGGGGCGGCGTGGTGGAAACGAGCCCGTGGGTCGGCGGACTCGCGTGGGGCCGGCCCCCCGGGACCCCGGTGCGGTGCCTGTTACGGGCGTCGCGCGAAGCGGGTTCCGGGCGGCCCCCTCGGGGGCTGCGGGCGGTGGGGCCGGCTCTCAGTCGCGGGAGCCGGTCCGGGCGCGCACGATCAGGAGGATCTCCTCCTCGGTGAGGATCGAAGTCCGCTCCTTGGCAGCCCGGATGATCTCCTGTACGAGGTCCTTCTGAGCCTCGATGCCATGCTCCTCGAGCCAGTGGGTCACGTTCGAGGTGCCCGACATGAAGCCGATCTCGATTTTCTGCCTCCGCCCGACCATGCCGGCGGGGACGCCGGAGTAGACGCGATCGGCCAGCCACTCCTGGCCCAGCTTCCGTGCCTTGATGATCGCGGCGGCATGGACCCCCGTTGCGGTCCGGAAGGCGTCATCCCCCATCGCCGGGTAGTTGATGGGGATGGGGACCTTCGCCGCCTCCGAGAAGAGCATCACGTACTCGCGCAGCGCCGAGAGATCGCGGTCGATGAGCCCCTCGAGCTTCAAGTTGATGAGGAGCTGGTCCATGGGAGTGTTGCCGCAGCGCTCTCCGACGCCCAGCGCCGTGGCGTGCACCCGGTTCACGCCGGAGGCGATCGCCATCATGCTGTTGGGAATGGCGAGGCCCCGATCCGAGTGGCCGTGCCAGTCGATCGCGATCTCCTCGCCGGTTTCGGCCACGATCTGCTTCACGTGCTTGATGAGGAAGCGCACCCCGATGGGTGTCGCATGCCCGACGGTGTCGCAGACGCAGATGCGCTTCGCGCCCGCCTCGATGGCCGCGGTGTAGAGCCTGCGAACATCGTCCGGGTGGGCGCGGGTCGTGTCCTCGGTGACGTACATGACGGGCAGCCCGTTTTTCACGGCGTAGGAGACGGCATCCACGGAGAGCTTGAGGATGTGGTCGATCGACCAGTCCTCGGCGTACTGCCGTATGGGTGAGGAGCCGATGAAGGTGCAGGCCTCGACGGCGACCCCTGTCTTCTGGCTGATCTCGATGAGCGGGTCGATGTCGGTCCGGACCGTCCTGACGGCGCAGTTGGGCCGGATCCTCATCTTCTGATCCCGCATCTCTTCGACGAGACGGGTGATGTCGGCTACGGCGCGCGGGCCCGCTCCCGGCAGGCCGATGTCCACGGTGTCGATCCCGAGCTTCTCCATCAGGTGGAGGAGGCGGAGCTTCGAGCCGATGTCGGGATCGGTCACCGAAGGCGACTGGCAGCCGTCGCGGAGGGACTCGTCGTCGAGCTCGATCCGATCCGGCGCGCGGAACTGGAAGTCCTCGTGGTGGTTCCAGTCGTAGATCAGGTGAGATTCGTCGTTCGGGACGTCCATCTCCGTCTCCGGGGCGCGCGTGTATGATCGAGCGGCCGAGCCTCGATTTCAAGGCTCGGGCGCCGATGCTCCGGGCAGCCCACGCTCCGGATTCCCTGTACGGCAGCGTTTCCGGGGGCGGGTGATTCCGAGGAGGGGGCCGGGCGTTGCGATCCCCGGCCCGCCCGCGAGGATCAGGAGAGCTTGGCCAGGGCCTTCTCGATCTGCTTGCGGTCCTCGGCATCCTTCGGCGCCAGGTCCAGGTACTGGCTCAGTTGGATGCGGGCCTCGCCCTTGCGCCCCATGTCGGCATAGAGGAGACCGAGGTCCCGGTGGACGTCGGCGTAGGCCGGGTCCAGGGAGGCCGATCGGAGATAGGCTTCGAGCGCCCTCGACCGGGCCTCATCCTTGTCCTCCAGCGTGGCGAGGTAGATGCGTCCCTTGTAGTGATAAGAGGCGGCGTCGTCGGGCTTGCGCCGCAGAACCCGGTCGAAGCCCTTCTCGGCCAGGGTGTACCGCTCGAGATCGAAGTCCTGGACGGCGGTTTCTCGCGTCACGTCGAGCATCGTGTTCTGGTACTCGAGGGTCCTGATCCTGGGCTGATCGGGGACCTTCGCGGGCTCGGTACCGGCCACGGCCGGCGTGGCGCCTTCGGCCGCCCCGTAGTGACGCCGGATCTCCTCCTTGAGGTTTTGCTTCCTGACCTCGTTGGTGGAGTGGTTCCCCCAGAAGAAATTCTCGACCTGGCTCTGGTCCCCGTAGACGTCCGTGAAGGTGTCCCAGACGCGCGGCCCTTCGCGCGGCTCGTACCCGTTCTCGGCCATGTAGCGAAGGCCGACGCGGTCCGCCTGATCCTCCAGCTTGCGCCCGTACCCGTTCACCGCGGCCGACAATCCGAGGCTGACGCCGAGGCCTGCCATCGTGGCGTAGACCGGATTGTCGGTCCGGCGCTGTACCTGCGTTCCCACGACGATGGCCCCGATCTGCGCCGGGATCGACCAGGCCATCATCGACTTGTACTGCCTCTGCCCGTGGCGCTGAGTCACGTGACTGATCTCGTGGCCCAGGACCGTCGCCAGCTGCGCCTCGTTCTCGAGCTTGGCGAGGAGCCCCGTGTGCACGTAGATGGCGCCGTTCGGCAGGGCAAAAGCGTTCAGTGAGGGATCGTCGAGAACGTGAAACGAGAACTCGAAGCGGCCCTCGGCATACGCGGGCACGAGGCTCATGCCGACGCTCGAGACGTAGCTCGTGGCTTCGGTGCTCTTGTAGACCTTGTCGGAGGAGTTGAGCTTGGCAGACTCCTTGAGCGAAACCTCCGACAGCTTGTCCTCGAAGGTGGCCCCAGGCGGCTCCTTCTCGATCTTGAGCCAGTCCGCCTTGAAGTCTCCCCGCTCCCGGAACCGCCCGCCGGCTTCAGCCCACCAACCGACCTTGGCCTCGGAGAGCTTGCTGACCTCCCCCTTGATCCTGCCGCCCGAGTCGAGGAAGACGAGACTCGAGTCGACGATCAGCCCGTCGGAGCTGACGGACTCGATGATGCCCGCGACTTTCTCCACGGCGTGGGAGGTTCGGGGAATCAGGATCAGGACCACTGCAAGGAGGACCGCCCGGGCGCGCCGTGTTCCGTGTCTCGTCATGGGCGGGATCATAGGCGTGGAGGGAGTGTCCTTCAAACTCCCCGATGGACGGGGAGGGGGAGCGATGGCGCCGCGTTGCGGTGGAGATCGCCCGGTGGGGTGGCCTTCAGACGATCCCGGCCTCACGCATGCGGAACGCGGCGGCGGCTTTCCAGCTTCCTGGCCATGCCAGAGACGCTGCGCTCGAATTCTTCCCTCAAGCCCCGATCCCGCAGGATCTCGCCGAGGAGGAGAAGTCCCGGATCGAGCCTGAACAGGTTTCCGCTGACGCGATCGAGCGTGCCGGCCCGGATCCGCGCGGGTGGAGGAGGTGAGTCGTCGCCGGGGTTCGAGCCATGGGCCGCGAAGGCGAGGCTGGAGGCCTCCATGGATCTGAGGCCGCGCGCGAGCAGGGCCCTCGACACCCCCACCCCTGCGGCGAGCGCGCCGCAGATCGAGCGGCGATCGGCGGGCGGAAGGAGGCGAAGCGCCCGCACGATCGTCTCCATGCTGGCGGCTTCGATGGGCGCCCCGCCCTCCGCTTCGATGGAGGCGACGGCCAGACGGAGGCGCTGCCCGGCTGCGATGAGCCGGCTTCGATCCGCTTCGCTGACGCCGTGGAAGAGCGCCGCCAGCTCGTAGAGATCTTCGGAGGCGATCTCCATCTCCTCCGATCCGCCCTCCCAGTGGCGGCCCGTGAGAAGCCACTCGACCGTGGTCTTTCCGATCCGGGCGATCCGGAGCAGACGCAGCGGATCGGGAAGCACACCGCGCTCGTACATGCAGATCGAAGGCTGGGAGGTTCCCACGAGATCGGCGAGCTGCCATTGCCGCAACCCGACGGAAAGGCGGACCCTGCGGATGCGCTCGCCCATCAGGCGGCGCTCCCGCGGGTCGGATAGTGCCTTCGGCATGTGATTTCGTTGGCCGAGCAGCGGCAGGGGGTGCGTGGAAGTGCAACTCGCGTGCCTGCGGACCAGGCAGGCGGGCGGAGCCGCTGGAACAGCGGGTGGCTCTTCGTCGAGAGCGGTACAGTGGGCGCAATGACGCCAGAATGACAGGTCGCCCGTGGGTTCCCTTCGGGTCGGGCTCGTCCGAGGATGCGGACGGATCTGTCCGGGTTTCTCAGACTGAGAGCCCGTGGGGGCGTGCGGGTCTCGGCGCGGCCGGGCAGGCTCCTAGCGAGCCGACGCGTTGGCGCGGCCGCCGTCAACGCTCAACGTGATGCCGGTGATCCATCCGGCCTCCGCCGAAGCGAGCCAGGCCACGGACGCGGCCACTTCCTCGGGGGAGCCCACCCTGCCCAGAGGGTGAGTCTGCTGGCTCCTTTCGAGAAAGGCCGCGTAGTTCTCGGCGCTCATCCCGCCGGCCTTGTGGAGATTGGTGGCGACGACGCCGGGATTCACGGCGTTGACCCGGATGCCCTTCGGGGCCAGTTCGAGCGAGAGGCACCGCGTCATCTGATCTACTGCGGCCTTGCTGACGCAGTAGGCGAGCACGCCCGCGTAGGGGCGGAGGCCCGCGACGCTCGAGATGTTGACGACGCTCCCCCGTGTCTTCTCCAGGTGCGGCAGCGCGAGCCGGGTCAGGTCGAAGAGAGCGCGCACGTTGATATCCATCGTGCGGTCGAAATCCTCGAGCGTCGTCGATTCGATGCTCCCGGCTTCGAGGATGCCCGCGGCGTTCACGAGCACGTCCAGCGAGCCGAGGAATCCGCAGGCTTCCTCCACGCACCGGCGCCGGTCTCCGGGAAGCGTCAGATCCGCGGTGAGGGCCCGGGCCGCGCCGGGACGCTTCGACGCGATCGCGCTCACGACATCCTCGACCATCGCTTTCCTGCGCGCGACCAGGACGACGCGAGCGCCCTTTCCTGCGAAGGCAGCGGCGCAGGCTCTTCCAATCCCGCTGCTCCCGCCCGTGATCAGCGCGTTCTTTCCCGATAGATCCATGGCTTCATTCTCCATCTTGATCCTAGAGCCTGCTGAAGTCGGCGAGGTGCGATTTGCGGCCCATGAGGACGAGGCGATCTCCGGGCTGGAACGCCAGGTCGAGAGGCGGCGGGATGATCTCACGCAAGCCCCCATCCTCGCGCCGTTTCATGGCGAGCGCGGTGAGGTTGTAGGTCTTGGGGAGGGCCAGGTCGGCGAGCGTCTTCCCCTGCAGGGAAGCGGGGACGGGGATCTCCTCGACGCTGAAGTCGCCCACGAGCGGAAGGGGAGTGGCCGACTCACGGGACTGCATCCGGTAGCGCGCGGTCAGCACGCGGCCGCGCAGCACCTCCCGATCGAAGGCGCCCAGGATGTCCCTGCGGGTGACGACACCGATGAACTTGGGAGGGCTCCCCCCGGTCAGGACGGGCAGCTCCCCGAATTCCTGGAACCAGAACCTCTCCATGATCGAGGCGACGGGGTCCCTCAGCGAGACGGAGGGCATGGGGCGGGCGATGTCCATGGCCACCACGAGCTGATCCAGGTTCTTGTCCTCAGCGGCGGGCAGGATGTCCTGCATGGCGATGAGTCCGTGGTAGGTTCCATCCTCACCGACAACGTGGAGCAGGTGGCGGCGGCTCTTGAGGAAGGTCTCCACGACGGATCGCACCGGGGTTCCCGGCGCGATGGTCGGAGGGTCCCGCCAGATCACGTCGATGACGTGGATCGCGTGGAGGGCCGACTCCTCGATCGAGGCATCCAGGTCGACGCCGCGCCGCGCCAGCCTCTCGGTGTAGATGGAGGCGCTCTTCAACCGGCGAGCCATGAGGGCCGAGGCCCCCGCACAGACTCCCAGGGGGAGGATCATCGCGTACTCCTGGCTCAGCTCGAAGGTCAGGAAGGTGGCCATGATCGGAGCGTGAGTCGTCGCCGCCAGGACACCGGCCATGCCGACGAGGCCCCAGGCCCCCGGCTGTGAGACCAGGCCGGTCCCCGTCTTCTCGAGAATCTCGGCTACGAGGCATCCGAAGGAGGCTCCCACGAGGAGAGTCGGCGTCATCACCCCGCCGAGGCCTCCCGAGCCGAGGCTCAGCGTCGTCGCGAGGATTTTCCCGAAGCAGATGAGCGCCAGGAGCTGGAGGGGGAAGCTCTCATTCAGGACGCCGCTCACCGCGTCGTAGCCGTTCCCCATCACCTGGGGCAGGTAGATGGCCAGCGCTCCCACGAGCAGTCCGCCGGCGACGAGCTTGAGCACAGGATGGAGCCGGATCCCGCGCAGGGTGTCGCTGGTGCGCTGCAGGAAGGTCGAGAAGAAGTTCCCCATCAGGGCGCAGGGGATCCCCAGCAACCCCAGGGCCAGGTATTCGGGGATTCCCTCGGGGGTGAATGTCGGAACGCTGTAAAGCGGGCCGGCTCCCCAGAGGGCCCGGCTGACGAGGGTGGCGGTGACCGCGGAGACCACGAGGGGGCCGAAGACGTCCATCGCGAAGTTCGCGATGACGATCTCCATGACGAAGAGCGCCGCGCCCAGCGGAGCGTTGTAGACGGCGGCCATTCCGGCGGCGACGCCGCAGCCGATGAGGATGTTCCGCCGGGCCGCGGTGAGCTGCAGCAGGTGCGAGATGCGGGTCGCGATGGAGGCGCTGACGGCCGCCGCGGGGCCCTCCCGCCCCACGGATCCGCCCGAGGACATCAGCAACACAGAGGCGAGGGCTCGGAGCATGGAATGTCGCAGGCCGGGGCCCTGGTGACGCAGGGCGACGGCCTCCATGATCTCCGCCACGCCCCCCGATTCCGGGCTTCGAACCAGGTAGTGGATGATGAGGCCCGCTGCGAGCGCGCCAGCGGCGGGGATGAGCAGCCTCGAATACCACGGGACCCGCTGTACGGCGGCCAGCAGAGTCTCAGAGGACTGGAAGAATGCGGCTTGCAATCCCACACCGAGCCACTTGATCCCGGCGGCGACGAGCCCGCCGATGACGCCGGTGAGGACGAAGAGGAGGAAGTAGAGCGCCCGCTCTCCGCGCAGCAGGACACGGGTCCGGACCACCATTCCGCGCGCGATGCGGTCGAGGGCCCTGGGAATCCCCGGCCCTCCGGCGCGCGATTTGAGCCTGGACATCCCGCTCAGTCTCCCGGAGGAAGGCCCTCCCGGATCCACCGGGCGAGCCGGTCCAGGTCGAGGTTTCCACCCGAGAGGATCAGCACGACACGGGATCCGGGAGGCAGCGGGATTCTCCCGGAGCAGAGGGCGGCCAGAGGGGCGGCACCTGCACCCTCCGTCAGGAGCTTGGCTCGCGTGAGCAGGAGCAGCAGCGCGTCGAGGATCTCGGCATCCGTTACGGTCACGACGTCCTCGACCATGCCCTTCATGATCGCCAGGGTCTCGGGGAGTCCCGAGCGGCCGGCAATCCCCTCGGCGATGGAATGGACATTGCCGAGGTGGACGACCCGCCCCTGCCGGAAGGAGCGTGCCATGGCGTCGGCGCCGGCGGCGTTGACGCCGAAGAGCCGGACGCCTGGCAGTCGATCCCGAACCACCGTGCCGATCCCGCAGATCAGCCCCCCGCCTCCGACAGGGCAGATGAGCCCATCGAAGCGAGGGAGGTCCTCGAGGATCTCGAGGCCCACGGTCCCCGCGCCGGCGACGACCCAGGGGTCGGTTGCGGGATGGACGAAGGTTGCGCCCGTATCTTCCATGATCTCGAGAGAGCGCTCGAGCGCGTCGTCGAAGATCCGGCCGTGGAGGATGATCTCCGCACCCATCGCGCGCGTGGCTTCGATCTTCGCCGCGGGTGTCGTCTCGGGCATCACAACGCGGACCGGGATCCTCCGGGCCGAGGCGGCATAGGCGAGGCCCTGGGCGTGGTTGCCTGCGGAGGCGGCCAGGACTCCGCGGGCCTGCTGGGCGGCATCGAGGCGGGAGAGCCGGTTGAGGGCTCCGCGAGGCTTGAAGCAGCCCGTCTTCTGGAAGTTCTCGGCTTTGAGGTGCACCTCGAACCCGGTGAGCCGATCCAGGGTGCGGCAGCGCAGCAGCGGCGTGCGGTGGACATGAGGAGCGACGACGCCAGCGGCCTCCCTGACGTGCTCGGCGGTGAGGTACTCGGCCAGGGAAGGTGCAGCCTGGCCTGCCACGATCAGCGGAGGCGGGACGCGGACCCGCGAGTCGGGGTGCCGGGATTGCGACGAGAGACCTCGAAGGGCTCGCTCATGGCCGGCGAGTCTATCAGAGAGTGCGTCCGAGGCGCCTGCCTTGACAGCCCCCGGCGACCGTCTTACCGGGTGCGTCGCCTGCGGGAAGTACAACTAACGCTCCCCGCCGGCCCGGCCGGGATGTTCCGGCCTCTCCGTGAAACCCACCCGCGAGAAGCACTCAAGCAAGGAGGAAGAAACGCATGCACTACGCCCCGGTATTCAACGATCTTTTCGACATCTTCAGGGATTTCGACGCACAGTTTCGCCGGGCCTTCCCGGAGCTGAGAGGAGAGGGCACGGCCTCACGCCTGCTTCCCTCCGGCCACGCGACCAGCTCGGAGCTGTCGCCCGCGCCGGGCCTCAGCTACGGCAGAGCCTGGTTCCCTGCGGTCGACTCCTACGAGAAGGATGGCAACTACGTCGTCCGGATGGAGCTGCCTGGCGTCTCCCCCGGAGAGGTCAGCGTCTCCGTCACCGGCGACCATCTCCAGATCAGCGGTGAGAAGAAGGCCAGCCGCGAGGTGGACGAGAGAAACGTCCACTTCAGCGAGTCGCGGTACGGACGCTTCGTAAGATCATTTCGCCTCCCGGAGGGCATCAAGGGCGACGACATCAAGGCGCGCTACGAGGACGGCGTGCTCGAGCTGATGATTCCGGTGCCCGAAGAGGTGAAGCCGAAGACTGTCAGGATCGAAGTCGGCATGGAGCAGAAGAAGGTCAAGGCTGCCTGAGCCGCCGGATCCTCGACGAGAAGAGACCCCCGGGCCTGCGGTAAAGTGGCGCACCCGCCACGGGCCGCGGCCCGGGGCTTTTTCTTGGGAGGAGCGATGGGCGCAGTGCTCAGGAGTCTGGCCGGGATGACATCGATCCTCCTCCGCGGCGCCGGCATGATCCTTCGAAGGGGCGGAGTCAGCCTCGGGCTGCCTCAGGAGGGAAGCAAGGCGCCTCTCTTCTCCGCCAAGGACTCCGGCGGCACCGCCATCACGCTGGCGAAGTACACGGGCCGCAGCCACGTCGTGCTTTTCTTCTTCCCCAAGGCCGACACCCCCGGCTGAACGGTGGAGGCTCGCGGGTTCCGCGAGGCGATCGGGGAGATCAAGGGCCTGGGCGGAGAGGTCATCGGGGCCAGCCTCGACGGCACGGGGGCTCAGGCGGCCTTCGCCGGGAGGCTCGGCCTACCGTTCTCCATGATCTGCGACACGGACGGTGCGGTCGCACGAGCCTTCGGCGTGCTGGGTCCCGGGTATGCAGCCAGGGTGACCTTCCTCATCGACAAGGAGGGGACCATCCGCAAGGTGTGGCCGAGGGTTTCACCGGCGACGCACGCGGCGCAGGTCGTCGAGGCGCTCAGAGGACTCTGACCCCGGTCGATCTCCTAGCCCGATGTAGCCGTGGCCCGTGAGCCATCAGGAGCGGGCGCCACCCGGACGGACTGGATCCTCACCTGCGCCAGGGGCCTGTAGGGCACCGCGTCGCGCGTCCCGGCGGTTGGCAGGTTCTCGATGGCGGCCAGCGCCTCCTCCCCTGAGGCGAGGGCGCCGAAGATGGTGAAGACTCCGTCTCGCTCCCGGGTCTCCCCAAGGCTGATCACGAAGAGAGACCCGTGATCATTGGGTCCCATCCTCAGCATCGAGAGCGTCCCTCTCTGGTGCTTCAGCCCCGAGGAAACCTCGGGGCCCAGCGAGTAGCCGGGTGTGCTCGTCCCGTCCCCGGCCCTGTCCCCGGCGTGAATCTCGATACCCTTCACCACGGCATGGACCAGCGTGCCGTCGTAGTAGCCCTGGTTCGCCAGATCGTAGAAGTTCTGAACGTGCTTCGGAGCTTCCTTCCCCAGGAGATCGAAGACCAGGGTGCCGTAATCGGTCTCCACGACGGCCCGGTAGGGCTTCTGCGGTTCGAAGCGGGGGATCACGACGAGCGGGATCTCCTGGACCTCGGAGCCTTCGAGGGACAGGCGTGCCGTGTAGCGCCCCGGAGCGTCCATGCCCACGACCGCGTCGCGCAGATCGAGGATGCGGCCGAAGAACCCGCCGGGAGGGATCACTGCCGGCTCCAGACGCCGGTCTGGAGCGCGGTCCTGACGGGCCGCAAGCCGGCGCCCCTCGTCGAGATTGATGATCCCCAGGTTCCCGAGCAGATCCAGCCCCGACGCATTCTCGAAGGCCTTCTCGCCTGTGTTGAATACGGCCACGCGCACCATCACCGGGTCACCGGCATACGTGAACTGGCCCAGCCGTTCGAGAGTGAACTTGAGCCCGGCTTCACCACCCGAGGCCTCCTCGGCGCGATTCGGAATTTCGGCCGCCAGGAGGGCCAGCGCCACCCCGAGGGCCCCGAGAATCCTGAACCTCCATCGCGTGTGCTGGCTCGAATCAGTCGATCTCACCGTCTCCTCCGCTCGATCCCCGTGTGGATCGAAGGTTCGCGCTGCGCGCGGGTGTTCTCGCAGCCACTGCCACGATCACTTCCCTGGCGCCGGCTCCCAGGAGGATCGTTGAACACTCTGCCGCCGTCGCTCCGGTCGTCAGAACATCGTCCACCAGCAGCACCCTGCTCCCGCGAACAACTGCCGCTCCGCGAGCCGGCCCGTAGGCACCCCGCGGGTTGATCAGTCGCTCCTTCCGCGCCAGGCCCGTCTGGGGCGGCCCGCCTCTCAGCCGCCTGAGCGCTTGCGCGACCCTCGATGGAGCGAATCGGCGCCTCCGCAGCGCATCACGCAATCGCCGGGCGAGAAGCAGCGCCTGATCGTAACCCCTCTCCCTGCGCCGGTCCCGCGCCAGCGGCACGGGTACCACGAGGCAGCCGGTGAGCCTCGGGCCGAGCTCGCGGGCCAGAAGTGCCTCGGCAAGCCGCTCACCGATGGGCCTCGCAAGACCCGGGCGACCCTCGTACTTGAAGGCGTGCACCAGATCCCTCAGGCGGCCATCATAGTGCCCCCACGATACGACCGCCGTGAAGGGCGGGCTTCCGTCGCGGGCCGCGTCCTCCAGGCATCGCGGGCACCGGAAGCCCCGAGAGACGGTCTCCGTGAAGGCGAGTGCTCCCGAGCAGAGCTCGCAGGAGAGCTGTCCGGCCGGAAGGACCTCACTCCAGCAGGCACCACAGACTCCGTGCTTCCCCCAGCCCATCTCCATCCGGCAGCACGGACAGTTCGGTGAGAGGATGGCCGCGCCCATCGAGCGTATCCCAGTTGCGATGGAGGGGAGCAGCCACCGGACGGGAAGACGGAGGTAACGGCCCACCCGCGCCTGCAACGCGACCCGTGTCATGACCCGGACCGGCTCCTGGGGCCACGAGCAGGGGAGGGCCGGGATCATAGGAAGTCCCCGGCGCATTCTCAACGGGGATTGAAGCGGCAGCACGCGGCTGCGGGTCCGGGAGCCTGATCGGCCATCAGGGGCGCGGGTCGCTTCGAGAGCGCCGCGCCTCGGAGAGCCTGCCCGAGCTCAGGATGTGCTGCTGTAGATCGGACCGGTGATGGTCCCCTTCTCGTCCCGCGCCCGATCTTCGCCGAAATCGAGGACGATCTGGTTCCACTCGAGGCAGGTGGTGCACCGATCCTCCCAATCGGCGTACCTGGCCCCGCAGACGGCGCAGTGATAGAGGAGGTTGGGGAGGCCCAGGAGCTTGAGTGTCTTGCGATACTCCCGGGACGACTCGCGGTACTCATGCCGCCGCTCGTGGATCGAGGCCATCCACGCGTGCATGGTTGGTGAGCTGTCCGCTCGATCCATGAGAGGGCGAAGCTCGCGGTAGCCATCCTCGATCATCTCGAGCCTCAGGTAGAGCCGTGCCAGGAAGAGTCGCGGGAGAAAGTCGCTCGCCGCGCGCCCGACCGCGGTCTGCAGCGCTTCGATGGCCATCTCGGGCTCGGAGGTCGTCAGGAAGTGGTCCTCCATCAGAGAGAGGAAGACGGGTGATCCCGTGCGATCGAAGCCCCGGGCCCATGCCTCGACGCCGGCCTTCGCCTGGCCCATGTTCACGAGCACTTCACCCAGCAGGACGTGGGCTGGGACGAACAGCGGGTCGCTCTTCACGATCTTGCGAAGGGAATTGGCGCACTCCCGGTCTCGCCCCGCTGTGCTCCGGGCCACGGCCATCTGGTAGCGGATCCCGACGCTGAACCGCCGCTCGGCCTCGACCTTGTAGGGCGTCTTCTCGGTCTGCGCCTCGATGAGACCCTGGATCTGCCAGGCCCGCTCCCAGTCGCCCTGCTTCATGGCGATCCTCCTGAGCTTGCGGTAGGCCGTGAGGGCCCTCCTCGGACGGAGCTGGATGATCCTGTTGAGCACGACCTTCGCTTTCTCGACATCGTCCAGCGCTTCGTAGTCCCTGGCGAGCTCGTGCAGGATCTCCTGGTCATCCCGGCGGAGCCGGTGGGCCTTCCTGTGGAGGTCCACCGCCTCGCGGTGGTTGCGGAGCGCTCTCTGCGCCTGTCCGGCGCCAATCAGCGCTTCGACGTGGTTGGGATCGGCCGAGAGGACGGCCTGGAAATGCACGAGCGCCCTCTCCTCCTGGCCCTCCCGGACAGCCTCGATCCCCTGCCTGTAGAGCTCCTCGAGCTGGCGGGTCTCCTTCGTGCCTCTCAGCCCTTCGAGACGCCGCAGGAGCTCTCGGGAATCACGGAAGATGGACCCCGTGAGGACGACAGTCGCCCCGAGCAGGAACGCGCTGCCCAGAAGGGCATAGACCGGAATCGTGAGATCGTCTGTGAGGGCGAAGGGGAGCGACAGCGTGGCGTGGTTTCGGATGACGAGGAGCGCCGCCGCTGCCGTGAGGGCCAGGTTGAGGAGCAGTACCAGGAAGGTCCGGATCTTCATCTTGATGCCGCGGCGACCGGACCCGGGGTCCGGCTATTGACCTGCTTCTTGAAGCCTCCCCTTGTCAAAGGCCTCCTGGCAGGCCAGGCAGTATCGCGCCCATGGTACGGCATCCAGGCGCTTCTTGTGGATGATCTCTCCGCACTCCTCGCAGACGCCGAACTCGCTCTCCCCGATCCTGCTGAGCGCATACTCGACTTCTTGGAGCACGACGCGCTCGCTGTTGCTGAGAGAGTAGAGGAACTCCTTGGTGTAGGAAGTGGAGGCCTTGTCGGCGAGGTCCTGGGTGCCCCCCGCGTCGCTCTCCCTTCCGTAGTTCTTGTCCCGGTTGTAGGCCGCCGTGAGCTCCTGCCTCTTGGCGAGGAGCTTCTTCTTGTATGAGACCATCGTTCGCTTGTCCATGACGTTCTCCCGTCGGCCCTCGCCAGGTCAGTGATGGTATCGTCCACCGCGCAGAATGGTGAAGGCCCTGTAAACCTGCTCCATCGCGATCATCCGCGCCGCCTCGTGGGTCAGCGTCATTCTCGAGAGCGCCACCACGCTCGAGGCGCTGCTCCTCACGCCTTCGGAGACTCCGTAAGGGCCGCCGATGACAATCACCACGCCGGCCGGGTGCCCTTCCAGGGCGGAACCCAGCAGCGTGGCGAATTCACCCGAGTCCACCTGCCGGCCGCGCTCGTCCAGCACGATGACATGCTCGCCCGGGCGGAGGGCCTCGAGGAGGCGTTTCCCCTCCCGTTCAGCTCGCTCGCGAGGCGTCACCGCGGCATCCCGCGGCGCCTCGCGCACCTCCCGGATCTCCAGCTTGCAGAAGCGCCGGACGCGGTCGATGTATTCCGCCGTCAGCGCCTCGATGCGGCGGTCCCGGGTCTTTCCGGCCCACAGGACCGCGACCTTCATCTCTTTCCGTGGCCCGCCGGCGGCGAGCCGGAGACCGCGTACCTCTTGATCTTGGCGTGCAACGTCTTGCGGCTGATGCCGAGGATGGCGGCGGCTCGGGAGCGGTTACCTCTCGTCCGTCTCAACACCTCCCGGATGTACATCTCCTCCACGGCGGCAAGGCTCATGGACCGAGCCGCGGAACCGGCGACCATCTGGTCCACCTGGGTCCGACCGCCCAGAGGCAGATCCTCGGGCTCGATCACGGCTCCGGTGGCGCGGATGGCTGCAGCCTCGATGGCGTTGATCACCTCCCGCACATTGCCCGGCCACGCGTACTCCTTCATCATCCGGCGCGCCAGCGGGCTGAACCGCTCCGGCCCCCCCCTGTTGCGCGCCCGATAGAGCTTCAGGAAGTATTTCGCGAGGAGAGGCACGTCCTCCGGGCGCTCTCTGAGGGGCGGGATGCGGATCTGGACGACGTTCAGCCTGTAGAAGAGGTCCTCCCGGAAGGTGCCGACCTCGACCATCTCGTGAAGGGCATCCCGGCTGGCCGCCAGGACACGGACATCCACGCGGACCGTCTCGGTCCCGCCGAGGCGCTCGAAGGCCTTCTCCTGAAGGACCCTCAGCAGCTTCGCCTGCACCAGGGGGCTGAGCGCCTCCAACCCGTCGAGGAAGAGCGTGCCTCCGTCCGCAGTTTCGAATCTCCCGCTCTTCCGCGCATGGGCATCGGTGTGGGACCCGCGCTCATGCCCGAAGAGCTCGCTTTCAAAGAGCTCAGCCGGGATGTTGGCGCAGGGGACGGTCACGAAGGGCCGTTCCCGCCGCGGGCCTCTGCGGTGGATGTGCTCCGCGAGGAGCCCTTTCCCGGTGCCGCTTTCCCCCAGAATGAGGACACTGGCTTCGCTCCTGGCGACCTTCTCGGCCAGGTCGAGCACGGCTTCCATGGCCGCCGACCTGCCCACGAAGACCGGAGCGTCCGTTCCTCTTTTTGAGGGTGGCATAATCTAGACAGCCGGTTCTGCGTTGTCAAAAACCGAGCGGCAGTCAGCCTTTCCGGGATCTCCCCCCGAGAGAGCCCTTCCGGACCTCCTTGTCTCCTTCACGCCCGTCCCAGGAGAGGCTCGGCGCGTCGGACCAGAGCTTCTCCAGCGCGTAGTACATCCGCCGCTCTACGGTGAAGATGTGGACGATGAAGTCGATGTAGTCCATCAGGACCCACTCGCCGCGGCCATGCCCCTCGACGTGCTTCGGGCGGCGTTTCGTCGCCCTGAGAGTGTCCTCGATGGCGTCCGCCACGGTCTGAACCTGCCGTGTCGAGCGGCCATGGCAGATGATGAAGAAATCGGTCACGTCGCTGAGGCCCCTGAGGTCCAGGACCACGAGGTCCTCGGCCTTCTTCGCCTGGGCCGCTTTCACGGCCAGATCCAGGGCCGGGTCAGGCAATGAGGGTCGTGCCATAGATTCCCTGCCGGCGGATATAGGTTTCGACGGGGGCCGGGACCAATCCGCTGACGGAGCGGCCACCGCGGAGGCGGGAGCGTATTTCCGTCGAGGAGACCTCGACGGGGTCCATTCTCACCAGAGCTGCCGCCGGCAGCCCCGGTTGAGGTGCTCCAGGCACCAGGCTCCCCGGTGGGAGCAGCTCGCCGCGGAGCAGCCCCGGAGCCCTGTCGCGGAGCGCCGCGCCCTCGATCCCCCTGCGGGGCGCGACGAGGAGGGCGGCCAGCGAGAGGATCTCCGGGCAGGAGCGCCAGGTCTCCAGCTCGACGAAGGAATCGCTCCCGAGGATCAGGAAGAGGTCCATGCGCGGTCTCTCGGTGGTGAGAAGCCTGAGCGTGTCGGCGGTGTAGGAGATCCCCCCTCGCTGCAGCTCGATCGTTGAAGCGTCGATCGAGGACTCGTCCATCAGGGCGAGCACGAGCATGGCAAAGCGGCTGTAGCCGTCCGTGAGGTCCGGACGGTCCTTGTGAGGCGGGCGCGCGCACGGGACCATGAGCACGCGATCCAGGAGCGCGCAGCGGATGGCCGCCCGCGCCATCGCAAGGTGGCCGTTGTGTACGGGATCGAAGGTGCCGCCCAGGACTCCCAACCTCATGGCGCCGTCGCGGATCGTGCCTTCACCGCCCTCAGCTCCGATGCCAGGAGGCGCACCAGGTCGGAGAGGCCCTCGCCGGAGACCGAGGAGATCGCGATGAAGGGCGTGCCGCTCTCCGCGCAGGCTTCCCGCAGCCGCTGGAGCGCTTCATCGGCGCCCGGCAGGCCCGCCAGCAGGTCCAGCTTGGTCGCCACGACGACCTGGGGCTTCGTCGCCAGCCCTGCGCCGGCCTGCGCCAGCTCTCTGTTGATGGTCTCGAGCGAAGCGAGGGGCTCCGCGTCACCTGATCCGGAGAGGTCGACGAGATGCGCCAGCAGGCGGGTCCGCTCCACGTGCCGCAGGAAACGGGTGCCGAGTCCAGCTCCTTCGTGCGCCCCTTCGATGAGGCCGGGGATGTCGGCGACCACGAAGGACTCGAAGTCCCCGGCGTCGACCACCCCCAGGTGAGGCGTGAGGGTTGTGAAGGGGTAGTCGGCAATCTTCGGGCGCGCTCCGGTGATGCGCGATATCAGGGTGCTCTTCCCGGCGTTGGGCAGACCCAGGAGGCCCACGTCGGCCAGGAGCCGCAACTCCAGGCGGAGGAATCGCTCCTCGCCCGGAGAGCCCTCCTCCCTTTTCCGCGGAGCCTGGTTCGTCGAGGTGGCGAATCGGGCGTTGCCTCGACCCCCTCGCCCTCCCCGGGCCGCGGTCCAGCGCTGACCGGCTTCGACGAGGTCCATGAGCGGCCTTGCCTCATCGTCACGGACCTCCGTTCCGGCGGGCACGGCGACCAGGAGGTCTTCGCCCTGCCTCCCGTGCTGGTCCTTGCCGCGGCCGTGCTCTCCCTTCTCTGCCCGGAAGTGTTGTCGCAGCCTGAAAGCCGTCAGCGTCGTGAGCGCGCTGTCCACTTCGAAGATCACGCTTCCGCCATCACCCCCGTCGCCCCCGTCCGGTCCACCTCTGGGGACGAACTTCTCGCGTCGGAAGGAGAGACACCCGTCGCCGCCCCGGCCGCCCATCACGAGAATCCGGGCGTAATCCACGAACATGTTCGACCTCTGCGCGGAAGGGAAGAAAGGAGAGGGTAGGGTCGGCGCCCGGCAGGCCGAGGTCCCGCCCGGCGAAGCCGGGCTGGCGGGGATCAGCTATGGAAGCATCCCCTTCAGGCGGACTCCGCGGGACGAACATCGACGAAGCGGCCCATGCGGCCCCGGTCGCGGAACCGGACGATGCCGTCCGCGAGCGCAAAGAGCGTATCGTCCTTCCCCCGGCCGACGTTCACCCCCGGCTTGATGGGAGTGCCCCGCTGGCGGACGAGAATCGAGCCACAGCGGACCACCTGCCCCGCGAAGCGCTTCACGCCGAGCCGCTGCGCGTTGCTGTCTCGTCCGTTGCGGGAGCTTCCTCCGCCCTTCTTGTGAGCCATGGATCAGCCTCCGGGACTTATGGAGTCGATGAGGAGCGACGTGTAGTTCTGCCGGTGGCCACGTGTTCGCCGGTACTGCTTGCGCTTCTTCTTCTTGAAGACGATGACCTTGCGGCCCTTTTCCTCGCCCAGGACCTTGGCCGTGACTACGGCACCCGGGACGTAGGGGGTGCCGACCCGCAGGCCTCCCTCGCTCTGCACGAGGAGGACCTTGTCCAGGGTGACCTTGCCGGTGCCTTCGATGAGCTGGACGCGGACGCGATCCCCCGGGCGGACCCGGTGCTGCGCGCCTCCGATCTCGACGATGGCGTAATCCATGGAAGGACTCCGTTGAGCTGTTCCCCGGGCCCGCACCGCTCGCGCCGATCCCATGTCGGCGCAGGCCGCCAGCTTCGGGGAAACGCACACGTTAGCAGGGGGGTCCCGCTGCGTCAACCTTCGAGGTGAAAACCGGCAAACGGCATGGAACCCGCAGGCTCCAGGCGGGGGAGAAGGCTACTTGACCCTCTTGAGGTCCACCAGGACGTGCCGGGCGAGGGCCCGCAGCGTCTCGAAGACACCCGTCCCCTTGATCGCGACGGCTTCGAAGACCTCCTCGTCCTTGAAACGGAGCTTCGTCGTCATCTCATCGACCGGGGCGGCCGTGGGCATGTCGCGCTTGTTGACCTGGAGGACGTAGGGCATCGTCTTGAGATCGAAGCCGTTGGCCGAGAGGTTCTCTTCGAGGTTCTTGAGGGACTCGATGTTCGCGTCCATCCGGGCTGCCTGGGAGTCGGCGACGAAGACGACGCCGTCGCACCCCTTGAGGATCAGCTTTCGCGAGGCGTTGTAGAAGACCTGCCCGGGGACCGTGTACAGGTGGAACCGGGTCCTGAATCCCCGGATGGTCCCCAGCTCGAGCGGCAGGAAGTCGAAGAAGAGCGTCCGCTCCGTTTCGGTGGCCAGGGAGATGAGCTTTCCCTTGACGTCGGGATTGGTCTTCTCGTAGATGACTTGCAGGTTCGTCGTCTTGCCGCCGAGGCCGGGGCCGTAATAGACGAGCTTGCAGTTGATCTCCCGGGCTGCGTAATTGATGAAAGCCATCGCGGATTACTGGGAGAATAGCGCGTCGATGTCTGCGTCCGTGATTTCTGCGAAGGGAGACTCGGCGCTGGCCCCCTTGGCCCTCTCGGCGATGACCTTCTCCTCGATGGTGTCGAAGATCCCTGCGAGCTCCCCGGTGGATTTCCGCACCCTGAGGCGCACGAGCCCGAGAGAGGAGCGCTCGTCGAACAGGATCATGAGGATGGCCTTGTTGCCCACCATCGAGATGTGGAGATTGTCCTTCTCGCCCTCGTGAAACAGGACCGAGAATTCCTTCTCGCCGATGAGCTTGGCAAGCGCGTCGGTACTTGCGACGTTCCCGGCCGTCAGGCTGGCCAGCGAAGTGCAATCGACGTCCTCGATGTTCTCTCCGGTCGAGGCGATCGGCTGGCCGTTGCGGTCGATCAGGAAGGCGGCCCTGGCGTTGGATTCCTGACACAGACGCTTGAGGATCTCCTGGATCTGGTTGAATTCGCCCTCATACATCACCGTGTCGGCCAAGGGCATGGGTCACCTCACTACCGTATGAGCAGGCGCCTGTCGGGAGTCCCTCGCGAGGCGGCCAATATACCGCACACCCCCTGGAGCGTCCACGCAGCCGGCTTCAACACCCGGGCAGCACTCCGAGCCGGGCTCGAAGCCCGCGGCCTTCCTAGCGGACTGCGGCCGCGGGGCGGAGCCGTCCGGACACCCTGGGCGCCGGCAGTTCGAGTGAGATGGGCTTGACGAGATGGCGCGCCACGGCCGGAGGCAGGTTGAGCACGACCGGGTCGCTGCGGATCTGGAACTGATGGAGGTACTCCGCGGTCACTTCGTCCACTCCTCTGAGTCGCTGCCGCTCCGGCCTCGTCGATACCCAGCTCTTGAGGGTCCGCACGAAGGCGTATTCGAAGTAGGAGAGGATCCCTCCCGGGCTCAGGTGGGCGAAGAAGGTATCGAAGATCATGCGCACGGAGGCCGGCTCGAAGTTGTTGAGGGGGAGACTCGAGACGATGCGATCGAAGATCGAATCCCCAGGCATCTCAAGGATGTCGGTCCTGTGCAGGCAGATCCTCCCCTCGAGGGCTGCGAACACGGGCTCGCGCCGGATCCGCTGGTCGAGATAGTCCGCGAACGCCGGGTTGATCTCGTAGATGTCGAGGCGATCGTGGGGCCCCATCCGCCGGGCGATCTCGGTGGTGAAGACACCGGTTCCCGGCCCGGCCTCCAGGATCCGCCGCGGCGCGTCCCCGGGCCTGATGTTGGCCGTCATGGCCCTGGCGAGGCCCCTGGAGCTGGCCATGATGGCGCCGGTCGTCGTGAATTTCCGGCGCCACTGATCCAGGAACAGCCGCCTGGCTTCCCGCTCGTTCGTGCTCACGTCACACCAGCCTGCGCCCGTCGAGGGCCTTCGAGAGCGTCACCTCGTCGACGTATTCTATGTCGGCGCCGACCGGAAGACCCATCCCGATCCGGCTCACCTGGACGTGCAGGGGCTTCAGAAGGGTCGCGAGGTGCGTCGCGGTGGTCTCGCCGTCCGCCGTGGGATTGGTTGCGAGGATGACCTCCTGGATCCCGCCGGCATGCACCCGATCGAGGAGCTCCGAGGCGCGGATCTGCTCCGGCCCGATGCCGTGCATGGGCGAGATGGACCCGTGCAGGACGTGATACAGGCCCCGGTATCCCCCGGCGCGCTCGATGACGGCGACGTTCCCCGGCTCTTCGACGACACAGATCTGAGCCTGCTCCCGCCCCGGATCCGAGCAGATCGGGCAACGCTCCTGATCGGCGATGTTGAAGCACTGGGTGCAGAGCCGGAGCTTGCTCTTGACGTCGAGGAGAGCCGTGGCGAGCGCATCCACCTCGCTGCGCGGCGATTTGAGAATATGGAAAGCCAGCCTCTGGGCGCTCTTGGGCCCGATTCCCGGAAGCGATTTCAGCGCGTCCATCAGTCTCGTGAGCGGCTCCGCGAATGGGGGCATGAGAGTCGAGCGTCCTCAGTCCGGCACGAAGCCGGGAGGCATGGCTCCCCCCAGAGTGCCGGCGAGCTCCTTGTCGACGGCATGGACGGTTTCGTTGACCGCGGCGAGGACGAGGTCCTCCAGAATCGAAGGGTCGCCGGGGCCGACGGCCTCGGGCGCGATGCTCACGGCGAGCACCTCCTTCTTGCCGTTCATCCTGATCCTCACGGCATCGCCGCCGGCAGAGCAATCGACCTCCAGCTCTTCCATCTGGCGGGAGATGTCCTCCTGCATCTGCCTGGCCTGCTTGAGCAGCTTGTCGATGTTGACCATGGGCTCTTCCCGCTGCTCAGGTGATCTCGCGAATGTCGACGATCTGCCCGCCGAACGCATCCATCACCATCTTCACGCCGGGACGGCTGAGCGCCTCCTGGATGAGCCGCTCTCTCCTGCCCTGCCCGGCGCCCGCCGGGTCGGTTGCCACGGAGGCTTGAGACTCCGCAGCGGGGGCCGCCCCAGCGGCAACTTCTATCTCCAGGGTGCGACCCGCGGCCTCGAGAGCGGCCTCCCGGAGGATCGCACGACTCTCCGGTGTGGCGAGGCTCTCTCGAAAGAAACTCTGCCGAGGGGCGAACTCAACCCGGATCCGATCGTCGAGCACCTGGATACGTCCGGCCGCCTCCAGGAAGGTTCGCAAGGAGATTTTCCTCGCCTGCACAGCCTTCAGGAAGCGCTCCAGCAGGTCGCTGTCCGGTGTGCCCGCGGCCGGCGGGCGCGAGACAGGCGAGCCCCCGACTGGCGTCGAGTCCGACCTCACGGCCGGGCCGGCAGCGCGGCTCGGGGGCGGAGTTGGCTGTCCCGCCGGCCCATCTCCGCGGGCGGGCGGAGCCGGAGAGGTGGAGCCGCCGGGCTCCGGGCCCCTCCTGAGATCGCGCAGGACATCCTCGATCGGCGTGAGGTCGGCAAGCCGCGTGAGCTTCAGGGCTGCGGCTTCGAGCACGAAGCGGGGTTGGGGCGCCCCGCGCAGGGCTCCGGGAAGGTCGAGGAGCGCATTGAAGACCCGGAGGAGCCCGTCCTCGTTGAAGGTCTGGCCCAGCTCGCGGAGCTCGCGGACCTCGTCCTCAGTCGCCTCGAGGGCACGGCCGGCGTCGGGCGCGAACCTGGCCACGGTGGCGTCGCGGATGGTGGATAGAAGTCCCGAGGCGAACTGGGAGAAATCGATGCCTCCCTCGGCGAGCTGCGCGATCATCTCGAGCGCGCCGGGGGCGTCTCTCCCGGCGAGAAGAGCGAGGAACTGTACGAGCAGCCTCCGATCGATGGCACCAATGGCCTGGCGCACGTCTTCCGCCGTCGCTCTCGAGCCCGAATAGGCGATGGCCTGGTCGAGGAGGCTCACGGCGTCCCGCACGCTGCCCCCCGCGCTGGCCGCGAGGATCTCGATTCCCTGTGGATCCACTTCGATGCCCTCGGCGCTGGCGATTCTCTTCAAATAACCGCCGACGAGAGACCGCGGCACACGGCGAAACTCGAAGTGCTGGCATCGTGAGACGACGGTCGGCGGGACCTTTCGATACTCGGTGGTGGCGAGGATCCAGACGATCCGTGGCGGCGGTTCCTCCAGGATCTTGAGGAGCGAATTGAAGGCCGCGTTGGAGAGCATGTGGACTTCGTCGAGGATGAAGACCTTGTTCCGATCCCTGGATGGGGCGTAGCGCGCCGCCTCGCGCAGGGGCTCCACGTCGTCGACGCCTCGGTTCGAGGCGGCATCGAGCTCGATGACGTCAAGGCTGAGGCCCGAGGTGATCTCGGCGCAGGCATCGCATCGCCCGCACGGCTTGGGAGTCGGGCCCTCGACGCAGTTGAGCGCTCTGGCGAAAAGGCGGGCCACCGTGGTCTTGCCGACGCCCCGGATGCCGGAGAAGAGGTAGGCATGATGCAGGCGGCCGCCTTCGATGGCGTGCGTGAGCGTGGAGATGACGGCGTCCTGGCCCACGACCTCGTCGAATTGCGCCGGCCGGTACTTGCGCGCAAGGGCGAGGTAGCCTGCGCCCGGTGCCCTGGCAGGGGGCTCGTCCGAAGCAGGCGGGGATGGCCGTCCCGGTTTGCGGCCGCGGGCGGGGGGCTGCTTCTCCAGCTCGGGAAAGAGGCTCATGGCATCACGGCGTCTTCTCGGGACCCTCTGGCTTCCCCGCGGGAGGCGGCCCCAGGGGAACCATGGCACCGGCGAGCTTCCACTGACCGCTGCTCCCTTCCGGGCCTGACGGGGTTCATGGGCTCGACGTGCACGGGCCTCGGACCGCATTGCCCGCGAGGAAGTTGAGCGGAGAATACCCCTGCGATCCGGGCGATCGCAACCTATAATCACCGCCGATGACTCGACCGATCCTCGGCCTTCTGTTCGCTGCGGCCCTGGCTGCCAACGCGGGATCCGACACGCGGCCGGCGCAGAGTCTCCCAGGCCCGGGGACCGACGCCGAGGAAACGGAAAGCCTCGATGAAGGCATCGAGGCCGCCCCGCAAGCAGACGCGGTCGACGGCGGAGCCTTGGCGCCCGGCGCTGCGTTCCCCGCGATGAAGCTCTCGGTTCTTCCTCCGGGGAGCCTCGTGCCCGGGCCGTTGGATCTCGGCACCCTCCTCGGAAAGCAGCCTGTCGTCCTCTTCTACTTCAGGATCGGGCACGCCCTCTCCGAGGAGATCTACCTCGAAGTCCAGGACTTCGTGGAGAAGGAGGCCGCGGGCAAGGTCGCCCTCTACCCGGTGACTTTCCTCGGGAGCCGCTTCGAGGTGAGCGAGCTGCACGAGCGGATGCGCCTGCTCGGCATCGAGCGGCCCGTCATCCTGGACGAGGAGACGCGAATCCAGAAAGCCCTCAGGCTGCGCTTCGTTCCGAGCCTCGTGCTCATCAACTCATATGGAGAGCTGAGCTTCTCGGGCGCCCGCTCTCTCCTGCACCCCGTTCGCGGGGAGCTGACCGCCCGGGACGCGATCCTGATGGCCTCGAAGGGAGAACGGCCGCCCGCAAGGGAGATCTGGCGCCACTATCCGGCGAGCGATCTGATCGGGACGCCGTTTCAGCGGCTCGCGTTGCCCCGGTACGACACGGGCGCGACGCTGCAGATCGCAGATTATGTCGAGCCCGGGAAGGTGACGGCCATCCTCTACTGGAGCCCGCGATGCCGGTATTCGAAGACCGTCATGCCCGGCGTGGTCATCGCTCAGAAGACCTTCGGCGGGAAGTACCTCAATCTGATCTCCGTGGTCCGCGACGGAAGCAATGACGAGGTTCGCGCCTTCGCGGAGGGGCAGGGCATCGACTTCCCGATCACGCGCAACAAGGACAGTCGGTACAGCACGAAGTACCGGATGATCTCCACGCCAACGTTGATCACCATCGCGCCCGACGGCAGGATCGACGATGTCTTCACGAGCGGGAACCTCAACCTCTTCGCCGTTCTCCGCGCTAGGATCGAGCAGCTCGTCCTGAAGCCTGCCGCGACTCCCGCAACCGGGACCTCCAAAGGCTGAGCGCCGGGCCCTGCCCGACCGTGCTCCCGGGGAACCGATGACCCTGTGAGATGAGCCCCCGACTTGCGCCCGTGGCGCACCCGCCTTGGGGTGAAGGGTCGGCGGACGGCGGGAATGGTGTGGCGGAGAGAGTGGGATTCGAACCCACGGTGACCGTTAAGCCACACACGCTTTCCAAGCGTGCTCCTTAAGCCACTCGGACATCTCTCCGCGGACGAGCCCTCCGGGAAGCGATCCACCGTGCTGCGGGGGCGAACCGTGAGGGTAGCCGAGGGGGGAGTGAGGGTCAACGCGTGGGCTGATGGATGGCTGCCGGAGTCGCTGCCCGGTGCCTCAGCCGCTGGCGCGAGTTCCTTCGCTCCGGTTCCGCGTGAGGATGACGAGCGACCAGAGGGGAGGGTTGTTGACCCGCTCGACGCTTTCCACCGTGAACCGGCCGTCGCCGATCACCTGATCCAGGTGGAGATCCAGCACGAAGCCTAGCTTCCTGCTCAATGGCGTGAAGACCTTCTCTCCCAGGGCCACCAGGCGGTTCCGGCTCTGGAAGTGATTGAGGATACCGACCGTGCCTCCGGGTCGGCAGACACGCCAGATCTCGGAGAGGACCTTCGCGGGCTCGGGCACGGTGCTGAGGAGATAGGTGGCCTGAACACGATCGAAGCAGGCGTCGGGAAGGGACATGCGCTCGGCACCCATCCTGAGCAGGCGCGCGCGCCGCATCCCAAGCTCCCTGGCTCGCTCCTCTGCGCGCTTCAGCATCGCCGCAGAGAGATCGATTCCCGTCACCTCGCAGTAGCTCGGGTAGTAGGGAAGTGAAAGCCCGGTACCCACGCCGACCTCCAGCACGCGGTCCCCTGGCTCGATCCCGAGAGAGTGAACGGCGCGCTCGCGTCCGGGCTGGAGAACGCTGTTGAAGAGGAGGTCGTAGACGCCCGAGTAGGAATCGTAGATGCGCTCGACGCTCTCCGCCGACATCGTCACGCAGCTATTATAGCGGTCTCTCCGGTAGGACCTGTCAAGCGGGTTTCGACCGACGCATCCGCTCAGACCCTGGATGCTGCGGCGAGGGTTTCGAGCCATGGTATTGAATGCCAGAGACCTTCCCGAAGCCCGGCGGCGGCGGTGGATCGTGCACGCGGCCCTGGGGCTCCTCGCCCTGGCTTCGGTCTGGTGGAGTTGGTCCACACTCTCGCGCCTGCGTGGGCTGGAGGGCGAGCTGAAAGCGGCTGGAGAGGCCATCCCCACACTCGAAGCCGCCGCGGACCAGGTTGCCGGAGATTGCGGTCTCGCCCCGTTCAGCGATCCCGAGTCCCTGAGACGCTTCCCGATGGAGGTCGGCCGCTTCCCTTCCCGTCGCAGGATGGAGTGCGCCAACAGGGTGACAAAAGCGCGCTCTGATCTCATCGAGACCTACCTCGAGATGGACAGGCTCAGGCCTCGCATCGAGGAGGCTCGTGACGGGATCCTACCGGGCCTGCCGTTCGCCATCCTCGTGGTGGTGGGTTTCGCCACCTGGATCTACCTCGGGGAAATCCGTCCTCGGCGGCGGCGGGCTGGCTGAGACCACTCCAGGGGTTGCCCGTGCGGATACTGCTGGCCCCCGACAAGTTCAAGGGGACATTCACCGCAGCGGAGATCTGCGGACATCTCGCCGAGGGGATCCACCAGGTGGATCCCGGCGTGACGGTGACTTCTTGCCCGATGGCGGACGGCGGCGACGGTACGCTGGATGTCCTCCTCGCCGCACGCGGGGGCGTCAAAGAGACAGTCAGCGCTCCCGGACCGCTCGGCGGCACGGTGGAATCTCCGGTGGCATTCCTCAGCGACGGAGCTGCCCTGATCGAATCCGCGTTTTTCTGCGGCCCGGCTGCCCTCGGCGCGCGCAAGCCCGATCCGATGCTTGCGTCCACCCTTGGTCTGGGCGTCGCGGTTCGGCAGGCCCTGGCCCGTTCGCCTGCGAGGCTGCTCCTGGGGATCGGCGGATCGGTCACCGTCGACGGTGGGCTGGGGTTCGCGAGCGCCCTCGGCTACCGGCTGAGAGACCAGGCTGGGTCCATCCTTCAGGGTTGTGGGAGGGACCTATCGAGGTTGTGCTTCATCGAGCCGCCAGTAGACGGCCTTTTTTCCACTCGGGTACTGGCGCTCGCTGACGTGAGCAACAGGCTCCTCGGGGCGACCGGTGCTGCACGGGTCTTCGGCCCGCTGAAGGGGGCGAGCCGTGAGCAAGTCGAGGAGCTCGATCGGGGTCTCGCCAACCTCGCGGCTGTGCTTTCTCGTGAATTGGGTGTACAGGTCGCCGACATCGAGGGAGGCGGCGCAGGAGGAGGACTCGGAGCGGCCGCTGTCGCATTCCTTGGAGCGCGCATCGCATCTGGAGCTTCCACGGTGGGGGAGCTGACGGGCTTGCAACCCCTGCTCCAGAGTGCCGACCTGGTTGTAACGGGTGAGGGGGCCTTCGACGCCCTCCATTCTGGCAAGGTGGTTGGAGAAGTAGCCAGGCTTTGCGCGGCTCGAGACGTGCCCCTGGTGGTGGTTTGCGCGCGCTCAGACGGTCTACCACCTCCCGGGCGGGTGAGGGTTTTCACTATCGGGGCGGTGGTCACCGATACCGACTTGATTCAGACCGGCAAAGCCCTTGTGCACAGCGCGTTTTCGAGAGACTGAACAATCGCCGGAAGAATGGCTATTCATCCGGTTGATGTTCGTGCGTAACGCCATGTAAATCAACAAGTTAGACATAATGAAACAGGTGCTTATCGTTCCCTTGACAGTCTCGTTCCAGATCGTATGATTGTGGGCACGTGTGGGTGTATCTGGGGCTTTCAGGGCACTCATGTAGCGGGCAGGATGCGGGCATCCCGGTTGATGGCACGAATTCTCCGGTGATGCTGCCCGGGAAAGACATAGAACCAGGAGCGGGGTCAGCCAGACAGCAAACCTCCACCCCTCGGCACGGCCATGGGCCAGTCGTGCGTATTGGTTTCGCACATTCTGACCAGCCGAATTTAACGCAGAAGGGACATCGCGCGCCGCCACCACCACTCCGAGGGTCAGGCCAAACACATCAATTCAGTCCCGCGAGGAGCGCAGATCCGCACTTCCTGTCCCTCGCACGCGCAGGGCGCCGTTGGATCTGGACGATCGCTTCAGCCGGCAGGTGGGCCGTAGCGCGGCCGTAACAGGGATGAAGAGCCGACAGATTGAGGAGCCAATTCGAATGAAGCCGGTCAAGGCATTGGCGGATGGTGCGCGCCACGGGAGCTCCACGGGCGTGTCGTCCTCCGACGCATGGCATGAGGTCCCATGGCCCGAATCGGGCAAGGTCCAGGGTGTCATGCCCGATGGAAAGGCCGGAGCTGACGGCGAGTTCGACGAGAACACTTCCTTCGAAGGAGTGTTCATGGATCGGCCCGCCGCCTCGCCGGATCCTCAACGGCGGAACGGGCAGCAGGGCGAATCCGAGGCGCGTGAGGATCGCCCCCAGAAGCCCGATGACGACCGTCAGGCAGGCCTGCTCTCGATTTATTTCCGGGACATGAGCGAGACCCAGCTCCTCACCAAGGATCGCGAAGTTGAGCTCGCGAAGAGGATGGAGCAGGGGAAGCTCGGGCTGAATGCGGTCATCCGCAAGGGGCTACACCTCTGGAAGTCCATGGTGCCGCCCGACGTCAACAAGGACTTCCGGAACGGCGAGATCCCGCGACACCACCTGGATCCGTTCGTGGAGTCCCTCGTCAGGGGGGCGTCGCACATCCACTCGCTTCGCGAGAAGATCCAGTATCAGAAGCAGCGCGTCAGCTCCGCCTCACGAGTCGCGGCTGCCGGAGGCAGGCCCAGGCGTATCGGCGGGAAGATCAAGGTCGTGGCCAATGGCGCCAAGGCCGAGAAGATCAAGGTCGAGATCCGGAAGGACCAGGCCAGCATCCGCGCGATTGCGAGAGAGATGAAGCTGTCGGTCGAAACCGTTCTCGACCAGGCCGACAAGGCTCTGAAGTCTCGCGACATCCTCGACAGGGCGCGCGAGGAGATGATCCGGGCCAACCTCCGGCTCGTGGTGTTCATCGCGAAGAGGTACGTCAACCAGGGGCTCTCCTTGATGGATCTCATCCAGGAGGGAAACCTCGGGCTGATGAAGGCCGTCGAGAAATTCGAATACAAGCGGGGCTACAAGTTCTCGACGTACGCCTTCTGGTGGATCAAGCAGGCCATGGACCGGGCAATCGCCGACAAGTCACGGATCATCCGGATCCCGGTCCACATGAACGAGAAGTACAAGAAGGTCTCTGATGCCGTTCGCGAGCTCACCAAGACCCTCGGCAGAGAACCGTCGCCGAAAGAGATCGCCCGGAAAATGCACATGCCGGTTCCCAAGATCAAGGAGATCCTGGAGCTGGTGAAGGACCCCATCTTCTTCGAGCGCAATGGAGATGACGACGAGGGCGGTGGCCTGCTGCGGTTCATCTCCGATGACAAGGCCATCTCTCCCTTCGACCAGGCCATCACCAGGGACCGGACAGAGAAGATCGAAGAGGCTCTGAAGGGGCTCTCGGAAAAGGAAGGGAGTGTCATCCGAATGCGGTTCGGCATCGGGGTCCAGCGGAACTACACGCTTGAGGAAGTCGGGCGTGAAATGGGCCTTACCCGCGAGCGCATCCGGCAGATCGAGTCCAAAGCCCTCAAGAAGCTGCATAAGTCCAAGAAGCTCCGCGAGCTCCTCACCTGATCCGCGCGGCCTCTGGCCCGCGCCTCGTGCCGCTCGCCTCGACCCATGAACGGAAGGCGACCCAGACCCCAGAATCCACCCGGGCATTTCCGGGGAGATAAGCGCTTCCGCGGCCACCGGCGCCAGCGCGGGAATTTCCCCGACAACCGTCGATTGCCGCAGGAAATCGATCACACGGCCGCCGCAGTGGCCACCCCGCCGGGTGAGCCGCAGGGGCCGGTCCATACCCTGGAGCAGCTGGAAACGAAGGAGCTCACCGACCTGGTCTCTATCGCCAGGGAGCTTGAGATCCCGAACGTCTCGGTTTCCAAGAAGCACGACCTGATCTTCAAGATCCTCAAGCACCAGACCGAGAAGAGCGGCTTCAACTTCAAGGACGGCGTGCTCGAGGTGCTGCCGGACGGGTTCGGATTCCTCAGGACTCGCGACCACAACTACTTGCCGGGTCCGGACGACATCTACGTGTCGCCTTCCCAGATCGCCGCTTTCGATCTCAACACAGGCGACACGGTGAGCGGGCAGGTAAGGCCCCCGCGCAGCGGCGAGCGCTATTTCGCTCTGGTCAAGGTCGAGGCCATCAACTTCGAGCCCCCGGAAAAGTCCAGGGGGAGAATCTTCTTCGACAACCTGACCCCGCTGTATCCCGACGAGTGGATCCACCAGGAGACGGGATCCGCGGATCTCTGCGGCCGCGTGATGGACCTTCTGACGCCGATTGGGAAAGGGCAGCGCGGGCTCATCGTCGCGCCGCCGAGAACCGGGAAGACCATGCTACTGCAGTCCATCGCGAACTCCGTGGCGGTGAACCACCCCGAGGTCGTGCTCATCGTGCTCCTGATCGACGAGCGCCCGGAGGAAGTCACGGACATGCGCAGGACGGTCAAGGGCGAGGTGATTTCGTCCACCTTCGACGAACCGGCCTCCCAGCACGTCCAGGTGGCCGAGCTGGTGATCGAGAAGGCGAAGAGGCTCGTCGAATACGGCAAGGACGTCATGATCCTGCTCGACTCGATCACCCGCCTGGCGCGGGCCTACAACACGGTGCAGCCGCCCTCCGGCAAGGTCCTCTCGGGTGGCGTGGACGCCAACGCACTCCAGAAGCCCAAGCGGTTCTTCGGCGCCGCCCGGAACATCGAGGAGGGGGGAAGTCTGACCATCATCGCCACGGCGCTGGTGGACACCGGTTCGAGGATGGATGACGTCATCTTCGAGGAGTTCAAGGGGACCGGCAACATGGAGCTCCACCTGGATCGCGCGCTGGTCGACCGTCGCGTGTTCCCGGCCGTCGAGATGACTCGCAGCGGAACGCGCAAGGAAGAGCTTCTGCTCCCGCGCGAGGATCTCAACAAGATCTGGGTACTGCGGAAGGTCCTGAACCAGCTCTCGGTTGTCGAGGCCATGGAGCTTCTCGTGGAGAAGCTCGGGAAGACCAAGTCGAACGAGGCCTTCCTCAAGATGATGGTCGAATCATCCCGAGGCTCGTGAGAATCCCTCAGAGCATCAGCCGGCGGATCGAGCGCGGCGGGATCGTGCCGTAGGAGAGGAGCTTCTCGTTGAACTCGCGCAGCGAGAAGGCGGCTCCCTCCCGGCGGCGATACTCTTCGGTGAGATCCTTCAATTCCAGGTAACCCACGAAGTACGTGGAGAGTTGCGTCGCGGTGACCTTGGCCCGGCGGAGCTTCCCTTCGGCCTCGGCCTCCTCCTGGAAGCCGTATCTCCGCATCAGGTCCATCGCCCAGCGGTCGGCCTCTCCGTCGTCCATCCCCTCGGTGTGGAGCCGAGCGTCCAGTATCGCGTTGATCGGGGCCCGCAGGTTCATCTTCTTGTGGATGAGCACGCACTCGGGCTCATCCGCCGCGTAGCCCGACTCGAACATCTGTTCCTCGCAGAGCACCGCCCAACCCTCCGCGAACGTGCTGTTCGCGAAGATCTTCTTGTAGATCGAGGCGTAGGGGGAGTTCAGGGCATAGTAGAACTGGACGTAGTGCCCTGGGAACGCCTCGTGGATCGTGAGGCTCTGGAGCCCATAGTCGTTGTATTCCCGCAGGAAGGACTCGGCCGCGGCAGAGTCCCTGGCCGGATCTCCGGTGACGGGGATCGACGAGATCCAGTAGGACTTCTTCAGCTCCGGCTCGAAGGCGGGAGGGGGGTTGAAGAACGCGACGGCCCGGCCGTCGAGGAAGCCCGGCGTCCGCTCCACGACGAAATTGTCCTCGTCCGGAGGAAGCGACAGGATGCCTGCCCTCCGGATGAAGTCCTTGACCCTGGGCACCCACTTCTCACGGACGTCCGTCAAGAGCCCGTCGGGCATCGAGTGCCGGCGGCTCACTTCCCCGATGACCTCTCCCACGATCGCGTTGATCCTCTCTTCACCGCTCTCCGAGTGCGAGTGACCGGGGAAGAACCTGGCATGGAGGGGTTCGGCCAGGTCGAGCATCTTCTGTCGCTCGGAGCGGATGTGGCTCCAGGCCCGGGCGACGATCTCGTCGGGAGTCATATCGCTCTGCAGGGTGTGGCCCAGCTTCGCGATCCAGAGATCTCTCCCGAGCCGCCAGTCTCCGTTCGAGCGCGTGAGGAGCTCTCCCTCGAGGAACCGTTGATAGTCCTCGAGAGCCTCCACGGCCCGCGCCGTCTCGCGCTCGAGTGCGCTCCGCAGGGACGGAGCGCGCCCGAAGAGCTGAGGGAGCCCGCGGCCGAAGAACTCGAGGTTGCCCCGGTTCTGATTGGCGATGAACTTTGTCACGACGCGGGCCGGCGTACGCAGATTCCGTTTCGCCCGCGTGAGAAAAGTGGGGATCGCTTTCAGCCGGGACAGGAGCGATCCCAGCCTCTCGGGCCAGGCCGGATCACCCTCATCGAGCAGCGTCAGCCCAAGAGCGCTATAGCCGAGGATATCGTTGTAGAGCGAGGGGTCCGTTTCGTGCGTCCGTAGATCGTCGAGAGCGAAGAGAGCTCCGTCTACGTCGTTGCGCACGAGGGCGAGATCGGTGACCGCCCCGGGAGAGAGGGTCGCTTCGTCTATCTGCGCGAGCCGCGCGCGCCAGCCTCTGCCGAACGACCGGCGATCCGCGAGGCCATCAGGGCCAAGATCCTCCAGGAGGCCGTCGTACGCGTGGTAGCCGTGGTAAGTCGAGGCCGTCGGGCTGAGCTGGAGCATCCCATCGAGGTACTCCTCGGCGGCTTCGTAAAACCGCCGATCTCCCCCAGACACACTCTCCGGGCGCGGGATGCTCTGCCGCGTGAAGCTCATGACCCCTTCTGCGCCCGGGCGCGGGAAGGGGCCGGGCAGTCCCCACCTTGGCGGAGATGAAACACGCCCGCACGACGGGTGTCAATCAGCAGGAGCAAGCGTCCGGGCCGGTGCTAACATTGTGCTCATGGATCCGGGTTGCCACGAGATCACCTGCCCATGCTGCGGCGCGACGATGACCGTGGATGCAGGCAGCGGCGCGATCCTCTCGCATGAAGCCCCCGAGAAACCCCACCACTCCCTCGAGGAGGCGGCCGACGAGGTCGCACGTGGCAAGCGGAGGGCCGAGACCCGGTTCAGCCGAGCGCTGAGTGAGCGTGCCCGGCAGAGCGAGATCCTCGAGAGAAAATTCAAGAAGGCCTTCGAGAAGGCCGCCGACGACGAGGAGCCCCCCAAGAGCCCCTTCGACCTGGACTGAGCCCGAGGTCCGAGGGCGGGGTGGAGCTGGCGGAGAGGGTGGGATTCGAACCCACGTGCCGATTCGTCACCGGCTTCCCGCTTTCGAGGCGGGCGCGTTATGACCACTTCGCTACCTCTCCGCGCCACCACCGGGCCGGAAGCGGGCGGGCAGGGGACCGGATTATACCCGGGCCGCTCGAGAGCGGCCACACTGCGCGGGTTATGCGCTGAAAGCATATTTTACAGTTCGCCCCCTTGCCGCCCGCAGGCTTTGCCGGTATATGAGGGACCTGCCGAACTGAGTCCCGCTGCTCCAGCAGGGGACCAAGGGGAGGAGGGCACCTCCGGAAGGCTCTGACCGGGGGTGCAGACAGAAGCCGGCGCCGGGATGCTCTCCCGGCCGCCGGCTCTTATTTTCCGGGGCGCTTCACGTCCATGCCCGTGCCTCCGCTCCCCCGGCGGCGCCTGAAGAAGCCTCTCAACACGTCGGCCGACTCTCCTGCACGGACGCCTGCCCTGACTGGAAACCTGTGGTTCGCCCGGCGCGCGAACTCGGGCACGTCGAGGAGCCAGATACCTCCGCCCTTGGGATCCGGAGCTCCATAGACGAGACGCGCGATGCGGGCCTGGATCAGCGCACCGAGGCACATCGGACAGGGCTCGAGTGTGACGTAGAGGGTGGCCCCGATCAGGCGATGGTTGCCGCTACGGCGGCAGGCACGCCGGAGCGCCACGATCTCGGCGTGAGCGGACGGGTCGCGAGCGGCAACCGTCCGGTTGCCTCCTCGCGCCAGTGGCCGCTCGCCGCGAACGACCACGGCTCCCACCGGGATCTCGCCTCGGCGGGCCGACGCCCGCGCGGCGCGGAGCGCCTCTCCCATCCATCGCTCGTCGCTGGCCGGGGCGGGGCCCCCCGAAGTTCTGGACGTTGAAACTCCTGTGCGGCTCGATCCCGGCATCGACGTGGGTCCTGGCTCGCGGGTGCCCGCACCCCCCGGGGACGAGGGTGGTACGCCCAGGAGGATTCGAACCTCCGACCTTCGGATTCGTAGTCCGACGCTCTATCCAGCTGAGCTATGGGCGCACTGTTTTGGAGAGGCGGGACCCTACCATACCCCCCACAGCGCCGGCAATCAGGGGAAGAGCTTCTCGCCCGTCTCCTCGTCGTACAGGTAGACGGCTTCGGTCGGGCACGATTCCGCAGCCTCGAAAAGGGTGCCGCTATCGTGGGCCGTCGGATCTTTGACGGTGGCTTTCTTGGCGGCATCGAGCTGGAAGGTCCTCGGCGCCATCCCCACGCAGTTCGCCGCTCCGATGCACTTGGATCTCTCGACGACGACCTTCACAGGACTGCCTCCCTTCCCCGGGCTTCCGAGAGGCCGGAGAATACCACAGGCTGCGTCCGTCGCTCTCCTGATCGACTCCCTTTCCCCCCCACTCCACGTGTCGGGAAGGAGCGTCAGAACCCCTGAAAGGGCGACTTCGTGCCTCTCGAGAAAATGGAACCGCGCCGTGACGCAGCCGCCAGCAACCCCTTTCAGTTAGTGGGCAGGATTGAACATGCGCGAATGTATACCGGGCCGGTGTCGAATATTCATGCTGTGCCGATTTGACTAGGTGTTTCGCACGCCTACATTGGGAAAGTCCAGAAACCTGGTATTCAGACTACAAGAACGAAACCATGCGCTCCGAGGAGGCATCCCAGGGATGCGGCCATCGGAGGCCTCGTGCCTCACGGTCCTGACAGGGGAATGACGCAGATGAACGACAGGCTTCTTACAACGTCCGAGGTCGCCAACTACTGCCAGGTCACCAACGATGGTGTCGTCAAGTGGATCAAGGCCAAGAAGCTGAAGGCCTACTCCACGCCGGGGGGCCACTACCGCATCCGAAAGAGCGACTTCCGGGAGTTCCTCGGACGCTTCGGCATGCCGGTGGACCCGGACTTCTTCTCCGAAGAGAAGAAGAAGATCCTCGTCGTCGACGATGAGTCTTCGGTCGTGGAGATCATCATCGAAGCGCTCGGCGACGCCCAGAACTACCAGATCATCTCTGCCGGGGACGGGTACGAGGCCGGCCTCAAGATCGGCTCCTGCCACCCCGATCTGATCATTCTCGACATCATGATGCCGCACATGGACGGCATCGAGGTCTGCAAGAGAATCAAGGCCAGCCCGGACACGGAAGCCATCAAGATCGTGGCGATCACCGGCCACCCCGAAGAAGGGAACATCGACAAGGCCTATCGCTGCGGCGCCGACCTGTGCCTCATCAAGCCACTGCAGATGGAGCACCTGAGGCGCGAGGTCTCGCGCCTGCTCGACCAGGCCGCCTGACGCTCCGGCTCTCTCAGGTCCGGATGGGTCGCCCCACATGATGCCGGGAGGGGCATCGTTGAGAGAGTCAGTACGCGCGGAGCTGGAGGCCCTCGGCGCGGGAGGGTCGGGGTGTCTGCTCGTGCGGAGGGGATCCGTTCTCCACCCCGCGCCGCTCCCGCTGGATCCCTCCGCGGCGCCCTCCGCCACCCTTCCGGTCTCTCGACTCACTGAAGCACTGGCCGCCCGGCCGGGCCAATCCGCCGTGGTTCTCCGTGAGCCCCAGGATCTCGACGGCCTCCGTCCTCTCATCGGCTCGACAGCTGCCACGGCCGTCTTCTGTCCTGTGCCGCCTCCTGGTCTGTCGGGCACCCACGACATGTTCCTGCTCGCCTGGTTCGACATCCCCGTCCGCTCGGAGCAGGACGCCATGACGTTGCGCGGACGGGTCTCCAGCCTCGCGAGCCGGATCCCCGGGCTTCTCATCGAAGAAACGCCGCACGTTCACGAACAGGTCGATCCGCTGGCGACGGCGCTCGCGGGTGCTTCGCAGGGCCTCATCCTCGTGCACGCCGGCGGGAATGTCGTCTGGGCGAACAGGGCCGGAGAGCGGGCCGCGGGACTGGACAGGCCCCTTGCTCCCGGGGAATACCTCTTCGAGAGACTCACGGAGCCTGCGCGCCTCCGCCTGGCGAGCCTCATGGAGCTGGCGGCTTCGGGTGCGTGGGCTGCGGAGGAGATCGAGTTCGGCCCGGAGGGGGAGGAGTCCCGGACGCAGCACGTGCTCGTGGACGCCGTCACCCTCGGCGCAGGCCGGGCGTTCATCATCGCCATGCGCGGGCTCACGGAGCGGGATCGGCTCGTCGACCTGCTCCGCCGCGAGAAGGACTTCACGCGGAGCCTCCTGGAGGCTGCGAACGCCTGTGTTCTCGGGCTCGATCTTCAGGGGCGTACGATCCTGTTCAATCGGGTATTCCAGGACGTTTCGGACTACCGCCTGGCGGATGTCCTGGGCCGAGATGCCATGGAGATCCTCGTCCCCGAGCCTGGCCGGGCAGACTGGCGAGACGCCCACCTGAGAGCACTCTCCGGCGTCGCGGTGACCGATCGCGACTTCATCCTCCGCTCGCGCCGCGGGGATCTGCGGACTCTCTGCCTGAGCGCCGGGCGGATCAACGACGCGAACGGCGCGGCACGCGGCGTCCTGTGGACGGGCCGGGACGTCACCGCTGAGCGCCGCCGCGAGAACGACCTGCGGGTTCGCGAGGAATCCACGAGTCGATCGCTGAGCCAGCTCAAGGAGTTCAGCCGGATCAGCAGCCTGATCCTCCAGGAGAAGAGCCTCGACACCGTTTGTAGAATGTTTGTCGAGGCTCTCAGCAAGGTCAGCACCTTCCGCCGGGCCATCCTGACGCTCTGCGAGGATTTCCGGGGATACCGGTGGTACTTCGCCGGACTCTCCGAGCAGGAGCAGGAGACCTTTCACCGCAACAAGATGACTCAGCGCGAGCGGACCACGATTTTCCAGGAGAGGTTCCGCCTGGGCAATTCGTATTACATCCCCAACACCGAGGGATGGGACTATGAAGGTGTGCGAAGCCACGCCGGTGCCGAGGGCATGCACGACTGGCACCCCGACGACTTCCTCTTCATTCCCCTGTACGGCACGAACCGCAAGCTCGTGGGAGTCGTCTCGGTGGATGATCCCGAGGACGGGCGCAGGCCCACCGCCGAGTCGATATCGCCGCTCGAGCTGTTCGCAAACCAGGTTGCCCACTCCATCGAGGAACGGAAGCTCGATCTGGAAATACGCCAGTCCACGGAGCGTTATCGCACTCTCGTCGAGACGATGCACGAGGGAGTCTTCAGCGTGGACCTCCGTGAGCGGATCCTCATGGCCAACGCCACGCTCGCGCGACTCCTGGGCGTGCCCGAGATGCTCCTCAACGGACGATCCCTCGGCTCGATGCTCGAGTCCGACGACCTCGCGAGGTTCCGCATCGAATCCGCCCTCCACGAGGGAGGCCGGGTCACCCGATTCGAGCTGTGCCTGAAGTCGGAATCCGGCGAGCGGATCCCCGTCCAGATCTCGGTCAGCCCCTACATGGACGAGGGAGAGCACCGGGGCTGTTTCGCCGTCGTCCGCGATCTCCGGGCGGAGAAGAAGGTGGAGCAGGAGCGGCGGGCGATGCAGGAGCAGCTGGCGCAGGCCGAGAAGCTCTCAGCGCTCGGCGAGGTCATCTCGGGCATCGCGCACGAGCTGAACAATCCCCTCACGGGAGTCATGGGATACTCGGAGCTCCTCCTGGGCAGTGAGGCGGCGCCTGAGGCGCGGAAGAACCTCGAGAAGATCCACAAAGAGGCGCTCCGCTGCCAGAAGATCGTGCAGAACCTCCTGATCTTCGCGCGCAGGCGGGCTCCCGAGAGGAAGGCCGTCCGCCTGAACGAGCTTGCGGAGTCGACCCTCGAGTTGCGCGCGAACCAGCTCAAGGTGGACGGAATCGAGGTCGTGATGGACCTCGAGGAGAATCTCCCGGAGATCACGGGCGATTTCCACCAGCTCCAGCAGGTTTTCTTCAACATCCTCAACAACGCGCACCAGGCGATGGCCGAGAAGGGGGCGGGGGGCAGGCTCACGATCAAGACGAAGAGCACCGAGGGCTTCGTGGTGACGTCGTTCGCGGACACGGGGCCCGGGATCACCGGCGACCGGATCCAGAAGATCTTCGACCCCTTCTTCACGACCAAGGGGATCGGCAAGGGAACCGGGCTCGGGCTCAGCCTTTCCTACGGGATCATCAAGGAACACGAGGGCCGGATCGAAGTCACGAGCGTCCCGGGTGCAGGCGCTACCTTCACGGTGAGCCTCCCCATGCGCGAGAAGAGCGACATCACGCGGGAGAAGCCGGAGCAGGTGGCTTTGTCCTTTGGTCCCGTCGAAGGCAAGGACATCCTCGTCGTGGACGACGAGGAGACGATCCTCGACCTTCTGGAGTCGGTCCTCCTGGCTGCCGGCCACAAGGTCACCACGGCCTGCAACGGACGGCAGGCCCTCGAGAAGATCAAGACGTGCGACTACGACGTGATCATCTCGGACGTGAAAATGCCCGACATGGGCGGCGAGAAGCTCTACGAGTGTGTCACCGAGATCAAGCCGTATCTCAGGTCCCGGATGGTCTTCTCGACCGGCGACACCGTGAACCCCACGACGCAGGCTCTCTTCCAGAGAACCGGGAACCTCCACATCGCCAAGCCCTTCAGGCTCGAGGACGTCGACCAGGTCATCCGCCAGGTCCTCGAGCTCCATGGGGAGGCCGGCGGCGGCAAGGGCGCGGGCCGCCCGGCGGGATAGCAGCCGCTGTTCGAGCAGTCCCTCGAGAGCCCGCGGAGCTCAGGGGGCGTCAGCCTTCCTTCCCCGAACGAGATCGGACAGAGCGTGCTCGCCCGGGGGATGGAGGCGCCCGCCGTGCTCCCTCAGGAACTCCGTGGCAGCGGAAGCGTCCCGAAAGGCGATCAGGCTGGGCTGGCAGCGGTCGTAGCAGAGGTGGAGCGGAGACTTCGCCTCGGCCACGGCAGGCTCGTGCCGCCGGCAGGGTGTCTCGTCGCTTCCCTCCACGAGATAGGCAGACTCGATCGGGAAGAGCTGGGCCGAGGCGTGGTCGGCCACGAACAGCTCCTTCGCGTCACCCGCCTGCTGCCTGAGGAACTCGAGCGCGCACCGGGGGCAGCACGCCTTGAGAATGCGCCCATCGTTCAGGACCAGGGAGGCGTGAACTTCGGAGTGGATTTCCCGCTCGCAGATGGCGCACAGCTCGTGGCTCGGTGAACATCCTGGTGCCATCAGAAGCACCGCCACGCAGAGGGCTGCCGTGAGCAGGCATCGGAGCTTCATGGTGGTCGAATTATACAATCCCGGAATGCGCCGGCGAGGGTGAGCATCGCGCCGCGATCTGGAAGTCTCCCCAGAATACCGGCTTCGGGGGCGGTTCTCTCCGAGCGGCGGATGGGGCGCTGCTTCCTGCATGCTTCGAATGTGGTTCGAACGCACCCTGCTCAAGTCGGGTGAGGGAGCGGATGCGGCCAGGTCACGCAATCCCACGCGCACCGAGCGACCGAGATAGATCCCCCCATCGTCAGAGCCGCCACTCCCCGCAGGGCGATGATGGCTCGAATCAGGACCGAATCCCTTACGAGACGCCGATTCCGCCTCTCGACCGGGTCGCTCGTGTGGAGGCAGGTCATGAGGGTTGTGAGGTTCTCGTCGTGTCCGGGCTCGTCGATCACCTCACGCGCACAGTTCTGGACCTCAGCGTCAGGTGTTACCGCATGCTCGTGACATTGAATGTAGCCGCCGATAGCGGCCCCCAGTTCCCGTGAACATCCATGGCTCTGGCGTAGATTATGGGCAGATACTTGCCCGCCAGCACCAGGTCTGCCGGTATCGACGCGTTGAACGGGGCGACCGATCGCTGCCCCTTCAACAGTACGGTCGTGCCCGATCCGGGGATGTCCGCTGAGTTCACGTAATACTCAATCAGCGCCACATGTGAGCCCCCGGTAGCGGCGTCATCGGCGAAGCCCTTCAGCTTGATCTCCGGTGCCCCCTGCGTCGGGTTCGGGATAACGTTGAGTCCGGATATCACTGGGCCCTCCATGTCGGCGCCGCCTTCGGATACCAACAGGCTTGCCACCATTTCTGGCCCCCACCTGCCCCTGTCATCCCTCCCGCGCACCCGGATGAGATATGCCCCGGGGCTCCATCCGGACACATTCACCGCGCCGGTCACCACCTCCTCGACTTCATCGAACCTGCCGTCCTCCGCGAACATCGGTGTGCCGCTCCCGGCAGGGGTCAGCGGGTCGAGGTAGAACTCCGAGTTCGTCACCACGCCGAATCCACTGGTGAGATCCGAGGTGCGTGCTCTGAGCACGGCCACGGCTGCTCCTGCCGTCGGGCTCGGCGCCAGGACAACGCTCTTCACCGAGGGTCCCATGGGATCGGCAGACGGATCGACCTGGAACGACGTGATGCAGTAGGTTCCCCACAGGCCGGCTGCGTCCACGCCGTGCATGACGACGGGGTACACTCCTTCGGCCAGGCCGGTCGTCTCGACCAGCCCATCGAGGGACTCCACCGGCGAGTCGAGCGCCCCGTCGCTCGCTTCGAGCGGTATTCCCGCTCCATCGTTTCCGGGGGCCGATACAAACGCCTCGGCTCCATAAATCGGCGAACCGCCTGTAGTGCGATCGTCGATTCTAATGCTCACCTTCACCGGCATCCTTGGTGGTGCCACTGATGGCTGGGCTGTACCGCAAACCCCGCTTGGGGGTGTCCAGTCCTCGAGCGGGGGGCGCGACAGTCTGAACGTCTGCTGCCCAACCGGGCCCCAATTCCCCAGCGCGTCCGCCGCCTGCATCGTGATGACCCAGTCGCCGGGAGCTCGACCCGACGCGTTGACGCTGAACCGAACCACTTCCTCTGCGGCGTCGAACTCGCCATCCGCTGCCAGGAGAGGCAACCAGGGCTGATTCGGGCCCACCGAGTCACTCACGATGCGATATCGTGCCTCTCTGAGAGGCGTCTTGCCCGAGGCCGCGTCGCTCGCGAGCGCACTGACGACTACGTCGCGCACGCCGCCCGATGGGTTCGGCGACGCGGTCATCGCCGTCATCGACGGGCCCGATAAATCGTTCGAGTACACCTCGAACGTCGGGCCCGGCACGTAGTGCCACTGCAGGGCGTGCTCGAGCATCACCGAGGGGTTCGGATAGTCCACCTTGCCGAACCAGCCGATGCTCCACTGATACGTGCCCGGCAGATAGGGTGCGTGTGGGTGGAGTACGATGGGACCGGGAAACACGCTGGCGGTCCAGTTGGGATCGCCGTCGTCCCCCATCCCTGTCGGACCGGTCGCCCGCGCAACCTCCTCGCCATTGTGGTCCCGAACCCCCACCCGTACCCAGCCGGGCTGATCTCCTCCCGTCACGAAGATGGTCATGCGCTCGCCGGCTTCGTACACAGGCTTTTCCGTCCACCCGCGGAAGTTCATCTCCGAGTTGTGTCTGCCCCCGAACATGCCGTGATAGTGGCAGCCTGCGCAGGTTGGGGAATCAGCGGGCGCACCGCCCCAGGACCACCTCGAGTGACAGCTGGCGCAGTATCGATCCCAGGAATTGCGCGTTGCGAATGCCGGACTCGCCGCGGTGGCGATCAGGAATAGCGAGAGCAGAAGCCGAGAAAGGCCTTGCCAAGCTCGGGTAGAAGAGAGCGTTCTCCCGTCCTTCCTCGCCACAATCTGGGTCACAGGACACGTCTTCCACATGATGTGCGGCCTCCCGAAAGGGCGATTTCGGAGGGGTGATAAGCAAGCAGCATGCCGGGGTGACGAAACCAATCCCATTCCAAAGCTGAGGTGCCATTGGCCCTTCCGGGTGCCGAAGGATGAGCTGTGCGCTGAACACCATCTCCGGAGCGCAAGATGACCCACCCAGCGATGTTGGTTGTTACGCATTGTGAACAACGATCTGCCCCGCTCCTGGCGCAAGCTTGCCCTTCAGGAAGCCCGCCCAGAAGCAGGGTTTTCCAGCGCAGAGAGGGTTCGAGAAGGCGGGGTCGGAACTCAGAGGAAGAACAAGAACCCCTACGTGGCCGGCGTCCGGACATTCCCTCGAATGCGCTCGTCTCGGTCGAGCGCGAGCGGAAGCGAAGCCAGATTCTTGTCGACCTGCTGGCGGAGAACTGCTGATTCTGGTCTAGTGATGGGGATGCGCTTCGTGCTCCTCCGCCAGTCTGACCTCGCGGGCCATCTTCTTGTCCCCTTCCTCCGTCACCGACACCACGATCTTCTCTCCGACCTTGATCTCCCCGACGCCGACCGGGGCCTTCCCTCTGAAGCACTTGGTGTCCTTGCTCAGCAGAATGCTGATCTTTTCCCCATCCTTCGCCGACACCTCTAGATGGGCCGCATCCACGGCCGCCACGGTGCCCATGACCTCATGCACGTGGCCCTCGTGGGCCAGAAGCTGACCGACGATGGCCAGCGTTGCGACGATCGACAGGATCGCACTGATTCTCCTCATTTCCACACCCTCCATGAACGGCTTGGTCCCCGGCAAGGGGACTTGGAGCCTGTCCAGGCCATAGCTCGGGCGCGAGCGATGACTCGGACGGGTTCCTAGTGTTTGTGTTCCGGGGGCGCCGGTGCCGGCTCCCCACCCTCCAGAAACCGCTCGATTTCCTGTTCCTTCTCGAACTCCCGCCGGCTCATCGGGTTCATCGATTCCATCTCTGCAATCTCCTCCGGCGTGATGTCGGGAAGGTGACGGATGAAGTGGACGAGCTGCCAGGACCCCAGGTCTTCGGCCGGAGGTTCTGGTCCCCAGGCAGGCATCCCGGTGAGCCGAATCCCGTTGTGAATGATGTAGAAGATCTCTCCGTCCGACAGAGACTGCGTTGACTCGAGCTGCATGTCAGGGACCTTCGGGTAAAGGCCCTGGCCTATCTGGGTCTGGCCCTTCCCGTCGTTGCCATGACAGGTCGCGCAGTGGTCGGCGAAATGCGCCCTGGCTTCGGCCAGCGCTTCCGGAGTCAGCGGAACTGGGTTATCCATGGCATGGGCTGCCCTGGGCATTGCCTTGTGGCGCATCCATCGCGCGAGGAAGGCCTCCGCCGCGCTCGGCTCTCCACGTGCGCTGAACCCGTCTTTGGGCATCGCCAGGAGGGCCAGGAGCACGGCTACAAGAATCGCCCCGAGTAGGAGCCACCCAACCTTCGTCCGCGCAGTCATGGGATATCCCCAGAAGTCCCCGCTCACCTATGGAACTGACTCCGCTCCGGTCATCGGCTTCCTCGGCCGGAGCTTCATTCCGCACTTCGGGCAGTTACCGGGCTTCTCCTGCATGACCTCCGGATGCATCGGGCACGCATAGACCGAAAGGCTATCGTCGGGAGACGATGCAGGGCTCCCTTGCACCTCCTCACTTGCCGCGGGGCTGGCGACGGTTCCCGGAGGGTTGTCGTACCAGCCCGGATCTTCGCCGGGCTGTAGCTCCTCCCGCACCTTCAGGACCGTGAACATCCCTCCCATGCCGATCGGGCCGAAGGGACCCTGACCTCCCATCATGGGGAGGGTGTTCTGCGGGCCTGCCATGTGCATCTCCGACATGTCGTGCATGCCCGTCTCACCCATGGCCATGTACTCGGGGAGCAGCGAACGGATCTGCGGCTCGAGATCATCATGCTTGACGCCGATCACGTTCGCGACGTCATGGCCCATGGCGTTCATGGGGTGATGACGGCGGTGACAGTGCATGGCCCAGTCTCCTGCCGTCGCCACGAACTCGATGTCGCGCGTCTGCCCGGGGGAGACGACCACTGTCGTCTCGGGCCACCGGGCCGAAGGCGGGATCTCGCCACCGTCGGTTGCCGTGACCTGGAACGTATGACCGTGGAGGTGGATCGGGTGGGACTCCTGGCCCACGTTTCCGAAACGGATCCGGACGCGGTCGCCGACTCGCGCGACGAGAGGCTCGGTGCCAGGAAAGGCCCGGCTATTAAAGGTGAAGATGTTGAAGTCGGTCATGATGTTCACATTCGGCGTTGCGCTCCCGGGCTCCACAAACCACTCGTTGAGGAAGATCGCGTAGTCGCGGTCGATCCGCGGACCCTCGGGCTTGCTCGGATGGATGACGAAAAAGCCCATCGCCCCCAATCCGATCTGGACCATCTCGTCTCCGTGGGAGTGGTACATCTGAGTGCCGTGCTGGCGCAGAGTGAACTCGTAGGCGAATGTCTCGCCGGGAGCGATCGGGTTCTGGCTCAGGCCGGCCACGCCGTCCATGCCGCTCGGGAGGAGCACTCCGTGCCAGTGGACCGCGGTGGGCTCGGGCAGATTGTTCGTCACGAGGAATCGCACCCGATCTCCCTCGACAGCCTCGATCGTGGGGCCCGGAGTCCGTCCGTTGTAGCACCACGCATTGATGACCATCCCAGGCGCGATCTCGTGTTTGCACCGCTCCACGACCAGGCGGAAGACCTTTACGCCATTCGCCATCTCCCATGGGAGGGTGGCGCCATTGGGCGTTGCGACAGGGGTGTACGGCGGATGGCGCGGGTCGGGGAGGCCGCCGGAAGGGGCGGCGTCGCCGGCGGCCGATGGTCCGGATAGGACGGCCAGGCCTGCGGTGAGCAGCAGACTCAAGCAAACGACATGACGCATCATCATCGACCACCTCCATGCTGCGCCGCGTCTTCACGGCCAGCCCCATCCTCCCCGCGGCGGCGGCCGAGATCTGCGGACGCAATGTCCGGTTCGCCGGGCGGAAGGCTCCCTCCTGCGGCGCGCTCCAGCTCGACCCGCGCGATCCAGTAGTCCCGGAGCGCCTCGATGTACCCCCCTCGCGCCGCAATCTCGTTCTGCTTGGCGAGAAGGAGCTGAAAGACATCGGCGAGCATGAAGTTGTACCGCTCCTGCGAGAAGGCCACGATGCGCTCGCGGCGCGGCAGCAGTACATCCTTGTAGTATTCCGCGCGGCTGCGGGCGAGCGATAGGTGGTCTCGGGCCCCGCGGACCTCCGAGCGGATCTGCACCGCAAGGGCGGCATAGTTCTCCACGGCCTGGCGGAAGACCGCCTCGGCCCGGGCCCGGCGTGCCCTGCCACGGTTGAATAGCGGAATCGGAAGGTCAACGGCAGGCCCCGTGGTGTTCAAGCCCCCCGGCTCCCGTTCCCTGTGGACTCCAGCGAGGATCTCTCCGATCGCCTCCGGGCGGGCCAGACCGACCGCCCTCGCCGCCGCCTCCACCTCGTGACGCGCAGCCCCGAGATCCAGCCTCCGGGAGACAGCCAGTGACTCGACGTCTTCCAGATCCACCTCGGAGGAAGGAAGCTCGGGCAGATTTGCCCGGAGTCTCCAGGTCGTCTGCACTCCCCAGACGCCCAGGAGCCGGTTGAGGCGCTCCCGCTCATCGAGGACATCGACCTCGCTCCCGGCCAGGTCGAGCTTCGCCTGCGCGAACATGGCTTGTTCGTTTTCGAGGTCGAGATCGGAGATGTTGCCGGCCTCGTGTTGCCGGATGGCCAGCTCGGCCGCCGCTCTTGCCCCGTCCACGGCGGATTGACGCATCCGCCGCGTCTGTTCCGCCGCCTGCAACTTGTAGAAGACGGATTGGACTTCGGCGATGGTCCGCAGCACCTCATCGGCGACGCGCTGCTTGGCCGCCTCGAAGGAAGCGGCGGCCACGCCCTTTCGCCGACGAAGGGTGATCAGGTCCATGATGCTCTGGGTCAAGGACAGCTCGATCGGCCTGCTGGGGTACCTGATCTCGGCGCCCAGGACGGGATTCCTGATGAGCCGCGCTTCCAGGAGGTCAGCCCTTGCGATCCCCAGCTCCTCGAAGGTCGCCTGCAGCCGGTGATTGTTCAGGAGGGCGATCTCGACCGCGCTGCTCTCGGTGACCTCTTCGGCCAGAAGAGTCCGGATCGTTTCCTCCACCGCGCGGTCCTCGGGGGCTTGCTGCGCCCAGTACGCCTGGAAGCCTGAGCGATCGTGGATCGTGGCCTGCACCTCGCCGAAGCCCGCGTCCCGGTGTTTCGCGGCACAGCCCGCACAGACGCCCAGGAGGAAGACCGCAGAGAGGGCAGCCGTCGGCAGCCGGCTCATTTCGGATCTTCCTTTCGCTTGACGAGCGTCATCCCGCATTTCGGACAGGTGCCGGGCTTCTTCCTGACGATTTCGGGATGCATCGGGCAGGAGTACGTGACGCCGGAATCCGGTCGGCTTTCCGGCTCGGCCGTCTCCGGTTTCACCTCCTGGGCGCGCGGATGGGCGCCATGACCGGGCTCCGAGGCCCTCGAGTCGGTCCCCATGGAATGCCCCTCGTGCTCCATCGTGGGCACCCGTGATCCCGGTGGCCGAGTGTTCACGGCGTCCTGAGGCTCCACCTGAAGAGCCGTGGTCAGGGCCGCTTGAGTAGCCTCCGGAGCCTGTGGGCTGGCCGGGTGATCGATGGGGATAGGTGACACCAGGGTGCGCGGTGCACACCCGACCGCCGCGAAGCTGACGACGAACGCCATCATCCAGGATCTCAACATGCGAGCCTCCGTCCGTCTGTTTCCGACAACTCCTGGGCTGCCGCCCGCGTCTCGGCCTCCTGGGACGTAGGCAGCCCCACAGCCAGGATATCAGCGGTCCGGACGCTCTCAAGCATCTTGGAGTCTTGTGACTCCCATCTCCTCAACATCGTCGCCACGGCCCCTCCTCCTCCGATTGAGACATCAATGCCCCCGCAGCTCGGGAACCGGGATGCCGGCCGGATCGACCGTCCCGCGCTTCATCTCGAAGTTCCATTTCCAGAATTCGTAGATCGGGGGATAGACGAGCAGCTCGAGGATGAAGCTCGTGACGAGGCCGCCGATCATCGGGGCGGCCACGCGCTTCATCATGTCTGCGCCGGTGCCGAGCGACCACATGATGGGCATCAGGCCCATCATCGCGGCGCAGACGGTCATCATTTTCGGGCGGATCCGCTTGACGGCTCCGTGGATGATCGCCTCCTGGAGGTCTTCCTTCGTTCTCATCCGCCCCTGCCGGACGGCGTCGTAGTAGGACAGATCGAGGAAAAGGAGCATGAAGACGCCGGTCTCGGCGTCGAGCCCCATCAATGCGATCATTCCGACCCAGACGGCGATGGAAACGTTGTAGTCGAGGAGGTAGAGGAGCCAGACCGCCCCGATGACCGAGAATGGGACCGCCAGCATGACGATGGTCGCTTTGACCGGAGACTTCGTGTTCATGTAGAGCAGCACGAAGATGAGAAAGATCGTGATCGGTACGACGACCTTGAGCCGCTCGCGGACTCGGAGCATATTCTCGTACTGCCCGCTCCACTGGAGCGAATACCCGGCGGGGAGCGTGACCCTCTCCGCCACGAGCTGCTTCGCCTCCTCCACGTAACCGCCCACGTCCCGCCCGGCGAGATCCACGTAGACGTAGCCGGCGAGCATGGCGTTCTCGTCCCGGATCATGGCCGGTCCGCTCACGAGGCGGATGTCGGCGAGCTGAGCCAGCGGGATCTGCGCGCCGCTCATCGTCGGGACAAGAACCCGTCCGAGCCGGTCCAGGTTGTCGCGCTCTTCGCGCGCGTACCTGACGTTCACCGTGTATCGCTCCCGACCCTCGATCGTCCGGGTGATCACCTCGCCGCCGATGGCGGACTGGATGACCATCTGGGCTTCTGCGATGGTCAGGCCGTAACGCGCGAGCTGGTCGCGCCTCAGATCGAAGTCCAGGAAGAAACCTCCCGCCGCGCGCTCTGCATAAATGCTGCGGGTGCCGGGGACGTCCTTGAGAACCGCCTCGATCTCCGAGCCGATCCGTTCGATGACTTCGAGATCGCCGCCGAAGACCTTTATTCCGACGGGCGTGCGCACGCCGGTGGTGAGCATGTCGATGCGGTTTTTGATCGGCATCGTCCATGCGTTTGTGACTCCGGGGAAGCGCAGCTTCCGGTCGAGCTCCGAAATCAGATCTTCCTTGGTGATCCTGTCGTACCAGATGTGCCTCAACGGAGCCTGGAGCCATCCCGGCCATTCCGAGTAGAACCGCGGGACGCGCCTCCACTCTGACGTGGGCTTCAGGAGGATCGTCGTCTCCAACATCGACAGGGGAGCCGGATCCGTGGATGTTTCCGCGCGGCCCGCCTTGCCGAAGACCCGCTCGACTTCGGGGACCTCCATGATGAGGCGATCCATGGTCTGCATCAGGCGGGAAATCTCCGTCACCGAGACGCCCGGCAGGGTGATCGGCATGTAGAGGAGCGAGCCTTCGTAGAGAGGTGGCATGAACTCGGAGCCCAACTGCATATAAACGGGGACCGTCGTCGCCACAAAGAGCATGGCTCCGGCAATCGTACTCTTGGGGTATTTCAGGACGAGGCGGCAGGCCGGCTCGTAGACGCGGAAGAGAACCCTGCTGACAGGATGCTTTTCCTCAGGGTAGTAGGTCCCCACGACCGCCTGGCTCGTGATCCAGGAAAGCCAGCGTGGCCGGAATCGGATGGGATCCATCCGGGCGAACATCATCCGCAGGGCCGGGTCGAGCGTGATGGCGAGGATGGCTGCGATCGCCATCGCCAGGTTCTTCGTGTAGGCGAGCGGCTTGAAGAGGCGTCCCTCCTGATCCACGAGCGTGAAGACGGGCATGAAGGCGACCGCGATCACAAGGAGGGAGAAGAAGACCGAGGGCCCCACCTCCTTCAGGGCCGCCAGGCGGATCTCGTGGAAATCACCCTTGCGCCCGCCCTCCTGCCAGAGCTGCAGCTTCTTGTAGGCGTTCTCCACCTCCACGATGGCGCCGTCGACGAGCACGCCGATGGAGATCGCGATCCCCGCGAGCGACATGATGTTGGAGGTCACCCCCATCATGTACATGGGGATGAAGGCGAGGATGACGGAGACCGGGATGGTCACGATCGGGACGACGGCCGAAGGGATGTGCCACAGGAATATCAGGATGACCGCGCTGACGATGATCATCTCCATCAGGAGCTCTTCCTTCAGGTTGTCGATGGAGCGCTCGATCAGCTCGGAGCGGTCGTAGGTGGGAACGATCTCCACCCCCTCGGGCAGAGACGCCCTTTTGCCCTCTATCGTGGCCTTCACGCGCTCGATGACGTTGAGCGCGTTCTCTCCGTGCCGCATCACGACGATGCCGCCGACCGTGTCTCCGATGCCGTCGAGATCGGCGACTCCCCTGCGGATCTCGGGGCCCAGGACAACGCGGCCCAGCTCACGCACGCGCACGGGAGTCCCCCTCATGTCCTGTGCGACGACGATTTCCTCGATATCGCGGACCGAGCGGATGTAGCCCCGGCCCCGAACCATGTACTCGGCGCCCGCGAACTCGACGAGCCTTCCTCCAACGTCGTTGTTGCCCTCGCGGATCGCGTTCACGACCTTCATGACGGGAATCCCGTAGGCCAGAAGTGAGTCTGGATTGAGGTTCACCTGGTACTGCTTCTGGAAGCCCCCGATGGAGGCTACCTCCGCCACTCCCGGCACGCTCTGCAGCCAGTACCGCAAGTACCAGTCCTGAAACGTGCGAAGCTGGGCGAGGTCGTGCTTTCCGGTCCTGTCCACGAGCGCGTACTGGTAGACCCACCCCACCCCGGTTGCGTCGGGGCCCATCTCGGTCTTCACGCCTTCAGGCAGGAGCGGCAGGATCTTGCTCAGGTACTCCAGCGTGCGGCTGCGCGCCCAGTAGAGGTCGGTGCCATCCTGGAAGATGATATAGACGTACGAGAAGCCGAAATCGCTGAAGCCGCGGATGGCTTTCACGTTGGGTGCGCCCAGGAGGGACGTGATGATCGGGTAGGTGACCTGATCCTCGATGATGTCGGGGCTCCGGTCCCACCGGGAGTAGACAATGACCTGGGTGTCCGAAAGGTCGGGGATCGCGTCCAGGGGCACGCTCCTCATCGAGTAGACCGCCCCGGCAAGGGCGACGGCCGTGAGGATGAGGACGATGAACTTGTTGTGAGCCGAGAACTCGATGATTCTCTCTACCATGACGCCACCCCGTGCTCAGTGAACATGGCCGGGGGTCGTCTCGCTCCCGGCCTTCCGGGACTTCCCGGTCCCGGCCGCGCTCAACGCCGCCTTCAGCTTGGATTCCGAGTCGATGAGGAAATTCCCGGAGGCGACAACTCTCTCGCCTTCGGCCAGGCCGTCGAGGATCTGCACGGCTTCAGGCAATCTCACGCCCAGCTCGACCTCCCGCGGCTCGAAGTAGCCGTCTCCGACGTCCACGAAAACGATGTCGCGCGTGCCGCTGCTGATGACCGCGCTGTCCGGCACCACCAATCCCTCCCCGGAATCCGACTCGAGCTGGACCTCTCCGAACATCTCCGGCTTGAGCATGAAACCGGGGTTTGGGAACTCCAGCCGGACCTTCACGGTGCGCGTTGCCTCGGAGAGGAACGGGTAGACGAGCGTGATCCTCCCTTCGAACGTCCGGCCGGGCAGGTAGGAGAGCGTCATCGCCGCCGCCTGCCCTTCCCGGACGAAGGGCAGCTCGTACTCGTACACGTCCGCCAGGACCCAGACGCGGCTCAGATCGGCGATGTCCAGGAGGTTCGAGCCGGACTCGATCTTCTCCCCGTGAAGGACGTTGCGCACGATGATGTGGCCCGTGATCGGGGCGTAAAGGGTCATCGTGCGGGGAGCGACTCCCGTCGCCTCCAGATCGCGTATCTGATCCTCGGTGATGTCGAAGAGGAGGAGACGCCTCCTCGCGCTCTCGACGAGATCATCGCCGCTTGCCCGGATCTCGGGGAGCGTCGCGCCGGCCAGTCTTTCCCGCGCGCGCACGGCCAGCAGGTACTCCTGCGCGGAGGCCAGTAGCTCCGGGCTGTAGATCGTCAGCAGAGGTTCGCCTTTCTTGACGAGCTCGCCCGTCGCGTTGGCGTCGAGCCTCTCGATCCATCCGTCGACCTTGGTATGGACGTGATGGAGGCGCGTCTCGTCGTACGTAACCCGCCCCACCGTCCTGATCGTCCGAACCAAGCGCTCCCTCCTGACGATGTCCGTGCGCACTCCTATGAGCTGCTGCTTCGCGGAAGGCACGCTCACGGTGACGCGACCCTCGACCTGCGCCCCCTCGCCGGCCGGCGGCTCATCGATCTCGACGGGGACCATCTCCATGCCCATCGAGTCCTTGCCGGGCCTGTCGGAGACTTCTTGAGGGTTCATCGTGGACTGGTAGATGACCTTCTTCGTGAGGCCGGGGGGAGCAGCCTGCGGGGCCTTCTCTTCCTCGATGGAAACGAGGCGCATTCCGCAGATGGGACAATCTCCCGGCTGATCAGACACCCATTTCGGGTGCATGGGGCAGTGATAGCGCGTGGTCTTCGCTTCCTGCGCGCCGGGCGGCGAAGAGGGGAGGCCTCGGTCGCTCCCGCGAAGCACCAGGCCCACGGCGCCGGCGGCCACGAGCACGGCGGCGCCGGCCAGAAGGAGCACGTTTCTTGTCACGAGCGCATTCATCTTGATACCCCTTTCTCCGAAGAGTCCGTGGCGCCGGGGGTGACCAGCGCCCGGGCGGTGAGCCGCTCGAGCGCCGCGAGCGCGAAGACGCGCTCCGCGCGCTGGGTCTCGTAGTCGATCTCGTAGCCCAGAAGCGTCGTGAAGTCGTTGAGGAGTGTCAGGAAGTCCACGCGTCCGACGCCATAGGAGGCAGCGGCCGACTCGAGCGCGGCGCGCGCCTGCTCGATGACGCCCTCGGCGTAGAGCCGCTCCAGAGTCCGCGCGCGGGAAGCGCGCGCCGCGAGATCCCTGACCTCGGCAAGGACCTTCAAGCGCACGGAGACGGCCTCCTGCTTCGTGCCTTCCAGCTCGTGCGTCGCCTGGACGATTCCCTGGGCCTGCTTCCGATCCTTGTAGAGGGGAAGCCTCACGCCGAACATCCCCATCACCATCGGATCGAGATCGCCTCGATTCATGTAGGCGGCGCTCCACATCAGATCGGGCTTGAGCTGGCGCCGCGCGAGGTCGAGCCTGAACTCGTCGCGCCGCGCGGCGGCCTCCAGCTCCAGGATCTCGGGGGAGTGTGACAGCGCCTCCTGCTCCAGGGCGGTCAACTCGATCGCCGCCGCGGATTCCGGCAGCGCGACGGCCGGCCCCAGCGTCTCGTCGCGATCGCGGCCGATCAGCGCGATGAGCGCCGACTGTGCGGAGATCCGCTCCTGCGTGAGCTTCGCCAGCTCCACGTCGACCTTCGAGATCTCGGTCTGGGCCTTGAGCACGTTCTGCAGCAGGCCCTCCCCGACCTCGTATCGCGCGCGGGCCGTGTCGAGGAAGGAGACGAGCAGCCCCCGGTTTTCAGTGAGGATCACGGTCGTTCGATCGATCCGGTACAGGTCGGCGTAGGCCTGCTTGACGCTCGAGAGGACAGCCAGGCGAACGAGGTCGAGGCGCTGGGCGGAAACCTCAGCCTCGCCGCGCGCGGCGTTCCCCGCGAGCCGGCGCTTGCCCGGATAGGGCACCTCCTGCGTCCACGCAAAGGTCAGGATCGAGTCGGGCGTCTCACCCAGGGTGAAGTCGGTCAGCGTCTCGTTGGTGTAGGAGACGCTCGCCAGAGGATCGGGATACGTCTCCATCTGGGATGGGACGGCCTCAATGGCTGACTTCCGGCTCGACGCTGCGGCGATCTCCGGGTTGTTCTTTTCCGCTTCCTCGAGGAGTGAGGCCAGGTCCAGAGGCGGCGGCGCCTGCGGATCCCGGAAGGGGCGGACCGCCTCCTGTGCGAAGCAAGCGAAGGGCAGGATCGCCAGGAGGACGCCACAGACGGGTTTCTGCATGTGAACCTCGCGGCCCTTCGCGCGGCGCTTCACGCGCTCACGCGGAGGACGATCGGACAGATTTCGAGTCGGGTCGAATCAGGAGGTTCCAGGAGGCATTCCGAGCGGTGTGCCGGATAGGCTCCTGGCGGGCAGGTTCAGCGTAGAAGAGATGCGTGAAGGATGTAGAGAGGAGGTGGGTCGCCGGTATTGCAAGGAGCGACGCCGGCTGCGGGGGCGGCTGCGGGTGAAGCCGGAAGATCGATGACCGGCGCGTCGGAGACCCACGGGCCCTTGGATGTTGAGAGGCCCGTGGCGCCTTCGGTGGGGTTCTGCACGGGGCCGGAGCGGCCCGCGTCGAGCTGGCAACAATCCGGAGCACTGAGGCCGGCTCCGGCTCCGCAACCTGTCGCCGGATCGCAGCAGCCGCGCGCTTGTGCCTTCGCCATCGGACAGAAGGGGGTGGCCAGGTACGTGGCCACCAGGATGGCGCAAAGACTCGCAGCCAGCTTCGGGAGGTGAGAAATCACGCGCATACTCTACAGTCACCTACCGCCGCGGGCAAGCCGACCGGGCGGCGGGCCGGACGTGCCCATTCAGTAACCGGCCCAGGTTCAGGATTCATGGCCTGCCCTCCCAAGTCGTCAGGTGCTAGGAGAGTGAGCAAGGCATGTGCCAGGTCCCGGCCCGCTCGAGCGCGGCGCCAGCTTTGGTACCTCAGCTCTCGGAGCAGTGTCAGACTGCGGAGGGCTTCCGGCTGGCGCGGGAACCTCGCACGGCGGGCTCTTCCGCGTCGGGTGCCTCCTCCTCCCCACCATGGCCCATGGCGTCACCGGCCCTCTCCTGCATCTCGCGCATCCACTCACCGACCTGGGCCCGTAGCTCCGAGCCGGTTTTGGGCGCCAGAAGGAGCGCGATGCCGGCACCGGCCAGCGCCCCCGCGAAAAAGGCGAGCGCGACCGTGAGATCGCTGTGACCATCATCTGCCATCGATCGATCCTCCATCGGGTTTCTTCGAGATCATCAGCCGGTGAGGCTCCTAGGCCTCCTCCTGAGGGGATTCGAGAGGCTCATCAGGTGGTGCCGCCTCCTGACCGTCGGCGGGTCGGGCCGCCTTGCCGCGCGCCGAGGACGCCTTCCAGGCTGCCGCGAGGATGCTGAGCAGGCCGGCGAGAGCGGCGGGCCCCCTCGAGACTCCCTTGCCGGTCGACTTCAGCATGCCGAGAAGGGAGCCGACCCCGGTCACCGCGCCCGAAATTCCCCGCGTTCCGTTCTCGAGCCCCTCGAGCACCCGGTCCGTCCTGCCCAGGACGGAGTCGAGGTTCGTCACGGCGCCCGTGAGGCGGGGCCCCGCGTCACGAACCAGCTCCTCAACCGCGCGGGCTGTTCTGCGAATCTGGATGAGCAGGGGGACGACGTAGGCCACCACGACGGCGAGGAGCCCGAGCAGCACGATCTGAACGATCAGAGTCGACGTCACTTCCCATCCTCCTTTCCCGCCCTCAGAACTCCACCTTCGGGACCTCTCGGGCGCCCTCTTCGGCCTGGAAGTACTCCCTCTCCTCGAAGCCGAAGAACCGGCCCAGGAAGCTGGTCGGGAAGCGCTTCAGCGTGGTGTTGTAGGCGCGGACCATCTCGTTGTACAGGCGCCGCTCGTTTGCAATCCGGTTCTCGCTGCCCGCCAGCTCGTCCTGCAGCCGGATGAAGTTCTCGTTGGCCTTGAGATCCGGATAACGCTCGGCGATGGCCAGGAGGCGGCCCAAAGCCGATCCGAGCCCCGCGTCGGCGGCGGCCGCCTCGGCCGGCGAGGCCGCTCCGGCCAGCTTCGAGCGGGCCTGGGCGACTTCCTCGAAGATCTCCCGCTCGTGCTCGGCGTAGCCCTTGACGGTGCTCACCAGGTTCGGGATCAGATCGCCCCGGCGCTGCAGGACGTTTTCGACCTGGCTCCAGGCCTCGTCGATCTGCTCGTTGGTCGTGATCAGGCGGTTGTAGGCGCCCATGGCGTAGATCCCCGCCACGAGCAGAAGCAGAACCAGCGCGCCGGCGACGGCACACCCGATGGTCGCGATCCCCCACTTCTTCACGCTCGACGCTCCTGTGCGGCCGCTCCCGGCGGAGTGCTGGTGATCGAATCCAGCGCCCGGCTCAGGGCCGCGATCTGATCGAAGTAGTCCAGGAATATCCTGCGAACCTCGGCGACATCCTTCACCTTGCGGCCCTTCTTGATCGCGAGCGCGGCGCGCAGCGCCCCTCCGTCGAGATGGAAGCTCAGGGCCGCCGCGTCGACCACGTCCTCGCTGAGGAGCGGACTCTCCGATCCGGCGAGCCGCAGCGAGGCGCGCGCGATCGCCATGACGGACCCGAAGCTGGCCGTGATGAGCTCTTGAAGCTCCGTGGCGCGGCCGTGGGCATCGAGGTAGGCGGCGCGCAGCTTCAGCACGAGGCTGCGAAGCTCGTGCTCGCATTGGTGGCGCAGGTTCCCCGGCACGACCTGGATCCCTGCCAGGATATCCCGCCCGTGGAGCACGCGGTGGGCGGCGAGCATGTCCATGAACTCGAGGGGGAAGACATCCGTCGAGTTCCGGATCCACTCCGCGGTGACGAACAGGAAGGGCGGGTTGCCCTCCTTCTGCCAGTGTCTTTGAACCGGAGCCGCCGGCTCGAGGCGATCCGGGGCTTCGTCGGTCACGACGACGAGCAGGTTCAGATCGGAGCTGCGGCCTGCGTGATCGCCCCGTGCCGCCGAGCCGTAGAGCACCACGGCGTCGAGGATCGGGCCGAGGGCGCTCCTCAGTCCTTCGACGACGTGCGCGAGGCGCTCCTCCTGCGTCTTCATGGGATGCCTCATCCTAGATCAAAGGGCCGTGACTCCACATCCTACCAGCCTCGCGAGGCGCCCCCGCCCCCGAAGGACCCGCCGCCGAACCCGCCAAAGCCGCCTCCCATCCGGCCTCCTCCGAATCCTCCCCCACCCAGGCCGCCGCGATGGGAGCCGCCGCGGCGGCCCGACATGAAGAGGAAAAGAAGCAGCCATGGGTTGCGGAGGCCCAGGATGATCAGGAGCACCAGGACAAGCGGTCCGAGGAGCCGGCCCATCCCGCGGCCGGCTCCGCCGCGCGCCTCGGGCGAGACCTCGATCCCGTCGAGGCTGAACCCGAACTCCGCGGCGGTGAGGACGGCTATCCGCTCGGAAGCGGCGCGGATTCCCGATGAGTAGTCGCCCTGCCGGAATCGCGGGATCATCTGCCGATCCATGATCTCGCCGGCCAGGCCGTCAGGGATGAATCCCTCCGCGCCGTGTCCCACTTCGATGCGCACGCGCCTTTCGGCGATCGCGGCGAGGACGAGGATGCCCCGGTCCTCCTTCTCTCCGCCCGCGCCCCAGGACTTCGCGACCCGTATCGCGACCTCCTCGATGGGTTCCCCTCCGAGATCGGCCACGGTAGCCACGACGAGCCCGACGCGCGCGCGGTCCCACAGGAAGCGGCTGATCGCCTCGATGGCCCGGGCGTCATCGGGACGGATGACGCGGGCGCCGTCATGGATCGCGCCGTTGGGACGCGGCGGCACCTCGAACGCGGCAGGGGTGGGATGGAAGCCGGCGCCGAGAATCGCGGCAGGGATGACTGCCAGCCGGAGTCCCGCGCAGATCGATCGCATCGCCAGTCACCGTATCAGACTTTGGAGGCTGCCCGGGAGCAGCTCCGCTCCCGAGAGTGATCAGAGGGTGGCCGCGTGCATGGGACGTGTGCTCCCGGGTCTCCCCAGGCACGGCTTCGGGGGGCAGGCCGGTCGCAGGCGGGGGCAGGGAGGAGGAGTCCGGGGAAACTCAGTGACTGGACCGCCCCTCAGGCGCACCCGTCGGCGGACAGGAGAGAAGGAGCGGACACGAATCCCCCGCCACGAGCGAGGGAAAGAGAGTTGCAGGCGCCGCACCCCGACGCCTGCCGAACCAGCCCTGCCGCGGGGCTAGAGCTTCTCGAGGTCCTTACGCAGCTCTTTCCCGGGCGTGAACCGGGCAACCGTTCGAGCCGGGATGTTGATCGGCTCGCCCGTCTGCGGGTTTCTTCCGACGCGGGACTTCCGCTTGGAGGCGGAAAAGGTGCCGAAACCGGAGATGGTGACCCGCTCGCCCTTCTTCAGAGCTCCCGTGATCCCGCTGATGACGGCATCGAGAGCCCTTGCGGACTGTGCCTTGGAGACTCTGGGGCCCTGATCGGCGAAGATCTTTTCGACAAGGTCCGCCTTGTTCATCGTCACCTCACCTCACAAGCAGAGTGATGGTCGCCCCGCGCCCGTCCTCAATCGGCTGGGGTGCCTGACGGGGCCGCCGAGGTCGCCGATACGATTTCTGATTTCTTCACCCCAAGCCGGAGCGACAATACGGGATAAGCCGGGATTCTGTCAAGACCGTCGATGATTCCGGCGGACGCGCCGGCATGCTCAGATCGCGTAGAGGATCCGCTTGCACTGCTCGCAGAAGCGCACCGATTCCGAGTCCGTGGAGCTGTACTGCGTGGGCTGCTTGATGAAGCAGGCGAGGCAGATACCGTTCTTGACGGGAACCACGGCCCTCGGGTAGCGCATCATGAGCTTCTCGTAGGCGCCGAGGACCTTTCGATCCATCTTCGCCGCAATCTCGCTTCGCGCCGCCTGCAGCCTTCCCGACTCGTCCAGCTCGAAGCCGATCTTGCGGAGCTGGCTCGCCGTCTTCTTGTCGGACATCTCGCGGATCATGAGGTCCAGGTCCTGCAGGATGATGATCTGCTCGAGCGCAGGACTCATGAGGCAGGTGTCTCGTTGAGCACCTCGAGGAGGCCCTCGTGCGTCTCGACTTTCAAGAGTTTCCGGCGCACGGCCGCGTCTCTCGCGAACTCGGCGACCTTCCCGAGGAGCGGCAGGTAGTGGTTCTCTTTTTCCTGGTGCGGAGCCAGGATGAGGAAAATGAAGTGGACGGGCTTGTCGTCGAGGGCATTCCAGGCGATGCCTTTCACGGAGCGGGCGAAGAGGACCGTCAGGGAGCTCGTCACGGTGGTCCGGCCGTGCGGCACCGCCAGCGACTTGCCGATCCCGGTGCTCCCGAGGCTCTCGCGCTTCTTGAGGGCTTCAAGGACGATGTTCCCGTTCTTGACGCGTCCCTGCTCTACGAGGTAGGAGACGCACCTTCCGAGAGCTGTGTCCTTGTCCTTGGCCTCGAGGTCCGGGATGAAGAGATCAGGCTGGAAGTAGGAGACGAATTCCTTGTGGTTCATCGGAGCCGGTCGTTCCTCGCCGCCCTCCCGGCCGCCCCGCCGGAGCTTGTGACCCGCGGCACGAGCGGTCCGCGACGGTCAGGACGGCCGATTCTAGCACAGCGCGGGGAGGCTACCGGCCGCGGTGGAAAGCCCGGCGGTCCCTCGGCTCCCGGACGGGCAACAGGCTCTCCGGCCCTTCGGAGTGCGTGGCCGCAAGACTCCATTCACGAGCACGGACCGACGCGGACGAAGGGAGGATCGAGATCCGGCTCCTGCAGGCCCGCCCGATCGGCCGCTGGAATCTCCGGATCCGCCCGTCACATGCCTTGCCTGTGCCCGGTTCCGGCGTATAATCCGGGGGCCCGGCACCTCGCCGACCCTTCCCCTTGCTCCCGAAGTCCCCGTCCGGCCCCGCCGGATTCAAATGGAGGTTTTCAACATGCGCCGTAGGAGGATGCTCCTGCTGGCCGGTTGTGTGGCCCTTCTCGCGGCAACAGATGCCGGCATCGTATTCGCCCAGGCCGTCTACGTGGCCAACTCGTCCAACGGCCACATCTCGGTCTTCGACCCGGCAGGAGCCCCCATGGCCTTCGTCGGGAACACGGAAGCGCTCGCCACGCCCATGGGAATCGCCCTCGACGGCTCGGGCGCCCTCATCGTGGCCGACAACCAGAGAAACAGGATCCTCCGCTACGAGGCGGGAGGTGGAGGCCCGCTCGTCCTGGCCTCGAGGATCGCGGCGCCGGACGGCCCGAGCTTCGGCCCCGGCGGTGACCTCTTCTTCGTCAGCTCACCGGCAGGGGTGCGCAAGATGAGGGGCGTCTACGTGATCCCGGGGGGAGCCGGGCCGCGTACGCTGATCGCGACCATCCCCCGGTCGGACATGCTCAGGGAGACCGCCGTCGTGCCGGCCGGCCCCTTCGCAGGCCACCTCCTCGTATTGTCGGAGAAGCCCGGCTTCATCGCGCGCTTCGCTCCGGATGGCACGGGGGGCTGGACGAGGGAATCTGATTTCGTGGCCGCTCTGCCCGGCACGGCCACGGGGATGGATTTCACCACCTCGGGCGAGCTGCTCGTCTCGGGAACACAGGGAACCCTCAGGAGCCCCGAGGAGCGCGGAAGGAGAGTTCCCGGCTTCGAGGAAGCGGCCCCGGGATCGGACACGAGCGTCGGAGGGAGCACCTCTGAGCCGGCCCTCTACGGGACAGAGGGTGTCGTTTGGCGCTTCGACGAGACGGGAAACCGGCTGACAGATTTTGCCGCCGGATTGAGCGTGGGCTCGACCAGGCTGGCCATCAGCGCCGATGGCACGGTCTATGTCACGAACAGGAGCGGTCCCTCCGTGGTCCGCTTCAACAGCTTCGGCACCCGGCTGGCCGACCTCGCCGGTGGCCTGGAGTCGCCCGTCGGTGTGGCCACGCAATCACTTGTTCCGACGCCGGTAGGGACGAACGTGACCGTCGAGCTCCTCACCGGCCTGCGGGTCGTCTTCGACCGGGTCATCACGGCAGGCTTCACGAGCGCGGAGCAGAGCCTGGTCTCATTCGAGGATCGCGTCACTCCTTGTGGCAACGAGTTGCCCTCCTTCATCCTCCACCCCTCGACCGGGCCCTTCCTCGTCACCCGCATCCAGACGACCGCAATCCACACCGACACGATCGAGGTGATCCAGGACCATCCGGCCGGTGACTCCCGGCTCTTCCACGTACGGTGCGGGCCGGACGCCGACGGGGAATTCACCGACATCACCACGCTGGCGGTGCCCGGCGATCCCCGCGGACGCGGGATCCAATTCTCGGAGTTCATCGTCGGCAGAGACGCGCGGGACAACGCGCAGGTCGTCTTCCTCAAGACGATGGAGCTCGAGAGCATCGTGGGGATCGACTCCGGAGTCGAGGAGTTCATCAATCCCGGGACGCTGGCGACCTTGAGGCAGAAGATCGCCCAGATCCGGAGCCTCCTGGCGCAGGACCAGGATCGGCTGACGATCGACGCGCTCCAGGATCTCAAGACCTTCGTGAGACAGCAGAGCGGCGTGACGATCCCCAACACGGCTCTCGCGCCCGGAGGGAACATCGCGGGCGCGCTCGTGGCCGGTGCGTCGACGCTGGCCTTCAGTCTGAGCCTCTTTCTGCCGCTGTGAGCTTCCAGGAGACTCTCCGGGTCACGACCCGGAGAGTCTCCTGATCCGCGCCTCTCACGGCGCGGCGGCCGGACCCGCCTTGAGGAGCGTCTCGAGCCGGCCCGCTTCCGCCTCCCGGCCCATTTTCCTCAGCTCCTCCACGATCTTCCGGCACCCATCCGTGTCGAGGCCGCCGGCAAGGAATCCGGCGAGATCCTCGGCGGTGAGATCCCTCCTCACCGCGCCGAGCGCGACCTCGAGCATATCCGCCAGGCCCGGGACGGAGTCCGGCTTGCCCTGGCGCAGGACGGCGGCCGCGGCGACGGGGACCGATCTCACCGTCAGGCCGTGGGCGCCGGCCTTTGCTGCCCGGTCGGCCACTCCCGCGGCCAGCCCGGCTGCGTCGGCGTTGCCCGCTGCCAGCGAGGATCGTGCAGCCAGGAGATCGGCCTCGAGGGTCTCGAGGACGAGGCCGGCGCGCCTCGCGGCTTCCGCGGATGAAGAGGCCCGAGCGAGCGCGTCGCCGGCCTTGCCGAGGCCGAGGGCGAGCTCTCCCTGGAGAAGCGCGCAGAGCGCCTTCGCCGGCGGGTGCCCGATCGCATCGCAACGCTTGCAGAGCGACTCCACCAGGGGCCCCGCCTGGGCGGGCTGGCTCCGCGAGAGAGCCACCTCGGCCCTGAGCGCGTCGATCTGCGCAAGGAGGAAGGCGTTGCCGAGGATCCGTGCATCATCCACAGAGGCCTCGATTAAGCGCCCGGCTTGGCCCGCGTCGCCCGACAGGAGGGCCGCGCGCGCGAGGATGAGCCGGCAGCGCGAGGCATTGAGGCGATCGCCGACCTTCTCGTAGCTGGCGAGCCCCTCGCTCGACTGACGGCCTGCCGTGCCGTAGAGGCCGCGGGCCAGAGCCACGCGGGACTGACGGTACAGCGTCTCGGTCACACCCTCCCCGTTGTCCATCTCCTTCCAGCGGGACATCGACTGCGACAGCAGGCGATCGGCCTCGTCGAGCGCTCCCCGGGTGAGCGCGAGGAGCCCGCGGTCCGAGAGAACCTGAGCCGTGCCTTCGTCATTCTGGAGCGACGTGTAGAGAGCCGCCGCGGCGCCGAGATCCGCCTCGGCTCCCGCGAGGTCTCCCATCTGAAGGCGCGTGCCCCCGAGGTTCTGGAGCACCTCGGCTTCCAGCGCCTTGTCACCGACGTTGCGCCACAGATCGAGGGCCTCGAGCCGCGATGAAAGCGCCTCGGCGAGGTCCCCGCGATCCTCGAGGATGCTCGCCAGAGTGAGCAGGCTGTACGCCGTGCCGTCGGTGTCGCCAATCTCGCGGCTGAGCGCCAGTCCGCGGCGGGCTGCGGTCAGGGCCTCATCGAGCCGACCAACGACCTGGTGGATGTAGGCCTCGGTGTTGAGGCTCGCTCTCAGGCCCCTCTTGTCGCCGATCGTCTCCTTGATGGCCGCCGAGCGGCGGCAGAAGTCCAGGGCCTCCTTCCACGCCTGGAGTCCCGTGTGCGCGTTGCAGATCGCCTGATAGGCGGAGGCTTCCCCTTCCTGGCTCCCCAGCTTCTTGTACAGCTCGAGCGCGCTCTCGAAGGCGGCGAGACTTCGCGCGGGGGCGCCGGCAAGGAGCTGGATCCGCCCCACCGCCATGTGGGCCGGCACGTAGCCGTCGTCCAGCTCCAGCGCCTTGTGGAAGAAGGCCTCGGCCTGGTTCCACTGCCCCGACTTCTCGTAGCCGAGTCCCAGGTTGTAGGCGGCGGTCGCATCGAAGGGATCCGCTTCGACCATCTCGGTGTAGGCCTCGATCTCCTCTTGCCTGTCCTCAGCGGCGCCGGCATGAGTGGCCCGAACGAAGGACCGGTCGGCGGGAGTGATGGAGTCCACCGCCTTCAGCACGCGGGAAAGCGCGGTCTCGCCCGCCTCGCGGGCCTTCTCGTCATAGCCGAGGTTTTGGTAGGCCTGTGAGAGGCGAGCGAAAGCCAGCGCGAAGTCCGGGTCCTTCTGCGTGGCCTGCTGGAGGGGCTCGACGGCCTCGAGGTTCCGCCCTTCGTAGAGGAGGTCCACGCCCTTCTGGAAGAAGCTCGCCGCCTCGAGCGAGCCCGTGCGGGCCGTGGCGATGACCTTGTCCTCGTCGGAGGCGATCTGATCGCTCGTTAGGCTGAGGATCTCCTTCGCGCGCAGCGTAAGCTGGTCGATCATGGCGAGCACGTCCGCTTCGGCGCCGGGCACGACCGCGGAGCCCATCACCTCTCCGCTCGCCGGATCCCTCGCCACAAGATTCACGCGCAGGCTCCCCCCCGAGGCGACGTAGGATCCCGAGAAGACCGCCTGCAGGCCGCCGTAATCGCCCAGCTCGGCGAGCACCGCCCCGTCGAGCGTCGTGCCCTCCTTCTGGCCCAGGTCCTGGAGGATCTGGATCAGCCGGTCGCGGCTCATGACGCGCAGGAGCTTCGACTGGGCCAGGTCGGTCGTCAGGTTCTCGGCGAAGCCGGTGCGGAGCCATTCGAGGTCCTCCCGCCCGGCGAGGTTCTCGAAGGGGAGGACGGCGATCGCGAAGCGTCCTCCCAGCCCGGCCTGGAATCCCCCCCGCGGCCAGAGGACGTAGGCCGTGATCGCCGCGGCGACCACCGCGACGAGCAGGCCCCACAGGCCTGCCCGCACCTTCCTCCGGTCCGGCATGAGAGCAATCGTCAGCCGGGTGGCCTTCTCGCGCCCCAGATCCTGTATAACCTCGTTGACCTGCTGGTAGCGGTGCGCGGGGTCCTTCTCCAGGCACTTGAGGATGAGCGTCTCGATCCACGGCGGGATCTCGGCACGGAGCTTGCGCAGCGGCCGGGGCCGTTCCTGGATGTGCTTGCGGATCACCTGCCACTGCGTCTCGCCCGAGAAGGGGACGGTTCCGGTCAGGGCTTCGTAGAACGTGATTCCGAGGGAGTAGATGTCCGAGCGCGAGTCGGTGGGCTTGCCCTCGGCTTGCTCGGGAGACATGTACTCGGCGGTGCCGAGGATCGCGCCCGTCCGCGTCAGGCCGCGGGACTCCTGGCTCAGGGCGATGCCGAAGTCCATCAGGTGGACGTCGCCCCTGGAGTCCAGCATGACGTTGTGAGGCTTGAGGTCCCGGTGGACGACGCCCTGCGCGTGGGCCTCCGCGAGCGCCGCGCAGCACTGCCGGAGAATCGATATGGACTTCTCGACCGGGATCGCGCCGTCGCGCTCGATGATGCGCGCGAGGTCCTCTCCCTCGATGTATTCCATCGAGATGTACTTCACGCCCTCCGAATCTCCGAAGTCGTAGATCCTGGCCACGTTCTTGTGAGTGACCTTGCGCGCGATCGTGATTTCCTGCTTGAAGCGCTCGAGGATCTTCTCGTTGCCGACGTACTCGGAGCGGATGACCTTGAGGGCAACCGGGACGGAGAGCTCGAGGTCGACGGCCTTGTAGACCATCCCCATCCCGCCCATTCCGATGGTGGCGAGGATCCGGTATCGCTTCCCGACGATCTTGCCGGGAGCGAGGGCGCCGGGGGCGGGGGCGAGATCCACCCCGAGGGTCATGCCCGCGCCCGTCGGAGCCGTGCCCGAGGAGGTGACATCCGAGCCGCACGCCGAGCAGAAGTTGCTCGCGTCGGGCACCGGCGTGGCGCACTTTGGGCAGTTCATCAGGCCGGAAGGGCTCATTTTGGAGAAGGTCGTCGCGTGCCAGAGGCGGACCGGAAGCGGCACTATAACAAACCCCCGGCGGAGCGCGCCAAAGCAGCGCTCCGTGGTGTAGTCTCAGCGCCGCCGACCCGTGCTTGTGGAGCGACCCCGCCCGATGAGGATGCCCCCCGGACCCACTCCCGCCCCCGAAAAACGGCCGATCGGCTGGGAGCAGGCAGGGGGCTCGTCGCCGAGCGGGCCGAAGCCTCGAGACCTCCCCCGGATGCGGAATCGTCGGCTCGTTCCCGAGGCAGGGGGCCGGCCCTGCGGGCGGACCGGCGCCTCTCGAGCCCGCTTCGCCCCAGCCTCCTCGCGCTCCCGCCGGGCACCAGGCCGCTCCACGGTCTTCCTCATGCTCGCCGCTGCGGCAGCCTGCCTGGCCGCCTCCGGCCCGGGAGCCGCCCTCGCGGCCCTGCCCGAGCGGAGCGATCGGGTCGCGCGCTACGAGCTGGACGCCTGGCTGGATCACGGCGCGCGGAGCGTGCAGGGGAAGGGGAGGATCACCTGGCGCAACACCTCCGAGGACCTGATCCTCGAGCTCCAGCTCCACCTCTACATGAACGCCTTCAAGAACGACCAGACCACCTTCATGAAGGAATCCAAGGGGCAACATCGAGGACATGGGAAGAAGGAGGGAGAGTGGGGATGGATCGACCTTCTCTCGCTGAAGCTCGAAGGCGGGGGCGATCTCCTCTCCGAGGCATCCTTCATCCAGCCCGACGACGGGAACGAGAGCGACGAGACGGTCCTGCGCATTCCTCTGCGCGAGCCGATCGAGCCGGGCGGCGAGATCACTCTCGAGACCGTCTTTTCCACGCGCCTCCCCCAGGTCTTTGCACGCACCGGATATGCCCGCGACTTCTACCTGGTGGGGCAGTGGTTTCCGAAGATGTGCGTCTACGAGCGCGAAGGGGTGCGGGGGCGCGAGGTCGGAGGATGGAACTGCCACCAGTTCCACTCCGAGAGCGAGTTCTACTCGGACTTCGGCAGCTACGACGTGAAGGTGACCGTTCCCTCGGATTTCGTCGTGGGCGCCACGGGCCGCCTCGCCGAGCCTCCGCGCGCCACGGCGGGGGGCACGACCACCTACCGGTTCATCCAGGACGATGTCCACGACTTCGCGTGGACGGCGGACCCCGACTTCGTCCAGCGTGTACGGACCTTCTCGTACGCGGAGCGGAGGGACCCGAAGGAAGAGACCCGCATGTCGCGGGTGCTGGGGCTGGATGGCTCGCGGATCCCGGCGGCCGGAGCGACGGATCTCTCGGGCGTGCCGGAGGAGATCCGCCTCCCCGACGTCGAGGTCAAGCTCCTTCTTCAGCCGGAGCACGCGTCACAGGCCGACCGCCACTTCGAGGCGGTCTTCAACGCGATCCTCTACTTCGGCTACTGGTACGGACGCTATCCCTACGGCACGCTGACCGTCGTGGATCCGGCCTTCGGCGGCCGAGGCGCGGGGGGGATGGAGTACCCGACCCTCATCACGGCAGGCACGCGCTGGCTGGCGCCATCCTGGCGGCACGAGCCCGAGAGCGTCACCGTTCACGAGTTCGGCCACCAGTACTGGTACGGCCTCGTCGCCAGCAACGAGTTCGAGGAGGCGTGGCTCGACGAGGGGCTCACCACCTACAGCACGGGGCGCCTCCTGGACAAAGTCTACGGCCCCAACCACAACGTCGAGAGGGTGGCGGGGATACCGCTGAACCTCTACCCCTTCTTCGAGATCCCGCGCGACGCCGACCCCAACGGCATCGCCGGCTCCGCCGCCCGCCCGCGACTGCGCTCCGACAGGATCCTCTACATGCGCTGGGCCGGGGCCTCGAACGAGCCGTTGCTGAACTTCTTCCGTGACCTTCCGATCCTGACCCAGCCCTCGGACGTCCCCATCCCGTATTTCCAGGACCGAAGGCACCTCTTCCTACGCGACGGCGCCAAGAACGATCAGATCCTGCGGGACGCCTGGGACTTCTACGAGAGGCCATCGTACTCGCTCAATTCCTACTCCAAGCCCGCTGCCATGCTGGACACTTTGAGGAGTATCATCGGCGCCGACGCCTTCGACCGGGGGATGCGGCTCTACCAAGAGCGCTTCCGGTTCCGGCACCCATCCAGCGCCGACTTCACGGCCGTGATGAGCGAGGCCGCAGGCTCGGACCTCTCCTGGTACTTCGATCAGCTCCTCCATGGGGCGGACCTGCTGGACTACGAGATTGTGGTGCAGGGCAGCACCCCCGTGCCGCCGGGGGCCGGAGCCTTCGGCCCCCCCTCCGACAGGAAGATCGTCTCACTCGCTGAAGCCAAGGCGGCGGCGTCGAAGGAGAAGCCGCTGCTCGAGACCGTCGTGTCGGCGCGACGGATCGGCGAGATGAAGGTCCCCGTGGAGATCGAGCTGCTCTTCGAAGGAGGGCGGATCGAGAGACACGAGTGGGACGGGGACTATCGCTGGTTCCGCGTCCGCACGGTCGGCACCGAGAAGATCGTCCAGGGGAGGATCGGACCACCGGAGCCCCTGACCCTCGAGGCGAACTGGGTGAACAACGCCAAGACGGTGAAGCAGAACGACTGGCCTGCCGTGAAGTGGTGGACGCGCCTCGTGGGCTGGATGCAGAACATCCTCTATTTCTATTCGGGAATCGTCTGATGTGGGTGACCGGAGGAAGGACCTGAGATGGCCACTCCCGACCGGCCTGCCATCAAGGACCGTCCCGACCGGCTGGATCTGCCCGAGGGGTGGAGCGGCCCCGCCGCGCCGCCTCCGCCCGCGCCGAAAGCGAAGGGCGCGCTGGAGGCGATGCGATGGGGGCTCGGCGCCGCCTGGAGCTGCCGCAGGATCCTCCTCTTCATCCTCGGGGCGAATCTCCTCCTGGCCGTCGTCGTCCTCTTCCCGTTCCTCGGCCCGATGAAGCACGGGATCAACCTCAGCCCGGAGGCGGAGCGGATCGGCAGGAGCTTCGACCCGTCGTGGTGGTTCGATCTCACCTACCTGAGATCCTTCCTGCTCATCCGGACGGTGAGCCTCATGGGGCTGGCCGCCTTCCTCATGGTCTTCCTGTCGACCTTCTTCGCGGGCGGGCTCCTCGAAGCGCTCAAGCACGGCCGGCGCGCTCCACTCTCCTTCGAGCCGATGCCCGACCCGGCCTACGGCAACGCCGTGCCGCAATGGCGCTCGGCTGCGCCCGGGCCCGCCACCCTCCAGGTCTTTCTCAAAGAGTCGGCGCGCCACTTCCCGCGCTTCCTCGTCCTGCTCCTCCTCTCGCTGCCGCTCTACGCGCTCGTGCAGGTGATCTTCAACGAGATGGGAGGAAAGGCGGCAGAGTGGCTCTTCGATCGGATCGAGGACGAGAGGCTCGCCCTCGTCATCGACATGGCGAAATCACTGGCGTTCGTGATGGCCTTCCAGGCCGTGTCGGTGATCTTCGAGTACGCCCGCGCCGTCGAAGTCCTTCGCCCCGGCACGACGCTCCTGCCCATGCTGGCGACTCCTTTCCGTCTCCTGGCACGCCGGCCCGCGGCCTTCTTCGGAATCGAGATCTCGGCTTTCGCGCTCCAGGCCGCGGCGCTCGCGGCCTTCATGCCGCTCGACCGGCTCTTGCAGAGGTGGACGCTCATCGCCGCGACGGCGGGCTTCGCGGCCACGCAGATCTTCATGCTCACGCGCCTCCTGATCCGCGCCGGAGCGCATGCCGCGCAGCTCAGACTGACCGAGGATCTGATTCAACAGCGCGCCCGAGGCTGACCGGCCGCCCCGCGAAGCACGCGTTGATACTTCTGAAATTGCAGGAGTAGAATCAGACCTTCGATCGTCATTCCCGCATTTCCGCGGGCGCAGCCGCCTGAGACCGTTTCGGCGGACTGCCCCGAGCCAGGGAGCGCCCATGCGCAGTTCCCCCGCCATTCTCACGATCTCGCTGCTCGTCCTGACTTCGTCCCTCCGGGCGGGGGTGGAGCCCGTGGGGTCGGAATTCCAGGTCAACACCTACACGACCGCCTATCAATACCAACCGAGCGTCGCGATGGAAGCTGACGGGGACTTCGTCGTGGTGTGGACGAGCCTCTTCCAGGACGGCTCGTCGGGCGGCGTCTTCGGCCAGCGGTTCGACAGCTCGGGGATGCCGCTGGGCGGCGAGTTCCTGGTCAATACATACACGACATCGCGGCAGAGCGACCCGGCGATTGGAATGGACTCTGACGGGAACTTCGTCGTGGCGTGGAACAGCGCCAGCGGGGACGGCAGCGCCTACGGGGTCTTCGGCCAGAGTTTCGACAGCGCGGGTGCTCGTGTCGGCGCCCAGTTCCAGGTGAACGTGTACGTGACCTCCGACCAGGCCATGCCGTCGCTCGCGGGAGGGGCCTCGGGAGATCTCGTCGTCGTGTGGGAGAGCCGCTTCCAGGACGGCTCCTATCGCGGAGTCTTCGGACGCCGCTTCGACAGCGCGGGGCTGCCCCTGGGCGGGGAGTTCCAGGTCAACACCTACACCACAGGCAGCCAGTTCGGGCCGTCGGTCGCTGCGGATCCGACGGGTGCCTTCGTCGTCGCCTGGCACAGCGGCTACCAGAACAGCGCCAGCTACGACATCTTCGCCCAGCGCTTCGACTCGACCGGCGATCCCGTGGGAGGCGAGTTCAGGGTCAACAGCTACACGCCTCGCGCTCAGGGATATCCGGTTGTCGCGATGGATGGTGGAGGGGGGTTCATCGTCGTGTGGAGCAGCGACGATCAGGACGGCTCGGACGTGGGCGTTTTCGGCCAGCGCTACGACAGCGCGGGGAATCCCCTTGGCGCCGAGTTCCGGGCCAACGCGCGCACGAAGTCCGACCAGCGCAATCCCGCGGTGGCGGCGGACAGCTCCGGAGGTTTCGTCGTGCTCTGGAACGGCGAAGTCCCGGGCGGCAGCCAGTACGATGTGCTCGGCCAGCGCTTCGACAACGGGGGCGCGCGCGTGGGGGGCGAGTTCCAGGTCAACACGTACACGCCGTCCCTTCAGTACCGGCCGGCCGTAGCGATGGGCAGCGCGGGGGAGTTCGTCGTGGCGTGGGTCAGCGATGGCCAGGACGGCTCGGGCGACGGGGTCTTCGGCCAGCGCCTCGTACCCCGAGGGCCCGAGCTGACCTCTCCGATCGAGGGAGGGCTGGTGGATTGCAGCGACCCGGTGACGATCCGGCCGACCCTCACCTGGGATGACGGCGGCTACGACACCTTCAAGGTCCTCCTCGCCTCCGATCCCGGCTTTGTCCAGGGCACCTCTGTCAGCAGCGGCGACGGCTTCATGGCGATTACGAGCTGGATGCCGTCGGTCAAGAAGTGGCGGAGCGCCTGCAAGAAGGCGATGGCGGCCGACCCGGTGACTCCAGAGATGTTCATCAAGGTGCTGGGAAAGGACCTGGATCTCCCGAAGGGTGATCCGGCCCTCAAGAGCTCCAGCACCGTGGTCCGTGTGGACGTTCAGCCCTGACGCACGCCTCCACCGGCGGCCCTCACCCCTCCCGTTTTCAACCCAGGTTCGCGAGGGCTTCCTTAGCCTCGCGACGGACGATCCAGGCGTGGTCCCAGTCGCGGACCTCTCCGCGCGCGAGTATCGCCTCGAGACGGGTTCGGAGATCCCGAGTCTGATCGGCGGTCAGGTGGCCGCCGGCCGCCATCTTCCCGAGGCTGCGCACGGCCTTGGCCCTCACGGCGGGCTGATCGTCGCCGGTGAGCCGGCATAGGGCTTCGAAGATCTCTCCGAGGCGGCGCGGCGTCAGCCTGCCCACGGGGACCTGCTCGAGGATCTTCCCCGCGGTGCGGGCGGCGCTGTCACGGACCTCCTTGTCGGGGTGCATCATGGCGCCCACCACCTCGGGGAGCGCTTCATGCGCCATCTCCGAGCGGAACTTGCCGAGGGCATACAGCCCGAACGAGCGGGCGTAGCCGTCCTCCGCGGTGGCGACGAGGCGCCGGAGGTGAGGGAGAGCCGGAGCGCCCATGGCCGCGAGGACGCGGGCCAGGTGCATGTGGCTCTTGATGTCCGACCCCTGCATCAAGGAGATGAGCGCGGGGATGATCGACTCTCCGGCTGCGACAAGTGCGCGCTCAGCCTCGTCGAGGGCCGGCTGCAGATCTGGCCGGTCGTAGAGATCGACGTAGAAGAGCCCGCAAAGGGCTTCGACGCTCCGGCGCTGGTCGGCCGCCGGAAGCACCTCGAATCGCTCCCCGATCTCACGAACCGCCGCCACAATGTTGCCTGCTTCCGTTCCCTCGAGCCTCGCAAGCAGATCGTCGATCTTCACTACGCTCGCTGGCTTCATGGGCTGATCACTCCATTCCCCGTTCCCCACGTTCGGAAGGGGCCTCCGATCCACCGATATTCGCCAGAAAACCCCCGCTGAGCGCCCCCCATTCCTTCACGAAGGCACCTTCCCGTGCGACTCCCGCTCCGATGCCTCGACCGGCAAGCTCAGACGGTGGCCCTCGCTATGCGGTAGTGCTCCAGCTCCGTCTCGAGCAGGGCGATGTGGTCCTCCTCCTCGGCGGCAAACTCCTCGCACAGGTCGCGCAGGGCTCCGGGGTTCAGCTCCTCGGCCCTGAAGCGGAAGTGATCCCGGGTGCAGGCCTCGATCACGAGGGCCCGCCTGTACAGCTCCGCCACTCCGGCTTCGGACGCCTGGAAGTCGATGCCCTGGAAGATCCACGACGCCAGGAGCTTCTCCGCGTCCGGAGGCATCTCGATCACGTCGGGATCCAGGTGAACGTGGTACTTCTCCTCGATCTCCAGCAGGTGGTCCTTCTCCTTGAGCGCGAGCTGCTCGAAGACGGCCCGTTGATCGAAGTCAACGGCGCGCTCGAGCCCGAGCCGGTAGAACTGGTAGGTGTCCAGCTCCATCTGCACGGCCTCCTTGACGATGCGGATCGCCTCCGGATCTCCGATACTGAAGCTCTCTACCGTCTCGATGTCGCCCCCGCAGAGGTAGCAGCGGCCGTAGGGCATCACGAAGCCCGTGGATCGCTGGCCGCATTGTCGGCACCTCCAGGTGTGGCGGACTTCCGCGCAGCAGATGGCGTCCTCGGCCACCTCGCTCCTGCACTTCGGGCAGATCGATCCCATGGCTCTCGTCTCCTCAGGCAGGCGTTCCGGCCGGATCTGGTTGCTCTTGACGGCCTGTGCTCGCCGCGGACCGGCCCTCGCCGGCTTCGGCCTCTTGATCTTCCGAGCTGTCCCCCTCGGCTCCGGTCGTGGGCCGCGGGGCAGCGCCCATCCCCAGGTACCCGAGGATGCCTGCGGCCGCCTTGCGCCCGGCGCCCATCGCCAGGATGACCGTGGCCGCTCCGGTGACGATGTCGCCGCCGGCATAGACTCCCGGGACGTTCGTGGCTCCCGTCTCCTCGTCCACGGTGATGTAGCCCCACTTGTTGGTCTTCAGCCCCGGAGTGGTCTGGGAGATGATCGGGTTCGACGTCGTCCCCAGAGCGCAGATGACGGTGTCCACGTCGAGGTGGAATTCGGAGCCGGGAACGGGCACCGGCCGCCGCCTCCCGGACTCGTCCGGCTCGCCCAGCTCCATCTTGATGCAGGTCATGCCCGTGACCCATCCCTGATCATTGCCGTGGACCGTCACCGGGTTGGTCAGCCACATGAACTCGACGCCCTCCTGGATGGCGTGCTCCAGCTCCTCGGCGCGCGCCGGGCTCTCGGCACGGGTGCGCCGGTAGACCACGCGGACGGACTCGGCTCCCATGCGAAGCGCCACGCGGCAGGCATCCATCGCCGTGTTGCCCGAGCCCACGACCGCCACCCTGCGCCCCATGCCCACCGGAGTGTCGTAGAGGGGCTGGCGGAATCCCTGCATGAGGTTCACGCGGGTGAGGAACTCGTTGGCCGAGAAGACGCCGTTGAGGGCCTCGCCGGGGATGTTCATGAAGCGCGGCGAGCCCGCTCCCGTGGCGATGAAGACGGCGTCGAAGCCCATCTCCTTCGTGAGCTGCGGGATCGTGAAGACCTTCCCGATGACCGTATCCAGCTCGATCTTCACTCCCATCTTCATGAGATTCTCGATCTCGACGTCGATGATCTCGTTGGGAAGGCGGAACTCGGGGATGCCGTACTTGAGGACCCCTCCCGCGACGTGCAGCGCTTCGTAGATGCTGACCTCCACCCCGTTGCGCGCCAGATCCCCGGAGCAGGCGAGCCCCGCCGGGCCGGAGCCGATGATCGCGACCCTGCGCCCGGACGGCGCGGCCGCAACGGGCTCGTCCCAGTCGCGCCCCGCGGCGAAGTCGGCGACGAATCGCTCGAGCCTCCCGATGGCCACGGGAGGCATCTTCTTCGTGAGGACGCAGGTGGCCTCGCACTGCGTCTCCTGGGGGCAGACCCGGCCGCAGACCGCGGGCAGGGTGTTCGAGCGCTTCAGGATCCTGTACGACTCCTGCATGTCGCGGCGGGCCAGGGCGCCGATGAAGGCGGGGATGTCGATCGCCACGGGGCAGCCCGGCACGCAGCGCGGCTTCTTGCACTGCAGGCACCGGTCCGCTTCGGCGAGCGCGGACTCCAGCCCGTAACCCAGCGCCACCTCCTCGAAGTTGGCGGCCCTGACCCGCGGCTCCTGCTCGGGCATGGGGGTGCGCTGCGGTGAGACGGTCCGGACGGTCTTGACCGGCGGCGTCGCGCCCGCGGGAAGCGGCGGCTTCGGCTCGGGAACCGGGGGGAGGTCTTCAATCCTCGGGCGGCCCCGCGACACGGGCGACGCTGGGTTGCCTCCTCCGGCGCCGAGCGAGGCGAGGCGTTCCGATTCGCAGCGGTAGCGCTGCATCGCCTCCTTCTCTTCACGCTCGAACCTCTTCTGGCGCAGCATCAGCTCGTCGAAATCCACGCCGTGGCCGTCGAAGTCGGGCCCGTCGACGCAGGCGAACTTCATCTTCCCGCCCACGGTCACGCGGCACGAGCCGCACATCCCGGTGCCGTCCACCATGATCGAATTCAGCGACACGAGCGTGCGGATCCCGAGCGGACGGGTCAGCTCGGCGCAGGCCTTCATCATGACGAGCGGGCCGATCGCCACCACGAGGCCGGTCTCCGGATGGGTCGCGAGCACGTCGCGCAGCGCCTCGGTGACGAACCCCTTGCGGCCGTGCGAGCCGTCGTCGGTCGTGACGATCACCTCGTCGCTGTAGCGGCCGAAGCGATCGTTCCAGAAGATCATGTCCTTGTTGCGGAAGCCGATGATGGAGGTGGTGTGGTTGCCGGCCTCCTTGTGGCCGCGGAGCTGGGGGTAGACCGGCGCCACGCCCAGCCCTCCGCCCACGAGGACGACACGTCCAGACGCCTCGATCTCGCTCGCCACGCCCAGCGGCCCGATGAAGTCGAGAAGCTCCCCCCCTTCGGGGAGCCTCATCATCTGGTGCGTGGTCTTCCCCACGGCCTGGATCACGACCGTCACCGTGCCGCGATCCCGGTCGTAGTCGGCCACGGTGAGGGGGATCCTCTCCCCGGTCTCGTCGACCCTCACCATGAGGAAGTGGCCGGGCCGGGCGGCCCTGGCCACATTGGGGGCCTCGACTTCCCAGAGGAAGGTGAGGGGGCCGTACTGCTCTCGCTTCAGGATCCGGTACACGGGCGCTCCAGTTTACGGGTGCGTGATATCGCGCAGCAGCGGCGCCAGCCAGGTCGGCTGGCGCACCTGGGAGGCCGTTTCGGCCCTCCCGGAGGCGTCCGCCGCGCCGCGCCCGGGAGAATCGCAAAGCCCGTGCCTGCGGGAGGATGGAGGGCGGGGGGCCAGGCGGGTCGGGATGTGGGCTGGGATCTACCGAGGGAGGGTGGGAACGTAGGGTGGACGGGGAATCATTCCCCTGCGGGTCAGGTCGCTCAGCGGCGCCTCTCATCAGATCGCCGCGCCTCGGTCCTGCACTACACTACGGTCCGCGCGCTCAGGAGACTCGATGGCAATCCGTATCGGACTGATGGGGTTCGGAAGGCTCGGCCGTAACATCTTCCGGATCCTGAGCGATCGCGACGACGTCGAGATCGCGGCCGTGAGCGACGTGGCCGAGCCGCGCTCCCTCGAGTATTTATTGAGGTTCGACACCGTGCTGGGCCGTTTCCCGGAGGAGGTCTCCGTCCAGGAGGGCGCCTTCCGGATGCGCGGCCGGAGGATTCCGATCCTCTCCGGGAAGGACCCGGGCGACGTCAACTGGCGCGAGCACCGCGCGGAGATCGTCATCGAGGCCACGGCGCGCCCCCGCTCCCGCGCGCAGATCGAGAGGCACCTCGAGATGGGCGCCCGCAAGGTCATCCTCTGCGTGCCCCCGCTCGACGCGCCGGACATCACGGTGGTCATGGGAGTGAATGAAGACGCTCTGAAGCCCTCCCACCGGATCATCTCCAACGCGTCCTGCACGGCCAACTGCCTCGCACCCATCGCGAAGGTCCTCCACGAGCAGATCGGGATCCGCCACGGCTTCCTCTCGACGGTGCACGCCTACACGAACGCCCAGCGTCTGGCGGACGTGCCGGCCGGCACCATGAGAGCGTCCCGGGCCGCGGCTGAGAACATCATTCCTACTGATACCCGGGCGCACGAGCTCGTGATGGATCTCATCCCGGCGTTGAAGGGGCGCCTCGGCGGCCTCGCGATGAACGTCCCGGTTCCCGACGGTTCGGTCGTCGACTTCGTGGCGACGCTCGAGAGGAAGACGACCCGCGAGGAGATCAACGAATGCATCCGCGCCGCGGCGGCGTCGCGCCTGGCGGACATCGTGCAGTACGAGACCGAGCCCATCGTCAGCAGCGACGTCATCGGCAACCCCCACTCCGCTGTCTTCGACTCGCTGGGGACGCAGATGCTCGGCGAGGAGATGGTGAAGATCCTGGCCTGGTTCGACAATGGCTGGGGCTACTCGAACCGCGTCCTGGACGTGGTCAGGAAGCTCGCCGCGCAGGCCGAGGGGAGGGCGGCCTGATGACCACCCGCGTCGCCATCAACGGCTTCGGCCGGATCGGGCGCAGCCTCTGCCGCATCCTGACGTCGCGGCCCGGAGTGCGGCTCGTCGCCGTCAACGACATCGCAGACCCCGAGATGCTGGCCTACCTCCTGAAATACGACACCGTGATGGGCACCTTCGAGATGGAGGTGGGCTCGGGGGAGGGCTCTCTGCTGGTCGGCTCGACCGAGGCGCGCCTTCTCGCCGAGAAGGAGCCCGGGCGGCTGCCCTGGAAGGAGCTGGAGGTGGACGTCGTCATCGAGTCCACCGGGCGCTTTCGCAAGCGCGCCGAGATCGAGAAGCACCTCGAGGCCGGCGCGAAGCGGGTGATCCTGACAGTGCCGGCGAAGGACGCCATCGACGCGACGATCGTGATGGGTGTCAACGACGCGATGCTGAAGCCCGAGCACCGGATCATCTCGAACGCATCGTGCACGACGAACTGCCTGGCCCCCATGGCGATGGTGCTTGACGAGGCCTTCGGGATCCGCCGCGGCTTGATGACGACCATCCACGCCTACACGAACGACCAGCGGCTGGCCGACGTCCCGCACAAGGACCTCCGACGCTCCCGGGCCGCGGCGGAGAACATCATACCGACCACGACGGGAGCCGCCGCGGCGGTGGGGAAGGTGCTGCCGAGGCTCGCGGGGAAGCTCGACGGGATCGCCATGCGGGTGCCCGTCCCCGATGGATCCGTCGTGGACCTCGTCGCGGAGCTGGAGAGCCCGGCCGGGCGCGACGCGATCAACGCGGCCATGGAGGAGGCGGCGGCGGGGCCGCTGAGGGGCATCCTCGAGTACAGCACCGTGCCGCTCGTCTCCAGCGACATCATCAAGAACCCTCACTCGTCGATCTTCGACGCCCTCTCGACGCAGGTGGTGGGGGACCGCTTCGCGAAGGTCATCTCCTGGTACGACAACGAGTGGGGCTACTCCTGCCGCGTAGCCGACCTCATCGAGCGCGTCGCGAAGTTCTAGGTCGGAACCCGGTGTGCGGGCCGCGAAGACCACCCTTCCACGATCAGCGTGGTGCACCCAGCGCCCTGCGTGCGCCCGTTGGCGGGGGCGTGACGAACAATCGGTACTGCGCTACCGTCCGGCTCGACGATGAACTTCGTGCTCATGAACGGTGAAGGTCCACGGAGGCGCGAATGGCGACGAAAAGGACAAAGAAGGTGAGGAAGAAGACCGGCAGGAGGGCGGCTGCCGGGCGCAAGTCGGCGGCAGCTCCGAAACGGAGCGCTTCCCGGAAAGGGGTCGCATCTAAGCCCAGGGCCTCCGCAGCAAGGTCCGGCGGCGCCGGCGTCGAGTTCAATCACGCGATGATCTACTCGAGCATGCTCGCGCGCGCGCTGCTGTTCTACAGGGATCTGCTCGGATTCACCGTGGTCGACTCCTACCCCGGCGCCTATGCGCGGCTGAAGAGCCCGGGTGGCGGCACGACGCTCGCCCTCCACTGCCTCGAAGAAGGCCAGCTCATGAACCCGAAGAGCGAGGGAGTGCGCCTCTACTTCGAAGTGAAGGGTCTCGACGCGCTCTGCAAGACGCTCGAAGGGCAAGGGGTCGTCTTCGATCAGGGACCTCGAGACATGCCCTGGGGATGGAGGCATGCCTATCTCCGCGACCCGGACGGCCACGAGATCAGCCTCTACTGGGCGGGACCGGCGAGGCTCCGGAAGACCGTCATGAACCGCGAACCCCACTAGACGCGCGCGGGCTCTTCCTGCGCCACTAACCCTGCTGCGCGGGGTCCGGCTCCCTGAGCCGTTGTTTTCGTCAAGATGCCTTTGTGCTAATAATGACACCGGCTGTTTTCAGCCTCGAAAACAGGTGTCTCCCGTGAGCGACTCGAGAAAGCACCAGCCACACGGCACAAGAGCCCGCCTCCCGGGAGGAGTGTGGGCTCTTGTCCCGGCTCCACTTCCCCCCCGCATCGAGTGGAACAGCAGTCTCCTCGCAGTTCTTTCCAGGGCCGACCGGGCCGTCGGTCGCCTCGCCGGCGAGGGGAGGCGACTCCCGAATCCTCATCTCCTGATCCGGCCCTTCATTCGGCGGGAAGCCGTGCTTTCCAGCCGCATCGAGGGCACACAGGCGACCCTGGGGGAGCTGCTCGCATCCGAGGCCGGGGCGGCGGTGGAGCGGAGCCCCGCGGACCTGCGAGAGGTGGCCAACTACGTCGTGGCGCTTGAGTACGGCGTGGAGCGTTTGCGCGATCTGCCCCTTTCCCTGCGCCTCGTCAAGGAGCTGCACGAGAAACTGATGGGAGGAGTGCGCGGCAACGCGGCGACACCGGGCCAATTTCGGCGGACCCAGACCTGGATTGGCCCGGCCGGATGCACCTTGGCCGAGGCAACATACATACCCCCTCCCGCGGATCGGCTGATGGAGTGCCTGGGTGCCTGGGAGACATTCCTGCATGACGATTCGGTGCCGCCGCTGGTACAGGCTGCGATGGCGCATTCACAGTTCGAGGCGATCCACCCCTTCCTGGATGGCAACGGAAGAGTGGGGCGGCTGCTCACCACCCTCCTGCTCGTTGAGAAGGGCGTGCTCCCGGCGCCATTGATGTACTTGAGCGCTTTCTTCGAGGCTACTCGGCAGGAGTACTACGCGCGTCTTCTCGCGGTCACACAGGATGGTGCGTGGGAGGAGTGGCTCGACTACTTCCTTGGAGGCGTCGAGAATCAAGCCCAGGACGCCCTGAGTCGGATCCAGAGGGTCGAAGAGTTGATGCTCCAGTTGCGCGCGTCGCTCGCAACAGCCGCATCCAGGATTCCCGAGAGAGCTCTGGGGCTGTTCATGGAGAATCCCTTCTGGACGGTGAACAAGATGGCTGAGCGACTCGGTGTGGCCTTTACCACGACACAGCGCGCGCTGAGCCAGTTGCAATCGGCCGGGATCGTCGTGCTCACCACCGAGGCGAAGCGGAATCGTGTTTACTGCGCACAGGCCATCCTCGAGATTCTCGAAGAGCCCTCTCGAGCGGTCTCGACCGGAGGCTTCCACCGGCGCGGGAGGAGAGCGTGACCCCCGGAGCCTCCGGGCGCTGTTCGGGGGGAGTACGCAACCAGGACATGTGCGTTGAGCCATCTGCGCGAATCGGCAGTGCCGGCCCACCTTCAAGGGACCCGTGTGGGTTGACCCGTCCGTCGGCCAAGGTGTGAGAGAACTGATGTTATTCGAAGCGTGGATCACGTTCTGCGCCACCGAGGCGATCCTGTGCCTCACGCCGGGGCCGGCGGTCCTCTTCGTGGTCTCCGCGGCGGTGGCCCGGGGGGCGCGAAGCGGCCTGGCGGGAGCGATGGGCATCCTGGCGGGCAACACGCTCTACTTCGCGCTGTCGGCGACGGGCGTGGGGGCCGTCATCGCCGCGTCGAGCCGGCTCTTCACGGTGCTCAAGTGGGCCGGGGCCGCCTATCTCGTCGTGATGGGGCTCCGCATGCTTCTCTCCCGCGGCCGGGAGGCGGCCGCCGTTGCGCCGCAGCAGGGGCCGCGCTCGTTCCTGCGCGGCTTCGTGGTGCAGGCGGCCAACCCGAAGGCGCTCGTCTTCTTCGTCGCGCTCCTTCCCCAGTTCATCGATCCGGGGGCTTCCGTGGCATTTCAGATCCTCGTTCTGGGGGTCAGCTCGCTCATCATCGAATTCTTCGTGCTCGCCGCCTACGTCGCGCTGGCCATCCGCGCGCGGAGGCTGGCCGGATCCCGTTGGGCCGCTTCGCTGGAGCGCGTGGGCGGGGGCTTCCTCGTGGCCGCCGGTGCGCGCCTGGCGCTGGTGCGCTCGTGATGGCGGAGCGGCCGAAGGCCGTATCGCCACGCCGCCGGGTGAGAGGGAAGAAAAGCGGCAAGAGGACGGCCAGGACGATGCCCTCGCCGGTTGGGGTGCTGAGGAGGTTTCGCGCACTCTGCCTGAGTTATCCCGAGAGCTCGTTGAGATCGCCTCCTTCCCCCCGGCGTCCGGCACGAGCATGATCGATCCGTCCACCGGCTGCTAGAATTGAGCCGCTTCCCTCGAACGACCGTGACGAAAGCCCCGGCCGGAGGCCGTGCGACGATGATCCAACCTCTCGTACACCCTCGATTCCGGATCGCTGCTTCCCTTCTCCTCGGATTCTCCCTCGCCTCCGCTCCCGCGCGGGCGGATGTCGTCCAGCTCCAGGCGCGCCAGGACAACACGCTGTACGACATCGCGGACGGCTTGCTCGCGAACGGGGCCGGCGATCGTTTCTTCACGGGCACGACCGCCGGCGGATCCCGCCGGCGCGGCCTCGTGGCCTTCGATCTCTCCGCGCTGCCCGCGGGGGCGACGATTCTGAGTGCCTCCGTGACGCTCTCGATGTCGAAGACGATCACCGGAATGCAGATGGTCAAGCTGCACAGGGTTCTCACGGACTGGGGCGAGGGAGCATCCAACGCCCCCGGTGAGGAGGGTGGCGGCGCACCGGCCCAGAATGGGGACGTCACGTGGCAACACAATTTCTTTCCCGCCTCGTTCTGGGCGAACGAGGGGGGCGATTTCGCTCCGACCGCGAGCGCATCCCGCATGGTCAGCGTGGTCGGTTCCTACACCTGGGCCTCGACCCCCGGGCTGATCGCCGACGTGCAGGCCTGGGTGGACGACCCGGCGAGCGCCTACGGGTGGCTCGTCCTGGGCAACGAAGGGGTGGCCTCGACGGCCAAGCGGTTCGACTCGAGCGAGAACCCCGTGATAGCGAAGCGTCCGGTCCTCACGGTGCAGTTCGCGCCTCCGCCCTCGGGGTCGATTCCGGACGGCGCCGGGGTTCCGGGAATGCCCCTGATGGCGAGCCTGAGGGCGGGGGGACAGGTTCGTCTCGACTGGGGTCCTTCGTGCGTCGCCACTGACGGCGACTACATCGTCTACGAAGGCGCTCTCGGTGGGGCGTTCACGTCGCACCTCCCCGTGACCTGCACCACAGGCGGCGCCCGCACGTTCACGTTCACCCCCGGCGCGGCGGCCGCCTACTTCCTCGTCGTGCCGCGAAGCACGGTCGGAGAGGGGAGCCATGGACTGGATGGCGACGGCCTGGAGAGGTCCCAGGGAGCCAGCCCCTGCCTGCCCCAGATCCTGGGAGGCTGCGCGGCGCCAGTGACTCGACCCGACCCCTGACCCCTGCGGATGACGATGGCGTGCGCGCCGTCGTGGCACACTGAGGGCATGCGTTTCAGGCTTTTGATCGGGGTCGTCTTCCTCCTCTCGATCTGGCCGCCTCTTCAGGCGCATCCCGGCGTGGGGATCGTCATGGACGGCCGCGGCAACGTCTACTACACCGATCTCGAGCGCGTCTGGAAGATCACCCCGGCAGGCGAGAAGTCCGTCGCGGTGAGGGACGTCCACACGCACGAGCTCTACGTGGACCCCCAGGACAACCTCTACGGCGAGCACCTGTGGTACGAAGGGGAGAAAACCGACCGGTGGGGCCACCGCGTCTGGAAGCTCGCCGCGGACGGCAAGCTCACCGACGTAATCCCTGCGCGGCAGGGCTTCCGCGACGACTACGACGACTTCCACTTCGTCCGGGACCGGCAGGGCAGCATCTACTGGGTGGACAGGGGCGAGCCCGACGTGATCCGGAAGCGATCGCCGGAGGGCGTGGTCACGACCCTGGCGACTGCCCCCTTCGAGGACGTCCGCTGGATGACGGTGACACCCGAAGGGACGGTCTACCTCGTCGATCGGCAGGATCTCGTGCGCATCGCCCCGAATAGCCCGCCGGTCACCGTGGCGCGGGGCCTCGCCGACAGGACACGCGACTTTCTCTTCTTCGAGAACCGTCATGCCGTGATGGGGCTCTGGACCGACCCGGCAGGCAACGTCTACGCGGCCATAACGACGGACGCCCTGGTCAGGAGGATCACTCCCGAGGGAAAGGTCGAGATTGCCGCCAGGTCGTTCGGCGGCTGGTATCCGACGGGAGGCTTCGTCGCCCCGAACGGCGACCTCTGGCTCCTGGAGTATGGGAGATTCAACAAGGCGCGTGCCCGGCGGATCGACAAGGCAGGCAAGAGCACGGTCTTCGAGTGAGTGCGGTCGGCGGCCGCCCCCTCATGGACCCGGTGTGCGGCCTTCCGCTACTCTGATGGTCCGGGAGGAGGGCTGGATGAACCTGGACTCGCGCGACCTCGAGCTCATCGAGAAGGCGAAGGAGACCGCCGCGGCGCTCTACGCCGTCGATCGGCATGAAGTGGCCTCCGCCGTGCGGACCGCTTCCGGGAAGATCTACTCGGGAATCAACATAGAAGCGGGAGAGGCCTTCGCGAACATCTGCGGCGAGGTAGCGGCCGTCTGCTGCATGGTCGCGGGGGGAAGCCGGGATCTCGACACGATCGTCGCGGTGCGGGTGAACGGCAGCGGCGCGTACAAGATCCTCTCCCCATGCGGGCGATGCCGCGAGGTGGTCTACGACTTCAACCCCCGGGCCTGGGTCATCGTCGGGAAGCTGGGGGCCGAGCAGAAGATCCCGATCTCGGAGCTGCTGCCCATGAAGCGGGAGAAAGGCGCGTAGGGGGTGATGGGGCGGTGACGACGGGCTCGGAAGGTACTCCGGCTCAACTTCTCGCACTCGAGGGGGCGCGAACCCGATGGACCTGAGGATCGAGGGGCTGTCGAAGACCTATCCCAACGGGACGGTGGCCGTCCGCGACGTCACGCTGACCATCCCGCAGGGGATGTTCGGCCTGCTCGGGCCCAATGGCGCGGGCAAGTCCACCCTGATGCGGATCATCGCCACGCTCCAGGAGCCGGACTCGGGCCGCATCATGTTCGGTTCCATCGACGTGCTGCGAGACAAGGCGGCGCTGCGCCGGACGCTCGGCTACCTCCCCCAGGAGTTCGGCCTCTACCCCAAGGTCACGGCCGAGCGGCTGCTCGACTACTTCGCCGTGCTCGAAGGGATGATCCAGGCCCGGGAGCGGCGAGGGGTCGTCGAGGCGCTCCTCAAGAGGACGAACCTCTGGCACGCGCGCAAGGTCCGGCTGGGGGAATACTCCGGCGGCATGCGCCAGCGCTTCGGCATCGCCGTGGCGCTGCTGGCCGACCCGAAGCTCATCATCGTGGACGAGCCCACGGCGGGCCTGGACCCGGAAGAGCGCGTGCGCTTCCTGAACCTGCTGGCCGAGATCGGACGCGACAGCGTCGTGATCCTCTCCACCCACATCGTGGATGACGTGGCCGAGCTGTGCAGCCGGATGGCCATCATCAATGAAGGGCAGATCCTCATGAAATCCGAGCCCCAGGCGGCGATCGACATGCTGCGGGGCCATGTCTGGCGCACGGCGATCGACCATGGCCAGCTCGAAGCCTACCGTGAGCGTCATACCGTCCTGTCGAACCGGCTCAACCTGGGGCGCAATATCGTGCGCATCCACCACGACGGGCCGCCGGGCGACGGCTTCCAGCCCGTGGAGCCGGATCTCGAGGACGTCTACTTCGCCACGCTCCGCGGCCTGATCCCGCCACGGCCTCAGGTGCAAGAGATCTCCGCGTGAGGCGCTTCGCGGCCCTTCTGTGCTTCGAGCTGGGCTATTACCTGGGCCGGCTCTCCACATGGGTCTACTTCGTCGTCATGGCCTTCGTGGCCTTCCTCATGATGCTCGTCTTCGGCGGCGCCTTTCCCGGCGTCAGCGCCGCCATGGAGGGCACCGACGGCAACGTCATGGTCAACTCGCCCCACGTCATCCTGATGCTGACCTCCCTCTTCGGGCTCTTCGGCACCCTGGTCGTGGCGGCCCTGGCGGGCAACGCGGGCTACCGCGATTTCGCCTGCGCCCAGCACTCGCTGGTTTTCAGCACGCCCACTTCCAGGACGCAATACGTGGCCAGCCGCTACGCCGGCACGGTCGTGATCAACCTGGTCGTTCTCGCCGGGATCGCCTTCGGCCTGTGGCTGGGCTCCGTGTATCCGCAGCTCGAGCAGGAGCGCATCGGCCCCAACACCCTCGGCGCCTATGCACGCCCCTACCTCCTGATCATCCTCCCCAACGTCCTCTTCACCTCCGCGATCTTCCTGTCGATGGCGCTCCTGACGCGCAAGCGGATGCCCCACTACATCGGCGGCACCGCGCTGCTGCTGGGCTACCTGCTCTCGCAGGCCTTCCTGGGTGACCTCGAGACCAAGTGGATCGCCGCCCTGACCGATCCCTTCGGCCTCGGGTCGATCGACCTGGAAACGGACTACTGGACGACGATCGAGAAGAACACGCAGCTTCTCGGCTTCTCGGGCTGGGTGCTCGCCAACCGTCTCTTGTGGTCCTCCGTGGCCCTCGTGATCGTGGGATGGACGGTGGTCCGCTTCCGCTTCAGCTACGCCACGGACTCGGGCCGCAGGTCCGGCCGCGGCGGCACCCCACCGGCCGAGGCCGAGGCGTTGGCGGCCCCGCCTGTGGAAGTACCGCCGGCCCGGCGCGCCTTCGGCGCCTCCGCGACGTGGGCGCAATACCGCGCCATGACGGGACGAGCCTTCCGCGAGGTCATCGCCAGCCCCTTCTTCCTCGCCATCCTCCTCGCGGGCGTGCTCTTCCTCGTGCTCAACGCGACGCAGCTCGAGACGATCTTCGGCACGCGCACCTGGCCCATGGCCTGGAAGGTCATCGAGATCCTCGGAGGCAGCTTCACGCTCTTCGTAATGATCCTGGTCACGCTCTACGCCGGGGAGCTGGTCTGGCGCGAGCGGGACCTGAACCTCGACCAGGTCTTCGATGCCACGCCGTCCCCTTCGTGGCTGGGCTTCGTGACGAAGCTGACGGCCCTCGTTTTCATGGTGATCATCCTTCTGGTGACCGTCATCGCGGCCGGCGTCATCACCCAGTCGATCCTGGGGTTCTTCCGCTTCGAGCCGGTTCTCTACGCCCAGAAGCTCCTGGGCATGCAGCTCGTGAACTATCTCCTCCTGTGCGTCCTCGCGCTGACCGTGCACACCCTCGTGAACCACAAGTACACGGGCCACTTCATCCTGATCCTCGTCTACGTCCTGATCGATCTCGCGCCCCTGCTCGGGATCGAGCACACGCTGTTCAGATACGCGTCGGACCTGGGCGACCCCTACTCGGACATGAACCGGCACGGCTGGTACCTCGGCCCTTTCTTGTTGCTCAAGCTCTACTGGTTCGGCGCGGCGATCCTCATGGCCGTGCTGTCGAACCTCCTCTGGCCCCGCGGGGTGGACACCCATGTCCACCAGCGCATGCAATCGGCCCGGCTCCGGCTGCGCTCCGCGAGCATCTTCACGGCCGCGGCGGGGCTCGTGCTGTCGCTCGGAGCGGGCGGTTTCGTCTTCTACAACACGAACGTCCTGAACACCTACCGCAGCGCGAACGCGGCCGAGGAGCTGCAAGCGCGCTACGAGAAGGACTACAAGAAGCACGAGGGAATCCCGCAGCCGCGGATCACCGCGGTCTCGCTCGAGGTGGATCTCTACCCCGACTCCGGCGACGTCGACGCCCGGGGGAGCTACGAGATCATCAACCGCACCGGGGCTCCGATCGACACCGTCCACGTCCTGCTCGACAGCGAAGCGGAGATCCGCAAGCTCGAGTTCGCCACGGGCGCCACGATCGAGCACGAGGACAAGGAGCTTGGCTACAGGATCTTCGCGCTTTCCCGGCCTCTCGGCCCCGGCGAGGCCTCGACGCTCACCTTCGACCTCGGCTACCCGAAGAAGGGCTTCTCTCACCAGGTCCAGAACCGCGTGGTGGCCAACGGCAGCTTCGTCAACAGCTCGATCCTCCCGAGCTTCGGATACGACCGCGAGAGGGAGCTGGAGCTGGATCGCACCCGGAAGAAGCACGGCCTGGAGCCGAAGGAGCGCGCGCGCGACCTCGACGATCCCGCAGGACGCCTCGACAACTACATCTCGCGGGATGCCGACTGGGTGGACTTCGAGGTGGTGGTCAGCACGAACCCGGACCAGATCGCGCTGGCTCCGGGGTACCTCCAGCGCGAGTGGGTGGAGAACGGGCGCCGCTACTTCCACTACAAGATGGACGCGCCGATCTTGAACTTCTTCTCCTTCCTCTCCGCCCACTACGAAGTGAAGCGGGACCGCTGGAACGACGTGGCCATCGAGGTCTACTACCACCCCGGCCATGAGTTCAACCTGGACAGGATGATCGACTCCGTGAAGAAGTCGCTGGACTATTTCTCGCGCGAGTTCTCGCCCTACCAGCACCGGCAGTTGAGGATCCTGGAGTTCCCCCGCTACGAGAGGTTCGCCCAGTCCTTCCCGAACACGATCCCCTACTCCGAGAGCATCGGCTTCATCGCGAGGGTCGGCGAGGACGACATCGACTATCCCTTCTACGTGACGGCCCACGAGGTGGCCCACCAGTGGTGGGCTCACCAGGTGATTGGCGGCGCCGTGCAGGGGGCGACGGTCCTCTCCGAGACTCTCGCGCAGTACTCGGCGCTCGTGGTGATGGAGAAGGAGTTCGGCAAGGACAAGATGCGCCGCTTCCTCGCCTACGAGCTGGACCGCTACCTGGCGGGACGAAGCACGGAGCGCAAGAAAGAGGTTCCGCTCCTGCGCGTCGAGGATCAGCCCTACATCCACTACGCCAAGGGCTCACTCGTGATGTACGCGCTTCAGGATCTGATCGGGGCGGAGGCCGTGAACAGGGCCCTGGCGAATCTCCTGACGCAATGGGCCTTCAAAGGCCCTCCCTACCCGACCTCCCGCGACCTGCTCGCAGCCCTGCGCGACGAGACCCCCGAGGAGTTCCGCCCCTGGCTCGAGGACATGTTCGAGCAGATCACGCTCTACGAGAACCGGGCGACGGAGGCCGTCGCGCGCGACATGGGCGAGGGGCGCTACGAGGTCACGCTCCGCTTCGAGTCGCGGAAGCTGCACGCCGGCGAGCAGGGGGAGGAGAACGAGGTTCCCCTGAACGACCCGATCGACATCGGTGTCTTCGACGACGAGGACAAGCCGCTCTATTTCGAGCGTCACCGCCTCGACGGCTCCGTCCGCGAAATCACCGTCACGGTCGAGGGGAAGCCCGCCAAGGCAGGCATCGACCCCTACCACAAGCTCATCGATCGCCACCCCGACGACAACGAGAAGCGCGTCACGCTCACGGCCGGCTGAGGCAGCGGACGCGACGGGGCCGGCGTGAGTTCGCGCACCCTGGGCGCTATCGCGCTCTCCGCCCGTCCCGATCGACCGATTCGCGACAGTCCGCGCGGCATTCAAAGGTGCTGATTCTGGCACGCCCTCTGCTACCCTCCGCGCGGTACCTCGTAGTCATCATCCTTGAGTTAGCGGAGGGTGCATGAGCAGATCTCCCGGGGTTACCCGCCGTCGCATCGTGAACTGGCTTCTCGGCACGAGCACGGGCGCCGTCGTCGGCGCGATTCTCTACCCGGTCGCGCGGTACATCATCCCGCCCGAGCTGCCCGAGGCCACCACCTCGCGCGTCCTCGCGGCGACCGTCACGGAGATGGCGGGGACGAAGTGGAAGATCTTCCGCTTCGGCCGGGATGCCGGGGTCCTCGTTCGCACCGAGGAGGGGGATTTCCGCGCCTTCTCGGCGACCTGCACCCACCTGAGCTGCACGGTCCAGTACCGGCCTGATCTCAGAAGGATCTGGTGCGCCTGCCACAACGGCGAGTACGACATGAACGGCGTGAACGTCGCTGGCCCGCCTCCCCGGCCGCTGGATCGCTTCGAGGTGAACGTGAGCGGCGATGAGATCTGGGTCTCGAAGGCCTGACATGGGCATCCGCGACGCGGGAAAGTGGCTGGACGAGCGTACCGGGTGGTCCGTGCTGGCCGAGGTCGCGAGGCACAAGACGGTGCCTCTGCACCGGCACAGCATCTGGTACTACCTCGGCGGGATCACGCTGTTCCTCTGCCTCGTGCAGGTCGGGACGGGCATCCTCCTGATGCTCTACTACCGGCCCAGCGCCGACGAAGCCTTCGAGTCCGTGCAGTTCATCGTGACCCAGGTCTCGTTCGGGTGGCTGATCCGCTCGATCCACTCGTGGAGCGCGAACCTCATGGTCGGCGCGGCCTTCGTGCACCTCTTTTCGGTCTTCTTCCTGAGGGCCTACAGGCGGCCGCGCGAGATCACCTGGATCACGGGAGGCTTCCTGCTCTTCCTCTCCCTCGGCTTCGGCTTCTCGGGCTACCTGCTCCCGTGGAACGAGCTGGCCTATTTCGCCACGCGGGTCGGGACCGACATCGCCGGGGCGGTGCCGCTCATCGGGGATTGGACGAAGATCTTCCTTCGCGGCGGCGAGGCGGTGACGGGGGCGACGCTCTCGCGGTTCTACGGCTGGCACGTGGCGATTCTCCCGGCCATCACGTCGTTGCTCCTCGGCGTCCATGTCTACCTCGTGCAGCGCCACGGGATGAGCCGGCCGGAAGGGGAGGACGGCGCCGCGGGGCGCCACATGCCCTTCGTCCCCAACTTCCTTCTTCGCGACGTCTTCGGATGGACGGTGGCTCTGGCTCTGCTCGCTGCGCTGGCCGCCTACGCGCCCTGGGAGCTGGGGGTGAAGGCGGATCCCTTCGCGTCGGCACCGTCGAACATCCGGCCCGAGTGGTACTTCATGTTCATGTTCGAGACCCTGAAGCGAATCCCGGGCGGGGAGATCCTCGGCCTCGAGTTCGAGGCGATCGCCATTCTCGTCTTCAGCTTCGGGGGGCTGCTCCTGGTCGCCGTCCCCTTCCTCGACAGCGGTTCGAAGCGCAGCGGCCTGATGGTCCAGGCCGCCGGCTGGATCGTGCTGACCTTCATGGTGGTGATGACCTCGGTTGGATACCGATCGATCTGGCCCGCCGTGGTCACGGTGGGTGGGGCGGGGCTGATCTACTTCGCAGGCTCGCGCGGGTTCATGGCCGTGACGGCCTGCGTCGGGCTGGGCCTTCTCGCCTCGACGGGGCCGGCCGTGGCCGGGCCCGAGAAGGCGAAGGCCGCGGATGCCTGCGTGCGGTGCCACGAGACGCTTGGTGAGGTCGCGGAGGAGCTGGCCGCTCCGACGAAGCACTGGGATGTGGACGTCCACCTGGAAAAGGGGCTCACCTGCGCCGGCTGCCACGGTGGCGATCCCTCGGCGGCTCTCTTCGACGACGCCGAGGCCTCCATGGATCCCGCGAAGGGGTTCACGGGCCGGCCCGGGCGGGCCGACGTCGCGGAGTTCTGCGGGCGGTGCCACGCCGACGCGGCCTACATGAAGCAATTCAACCCGTCGGCTCGCGTGGATCAGCTCTCCGAGTACCGATCGAGCATGCACGGCAGGAAGATGGCGGAGGGAGACGAAAAGGTCGCCACCTGCATCGACTGCCACGGCGTGCACGGGATCCGGCCCGTGAAGAATCCGGCTTCACCCGCATTCCCCACCAACGTGCCGGACACCTGCGGCCGGTGCCATGGAGACGAGAGCCTCATGTCGGCCTACGGCCTCGATTCAGGCGTCGTCGCGGACTGGCGTGGGGGCGTGCACGCCACCGCTCTCCTCGAGAAGGGCGACCTCAGCGCTCCGGCCTGCAACGACTGCCACGGCAATCACGGGGCCGTGCCCCCAGGAGTGGAGTCCATCGCCTTCGTCTGCGGCAGCTGCCACGGGCGCGAGGCGCAGCTCTTCCGCGCATCGTGGAAGAAGGACGTCTTCGATGGCATGGAGGCGGGGGAGTGCGTCACCTGCCACAGCAACCACAAGATCGCGCATCCGACCGACGCGCTGATAGGGACGGGGGAGGGGACCGTCTGCAGCCAGTGCCATCAGCCCGGCGACGCCTGCGACGAGCAGAGCGTCAAGGTGCGCGCGGCCATCGACCGGTACGGCAAGTCGCTGGACGGCGCCCGCGCAATCCTCGAAAAAGCCGAGCGCGCGGGCATGGAAGTCAGCGAGCCGCTCTACTCGCTCAAGAAAGAGGGCGTGAGCGGCCTCGTCGAGACGCGGGCCCTGATCCACTCCTTCGACACGGAGCGCCTCGTGGCCCGCGCTGATGAGGGGATGAAGGTGACCGAGGCCACCCACAAGGCGGGAGAGGAGGCCATGGAAGAGCTGGGCTTCAGGCGGAAAGGGCTTGCCCTCAGCCTCGTCTTCATCGGTTTCTTGCTGGCCGCCCTTTACCTGAAAATCCGCGACGTGGACCGCGGTTCCGCCGTCTGAGGGCGGACGGCCCAGCTCAGGCCAGGACGGGATCTCGGAGGCTATGAACGCCTACGGGCTTGTCGAAAGGCCTCGACACGATTTCCGGTCTCCCGTGCCGCAGGCTCTCCAAAGAGCCGTTCGATCAGCGCGAGCAGATTCAGATCCAGGCGTCTCCGATCGCCGATAACGTGGTCCATCTCCTCGATCCAGCGGAGTATCAGCGTTTCACGATCGATCCCATGGGCAGCCTGGATCTGTTTGGCCGTTTCCAGATCGATTTCCTCGGCTCTCATTGTCTTCATCAGCACGAGGTCGTGCTTCTCCGGGACGAGAATCTGGATGTTCTTCAATTCTGGAATCGAGAGGGCTAGCAAGCGATCTTCGTAGTCATGAGGCGCGTCGAAGACGGCCGCGTGGTCGATTGGGATCTGGAGCCCCGTCTCCTGCCTCGCGGCTTCGAACACGTGAGAGAATCTCTTGAAAGTGCCATCGACGGTGTCGATGTCTCTCGTGACGCGATCAATTCCATAGCCCAGAAGTGCCGCAGATCCCCCTATGACAACGAACCTGAAGGGCTCGTGAAGACGGCGATCCACTGCCTCGAGGAACCGCAGCAGATCATCGGAGCGGTACTTTCGCATCGGTCACGAACTTCCGGAAGGTCGAGGCGAACGTGTCCAGACTCATGTTCATCGTGAAATTCCAGGCCTTTGCCACCCTCGGAGTCCGATGCCGGGCAAGCTCACGGGTCAGGCTGGACTGATGGGAGAGGAAGAAGTCCTGCTCCTTGAGGACCCTCCGATCGCGAAAGCGCCGCGCCTTTGAAGGGAAACTCCGATCGCCTGCCAGCGTTCCGGTCATGCTGAGGAAGAATCCGACGGTGTGCCTCTCGCCCGCCCGCCGCGCCTTCTTCAGCAACCGGTCGTAGTCGACGCGATTGCGGTTCTTCCACAGGCAGACGGGAAGGCTCCGCGCGACGTTGCCGTCGAACCGTGAGAGATGTGCCCCCGCGACGAGTGCGTCCTCGACAGGAGGGAGTTCGCCCCGTAGGGGGCCCGCCTCGAGGGGCGCGCCCCATGCCGCGAGAGCGCCGCGCACATCCTTGCCCGTCTCCAGAGTCCGATCAGCTTCCCGCGGGTGAGTCGCTTCCTCGTCAGCCAGCAGGGCTTCGAGGGTCCTCGCGCCTGGATGCCCTGGGTTCGATTCAAAGAGGGTGGCGTTTCCGAGCCTCGTCTGCCGGGCCAGGCCGGCCCGGCGCATGGTCTGAAGCTCCCGATGGGCGCTGCGAAAGCTCACCCCCGCTCGTCGCGCCAGTTCTGACACGGATCCCCGAGCATGGCAGCCCCACAGAAGGTGCAGCAGGGCCCTTCGGGTGCGGGAGGTGACGAGGTACTCTAGCATGCGTGTATTGTACTATTACCTAAGGTAATAGTCAAAAGAGCGCTCCTTCTGGCCTGAAAAGCAGGGACACACGTCTCCCGCGGTACTTGCAAGCGCTTGGGAACAAATGGGTTGTTGCTACCTGGGGCGTCGTCGCCCTAGTGCTTGTCCCGGAAGGCCAGCATGATGGCTATCGCGAGGAGGGCCAGGTTGCTCGATGCCCGCGAGAAGGACTCTGCGGGGATCTGCATGATGGGCCCGGTGATGGCCGAATTGACGACCGCGATGAGGAAAGCAAGAGCCGACAGAGCCACGAGAGCCTTTGCTACGTTCGCCATGCCTCAACCTCCCTGGGAATGAGATGACCTGCCCCCCCGGATGGGAAGACCCATCCGACATGGATCGCGGTGGGCCGCACCAGATCGCGTGAGATCCTGCATTCAATCCGGCAAAAGGTCCAGCAAGGGCCTGAGGGACGCTCAGCCGCCGTTCTTCAAGATCAGCCAGTTCTGCGAGGCATTTCCGCCGAAGGCCTTGAAGCCGAATTTTTCGTAGAAGCTCCTCGAAGCCTCGATATCCTTGACAGCCAAGCTGATCGAGAACGCGCCAAGTTCCATGCTCTGCTCCTTTCCGTAGGGAAGCGGTTGTCGCCGAATTCCTGCCGTAAGCTGCGGGAAGCGCTGGCGCGGGGCGTGCACAGGCACGACCCGTGACTGCGTGGATCGACAGCTTCACGGCCATGATACACAGCAGCTGTTGGCCTCACAGCCAGCGCCGCACCTGTTTCTGATACGTCCGATACGTCTCACCGAACTTCGCGCTGAGGTAGCGCTCCTCCCTTCGGACGATGCCCCAGTCCAGGAGAGCAGCCAGGGGACCGAGGAGGAGGAAGGGGGCCATCCCATTGACCAAGCATGCCACACCGAGGCAGACCCCAAGCCCCGCCAGATACAAGGGGTTCCGGGTCCGGCGATAGGGTCCGTCAGTCACCAGAGCAAGTGTCGGCTGATTCGGGCTGACGTTGGTGCCAGCCCGCCTCAGCACACGCTGTGCCGAGTAGGCCAGGGCGCCGCTCAACACGAATAGAGTCACACCGAGGATAGGTGCTGCCACGGGCGGAAGCAGCGGGACTGGATGCAGCGAGTCGAGGACGAAGCCGAGCAACATCGTTCCGCCCAGGAGAATGGGCGGGAAGACGAGGATGTCCGGCCTGTCGGCGTCGCGTACCAAGTCTGGCATGCCTTCGGTCAGAGATGCTGTCTATCGTGCGACGCAGGCCGCGCTGACCGAGGGCAACCGCTCCCGGCGCCATCCACGGCACCCGGCACCCGTCGGCCCCGTTCCGATGTTGGGCGGCACTGCACTCGCGACTGCCTGATTCATGCTGACGAACTGGATCGCGACGCCAGCACGAACCCCCAAGCGGACAGTACTCCCGGAACGATCGTGCCGGGAAGCGAAATCCAATGGGGAGCCACCCATCCGGCAATCTCGATTTCCCACCCGATGAGCATTCGCGTCAGATGCGCTGCGGCAACGACGAAGAACATGACGCCGCAGATGATGAAGTAGACCCTCTGACTCATACAATGTCTCCCACGCCGGCAGTCGCCGGCGCCATCCTGCCTTCATAGTCAGCCCAACGATACTGGCGTTCAGCTGTGAAGTCCGAGCGACAGCGAGGAGTTCATCAGCTGCAACGCCGGGTTGGGCGGCGTTCCGGGACATTGTGTTTCGATCACCCACGTTCCCTTTTCTCGGTCGCCGCACGGAGGAGTATGGTCTGTCCGACCGCCAGTCGACCGATGCGAGTGACCGCGC
>CAZMRF010000007.1:0-104610 GCA_964568735.1 uncultured Acidobacteriota bacterium
GCCGACGGCTTTGAGACCTACGGGGTGACCGGGGTCGCTCTCATCACCTTCATCCTGCTCGCGGTGCCGGCGCAGAGCGCGGAGTTCGCGTTTCCCGTCCAGGTCCAGCTCCTGGTCTGGATCTTCCTGATGCGCATCATGATGATCGTCACGAGCGGCGTCTCCTACGCCCTCAACCAGACCCTCGCGCACCGCCGGTACGCCAAGGCCACCACGATGAACTTCGAGGCGCCTCTGACCTCGCTGGTCTGGATCACCTCGCTGGTGTCGGTCGGCGTCACCTACCTGCTCTCCTGGCTGACCATCCCGGATCTGGCGGGAGACGGAACGCTGTGGTGGAAGCTCGCCACGATCATCTCGTGCGGCACGCTCGCGGGAGCGATGATCCCCGAGGTCGTGAAGGTCTTCACCTCGACGAAGTCCGGCCACGTCAAGGAAATCCTCTCCGCCTCGCGGGAGGGGGGTGCCTCGCTCAACATCCTCTCGGGCCTGTCGGCCGGGTACTTCAGCGTCTACTGGATGGTCCTCCTCGTGGCCGGCCTGATGGCGATCGCCTACGCCGTCAGCACGGCGGGGCTGGGCGCCATCATGCTCGCCCCGGCGGTCTTCGCCTTCGGGCTCGTGGCCTTCGGCTTCCTGGGGATGGGTCCCGTCACGATCGCCGTGGACTCCTACGGCCCCGTGACCGACAACGCCCAGTCCGTCTTCGAGCTCTCGACGATTGCCGAGCAGCCGGGCGCGGCCGAGGCGATTCGCAAGGAGTACGGGTTCCTGCCGGACTTCGCGAAGGCCAAGGCCTACCTCGAGGAGAACGACGGGGCCGGGAACACCTTCAAGGCCACGGCGAAGCCCGTCCTCATCGGCACCGCCGTGGTGGGAGCGACCACGCTCATCTTCTCCATCGTGGTCGTGCTCACCCACGGGCTCACGCAGAACGTGGACAAGCTCTCGATCCTCCATCCGCCCTTCCTCCTCGGCCTGCTCGCGGGCGGCGCCGTGATCTACTGGTTCTCCGGGGCCTCGATCCAGGCCGTCACCACGGGCGCCCACAGGGCCGTCGAGTTCATCCGGCAGAACATCCGCCTCGACGCGGGGGCCGCGAAGGCTTCGCTGGAAGACAGCCAGAGGGTCGTCTCGATCTGCACCCGCTACGCCCAGAAGGGGACCACCAACATCTTCCTCGTGCTCTTCTTCTCCACGCTCGCCTTCGCCTGCCTCGAGCCCTATTTCTTCATCGGCTACCTCGTCTCGATCGCGACGGTCGGGCTCTACCAGGCCATCTTCATGGCGAATGCCGGCGGGGCCTGGGACAACGCGAAGAAGCTCGTGGAGGTCGATCTGAAAGAGAAGGGCACCCCCCTCCACGCGGCGACGGTCGTGGGAGACACCGTGGGAGACCCCTTCAAGGACACCTCCTCCGTGGCCATGAACCCCGTCATCAAGTTCACGACGCTCTTCGGGCTTCTGGCCATGGAGCTGGCCATCGAGATGGACCGGACCTCGACCGCGGTTCTCGCCGGCCTCTTCCTGGCCGTCTCGCTCGTCTTCGTCTGGAGATCCTTCTACGGCATGAGGATCGAGAGCACGACCACCCATCAGGCGGGGTGAGGCGAGCTGAATGGAAGCAGTGACATGGCTGGTGGACGTCGTCCTTCACATGGACGTTCACCTGGCCGCGTGGGCGCAGCAGCTCGGACCGTGGCTCTACGTCGTTCTCTTCGCGATCATCTTCTGCGAGACCGGGCTGGTCTTCATGCCGCTGCTCCCCGGGGACTCGCTGCTCTTCGCGGCGGGAGCCCTCACGGTGCTCGAAGGCTCGCCGCTCGGGGCCGGCCGGCTCATCGTGGTGCTGTCGGCGGCGGCGATCCTGGGTGACGCCGTCAACTACGCCGTGGGGTATCGCCTGGGTGAGTGGCTGGTGCACCGCGCCGGAACCCGCCTCGTGAACCCGCGCCACCTGGAGAGGACCCACGCCTTCTACGAGAAGTACGGAAACCGCACCATCGTCCTGGCGCGCTTCGTCCCCATCGTGCGGACCTTCGCGCCCTTCGTGGCCGGGATCGGGAAGATGGGTTATGCGAAGTTCGCGACCTACAACATCATCGGCGGAATCGCCTGGGTCGCCAGCTTCGTCCTGGCAGGCCACTTCTTCGGCGACCTTCCCGTCGTCAAGCGGAACTTCCACCTGGTGATCCTCACCATCATCGTCATCTCGCTGATCCCCGTCGTCTACGAGCTCCTCCGCGCCCGCGCGCAAAGCCGCCGGGACAACGTCCTCTCCCGCGGGGACTGAAAGAGAGATCACGACCGGGAATCACTGACGAGCGCGCGGTGCTACGCGTCAGAAGGCGCTGAAGCCGGTCAGCTCCCTGCCGATGACGAGCTCGTGGATCGTTTCCGTGCCCTCGTAGGTGATCACGCTCTCGAGATTGAGCATGTGGCGGATGGCGGCGAACTCGATGCTGATGCCGCCCGCGCCCAGGATGTCCCTCGCGTCCCTCGCCACGTCGAGCGCCATCCGGACGTTGTTCCACTTGGCCAGCGAGACCTGGGAGTGGTGCATCCGCCCCTCGTCCTTGATGCGGCCGAGCCGGAGGGAGAGAAGCTGGGCGGTCGTGATCCGCCGGCACATGTCGGCCAGCCGCCGCTGGATGGTCTGGGTGTGGGCGATGGGCCGCCCGAAGACCACGCGCGTGCGCGAGAACGCCAGCGCCTCGTGCAGGCAGCCCAGAGCGGCGCCGATGGCCCCCCAGGTGATGCCGTAACGCGCCTGGGTCAGGCAGCCCAGCGGCGATGAGAGCCCCGCGGCTTCGGGGAGGCGGCTGGACTCCGGCACGCTGACGTGATCGAGGAATAGCTCCGATGTGACCGAGGCCCGGAGCGAGTATTTCTTGAGGATGTCCCGGGCCGAGTACCCCTCCATCCCCTTCTCGACGATGAACCCGCGCACTCCCTCCTCGGTCGTCGCCCAGACGATCGCGATGTCCGCGATCGTGCCATTCGTGATCCACATCTTGGCGCCGTTGAGGACCCAGTCGTTGCCCTGGCGCTTCGCGTGGGTCTTCATCGTTCCGGGATCGGAGCCGCCGTCGGGCTCGGTGAGGCCGAAGCAGCCGATCACCTCGCCGCGCGCCATCCCCGGGAGCCAGCGCCGCTTCTGCTCCTCGCTGCCCCACCGGTGGATCGGGTACATGCAGAGGCTGCCCTGCACGGAGACGAAGCTCCGCAGGCCGCTGTCGCCCCGCTCCAGCTCCTGGCAGACGAGGCCGTAGGCCACGTTGTTCAACCCTGCGCACTCGTAGCCTTCGAGATTGCAGCCGAGCAGTCCCATCTCCGCGATTCCGGGGACCAGCTCGGCGGGGAAGCGGTGATCGTCGAAGGCCTTCCCGATGACCGGGATCACACGCTCGTCGACGAAGCGGGCCACCAGGTCCTGGATCTGCCGCTCGTCCTCGGAGAGCATCGATCGGACGTCGTAGAAGTCGTGGGAGCTCGGGGGATTCATCCTCTCACCGGTGAGTCAGAGGCGGCCATGATGATGGGTCGGGAGGTTTTTCGCCACTCCTGCCCGCGGGCCCCTCGCCGGCCTCACCGCTCGAGCCAGGTGATCCGGAAGCGCCCTCCTGCTTCCCCCGACGTCGCCAGGGAGAGGATCTCGCTCCGGCCGTCACCGTCCACGTCGACCAGCCGGGGGGTGCCCATGCCTCTCTCGCCGTCACCGTCCGGGCCGAAGCTCACACCCGCGATCCCCGTGCCGACGGGCGTCGCCCCGGCCTGCCACGAGAGGTCCCCACCGGGAAGGGACCAGCGGGCCTCGTGCTCCACGAGACCGCTGCCGCTCCGTGCGGGGCGGAGCCCCCGGTGAATCCGGATCCGGCCCCCCGCCGCCAGGATCAGCTCGGGCAGCGAGTCGCCGTCGAGGTCCATTCCATACGCCAGCGAGTCGCGGCTGGCCTCCTCGACGTCGAACCGCGTCGTGGCCGGAGAGGACTCGAAGCCTCCGCCGGGAGCGCGAAGCCAGGCCTCGAGAACGACGGAGCTCTCCTTGAGGCCCTTCCAGTAGACGAGGACGAGATCCTCCAGGCCGTCGCCGCTCACGTCGGCGACAGCCGGGAAGATCCCCTGCCAGAGGTTCGCGTTCGAGTCGACGGAGAGGAGAGGCGGGCTCCCCGCCCGGCTCCGATCCGCTCCTTCGAGAAGGAAGAGGCGCAGCCTCTTCTCGGCGAAGAGCTTCAGCTTCTCCGCAGACCGAGTCGTCACGAGGAGGGCCGGCCTGCCATCGAAGATCAGGAAGAAGCTCTCCATCACGTGCTCCGGTTCGGGAAGGCGCGACCAGATCTCCGCCGCGCCGCTCTCACCTCCGTCGAGCGCGTCGAAGAGAAGCGTCCGGAGGCGCCGCCCGGGCCCTCCGCTCGGACCCGAGGCGAGCCAGAGCCTCCCGTCGGAGCTTCGCCCTACCGGCCGGACGGGGGAGCCCTCGAGGATGAGGCTGGATCGTGCCAGTCGTGCCTCCAGAGCGAGATCCCTGCTGGAGCGCAGTCCCAGGCCCGCGTGCTCACGGAGCGGGCCGTAGATGCGGAGCCCATCCAGGCTCGCGAGGGGGAAGAATCCCTCCGTTGCCAGGGCTGGGAACCTCACGAGCCAGGGATCCAGCTCGCCATCTGCCAGCCCGGGCGCGGCGAGAGGAGGTATTCCGGCGGCCCGCTCCTCTGCGATCCCGCCGTCGCGGATGATGGAGAGCTCTCCCGGCCGGAGCAGCAGGATCTCGTCGATGCCGTCGCCGTCCACGTCGGCGGCATCAATCCCGAAGGCATCGGCCTGGATGTCCGCGCGCAGCGTGACGAGATCAGGTTCATCTTTGACGGCGAGCTTCACGAGGAGGAGCGGCTCGGGCGGGGGCTGAGAGTCGGGCGCTCCTGGCGGGCAGGGCTCCTTTCGAGGCAGGTGGGGATCCTCATCTTCAGCCTTCTCGGCGGGCGCCTCTTCGGGTGCCACGAGGAAGACCACGTCCCGCCCCCCGTCCCCCCGACGAAGCAGCGCGTAGCCCAGGAGCCGCCCGGGCAGGTCGGCATGAAGGAAGCGTCCACCCTCGAATCGCTCCCGCGTCACGCGGCCGCTCCCGGGGATGCGGGCCGAGATGGGATTGAGTTCTTCCTGCCGCTCCCGGGTGTGGCGGGTCCTCGACCCGTGTTCCTCCCTTCCCGCAACGGCGGTGCCGGCCCATAGGCTGACCGGAGCGAGGGCGAGGAGGGCCACGGATCTCCAGGCGATCGAAGCGCCCCTCACCCTTCCACGCGGACCCAGGCCTGCCCGGCTCATCGGGTCGAACCGCTGAGGTACAGATCCAGGGAGACGGGGGTCGTCGCTTCCGCGGGATCGGCCTCCAGGAGTCGAGTCACCACGAGATCGTCCCGCCCGTCGCCATCCAGCTCCATCACCCTCACCAGGCCGGGGTTCTGCGGCACCTCCGCGAGGCGCAGCTCGAGATCGGGACTCCGGGCATAGGCGCAGCCGGGCGCTCCTCGATGGATCTCGATGGTCCGCCCCCCCTTCAGCGTCAGGAACTCTCGACGGCCATCCCCGTCGAAGTCGCCGGCGAAGTTCCCGAGCCTGTCAAACTTCAGGTCGTTGAGGTCGATCAGGATCTTGTCCGAGAGTGAGAGCCCCTCGACCTCCGAAAACCCTCCATCGCTCTTCTGGCTCCAGATGTGGAAGTCGAGGCCGATCCCGAGCTTCTTCGTCGCCAGGACACGGACGACCTGCAGGACGGAGAAGTCGAGCGCCACGGTGACGAGATCCTTGCGGCCGTCCCCGTCGAGGTCGCGCAGGGGCTCCGGCTCCCCGCCGGCGAGCTGGCCCTCGAAGGCGTGGCCGATCACCTCGATCTCCTGGTAGGGATCAGGGTCGACGGTCAGATCGGGCCTCAGGTGATGGAAGCTGACGATGGAGTGAGGCCGGCGGGCCTCGTCGAGATCCCCCTCGCCGCTCTCGATCTCGCGCAGGATCACGATCTCGGCGGCCCCCCTGCCATCCACGTCGCCGAAGTGGATCAGATCGGGCTCTGCCTCCCCGCCCCGCGCCGTGCGGAGGCACCCGAGGAGGATTCGCCGGGGCTTCTCGAATCTCCCCCCGCCGCTGCCGCTCAGGACGACGATAGCGTCGTCCCCCTCCGGGTCGGCAGCCCTGAAGAGGAGATCCGGAAGTCCGTCTCCATCGACGTCCTGGACCCTGGGCAGCGGGTACACACGGCGCATCCTGCCGTGAGGACCTCTCCCCGGGTCGAGAGAGCGGATGCGATCCGAGGGCTGCGTCGTGAAGCCCTCCGCGGTTCCACGGAAGACGGCGAGCCCGTCCCGGGCGGGCAGGAGGAGATCGAGACTCTCGTCGCCGTCCAGATCCTCCACCAGCTTCAGTCCGGGCAGGAAAGCATGCGACCCCCGGAGGACCGGCGGCTCGATGAGCAGGGATCGGAGGTCGAGCTCGAGATGCCCTTCGCGCTTCCCGCTCATGATGCCGGAGATCCCGTCGCGGGTCAGAGCCACGGCGACCATCCCCGCCCGGCCCGGAGGTCCCGCGCTGATCGCCGTGACGTCCAGCGGCAGGGGCAGGGGCTCCCCCGCCATCCGGTAGGTGCCGTCGGCGCTCCGGAGGTAGGCCCGGAGCTCGCGCCTTTCGGAGAGCGCTGGGACGACCTCCGTGAGCATGATGAATCCCTCGACCCGGTCGAAGGAGATCTCCTCGTACTCCGTGTAGACGAGAACCACCAGGAGATCCTGGAGCCCATCGCCGTCGAGGTCCGTGGGAAGCAGCTTCGAGGGCGCGCCCGGCAGAGCGATGCTGACGAGCCGGTGCGGGAGAGGCTCGGAGCAGTTCCCGGGGCCGGTCCCCGCGACAATAAGGGCGAGGCAGACGATTGCGCGGGCGGGTGGAGAGATCACCCGGGAATCCGGGGCTGGCCGGAGGACCCGCTCGAAAGTGGAAACCTGCGCCTCCCCGGGCACCAGGAGCCTCTCCGGATCATGGCTCGGGCCGCAGTTGACGAGCGCCTGTTACGGAGCCCTCTGCGCCCGGGTTCCGCTTCCGTCAGATCCTCGCGGCGCGCGTCACTCCCGTCTCCTCCGGCCCGGGCGGCCTCCCGGCCTCTCCGGCGTACGATCCCCCCTGCTTCGCCCCCCCGCGCGCCCCAGGTGTCTCCCCTCCGTGTGCTCCCGGAAGGAGTCGAGCTGCCCGGTCCAGAAGGACTCGACCTCGGCGAGCCAGGCTCCCAGCTCGTCGAAGGGCTCGCGCTTCAGCTTGAAGAGGCGGAGCCTGGCGTCATCCTCGACCCGCTCGGCCTCGATAAGCCCGCTCCTGAGAAGGAGCCGCAGGTGCCGGCTCATGGCCGGCGGGCTCATCCCGGACTCCTCGGCAATCTCCCCGGCCCTGCGGGGGCGGCGCCTCAGGAGATCGATCACCTGCCGCCGGTTCGGATCCGCCAGTGCCGCCAGCGTCACATCGATCGAGGCCTGCATGGATCAGGACTCCCCTTTCATCGCCTTCTCGATCTCCTCCGGGGAGACGTCGCGGACGTGCGTTGCGAATATCCACCGGAAGCCCTCCAGATCCACCGCCCGGTAGGAGCGATCACCGTAGGGCATGTCCGCGGGCTCGGTCCCGATCGTGGCCCCCGCGGCCCGGGCTCGCTCGAAGTGGCGGTCCACGTCGGCCACGTAGCAGGCGATCTGCGCATGTTGAGCCGGCAGGTTCTTCGGGCTCGTCAGCCCCAGCTCCTGCCAGGGCGAGGCCAGGTACAGGACGCTCCGCCCGAGGGCCAGCTCCGCATGGCCGATGCGCCCGTCGGGCATCGGCAGTCTGAAGCGCTCCTCGAAGCCGAAGGCCTTGCAGAGGAAGTCGATCGCGGCGGGCGCATCCTCGTAGCAGATGTAGGGGATGATGTCCTGACACCCCTCGGGCGGGTTCTTGACCATGGGAGTTTCTCCCTGGAAGGCGGCGGCCCGGGCTTCGGCCTGACCTTCCGCGCTCCGAATATTGGTTAACGATATCGTTAACTATTACCTTTGCCGTGAACCACTGTCAAGAGAGGAGAACCTGTTCGGCCTGCTCCCATGGTGGTGCGAAGTCTGTTGCAGCCCGGCCAGTAAGGCATTTGAAACCAGCATGCTAGACGCGATTTCCGACGTGCCGCCAGGGTCTCCCTCCATACAAGAGGAGGACACCACAGACTTCGCACCACCATGGAAGGGATCAAACCGGCGGAAGGCGGCCGGCGTCCAACTCCCCGAGGCCCGATGAACCGCATGGCAAATACCTTGGAGGATTCCATGAAGATCGCACGAAGGGTCGCACCTGGGTTGCTGATGCTCGCAGTGCCGCTGCTCCTGGGCTCAGGGGTGAACGAGTCCATCCACGTGGGAGATGGCGAGACTCATGAAGGCAGCTTCAGCGCCGTCAACGGGAAAGTAACGGTCGGCAACAACGCCACGGTCCGCGGGGATCTCAGCTCGGTCAACGGCGGCATCCGGATTGGCACGAGCTCCCGCGTCGCATCAGCCACCTCGGTCAACGGGAGCGTCACGATCGGGGCGGGCTCGCAGGTCGAGGGAGAGGTCTCCTCCGTCAACGGCGGCATCACTCTCGACGACGGCGCCAGGGCCGCGCGCGTGGGCACCGTCAACGGCGGGATCGACCTGACCGGCGCCGAGATCGAAGGCGACGTGAGGACACTCAACGGAGACGTCGAGCTCACGCAGGGCGCCATCGTGGGCGGCAGCATCGTCATCGAGGAGAAGCACTCGAGCAGAGACCACCGCAGCCGCGCGCAGAGGATTACGATCGCGGACGGCTCCGAGGTGCGCGGCGACATCATCGTCGAAGATCCCAACCTCGACGTGGAGGTGCATCTGCGCGGAGGCGGGCGCGTCCTCGGCCGCATCGAGCATGCCCGCGTCATCAAGGAGTGATGGCGGCTTCTAACGCTCCAGCGTGCGGGGCCAGTTCACGACGAGACTCAGCTCGGAGGTGGTCTCCGATTCGTCCCCCAGGAGGACCAGGAGGCGGCCGTCGGCAGCCGGCGGCTCCCACGCAAGGACACGGCGGTCCTGGAAGAGCCTCTGAGGGGAGCCCACCTCCAGCGATTCTCCACGGGGCGTGACGGAAATCGCTGTGAGCGCTCCGTTCAGGTCGGGGTAGTAGATCGTCCGGGAGTCGCGGCCCCACTCCACGTCGATCCCCCCCTGGGTGGAGATCTGCCACTTGCCTCCGGGGCCAGGCCAGGAAATCACAAAAATCTTGGGTTACCCCCGCTCTCAGAACCGTGCTTGGCACACGGCCCCCACTTCGCACGCTGCCATAGCGCTACGTCCGAAATGTTCTCCGAGGGGAGTTTCTGGGGGCCTCGATCGTCAACAACGCGCGAACTCCGCACCATTACCAGTACGCTGCGACTTGATCGGCATCCAGGGGTGAGAAGCGACCGTCCCAGGATGCGATCGGTCTGGACGGCCTGGAGCTTGATCCCTCCAAGAGGGGCTATTTCGAACCAAGCTCCATCCGGGGCGATCCAGCCCTCTGCCGGGGTGTGAGTGAGCATTCCAACGGCTCGTGCGCGGCCACTGACCTCAGCCCTTGTCGCTTTCAGGGGAGACGTCCGGTATTCTCAGTTGGCGATCCCGGCCGTCGCCGTACACCGCCCGCTTGGGATCGAAGGGAAACACGTACTCCGTGATGAACCACCACCCCCACATCGACCACAACCGCCATCTGACATCACCGATACGAGCCGTTGACCTCTTCTGCGGCGCCGGGGGCAGCAGTTGGGGCGCACAGATGGCAGGTGCATGTCTCGTAGCTGGCTTCGACCAATGGGACTTGGCCGGTAGGGTCTACCGTGACAACTTTCCTGGTGCCTCCTTCTACCAGGGAGCCCTCGAACTCATGAACCCTGCCGTTCTCGGACGCCGCCTCGGAGGAATCGATCTTCTCCTGGCCTCGCCCGAGTGCACCAACCACAGCCCTGCAAAGGGAGCACATCCTCGCTGCGAGCGGAGCAGGGACACAGCCTTCCAGGTGACCCGCTTCGCCGAAGCCCTCAAGCCAAGGTGGGTCGTCGTGGAAAATGTTGTCAACATGCGCAGCTGGTCCAGGTATGCGGAGTTCGTGGACTCGTTGCGTGACCTTGACTATGAAGTTAAGGAACTCACCCTAAACGCCGTCGATTTCGGCGTACCGCAGTCGCGTCGCCGATTGTTTCTCATGTGTGATTCCGAGCGCCAGCCAAGCGACATCCGCCCGGTGCGGCGGCGGGCGTCTAGCGTGCGGAGCGTGTTGCAACGACGCTCCCCATTCGCCTACTCCCCGCTCCATTCCACTGGGAGGGCGCTCGCCACTCTAGAGCGCGCCGGGCGTGCGATCAGGACCCTTGGCGAGGATCAAGAATTCATCCTGGTCTATTACGGATCCGATGGTGCCGGAGGCTGGCAGAGCGTCGACACGCCACTCCGAACGGTTACCACTCTTGACAGGTTCGCGCACGTGAAACCCTCCTCCAGAGGGCATGTCATGCGCATGCTCCAGGTCCCGGAGCTCCAGACGGCGATGGGACTTCCGAAGGCATTTAGACTTACGCACGGGTCCAGAAGAGACCGAATACGATTGTTGGGCAACGCTGTATGTCCTCCTGTCATGATGAACATCGTCAAGACCCTGCTGAACAGGAGTACAGAGAAAGGAATCGTCAAGCGATGACAGAAGCGAACTCCACATCACTAAACGCTAGCCTGCCCCTACGTCCACGTGCACGATTACTCCGGATTCTCGGAGAGGACCTCATCAGCAGCGAGAGTGTCGCACTCATCGAGTTGGTCAAGAACGCGTATGATGCGGATGCGACGTTCGTATTCGTTCGCTTCTCAGGAGAGTTAGAACCAGGAAGCGGGTGCATCGAGGTCATCGACGACGGACACGGAATGGCCCTGGAGACCGTACGAACGGCTTGGATGGAACCGGGGACCCCCTCCAAGATGGCCCACCCGCGAAGCGAGAGCCTCAAGCGGCGCCTGCTTGGTGAGAAGGGCATCGGACGATTTGCAGCCTCGCGTCTTGCGCGTGAACTCGAATTGATCACGAAGAGGCGTGGCTCGAAAACCGAAGTGTACGCGATCTTCGATTGGGGTCAGTTGGAATCCCCCGATCTCTTCCTCGACGAAGTGCTCTTTCTAGCTGAAGAACGGGCACCCCGGGAAATCCTCCTTGGTGGGACTTTCGACGCACTAGTTGCCCACGATCTTCTATCCCACTCAGGAAGCGACCGTCAAGGAACGATTCTCCGCATGTCGGGGCTGAAGCGCTCCTGGCTGAAAGCCGATTTCCAGGAGATAGAGAGAAGCCTTTCGCGGATGCTGCCTCCGTTCAAAACCATATCCAGATTTCGAGTGATCTTGGAACTCCCCAAGAGATTCGCTGAAGCCCCGAAGGAGATTGATCCGCCGACGATTCTCGCCTCTCCGCATTATCGAGTCACTGCTTCGGTTCGTCGAGATGGCACCTACACGATTGCACTGGAGGCTCCGGCAAAGGCCAAGGCACTCGCTTGGCGCGGCCGCACCATGCGTATTGGAGACGAGCCTCCGATCGTGTTTCATGATTCGAAGACACCGGCTGACCCACACGTGCTGGACGAGGACGCCGGCGATCTTGTACCGGTCTCTCCTGCCTGCGGTCCTCTCAAGGTTGAGCTTCTGATCTGGGACCGCGATGATCTAGGGAACATTGTAGAGAGTCTTGGCTCCAGCTTGGCCGATGCTCGAAACTACTTGGACTCGATCGCAGGAATCAACATCCACAGGGACGGCTTCAGGGTCCTCCCCTACGGGGAGCCGCGCAATGATTGGCTTCGCCTCGATCTCCGGCGGGTCCAGAAGCCAACCGTCCGCCTATCGAATAACCAAATCGTTGGATACATCAACATATCGGCGGACGAGAATCCAGACCTGAAAGACCAATCGAATCGCCAAGGACTGCAAGAGAACCAAGCACTGCTCGATCTTGAAGCAATAATGTTACGCATCCTGGAGAGGATCGAAGTCGTTCGCCATGGCCTCCGTCCCCGAAAAGCGCCGCACGAGACCAAGATCGGTGGCAGCTTGTTTGCGCCCGTGGATCTCGAACCTGTCCGGAATGAACTGGTCGCGAAGCACGCCAAGGGTGCGAAGGTATTTCGACTTCTGGATCAGACCGAAAAGGCGATCCGCCAACAGTTAGAAGATATTCAGATCGAAGTGGCGAGGTATCTGCGCCTGTATACTCTCGGACGCCTCGTGGACATCATCCTCCACGAGGGCCGTCAGCCGATCACGAAAATTCTAAACGAGGCGCTTCATGGAAAGGAAGATGTTGAGGGCTTTCCCGATAGCACGAAGGGAGTGCTGCCCGACCTCAGACGCCGTTTTGTGATGATCGAGAAGCAAGGTCATGTGCTCGGCACTGTCTTCAGAAAGATCGAACCGTTCGGAGGACGAAAACGGGGACGTCCGGCTTCAACTTGCCTTGAGGAATTGATCGCAGAGACATTCCAGCTCCACGATTCCGAGATTAAACGTCTTGGGGTCAAGACCACTCTCCCGCTGACGAAGACGTTTGTAAAGGCTGATGAGTCAGAGATCAAAATGGTTATCTTCAACCTTCTCGACAACAGCCTCTACTGGCTACAAGAGACAAGGAAGGACAGGAGAGAGATTGTGGTAGATATCGGGCACGAGAAGGATGAGGAGGTCATCATTCTATTCTCTGATAGTGGCCCCGGAGTGCCAGAAGAGATACGCGAACGAATCTTCGAGCCGTACGTCTCCCTGAAGCCGGGCGGTCACGGCCTGGGTCTAAGCATTGCCGGCGAGATTGTCAATGACTTCTACAACGGGGATCTGGCGCTACTAGAGCGTGGCCCCCTGAAGGGAGCGACGTTCAGGATCACTCTTCGCAAGCGCGTATGAGAGAGAGGTCGACCATGGTTTGGCAGATCCTGCTGGTCGAGGACGACGCCGAGATCGTCGAACAAATAGTTGATGATGCCGCTAGGAAGAAGCTCTTACCGGGCAGCGCCGTGGTTGAAGTCATGGCAGTCCAGGACTTTCGCGATGCGCAGAAAGCGATGTCCAATCGCCGGTTCGACTACCTCATCCTAGATCTCCGGGCCGAAACCACCGATGACGACCCTGATCCATCTCCGGGGCTGAAGGTGTTCAAGGAGTTACGGAAACAACGATTCGTACCAGTCGTATTCTACACGGCCGTGCCGAGTAAGGTTGAAGTACACGCATCGCCATTCGTGAGGATAGTGGAGAAGTCCGCAGGATTGTCCCATCTGCGGCGTGAACTGAAGGCGCTGCACAACACGCGACTTCCTGAATTGCTCCGGTATCTTGAGGAAGAGCAGCGCACTTACATGTGGGACTTCGTGGAAGAGAACGCGCAGGAGTTCGGCTCAGGGAAGGCGCGAGCGGACTTCGCATATCTCCTAGCTCGTCGGCTATCCCTGAAGCTGTCAGGCGACACCGTGCGCAAGTTTCTCAATGGCGAGGTGGTACTGCCGTCGAAGAAGGTCCACCCGATGGAGGTATATGTCCGGCCCCCTATGGGAGATGACTGGCGCGCTGGAGACATTCTGAAACGTGCTGGGACGAAGCGCGGCGGGTACTTCGTCGTCCTTTCTCCCACTTGTGACTTCATCAACAAGAAGGTTGAGGCTGCCTTACTTGCGAAATGTGAGCAACTTTCCAAGCAACCTGAGTATTCGGCTTGGCTGACGCAGGGGAAATCGACCACAGACCGCGGACTACAGACCTTCCTCCAGACGCTATCGAACGGCCGGGCCAATAAGAGGCAGCAAGATCGCTTCAGGTTTCTTCCCGGTACGTTTTTCATGCCAGACCTTGTTGCCGACTTCCAAGGGCTCATACCCACGCCACTCAAAGACCAAGCACGCTTCAAGCGAATGGCATCTCTCGACAGCCCCTTCGCCGAGGCGCTACTTGCTCAGTTCGGGCGGTACTACCTCAGGATAGGAACACCTGATCTGGATGTGGAAGCCGTAATGGCGCGCCTATCCAAGTGAGCCTGGGGAGGAGGCAAGTCTGGTGGTCGTTCGCCTGCCGGTCTCTAGCAACATGAGCAGGAAACGAGTAGAGTTGCCGAACCCCGCCGAGGGACTCACAGAGCTCTCCGATGCATACCTCATTCGTCTCAGGCTGTCGATAGATGGTGAGCTCCGACGACGCGGGGTCCGACACACAGTAGGAGACATTGGGGAGCAACTCGTCATCGAGCACTTCCAGAGGACTCCCGGCCTCCCAAACCTGCAGATTGCCCCAACTGGAACAAAGAACGTTGACGCCCTCTCGCGGACTGGCGAACGATACTCCATCAAGACGGTGCTCAACGCCAAGAAGACTGGAACCATCTACCCGGACAGAGACGATGCTAATAAGCAGCTTTTCGAGTTCCTCCTAATCGCCAAACTTACTGAAGACTATGCGCTTGACTCGGTCTATCAGATACCCTGGGATCTTTTCGTGGAGCTTCGGAAGTGGGATCGACGCATGTCGGCATGGTACGTACCGATATCCCTGCGAATCCTGTCAAGAGCGCAGTCGCTACTTGCTCGCCGGATTTAGCCCGAGAGCAGTGGCCCGTCACCCAGGCGACATTTTCCGGCAGGCGGTTAAGTAGCCGCTCGAATCGATCCTCTCAACGCTTGATGGTTCGCTGAGAGAGGAAGTATGAGAGTCGTCGACGGGTCGAGTCCATCGCCTTGAGCTCGCATTCCCACACGACGAGCGTTCCCCAGCCGAGCCTTCCTAGCTCGCGGATCGCTCGCGCGTCGCGCGTCTGATTGTCCTTAATCTTCTTGGACCAGAAGCGGATCCTCGTCTTGGGGATCACGGCGTCAGGGCAATGTTTGTGTCCGTGCCAGAAGCAACCATTGACGAAAACGACCTTTCTGTGCCGTCGCAGGACGATGTCGGGTTTGCCGACGAGTCGGGAGTCGTGGAGCCGAAACCTGAAGCCCATCCTATGCAGCACGCTCCGCACGATCCTCTCCGGCCCTGTGTTCTTCCCGCGGATCCGGGACATGAGCCGACTGCGTTGATCCGGCGTAACTGTGTCCATCATGACCCTCGCTTCAAACCCGGCTCCGCATCAATCGGGTCGGCACAGCTGACACTCCGGGCGCGAGATCTGACGCTGTCACCCAACCGGAGTACTAGTCCCGCGTTCGTTGGCGCTCCAGAGTGCGGGGCCAGTTCACGACGAGACTCAGCTCGGAGGTGGTCTCCGATTCGTCCCCCAGGAGGACCAGGAGGCGGCCGTCGGCAGCCGGCGGCTCCCACGCAAGGACACGGCGGTCCTGGAAGAGCCTCTGAGGGGAGCCCACCTCCAGCGATTCTCCACGGGGCGTGACGGAAATCGCTGTGAGCGCTCCGTTCAGGTCGGGGTAGTAGATCGTCCGGGAGTCGCGGCCCCACTCCACGTCGATCCCCCCCTGGGTGGAGATCTGCCACTTGCCTCCGGGGCCAGGCCATGGGATCACGTAGACCTCGAACCTCCCTGATTCGTTGGAGGTGAAGGCCAACCAGCGGCCGTCGGGCGAGAAGGCCAGGTCGTTCTCCACGAAGCGCGTCTGGATGAGGGGCCTCGGCTCACCTCCCGGGGAGAGGGGCATGACCCAGATGTCGACCCCGCCCGTGGCCTCGACGTCGGCCTCGATCTTCGAGTAGGCCAGGTACTCGCCGTCGGGAGACCAGTCGGCGGGGAACATGTCGCCATCAGAGCTGATGAGGGGACGCTCCGGGGTCGTCGCGCCCACGTCTTTCACGAAGATGCCGAAGTGGCGCCCTTCGCGATCGCTGGCGAAGGCGACCCGCTTCCCGTCGGGCGACCAGGTCGCGGCGACCTCCGTACCCACATCGAAGGTGAACCGCGAGCGGACCTGCCGCGCCACGTCGTAGATCCAGATGTCGCTCGTCCCGGAGCCGGCGTCGGGCAGCGTCACCGTCGCAGAGCGTCCGTCGGGAGAGAGATGGATCTCCTCGCCGTAGTCGGCCGGATCGCCCAGCGGGGCCAGCTCCTCTCCCGTAGCGCTGAACCATGCCAGCCTGTTCCCCGTGCCGGCCCCTCCCGGCTGGTAGACGAGCACACCGTTCTCCGAAACGGAGTAGATCCCTCGCGAGGCGGCCGAGATTGCTCCCACCTCGCTGGCCAGCGGAACCGGGTCTCCGATGAACTCCAGGCGATCCGGATCGAAGGGGCGCGCGAGCAGGATGTTGTCCTGGACGTACAGGAGCTGGCCCGATGCGTAGGCGGCGTGGAATGTCGCGGGCATGAGGCTCTCGGATCCCTGCTTCCCGAGCTCGCCGACGCGGATCGCGCTCCCTCCCCCCGCCCCGCCCCTCGCGGCGCGCGAGAAGAAGATGAAGTGCCTGCCATCGGGGAGCACTTGTGGAAATCTGTGGGAGTTCTCCCCGCGCTCCGCGTCCAGCTCGGTCACGGGAGTGGCCTCGCCTCCAGAAGAGGAGATCCGGTGGATGGCCGAGTTGAAAGCGGGAGCGAAGAGGATCGTGCCGTCGCGGCCCCAGCTCCCGCCCTTTCCGGTCGGGGCTTCGCCGAGGACCACCGCCGGGCCTCCCGCGGCGTCGATCCTCTTGAGCTGCCCTCCGGCAAAGAACCCGATCGCCCGGCTGTCAGGAGACCAGAAGGGATAGGAGGCCCCCTCTGTCCCCTTGAGCATCTCCGCCTCTCCGGATTCCTGCGAGCGGACCCAGAGCTGCACGGAGCCGCCCACGTCGCGCCCCACGAAGGCGAGCCTTCGGCCGTCGGGTGAGAGGGCAGCGGGCCCCGGCTGGATCCCTCCGATGTTGAACTCGATCCCTGCGGGGGCGTTGATCGAAGCCTTGAGCACCGGCTCCTCGCGGGAAGCGAGACGGGCCGTCGTGATCCCGAGCACGGCTCCTGAGGCCAGCCCGACGACGGCCACGCCCCAGGCCAGCCGCTCGCGGTTTTTTCGTCGGATCGCAACGGGAGCGGGAACTCCGGCCAGCGATCCCCCCTCGCCGATCCAGCGGAGCTGGAGGAGCACGTCGTGCATCGTTTGCCAGCGATCGTCGGGATCCTTGGCAAGGCAGGTCGAGACGACGCGCTCGAGGGCTGGAGGCGTTGCCGGCTGCAGGTCGGTGAGGCGGCGCGGCTGCTCCTTGAGGACGGAGGCGGCCAGGCTCGCGTGGGTCTTGCCCTCGAAGGCCCGCAGCCCCGAGAGCATCTCGTAGAGAACGACTCCGAAGCCGAAGATGTCGCTGCGAGCATCGGCCTCCTGCCCCTCGAGCTGCTCGGGCGACATGTACTGGAAGGTCCCCACCACGGTCCCGGCCGCGGTGAGCGGGCTGAGAGCGGTGGGAAGGGCTGTCGGTGTCGTGGGTCCGGATGAGGCCGCACCGGCCGCGGTCGCCGCGCGGCTGACTCCCGAGATCGGGGCCGGGCCCTCCAGGCTCTTGGCCAGGCCGAAGTCGAGGAGCTTCGCCCCGCCCCGCGTCAGCATGATGTTGCCCGGCTTGAGATCCCTGTGGATGACGCCGCTCCGGTGCGCCTTGTCGAGCGCGTCCGCCATCTGGACGGACACCCGGAGAGCTTCGTCCGCGGGCAGGGCGCCCCGCGTGAGCCTCGAGGCGAGCGTCTCGCCCTCGAGGTGTTCCATCACGAGATAGTCCACCCCGTCCTGGCTCCCGATGTCGTGGAGGGTGCAGATGTTGGGATGGTTCAGCCCGGAGACGGCGCGGGCCTCGCGCTCGAAGCGCTGGCGAAGCATGGGATCGGAGGAGAGATGGCCGGAGAGCACCTTGACGGCCACGGTCCGATCGAGGCGCGTGTCTCGGGCGCTGTAGACCTCTCCCATCCCCCCCGCACCGAGGGGAGAGAGGATCTCGTAGGGACCGAGCCGGGAACCGGCGATCAGGGGCATGGCGGCGCCTGAGGGTATCAGATGGGGCCACCCCTCGAGCGCTTACTTCTTCTTGGGCGTCGACCCGTGCGCATCGTGCGGCACCTTCGATCGGGAGAGGGCCGGGGCGCTGCGGTTCGAGGAAGCATCCACCGCCGAGCAGCTCGTCGTATAGGTGCGGCCCATTCCGCCGCCACCCCTCTCGGCACGAAGCTCCAACTCGAAGGATCCAATGCCGTTCGTGGAAGCCACCATCCGCTCGCCGGTCCCCTGCGCCATCACGGGCACGCCGTCGAAGACGATGTCGAACAGCGTGCGTCCGTCACCCGAGCGCGCGTCCGCGGGCTCGTTGCTCTCGACGGAGCAGAAGATCACCGGCTCGGGATCGCAGACGTCCCGGGCCACGATCTGCGGCACCGACATCGTCCGGAGTCTGTGGTTGGGGAGCTGGAGGATCGCCGGGAGAATGGAGAAGCCGGGCTCGAAGACCGGTGGCGTCGTGTCGGCCACGGTGACGCTCGACGTGCACGACGTCGAGTTGCCGCTGTCGTCCGTCGCGGTGAAGGTCACCAACGTCTCCCCGAGTCCGAGCACCGCGGGTGCATCGTGCGTTATCTCCGGGCTCGAGTCACAGGCGTCCATGGCTGTGGCGGCACCCAGGAACGCAGCCACCAACGGATCGGTCACCGCCGCCCCCCCGGGACTCGGATGAGCATGCCCCCGGCTCGCCGCCAATTCCAAATGACAGGCACAGGCATCTCCTCAGCCCATTCAAACGAAAAGGGTACGGCGTGTACAGGGGATGGGCCACTCAATCCTGTGATGGCCCCGCGGCCCTTCTGGCCCCCGCCGTGCTACTCGCCCGTGGTTCCGGCCGCAGCCTCGCCTCCGGCCGGGGCCGTCCCCACCGTGAACATCAGACGCGTCAGGACGTGCCCCGCTGCATCCTCCACGGTCACGGTCCAGTCCCCGGACCACTCGGGAGGGATGTTCTTTCTGCTCCAGGTCCTCCAGGAGGAGCTCCGGATGGGAAGCTCCACACGAGCCTTCTCTTCCCCGCCGAGAGTCCAGACGTGACGGATGACGGCCTCGCCTTCCGCGCCTTCGACCTGCGTGAAGCAGACCAGGTGGCCGACGTCGGCCGGGAAGGTCGTTGCCTCCTCCACCGGCTCCCGCTCTTCGACCTCGCGGGCGATGGCCGAGCGGGTCACGCTCAGCGCGCCTCCTCCGGCCGGATCACCGGCTGCCTTATCCTGAGCAGGAACGGGAGCCTGGAGCACCAGGGGCAGGAGGGCGAGCGCGATCAGGAATCGGCGACTGAGATGAAATGGCATGGGCAGCCTCCTTCTGAGATGGCGGCCCGCCCATTCTGCCAGAGATCTACCGGCCCCGCGCAACAGGCTCTGCACCACCTTGGAATCAGACCAGGACGGCGAGGCCTTCCATCTCGCAGAGCCAGCCGGGGCGGCAGACGCCGGCCAGGCAGATCGTGTGGGGGCCCCAGCCGTTCAGTCCCCGCCGCCTCGCGACGCGGAGGAAGGGCTCGACGAAGTCGGCGCGTTTCAGGTACGTCGTCAGCGTCACGACATCCTCCCAGCCCGCCTCCTGCCCCTCGAGGAGGCGCTCGACGTTGTCGAGCATGCGCTCCGCCTGCCGCTCGATCGAGCCGGGATGGACGATCTCACCGCGCTCGTCGATGCTGGCCGTGCCCGAGAGGTGGATCAGGGTCCGGTCGGGGAGCTCCACACGCGTGCCGCGCGAGAAGTCCGAGCCGTAGGCAGGAGCCTCGTTGAGCGTCGGAGCGTGGATGGCGCGGACTGCCTGGGGAGGCAGCCCAGCCGCCGCCCGCAGGTCCATCGAGCAGAGCCTGCCCGGAAGCGACGGCACCCCCTGAATGCCCGTGCTGGCCGGCGGCGGCTCGACGCCGAGCGATCGGAAGAAGGCGCGGCGCGCGTGGTTCAGTACGCCGTAATCCCGATCGATCTCGGGGAGGTAGATCCAGGTCCGGAAGACGTCATGGAAGGTCAGCCCCTGGCGGAGAAGAAGGGCCTGGGCACGCCTGAACATGGAGGCCGCCTGCTCCTCGGCCTCCGAGTCGCCGGTCGAGGGAGCGCCCGTGATTCCCGAGAGGTGCAGAAGGCGGAGATCCGACTGCTGCACGACGCACCCGCTGATCCCCGGGGGGAGGCCTTCGAGGCGCCGCAGCGGGAGCGGCCATCCCTCCGAGGCCAGGAGCGCGCAGGCCTTCACCTCGAAGGCCGAGGCCGGATCGAGCGGAGGCTGCTGAACGATCGACGAGGCGGGAGCACGCACCGCACGGCGGGGCTCCAGCCCGTAGAAGCGCTCCCGGACGCGCTCGATCGCGGGGCTCTGCGCTACCACGTCCGATACGAAGATCTTCTCGGCCACGACATCGGAAGGGCCGGCCCCGTGGGCCCGTAGCGCCTCGAGGAGCGCATCGTAGGCAGCCTCCGCGCTCTCCTCGACGCCCTCCACGCTCGCCGGCGCTCTCGCGCGGGCATGGATCTCCGTGACGGCCTGCGTGCGGACCACCGACGCCTGCCACGGAGCCTCCCGGCCGCCCACTCGCCCCACGGCCGGGCTGCTGTGGCGTGCCTCCGGCACGCGAGCCGCGCTCGAGCGCATCACCTCAGTCCCTCGGACTCCCTGTCCGGTGTCGCGCAGGATAGGGAAATGGCGCCGGTGAGAAGGGGCAAGGCCACGAAGGCGCGCGGCCGGGTTCTCACACCGTTCTCCCCGTCGCGACGGCTATCCGGCGCACGCCCTCCATCGTCCGGACGAAGGTCTGCGGCGTCAGGGACTGGAAGCCGTCGCTCAGGGCGAGGCCGGGCTGGTCGTGCACTTCGATGATCAGGCCGTCGCACCCCGCAGCCACTGCCGCCTGGGACATCCCGGGCACCATCCACCAGTGGCCCGTGCCGTGGCTTGGATCGACGATGACGGGCAGCCGTGATTCGCGCTGCAGATAGGGCACGGCGTTCAGATCGAGAGTGTTCCGCATGTAGGGATCGAAGGTGCGTATCCCACGCTCGCAGAGCACGATCTGCTCGTTCCCCCCCGCGGCGATCCTTTCCGCGGCAAGAAGGAACTCCGAAATTGTGGCGGACATTCCCCGCTTGAGCAGCACCGGCTTGTCCACGCGCCCAAGCTCGTCGAGGAGCGTGAAGTTCTGCATGTTCCTCGACCCGATCTGGAGCATGTCGGCCACGCCCGAGACCACCTCGAGGTGGCGCGCATCCATGACCTCGGTGACCACGAAGAGCCCGGTCAGCGCCCTCGCCTCGGAGAGCAACTCGAGCCCCTCCTCCCTCAGCCCCTGGAACGAGTAGGGCGACGTTCGAGGCTTGTAGGCCCCGCCGCGGAGGAACCGCGCGCCGGCATCGCGCACCGCGCCGGCCGTGGCGAGGAGCTGCTCCCTGTTCTCTACGGAGCATGGGCCCGCGATGATCGCGAGCCGGTCGCCGCCGATCTCCTCCGTCCCCACCCGCACCGTGCTCCGGAACGTCCCGGGCTCGCGGCAGACGAGCGGGAAGGCCATCGTCGTGCTCATGGTGTCCCCCCGGTGGATGCTGCTCATTGCACATCATGAGCCACGACTCCGGCCGGTGCTCTCCCCAGAACGGGCGGTTTTCCTCACCTGTTGTGGTGGAGCCGTCCGTCCGGATCGGCCCTCCAGGGGAGAGCGATGAGGGAGATCCCCTGACACTGATGGGAGCCACGCAGGAGCGGGCCCTCCGCGTCGCAGAGCAATCCGGGTCGTCAGCCGGCGGCGATGTCCATGGCGTGGAGGGGTAGCGCGATCAGAGCCCGGATCGGGCCGAGCCGGAGAAGGCAAGATCGAGGAGACGGGCCTGCTCGATCCCGTGCGCCTTCAGGGATCCCGTGGCCGGGCTGGCGCTCTCGCTGCGCTTGAGCGAGGTCACGACGCGGCCCGGGCAGAGCCTCTCGAGGTGAGGCAGGACGAATCGCAGCGCGCCCATGTTGGCCGGCTCCTCCTGGACCCAGATGATCCTTCGGGCCGCTGCGTGCGCGTCGAGCGCCGCTGAGATCTCCGCCTCCGGCAACGGGTAGATCTGCTCGAGCCGCACGACCGCGACGTCTCGGACGCCGCGGCGCCGGCGCTCGTTCAGCAGCTCGTGCGTCACCTTGCCGCTGCCCACGAGGACCGACGACGCCTCCGCGAGCTCAGGATCCGGGATCACCGGCTGGAAGCGCCCCTCCGCGAGATGCTCGAGGGGCGAGGCGGCGCCCGCGGCGCGCAGGAGGCTCTTGGGCGTGAGAACGATGAGCGGCTTGCGCCACGCTCTCAGCGCCTGGCGGCGCAGGAGGTGGAAGTACTGCGCCGCGGTCGAGGGCTGGCAGATCTGGATGTTCTGCTCGGCCGCCAGCTGGAGATACCGCTCGAGCCGCGCGCTGGAGTGCTCGGGGCCCTGCCCTTCGTAGCCGTGCGGGAGCAGGATGACGAGCCCCGAGAGCAGCCCCCACTTGTCCTCGGCCGCGCTGACGAACTGATCGAGGATCACCTGCGCACCGTTGGCGAAGTCCCCGAACTGTGCCTCCCAGCAGACGAGAGCTTCCGGATAGTCGCGGCTGAAGCCGTACTCGAATCCCAGCGAGGCCGCCTCGGAGAGCATCGTGTCGCGCGCCTCGAAGAAGGCCCCCTGCGCGGCGACCGACGCGAGGGGCACGATTTCCCGGCCGTCTTCCGTGTCGAAGAGGACGGCATGGCGCTGGCCGAAGGTCCCGCGGCGCGTGTCCTGGCCGGCGATGCGGACGGGGATTCCCTCCGCGAGGAGAGTGGCGAAGGCCAGGTTCTCCGCCATCCCCCAATCCACGGGCCTCCTGCCCTCCGCCATCTCCCTGCGGCGCTCGAGGATCTTCGCGACCTTGTCGTGAACGTGGAAGCCGGGCGGCGTCGCCGTGATCCTCTGCCCCAGAGCACTGAGCCTCTCCCCCACCACAGCCGTCGCCACTTCCAGCCCCGGCTCCCACCGCCCACCCCGGAAGCGATCCCACCAGGGGGGGAGCCTGCGCAGCGAAGGCTGCGTCGTCATGCTGCGGGCCTCCTCGAGGGCTTCTCCCAACCGGGAGCGGATGCCGGATTCGAGCTGCTCCAGGCCGGGCTGCGGAACGCCGATGCGCTCCGCGTAGCCGATGTGCATCGGCGAGCGTTCGTGGATCCGTCGGTAGAGAAGCGGTTGCGTCACCGTGGGGTCGTCCACCTCGCTGTGGCCGTATCGCCGGTAGCCGATGAGGTCCAGGACGACGTCCGATTCGAACTCGCATCGGTAGGCGCCGCCGATCCGGCCAGCGCGGTCCGCGGCCTCGGGATCCTCCGCGTTGACATGGAAGATCGGAATGGGTAGCCGGCGAGCCACATCGGAGGCGAAGCTTCCCGAGTGGAGCGCTGGTGGCTCCGTCGTGAAGCCGATCAGGTTGTTGACGATGACGTGGACGGTCCCCCCGACCTGGAAACCCTCGAGTGATGAGAGGTTCAGCGTCTCGGCCGCGATCCCCTGCCCCGCGAAGGCGGCGTCGCCGTGCAGGAGCAGGGGTAGGACCCGCCGGCTTCCCTCCTTTCCGAGCCGCACCTGCCGGGCCCGGGCGCGCCCGACCAGGATGGGATCGACCGCTTCGAGGTGGCTCGGGTTCGAGACGAGGTGGATCGCGAGCTCCCTGCCACCGGCGGTCCGGTAGGTTCCGGTCGCCCCACGGTGGTACTTGACGTCCCCGCCCCCGAGGACGCTGCGCGGATCCACGTCCTCGAAGCCGGCGAAGATGTGGGGCAGCGGAGTCCCGACCAGGTGCGCCATGACGTTGAGGCGGCCGCGGTGGCTCATCCCGATGAGGACCACCTCGACCCCGTCGCCCGCTGCCCTGTCGAGCAGGGCATCGAGGAGGACGATGAGGCTGCAGCAGCCCTCGAGCGAGTAGCGGCGCGTGCCCACGTATCGCGTATGGAGGAACTCCTCGAGGATCTCCGATTCGGCCAGCCGTCGAAGGAGGCGGTCGCGGTCGGGAGCCGGGGCGCGCGCCTCCATCTGCTCCGCCACCCAACGGCAGCGATCTGGAAGAGGCATGTGCATGAACTCGACGGCCAGCGTCCCGCAATAGGCCGCGCGGAGGCTGTCGGCCTCGGGCCCGCTCAGCCCCTCGAGATCGGGGTGAGGCGCGGGGCGGAGGCGCCCCAGGCCGTCGAGATCGGCCTGGAGGTATCCCCAGCGGCGGATGGAATCCGCGATTCGAGTGTCGCTCATGCCAAAGGATGCGGGCCCTTGTCTCAGCTCCTTGCAATCGTCCGGAGACGCGAGAGGTGGAGACCAAGAGCCGCCACTGCCGACAGGGCAAGGATAGCCGCGAAGACCCTCATGTGGGGCATGACCTGGTGTGCCGTCCACGCGGCCAACCCGCCGGCGCCGGGCGCCTCCGAAGAGGTGATCTCGTTGGGCAGCGGGAAGGTCGGTGATCCCGCATACAGCCGATCCAGGCTCCCAATGACGAGAGCGGGGCCCCACAATGCGGCGAGGATCGGGAGCAGGCAGAGCGCGCAGGTCAGGAGGCCTCGCAACGCCGACCCCCGGCTCACGTCGTACGAGCCCGGCACGACGTAGAAGAGCGCCCCGGCGAGCCGGGAGCTCCGTCGCGCCGCCTCTTGCGCCGGCCCACGATCTCCAGATGGAATGACGAGGAGGGCGATGCAGGTCACCAGGCCGAGGAGAAGGAAGACGCGCGAGAGCGTCTGAAGCGAGAGGAATAGAATGTCCTCGACGGACACCATGAAGTCTCCCCCGAGCCACTTCATCGGGTTCGATGGCTGAGCAATCGAGCTCCACAGGCTCGCCACCCAGTCCTTCCAGGATCGCGAAGCAAAGGCCTTCCAGAGATCCTCGGCCCTGAGAGGCTCGGGCGGGACGAGATTCCCCTTCTCCAGGGCAGCCAGGTTCGCCACGGCTCGCGGCGCACCGGGAATCGACCTGTACAGCTCCCGTGCGCGCCGCACGTTTCCCGCCAGGTGGTTGACGACGGCTGCTGCATACCTGGTCTCGGTGGAGTCCATGACCTCGAGCCTCTCCTCCAGCTTCCGCACCGTCGAGTCGTTCCCTAGAGAATCCGCCGTCATCAATGGCTGGTTCATCCACGCCACCCACCGGGCTTGAAGCACGGCGTGCACGCCGTGCGCTGCCAGCGCGACCGCCATTCCAATGACCACGGCCCGCCGATGGCGAGGCTCGATGGAGGGGGCAACCCGGGGCAGGCGGTGCCTCCAGGAGGGGACGTTAAGGAGCACCAGGAGGGCGGCGGCACCGAGAATCGCGTAGTTCTGCAGATCCAGCTCCCTGCTGCGCACCGACACTGCGAAGCGCGCGTTGATCGTGGCGACGACGACGCCCCAGATGAAGAGGGCGGCGAGGGCCGCGACGATCGCGCGACCCGCCCATGGGGGGAGGGAGCGGAGCCATCGGACTCCGGATCGGAGGCTTCCGTGCCGCACTTCGGGATCGAGGTTGGAGTCGCCGCCCTGCGCACTCCGGTTGACTGCCCTCATCTGCACGCTGACGAGGAGCGCTCCGAGAGCCAGAGATGCTGCCATGGAGACCAGGAGCGCTCCCTGAGCCCGCGCTTCGGCGACAGCATAGTTCAACGGGTGCCGCAAGCCTTCCTCGAAAACTCGCGCCTCGTTCTCGGCACGGGAGACGTCATTCCGCTCCCTGAAGTACCGCTCCCAGATCCACGCAGCGAGAAAATCCTCCGGGCAGGTCCCCGTGAGGCGGCGCGCTCGATCGAGCCATACGTACTGGCGCTCGAGGTCTTCCTCGAGGTACTCCGCACGGGCGGCCTGTCGCATGGCGGGGAAGTTGATGAGCCGCTCGATCAGCCAGGTGGACTCGATCGGCTGCGGCAGGAGCTGCCGGCGTCGAAGGGTTTCCTCGAAGGCCCTGTCGGCCCACTCTCTCTGCTGGAACCGCTCGAAATGCGCGGCCATCCTGGCGTATTCGTAATAGGGGATGGCCGGAAAGGCCCCTCGCAGAAGCGCACCCCAGGAAGATTCGGCCTCGCGCTGTCGTCCCTGCCACCATTGCGCCTGCCCCAGGTAGAACAGGTGCCACGGCTCCGTGGGGTCTCGCTCCGATGCGGCGCGCAGCGCGATCTCGAGCTGATGCAGGGTCTTCGGCGCGTCATCGTAGTTCCTGTCGGGGCTGAAGGTGAAACGGGCCAGAGGGAGCGGGTCAACGAAGGACATCTCCAGGCCTTCCAGGAAGTTCGCCGAGATGAGCCCTCCCCGGTTCATGGAGTGCAGGCGCAGGAGGAGGGAGCTCCACGGGAGAGCCTCCTTCGCGAGGCGTCCGCGAGAGAGCACGATCTTTCCCTCCTCGGACTCTCCGTCTATCTCGTAGCTGATGGTGAGGGTGGCGTCATCCACGGCGAAGGAGGTCGCGAGGCCCGGGAGACGGTGGCGGTCGAGCACATGGCCCGTATCCGGATCGATCGCCAGCAGGTAGCCCGTATGGACGAGGTTGCCGATGGTCCGGGGGCGCGTCCAATAGGATTCGGGAACGTAGAGCTTGCCGTCGTAGAGCGCGCCGGCTCGGGTGATGGTGGGTGATCCGCCACTGGCCGTGGCCACCCGGTAGGCGCTGGCTGCATCTTGCAGCCGATCGGCCTTGACGTAGTAGTCCCCGAGGAGCGCGTGGGCCTGAGCATCCCCGGGATCGAGATCGATCGCTTCCCGAATCGCTGCCAGCGCCTCCTCCGTCCTGTCGAGCCGGTCGAGCGCTTCCGCTCGAAGACGGAGGCTGTCCACCGTCCGGGGCGTCTGCTCGAAGAGCTTGAGCGCCTTCCCGGGGTCCTGCTCGTTTCGAAGAGCATGGGCTCCGGCCAGGAGCATGACGACGTCCCCGACGCCGCTCGCGCTCGTCGTCCGTAGCGCGATCTGGTTGGAGGCCGCAGCCTCGACGACCATCGGATCCGGCGCCATCTCCTCGGCCATGGAGAAGGGATCGCCTCCGGCCAGGATCGCAGGGGCCTCACGCGGCTCGCCCTCACCCGTCTCAGGCTCCGCCCTCGAGACGAGGGTCACGTAGGGCCGGATCTCGGTCTCGCTGCGCAAAGCGAAGGCTTCACCCCAGAGGACGGCTGTCGCCCCCAGCCGCTCGCCTAGGGCGCGTGCGGCATCGTGATCGCGCACCGGCTCTCCCGTTTCTTCCATGCCGACAACTCTGGCCCTCCCCTTGCCGAGGCGCTCCCGGACCGTCCGCTCGATGAGCGCGGCCATCACCCGGCCCTCCTTGATCGAATCCTCGTCAGGGCCGTAGAAGGGTGCGATGGCCACGACGAGGTGCGACCCCCGGCCCTCCGTGCGAGGGATCGGGGGCGGAGGATTCAGCTTTTGCCACAGGCCCCAGCCCGCGAAGGCCGCAGCAGCGAGCAGGAACACCGCCGTCACGGGCGCGCTCCAGGAGCGTGACCTCGCGGGCGGGGGTAGAGGGCGGTTGGGCTCCGCGGCCACAACGGGAAGAACAGCCTCGCCGCTCACGAGCCCATCGACCACGCGGATGAGCGCCGCGTGGCTTGCAGACCGCGCCTCAGGATCCTTACGAGTCATCCAGACCAGGAGTCGCTGCACGCCTTCCGAAACCTCCGGCCGCCGTTCGCGCACATCCGGGAGAGCCTCGCGGACGTGCTTCTCGACGACTTCGAAGGGTGTCGCGCCGGTGAAAGGCGGCACTCCCGCGAGCATCTCGTAGAGGACGATGCCCAGCGAGTAGATGTCGCTCCTGAAGTCCACTTCGCGCCCGCGGGCCTGCTCAGGTGAGACGTAGTGAGGAGTGCCGAGGAGCGACCCGCTGTGAGTCAGCGCGGGATCACCCTCCGTCAGGATCGGCTTCGCCAGGCCGAAGTCCGCGACATGCACGTCGCCGCGCGCGTCGAGGAGAATATTGGAGGGCTTGATGTCGCGATGGACGATGCCGCGCTCCCAGGCGGCCTCCAGCCCCTCGAGGACCTGTCTCAGGAGCCGCAGCGCCTCGCCCTCGGTGAGGCTGCCCGCGCGCTTGAGGCGCTGTGAGAGCGTCTCTCCCTCGACGTATTCCATGACGAGGGAGGGCTTTCCTTCGAATTCCCCGAAGGCGTAGACCCGTACGACGCGGGGATGCTCGACGGTCGCCATCGCCCGCGCCTCGCGCACGAACCGGGCGATGCCCTCTCCCTGCCCCCGGAAGACCTCCGAGATCGTCTTGATGGCGACCTTCCGGCCGAGGGTTTCGTCGAGGGCGAGGTGGACGGCCCCCATGCCTCCCACGCCGAGCTTGCTGATCGTCCGGTAGCCGGAGATGGGGGGAAGGGGTGGGGTTGGCTGGGCGAGGAACAGGGTATTGCCGCACTCGGGGCATTCGGCCCCCGCTGCCGGGAGCGGCCGCCCGCAGGTGGCGCAGGAGACTGGGTCCACCAGGTAACCCCCCCTGAGAGTGTCGCCGCAGGCTACGAATCGGCGGGATTTCTGTCAAAAAGGACTGAAACTGAGCCTCCCTTCGGGCGGGGGGACACCGTATATTCCGAGTTCCGGGACATCCATCGGGCCTGGTCGCCTGAACCCGCGGGCAGGATACCCCCAGGAGGAGAGGCCGACATGATCGTCAGACGCGAGAGGGACAGAATCGTTCGAACCCTGGCTGGGCTGGCCTTGATCCTGGCCGTGTCGGCCGCGCCGGGCGCCGGGGGCCTTCTCGCCGCCACGATGGGTGGCTCGGGCCTCGAATCGGCCGAGGCCGGCGGTCCCGGCGGGGACGCGGCGCGCCGGCCGCCTCCCGGCGTGCACATGATCCGCCACTGGAACAAGGTCGCCATCGACATGAGCGGGCTCGACCACACACCCGTGCCGCCCGCCGATCCGGTGAAGCGCGGAGAGCAGCTCGGGCCGGGGCGGGCGAGCCGGGCGATGGCGATCGTCCACATCGCCGTCTTCGACGCGGTCAATGCAATCGTCGGCGGATACCGCGGCTACACGGATATTCCTCGGGCGCGACGCAACACCAGCATGGAGGCGGCTGTTGCCCAGGCGGCGCACGACACGCTCGTCGCCCTCTTCCCCGCACAGAAGGCGGCCTGTGACGCCCAGCTCACCGACGATCTCGGGCAGATCCGCAGAGGGATCAGGAAGACGAACGGGATTGATCTCGGCCGCCGCGCGGCCGCCGCGATCCTAGCAAGAAGGGCCGGCGACGGCTCGGACCATCCCGAGCCCCAATTCGACGTGGACTACTTCCCCGGGCAGGATCCCGGGGTCTGGCGCATGGATCCGATCAGCCAGCTCCCTGTCGCCCTCGGAGCCCGGTGGCACGAGGTCACTCCCTTCGTTCTGCCCTCGGCGGATCATTTCCGGGTGCCCCCTCCTCCCGATCTCAACAGCCCGGAGTACACCGCTGCCTACAACGAAGCGAAGGCCCTGGGCGGCGATGGCGTCGTGACGCCGACCTCGCGCACCGCGGAGCAGAGCTTCATCGGGATCTACTGGGCCTACGACGGTACGCCGAGCCTCTGCGCGCCGCCGCGCCTCTACAACCAGATCGCGATGCAGATCGCCGATGAGATGAGGACGGACGCCGTCGAGACGGCGCGTTTTCTGGCGCTGATCAACGTGGCGATGGCCGACGCGGGCATCGCGATATGGGAGTCGAAGTACTTCTACGAGTTCTGGAGGCCGGTCGGCGGAATCCGCGAGTCCGATCCGGGGACGGGTCCGACCGGAGCAGGAGACGGCAATCCGAACACGTCGGGCGATCCCGCATGGAAGCCCCTGGGTGCTCCGGCAAGCAACAGCCTGGTCGCGGTCGACTTCACGCCACCCTTCCCCGCCTACCCCTCCGGCCACGCCGGCTTCGGGGGGGCGCTCTTCCAGACGATCCGGAACTTCTTCGGTACCGACGACATCCCCTTCACCTTCGTTTCGGACGAGTTCAATGGCGTGACCCTCGACAACGACGGAAGCGTCCGGCCGCTCATGCCGCGATCCTTCGACAGCCTCTCCCAGGCCGAGGAGGAAAACGGCCAGAGCCGCATCTACCTCGGCATCCACTGGAGGTTCGACAAGACCGAAGGGATCGCGCAGGGCCGCGAAGTGGCGGACTACGTATTCGACAACGCCTTCCAGCCGGAGCCCTGATCCAGCGCGGGCCTAGTCCGCTTCGACGCGAAGGGTGCCCGAAAAGGACAAGAGCCTGACGTGGCTCTTCCGTCACTGGAGGCGAGCTCCGGGAGGCCTGCCGGCTCGCGAAGGCGTCGAGCGAAGGGGGGCCCTCTCAGGCCAGGCGTGTGATGCCTGGGTACCCGTCGAAGCCGCGGTCGAAAGAGAGGATGGTGTCGACCCCGTGCGCCTGCATGATCGCCAGGTGCAGGGCGTCACGGGCGGAGATCGCCGGCGATCCGAGAACGATGTCCCGGGTCCGCATCAGGTCCGCTTCGGTGATGGGGAAGGTCTCGTCCACGACAGCGAGCAGTGCGTTGAAGGCAGGCTGGATCGCGTCACGCCGTTTGATCGAGACGTATCGGTGGAGGATCTCCTGGAAGATCTCGGCATCCGTGACAAGCCGCTGGTCGCTGGCAATGCACCTCTCGAGGAGGCGCTGGGCGTCGGTCTTGTGAGGGTGGGACGCACCAATCAGGTACATCGGGATGTTGGAGTCGACCAGGATCAAGGCCCCGCCACCTTATAGCCCCGGGCGATCTCCTCCAGCATCTCGTCGATGTCAGCCGTGGGGAACTCGTGGCCGGCGGCCGCGCGCACGGCGGCCAAGCGTTTCTCCCGGCTCGTGAGGGGCACCTCGCGGTAGGCCCCCTGCAATGCCCGGCGCACCCAGGCGGCCAGCGTCATTCCCTGCCGCCTGGCGGCCTTCGAGACGCGCCTGTACTCGGCGTCCTCCAGGAGCACCTGCATTCGCTTCATGTCATGAGTATGAATGACTCATGGGTATGAGTCAAGTCGCGGATCCGTGCTCCTCCAAGCGAGCACGCTTGAATCCTCGCGCGGGCAGCTTCGCCGGCACTATCGCGGGGTCCTGAACTTGAGGCCGAGGCCGATCAGGGTCCCGTCGGGCTCGACCTGGTCGTCCTCATTCTCTTCGTCGGTGAAGATGCGGCGCAGCTCCAAGTTCAGCGCGAGCCGCTCGCTCCCGTTCCTCTTGATGATGATGTCGAGCCCGCCTCCCGCGTGGACCCCGAACTCGTACTCGGTATCGTCGATGATCGTGTTCCCACAACAGTCGGTGATCTCGAAGCGCGACTCGTAGAGTCCGAGGCCGGCCAGAAGGTAGGGTTGGACGGAGACCTTCCGCTTCATCGGGTAGGCCTCGATGCTGACTGTCAGAGCGTACGTCTCCCGGCTATCGAGATCGAAGTCGGCCGAGTGGTAATCGAGCGCGCCGTTGAGCGCCACGTACCTGAGGATTCTCCCGCCGACGAATGCGCCGAGGTTCAGATCCCCTTCGTCCACATCCTCGACCTCCAGCCAGGAGAGCCGCCCGCCGAAGTAGATCTCGCGCCAATCTCCCGAGGCATGCTCCGCGCCTTCGGCGGACTGAGCCAGGGAGGTGGGCGCGATCAGGGTCGCCACGATCAGCATCACGATGAAGCCGGCACGCTGGATCATCCCACCCTCTCCTGTTCATCCGGCGTTTCGACGGCTCTCCGAGGATCGGGGCCGGCTTCCGGAGCAAGCCGGCCCTGAGTTGCTCTCATGGCCAGATCCCGCCGTCGTGACGGTCATTGAGTCGCGCGGAACGGGCACCTGCGGAGTCTACCCTTCCCAACGAGCCGATTGGGAAGGATTGCCGCCTCCGACCGCTGTAAGTGAGGGGCACCCCGCGAAGAGCCGCCGGAGCTCTTCTCCTCCGCAAAGCCCTCCGGGGTGCTAGTCTGCGCCGCCAGGTTGGACTTCGAGGACTCGATCGAAGGGGGAGCCCGCCATGCGGAGCGTCTCGAAGCAGTTTCTGATCGGCCTCGTCATCTGGCTGGCGGCGGCATCGTGCAGCCGTCCCTCCAGCCAACCGGCCGTCCTCAATGACGTTCATTCGCGCCTCAATCCGACCGAGGTCGCGGAGTATCACGAGCCCGCCACCAGGCAGGAGATCGTCGCCCTCGTCAGGGAAGCCGCCCGAACGGGCCGCGCGATCAGCATCTCGGGCGGCAAGCACGCGATGGGCGGCCAGCAGTTCGGCGAAGGCACGATTCACGTGAACCTCTCGAAGTACCACCAGGTCGTAGGCTTCGATCCGGAGCGCGGCCTGGTGACGGTAGAGTCCGGGATCCAGTGGCCCGAGCTGATCGACTGGCTCGCAGGCCATCAGGAGGGGAAGGAGCCCTCCTGGGGGATCCGGCAGAAGCAGACCGGCGCCGACCGGCTCAGCATCGGCGGAGCCCTCTCGGCCAACGCCCACGGCCGCGGATTGAAGCTCAAGCCCATCGTCGGCGACGTCGAGGCCTTCGAGCTGGTCGACGCGAAGGGGGAGTTCCGGCGGTGCAGCCGCGAGGAGAACCCCGAGCTGTTCCGGCTCGCGATTGGCGGTTACGGCCTCTTCGGCATCATCACGGAGGTCACTCTGCGCCTCTCGCCGCGGACGAAGGTGGAGCGCAAGGTCGAGATCGTCCATCTCGCCGATGTGCCGGCGCTCGTGGATCAGCGGATCCGCGACGGATTCGAGTATGGCGACTACCAGTTCAAGACCGACGAGCGCTCCGAGGACTTCCTGCAGGTAGGAGTCTTCTCCTTCTATCGTCCCGTGCCGGCCTCCACCCCAATCGCCCCCGAGCAGCGGCAGCTCTCGACCGAGAGATGGAACGAGCTGTACAAGCTCGCACACCTGGACAAGTCGAAGGCCTTCCAGATCTACTCGGACTACTACCTCTCGACGAACGGGCAGATCTACTGGAGCGACACGCACCAGCTCTCGACCTACGTGCAGGGGCTGGATCAGCTCATCGACGAGGCGGAGGGGGCGCGCGCGCCGGGCAGCCTGATGATCACCGAGCTGTACGTCCCCAGGAGCCGGCTGCCCGAGTTCATCCTCGAGGCGGGCGAGGTGATTCGATCGACGAAAGCCAACCTCGTCTACGGCACGGTGCGGTACATCGAGAAGGACGACGAGACATTCCTCGCCTGGGCCAGAGAGTCCTTCGCCTGCACTGTCATTAATCTCAGAGTGACGCACGACGACGCCGGGATCGAGGAGGCCCAGAAGCAGTTCCAGGCCCTCATCGACGTCGCGCTGTCCATGGACGGCAGCTACTTCCTCACCTACCACCGCTGGGCCAGGAAGGATCAGATACTGAAAGCCTACCCTCAATTCCCGGAGTTCCTGAGACTCAAACTCCGGTACGATCCCGACGAGCGATTCCAGAGCGAGTGGTATCGCCATTACAAGCGGATGTTCACCCCCGGAACGTGAGGCGGACGGGCCCCGCTTGCAGCGCCATGAGGTCATCGTCGTCGGAGCGGGGGCAGCAGGCCCGAGTACCAGTCTTCCCAGGGCGGCAGGCAGCGCGGTCGGTAGAGGCCGACGTACACCTGCCCCAGCACGCGGCTCACGAAGAGGAGCAGGCAGATCCACAATGCCAGGCTGTAGAGTCACGCGATGGAGCTCATTTCATGGGGCGGGCCATTGACCATCACCGAACCGGCCACTCTGCTCACAGACTACCTGATGGCAGCTCTGGCTGTCTGGTTCGCCCTGGTCCTGGGACGGGGCATCTCGACGGCGTCCCACGTCCGCTGGTGGAGCCTCAGCTTCGTCTTCCTTGCGACCAGCGCCCTGACCGGTGGGAGCTACCACGGCTTCCGCGATGAGCTTTCATCGGAGGTAGCCGAGGGGCTCTGGCGGGTAACAGTCGCGACAGGGTCGCTGTGCAGCTTCGCCCTGATGAGGGCGGTGGCGCTCCAGTGGCTCGGCGACGGACGGCAGGGGCTGTGGAAGGGAGCGGCGGCGCTGAAGCTATCGATCGCGCTCGTGGCGGGACTCCTGCGCCCGGTCTTCGCCGTCGTCATCGCCGACCTCGGCCTCACGATGCTCTTCGCCATCGGAGCTGGCGTGATCGGCCGGGAACGCAATACCCGCGCATTCCGATTCCTTACGGCAGGCGTCGGGCTCTTCGTGGCCGGGGCGGTGATCCAGCAGGCCCGCCTGAGCCCGCATCCCGTCTTCAACCACAACGACCTCTTCCACGTCGTGCAGATCCTCGGGAACGCCAGCTTCTTCGTGTCGGCCCGCATTGCCCCGCCGCGGCAACGATGACCTCCCAGCGGAGAGTGGGAATGGGGGTCCCGAGCCAGGCTCCAGTCGAACGCGCGGTGTCGGCGTTGTGGGATGGTCCGGACGCCGGTCGTCCCGTAGCACGGGCCTCGGTCGCCTCCGGCCGGAGTCGCAGTAGAGGGCCGTGCACCGGGCGCGATGCCGACCTGGAATCGCGCAACCTCGTTCAGGGCGTGCAGGCCGGCGCGGTGCGAGCGACTCCGTCCGAATCGGGGGCGATGGTCCGGCCGCATCCGTTCCGCGCACCGAGCAGGTAGTAGAAGGCGCTCGACGGGATACCGGCATCCATCGACGATGTCGAGGCCATGTTCGCTCCCAGGCACGTCGCCCCGCCGAAGATCGCGCCGTCGCTGCGGAGCAGATCGTAGGTCACGGCGCCGGATCCTCCGGGGATCGCGGGGGCATGCCACGTGAAGAGCGTCGTGGTGCCGCCGCCGGCCTCGAGATCGAGGACCGCCGAAGGCTTCGACCAGAGCGTGCCGTTCGCCGGCGCGCAGTCGGCGGCGTCGAAGGTGCCGTCAACGTCCGCGTCGCACGTCGGGTCGTGCGTCACCAGCACCGGGAAGGGCGTGCTCGTGATGTTCGTGAAGGCGATGTCGTCGATCTCCCAGCCCGGGGCCCCGGCGTAGAGGTCCGTGCCGATGCGGAAACGGATCCGCACCGTTTGCCCTTGGTAGGCCGTCCCCAGGCTGACCGTCACCGTGTTGAAGGCAGGATACGAAGGATTCCGGCCGACCCATGCCTGCCGCCCATCGAGAGGATTGCCTCCACCTGGAATGACGGTGTTGTTGTAGCCGGGGGATGCGAAGCCGCCGATGTCGCTCCATGTCGCACCGCCGTCGGCGCTGATTTCCATAACGCCGCAGTCGAAGAACGTCGCACCGCTCCCCTTCTGGAAGTCGTGACGGTGGCGGAAGGTGAAGCCGAAGCTCCCCGTCGGAGCCGCCGGGAGGGTCGGCGAGATCAGCCACACGTCCGTCACACCGGTGGTGTCCGGACCGTGCCACCGGTGATCGAAGACGTTCACGGCGACCCGCTCCCAGGAATGCGACCCCCCGGCCGCAGGATCGTTCGCGGCCGTCCAGAGGCTGTTGTCGCTCTCGACGTCGTCGGTGGCCGACTGGGCGGGCAGGTCGTCCGAGTTCACCCGGAAGGAGCCGGACGCAGTGATGGGCCCAGGGACCACGAGGCCGGAATCGTCGAACTCGATCTGGAAGACGGCCTCCTCGATGGCCGCGGCGCCCGAGAGGATGATCGGGACCGACGCCGTCGTCGTGCCGAAGGGCGCCGACGTCGGGAAGACGATCGCGTGGCCCGAGGGGAAGAAGACGTCCGGATTCGTCGAGACGACGGCGCCCGCCGTCGCACCGAGCATAGCGCTCCCTGAGTTCCTCAGCGTGACGGCGAGGCTGCCGGTCTCGGCCTCGTCGAGATCGCCGTCCGGGAGGCACTGCGTGGCGACGTCGTCCGCGAGCGACAGGCTCTCGAGCACGAGGTCGCCGCCCAGCGCGTAGCTCTCCACCACGCCGCTGTTGTCATCCGAGAATGTGTCGGGGGCGACGGCTCCGACCCCGGCTCCTCGCTTCGCAAAGGCCTGCCAGAAGAGACCGAGATCCAAGGGATCGTTGGCGGCCGCCACGGAGAGGAGCGCGTCTCTCGCATCGAGGAAGGTGGGCGAGTTGGGGGTCATCTTGAGGCTCGCGACGAGATAGTCCTTCATCCTTTGCTGCGCCTCCGCGAAGCTCAGGCGAGGCGAAGAACCCAGCGTGTCGCGGAGAAGCGCCGCGTAGCACTCCCAGAGCATGTTCGCCCAGATCTCTCCCGTCCTGTGGACCTCGGAGTTGAACGTGCCGGACTGCCCGAAGGCCAGCGGCGCCGTCGTGGGCAGCGGGACGCCGTCCTCGATGTGGCGGAAGGTCAGCGGATTCTTCGCAAAGTCCGTCGAATAGGGAGCCCGCCGGATGCCGAAGTAATAGGGATCGATCCTCCAGGGTTCCGCGGCGTAGGGATAGAGTGCGTAGACGCCCGAGAAGCTGGCGTTCGCGGCTTGATTGGCGTCCTCGGGACGTACCGTCATGAACAGCGCGATGAAGTCACCCCAGCCCTCGCTGAGGGCGACGCCCTGGAGCGTGTCGAGGCCGCCTACGTTGCCCACCAGACGGTAGCTGATGTAGTGCCCCCACTCGTGCGCGACGGTCTGGTTGTCGATCGTTGCGTCGAGGTCCAGGCCCGACTGGCGCAACATGCGGACGTTCACACCCGCCCCCAGGTTGGCCTTGATCGCGGCCCCGTCGGCCTGGGTGATCATCAAGCTCGGGATCTCCACGACGCCGGTGCCTTGCATCGTCGTCAGCCCGGCCGTGTCATTGGCTATGAGCACTCCGGCCGAGCCGTAGATCTCGGCGTTCTGGACCTTGAGGATGAAGGAGCAGTTTCCCGCGTCGATGAGCGCGATCCGGCCGGGAAGGAAGTCCCCGTTGACGAAGGGGATTGTGCAGCCGTCCGTCGTGACGCCGGCGCCGTCGTCCACGAGGACGACGTCTCGCGTTCGAACGAAGGAACGGAGCCCGAAGTCGGCGCCTGCCGCGGGGATCGTCCCGGCGATGGCGGGCGGGCTGTTGATCTCGACGGACAGAGTCTCCGGGCCGTCGGTGATGTATATCTGCATGATGGGGCTGAAGCCGTCAGGGAGGATCGTCATGTCCGCATTGTTCCGGCCCGAATAGTCCTGCCCCTCGGCAAGCAGGACGTCGCCGGCGACGCCGCCCCTGCCGTAGTTGTCCGCCTGGGCGTTGCCGGAGGCTTCATCGAAGCCCGCGTCGTAGAACCAGTCGTGCAGCCAGTTGTTCGCGTAGAAGAGCTGCGTGATCGCGGCGAGCTGTTGGGTGATAGCCGTCGGCTCCACGGCCGTGTCGTAGGTGCGGTCGAAGACCCCGGTGGACGTGGTCGTTGCGCGCAAATCGCCTGCGGAGAAGCCGTCGGGCGAGGCGATGTCGGCGTAGGCGTCGACGTTGTTCCCCACGGATTCCGTGGCGGCAGGCGGAAGCCAGGGATCGCCGGTGCTGATCGGAGTGCTCGCCAGGGTGATCAGGTGCGATGGCACGGACGGAGCATGGAATCCATCCGGGAATCCCGTCGGGTGCGGTGTGGGGTCGTTGCCTTCGGGGCCGTCGAAGGGGATCAGGTCGTTGGGATCGGCCCAGACCCGGTAGGCGTAGGCGTCCGAGAGCGTGAAGCTCATGCGGTGAAGGATTCGGGAGTCCGTAGCCGCGACGACGTAGCCGTAGCTGGCCGACTCGACTCCTTCGGGAGTGCCGAGCCTGACGATGACGTTCCAGGCCGGCTCGAGCCCGTCGGGGAGTCGGAACCAGACCCTCCTAGCCCCCTGTAGAGCCGACTCCACGATGCCCGAGGCGGCCTGCGCGCTCTGATCGAGCGAGTAGAGATGGAAGCCGGCTCGCGGAGGTAGCCCCGCGGGCCGGAGGTCGCCGCCGGCGAAGGGGTGTCGGGTGAGATCGGCCAGCGCCGCGGCCACCGCCTCCTCCGCACGGAGGGCGAAGGCTCTCTCGCGCCGGACCGGACTCGTCAGGTAGCCCGACAGGGCGATGAGATCCCCCCGTCGATCGAGCGCGAGCCGCATCTCGTCGCGGAAGACGTCGACCCCATCCACCACCTGGGAGAAGGCTACGATCCGCGCTCCCCTGCCCGTGTCGTGCACCGATCGGATCTTCAGGCCGGAGAGGTCGGCGGGCTCGAGGTGGTAGAGAGGAGCGTAGGCTTCGAGGTGGATCCGAGCGGCGTCGGCAGGCGAAATCACGCCTCCGGCGCGGGCCACCGCGGTCAGCCTGCCGCGCTCTCCCGCCCAAAGGAAGGTCGGGAGGCCGAGGCGAGGCTCGTAGCGGATCTCCGTGCCGGGCCTGACGTGGCCGCTTCCGGGAGAGGGAGCCTCAGGCTGCGGACCGCCGCGCCCTTCCAGCTCGAGGGCGTTGTAGCGCTCACGAAAGAGCCGGGCCGGGCCGTCCTTCCTGTTCCGATCGGGATTTGCGGAGGGGAATGCAGGGGCGGTACTGGGCAGGGACGTCACGAAGAAGAGGCACAGCAGGAGGGCCGACTTCGTTCGTCCCATGAACTGGCCGACTTCAGGGAGCGGGAGGCGTCGAATGATCCCGATACAACGCAAACGCCGCGCCCTGCCTGCTGAAAACTACACCGAAAGTCCCCAGCTCACAACAGCGATCTTCGAGTCCGGGGGACCTCCGGCGTGCGCGAAGATGCGCTCCGCGCTTCTCGACAAACCTGCCTCCGCCAGCCCCTCCCCCGGGACTCCAGGGGCCCGGATTCCCCCACAGCGGCAGCGATAGTCCGCCTGCTGAGAGCGAGCGAACGACCTGAGATCACGCGGCCTCGTTCAGGGCGTGCAGGCCGGCGCGGTGCGAGCGACTCCGTCCGAATCGGGAGCGATGGTCCGGCCGCATCCGTTCCGTGCACCGAGCAGGTAGTAGAAGGCGCTCGATGGGATACCGGCATCCATCGACGATGTCGAGGCGACGTTCGCCGCCAGGCAGGTCGCCCCGCCGAACACCGCCCCGTCGCTGCGGAGCAGATCGTAGGTCACGGGGGCGGATCCTCCGGGGATCGCGGGGGCAGGCCACGTGAAGAGCGTCGTCGTGCCGCCGCCGGCCTCGAGATCGAGGATCGCGGAGGGCTTCGACCAGAGCGTGCCGTTTCCCGGCGCGCAGTCGGCGGCGTCGAAGGTACCGTCGAAGTCTGCGTCGCACGTCGGATCGTGCGCCACGAGGATGGGGAAGGGCGTGCTGGTGATGTTGTTGAAGGCGATATCGTCAATCTCCCATCCCGGAGCCCCGACGGCGATGTCGGTCCCGATCCGGAAGCGGACGCGGACCGTCTGACTCTGGTAGGCCGTCCCCAGGCTCACCGTCACCGTGTTGAGCGACGGATACCCCGCGCTGACCCCGACGTAGGCCGGCCGGCCTTCGATCGGATTGTTCCCGCCCGTGACGATGCTCCCGCCGTAGCCGGGCACGGCGGAGGCGCCGATGTCGCTCCACGATGCGCCGCCGTTCGTGCTGATCTCGATGACGCCGCCGTCGAAGAAGACCGAGGTACCACGCTCGAAGTCATGGCGGTGCTTGAAGGTGAAGCTGAAGCTCCCCGCGGGAGCCACAGGCAGCGGCGGAGAGATCAGCCACACGTCCGTCGTGCCGCCCCCGTCCGGGCCATGCCAGCGATGATCGAGGCCGCTGAGGGCGATCCGTTCCCAGGGCAGGGAGGCTCCGAGTCCGGGATTGCTCGATACCGACCAGACGCTGTTGTCGCTCTCCACGTTGTCGGCAGCCGACTGCGCGGGTAAATCATCGGAATTCACTCTAAATGAAGCACCGCCCGTCAGCGGCCCCGCAACCGCCAGCCCCGGATCGTCGAAGCTGATCTGGAAGGCTGCCTCCTGGATCGAGACGGCCCCCGAGAGGCTCACGGGGATGGCCGCGGTCGTCGTTCCGAAGGAAGCGGAAGAGGGAAAGACGACCGAGCCGCCGGAGGGGAAGGCGACGGAGGGGTTCGTGGAGCTGATCATCGCCGTGGTGGAGCTGAGCGCGGAGCTGCCCGTGTTCCTCAGAGTCAGCGTCAGGCTCCCCGTCTCGCCCCGATCGAGATCACCGTCGGGCAGACACTGAGTCGCCACCCCATCGTCGAGGAGCACATCCTCGAGGACGAGGTCGCCTCCCAGGAGGTAGCTCTCCACGACACCGCTGTTGGTCGAGGAGTAGCGATCGGGCGCCACGGCTCCGACACCCGCTCCCCGCTTGGCAAAGGCCTGCCAGAAAACCTGCAGGTCCGCCGCATCCCCGGCGGCAGCGGCCGTCAGGACCGCATCCCGCGCTTCGAGGAGAGTCGGCGAGTTGGGCGTCATCTTGTAGCCGGCAACGAGGTACTCCTTCATCCTCTGCTGAGCCTGCGCGAAGCTCAGGCGCGGGGAGGGTCCGAGCGTGTCGCGGAGGAGCCCCGCATAGCACTCCCAGAGCATGTTCGCCCAGATCTCTCCCGTGTTGTGCACCTCGGAGTTGCCCGCGCCCGACTGCCCGAAGGCGAGGGGGGCCGTGCCCGGAAGCGGCACGCCTTCCTCGATGTGCCGGAAGGTCAGCGGGTTCTTCGCGAAATTCGTCGAGTAGGGCGCCCGCCGGATTCCGAAGTAGTAGGAGAAAGAGCCCGGTCCGCCCACGGCGTAGCCGGCCAGGGCGTAGACGCCCGAGAAGTTGGGGTTCGCCGGCGCAGCCGCATCCGCCGCGCGCACCGTCATCAGCAGCGCGGTGAAGTCGCCCCACCCCTCGCCGAGGCCCGAGGCCATCTGCGTGTCGAGCCCGAAGGCGTTGCCCACCAGCCGGTTGCTGATGTAGTGGCCCCACTCGTGCGCCACGATCTGGTTGTCGACGGTGCCGTCGCGGTCCACGTCGGAGTCGCGGAAGAGGCGGGCGTTCACCCCGCTCCCGAGGTTGGTCCTGATCGCGTTTCCGTCGGCCTGGGAGACCATCAACGAGGGCGTCTCCGCGAAGCCCGTGCCGCCCATCGTGATCACGCCCGATGTGTTGTTGACGATGATGACGCCGGCGGCGGCGTGGCTCTCCGCGTTCTGGACCTTGACGATGAAATTGCAGGTCCCGCGGTCGATGAGAGCGATCTTCCCGGCGATGGCGGCCCCGTTGATGAAGGGGAAGGTACATCCATCCGATGGGGTGCCTGCACCATCGTTGACGAGGACCACGTCCTCGGTCACGTCGAAAAGGGACGGCCCGAACTGGGCCGGCCCGGCCACCTTCGTGCCGGCGATGGAGGGCGGGCTGTTCACCTCGACGAACTGGTTGCTCGGACCATCGAAGATGTACATCTGCATGATCGGGTTGAAGCCGTCCGGAGGCGTGGACATGTTGGCGTTGTTTCGCCCGGAGAAGTCCTGCCCCTCGGCGAGGAGGAGGTCGCCGCCCACGCCGCCCCTCCCGAAGTTATTCGCCTGCGCGTTGCCCGAGGCCTCGTCGAAGCCCGCGTCGTAGAACCAGTCGTGGAGCCAGTTGTTGACGTAGAAGAGCTGCGTGATGGAGGCGCGCCGCTGGTTGGCGGTGGCGCTCGGGGAGAGCGAAGTGTTGTAGACCCTGTCGAAGATTCCCGCCGAGGTCGTCGTGGCCCTCAGGTCTCCCGTTCCGAAGCCGTCCGGCGAGGCGATGTCCGCGTAGGCGTCGACGTTGTTCCCCAACGACTGCGTCGCCGCGGGCGGCAGCCAGGGGTCGCCCGTACTGATGGGGCCGCTCTGGAGCGATATGAGCGGCTGAGACAGGAAGGCCGGCTGGATATCGTCGAGCAGCCCCGTGGGATGCGGCGTCGGATCGAATCCCTGGGGGCCGTCGTAGGGAGTCAGGCCATTCGGATCCGCCCAGACGCGGTAGGCGTAAACGTCCGACAGGGTGAAATCACGGCGGTAGAGGATGCGGGCGTCGGCCGCGGAGATCACGTACCCATAGCTCGCCGACTCCACGCCGTCCTGCGTGCCCAGCCTCACGATGACGTTCCACGCCGGCTCGAGGCCGTCGCCGAGGCGGAACCAGACCTTCTTCGCTCCCGCCGGGGCCGCTTCCACCAAGCCAGACGCGGCCTCCGTGCCTTCGTCGAGAGAGAAGAGCCGGAAACCGCCTCGCTGCGCCTGGCCCGCGGGCCTGAGATCTCCGATGTCAAAGGGGTAGCCGCTCAGATCCGCGAGCGCCGCGGCCACCGCCTCCTCGGAGCGGACCTGGAATGCCGCACCGCGGCGGATCGGCCGGGTCAGATATCCCGAGATGGCAATCAGGTCACCCTGACGATCCAGCGCGAGCTTCATCTCGTCGCGGAAGACGTCGATCCCATCAACTTCCTGGGAGAAGGTGACGATCCGCGCTCCCCTTCCCGTGTCATGGACCGATCGGATCTTCAGGCCCGGGATGTCTGCGGGGTCCAGGGCGTAGAGATGCGCGTATTCCTCGAGGTGCAGGCGTGCGGCCTCGGAAGCGCTCGGCCCGCTACCCGAGCTGACCGACGCAGCCAGCCTCCCCCGCTCGCCAGCCCACAGAAAGGTCGGCAGGCCGAGACGGGGCTCGTAGCGCGTCTCGGAGCCACGCAAGACGTAGCCTTCGCCGGGAGCGACCCACGCCGGCCGCCCGAGTCCGCGCCGATCGGCCGCAAAGGCGTCGTGGGGCTCCCTGGAGAGTCTCCGCGCACCATAGTTCGCGGGAGGATTTGACCTGCGAGCCGAGGCGCCCGCGGGAAAGCCCGGGACGGTCGAGAGAATGAGAATCGAGAGCGTCATCGCCGCAGTCGTCCGCCTCATGTGTCCACAGTCTCCCGCACTAGAACAAATACGAACAGAATTGAAATAGGGTGAACACCAACTCCTGCCCGACGAAAGCTACACCGAAAAGGACCCGGCCACCACAACGCATTCACTCAAGTATGATCGCCGCCGGCCCGCGGCGTCCCGCCGCTGCCAGTGCCGTGCGGAGCAAGGACGCCCATCTTCCCCGCCAGCCCCGAGACCCGTCGCCCCGCGAGCGCTCCGAGCCTGCGCCCCCATCTCCTCGTCCTGGCTCTCTACCTCGCGTGGTTCCTGCTCCTCTTCTCCCAGTTCCCGGCTTCGGGGCGGCTGCCCGGCAACATCGACACCTGGTACGCCATCGCCTTCACGAACAGCTACCTGAACGAGGTCCGTGAGGCCTTCGGCATCGAGAGCTACGGGAGCTTCCTCTATCCCGTCGAGCATCCGCACTCCTACGGCGAAAGCTCGATCGGCCTCGCGATCGTGCCGATGCTCCTGCGCGCGCTCGGCCTGGGAGACATCGCGGCCTACTACCTCTTCCTCTCCCTCGTCTTCACGGGGACGGCCTTCTCGGCCTATCTCGTCGCCACGCTCTACCTTCCCCGGCGCGCTCCTGCCGTGCTCGCCGGCTTCGTGGCGGCGTCGTCGAACTTCATGCTCTCCACGATCGACAGCCCGCACACCACCTTCTTCGGGATCGCCTTCCTTGCGTTCTATTTTTTCAAGCTCTGGCTCGACTCGGGACGACGCCGTCACCTCTGCGCCTCGGCGATCCTCGCGGGGATCCAGACATGGTTCTCGGCCTACGTCTTCCTCCTCCTGGGCGTCGCGCTCGCGGTCCTCGTCGCGGCCAACCTGCGCCAGATCGCGGGCCGGCCAGGCGGGCTTCGAGGCATCGCGCTGCACGTGGCGATGACGGCTGCCCTCGCTTCGCCCTTCTTCGCCTGGTACTTCAGCCACCTCCAGGGCTTCTACGACTGGCGCTCGCAGGCGGTGCTCTTCGCCGAGTTCAACAGCCTCGACGTGCAGGACTTCTTCAATCCCATGCCAGGCAACCTGATCTACCCGGAGGGGCACCGCTTCGACCACGAGGATGCCGTGGCACTCCAGGCGCGCCTGGGCCGAAGTGATCCCTTCTTCTCCACCGAGGAGTTCCAGCTCCTGATCGGGGCAGCCCCCGAGGCGGGCGAGGAGTCGATGTGGGTCGCTTCGCGGCGACGCGCCTTCATCGGAGTCACCCCGCTCCTCCTGGCATTGCTCGGAGCCTGGGGGCGCGAACCGGGGAGGCGCGAGCTCCTGGCGCTCCTCGCCGTGGCTGTGGTCCTGGCCCTCGGGCCCGTCGACGTCTTCGGAGGCAGAGTCGTCCCGATGCCTCTCTACCTGCTCTACGAGCACGTCCCTCTCTTTCACATGTTCCGCATTCCGGGCCGGGCCTTCGCCCTGGGGCTCCTCGCCCTCGGGGTCCTCGCCGCGCGAGGCCTCGATGGCCTCGTGGAGAAGCTGGCGCCTTCCGCACGCGGGGCTCTCCTCGCGGCCTCGATCGCTTCGTGTCTCGTGGTCCTCGCCGAGAACGTCCCCGTTCCCATGCGTTCCTTCGAGGCCGCCCGGTGGGCGGAGCCGCCGGCGGAGCTGGTGAGCTTCTTCTCATCGCGGCCGGAGGCCGTTATCCTCGACCTCCCGAGCGGCATCGGCTACGGCCTCGCGGGGTCGGCGAAGGATCTCAATGTCTTCAACCGTGAGCTCATCTACATGAACTGGCAGACCAGGCACGGGGCGACCATCGTGAACGGCGTGAACGGCTACATCCCGGACGAGCGGATAGCGATCCAGAAGCTGATCTCCCGGCTGCCGGCGCCCGAGGCGGTCGAGGGGCTGGCCCTGACGGGGGTGACGCACATCGTCTTCCACGAAGATCTCGCCCTGCCGGGAGAGGAGCGGCTGCTCCCGGCCCTGCGGAGCTCTCCCCGCCTCGAGCCTCTCGTCGACTCCGAGGGGACGGTCATCTTCCGGATTCGTTCTTGAGCAGTACGGACGCAGCGGGAGATGCGGGGCTGCTACGCGTGCGTCGGGTGCGAGGCCCGGCTGGATGCATCGGACGCCGCACGACGACCGACGGTAACCGCTTGTGACCGAGAGCGACGTTCAGGCCGTGCGCTCGCCGCGTCTTGCCCTCTGGATAGGCGCAGCCTACGCGCTTTTCTTCTCACTTCTCTTTCTGCAATTCCCTCTCGCGGGCGCCCTCCCCGGGAACTGCGACACGTGGCTCAACGGGCTGGCCATCCCCAACACGATCCTGAGCCGCGCGCTCGCGGGATTCGATGTCGGGAAGGCCGGGACCTTCTTCTATCCCGAGAGCGCCGTCTTCGGCTTCGGCGAGTCCGCCTTCGGCACGTCGTCGATCTTCGTGCTCTTCAAGCTGATCGCCCGGAACGACGTGACGGCCTACTACCTCTTCATCGTGGCGATCTTCACGCTCAACGCGCTCGGGGCCTTCCTGCTCGCCGGCTTCTGGATGCGGGACCGCTTCGCGGCAGCCTTCACGGGGCTCGCCTTCGCGGCCTCGAACTACACGCTGGGCAACATCGACAGCCCGCACTCCAGCTTCTTCCTGATCGCCTTGCTCGCCCTCTTCTTCCTCGAGAGGCACCTGGCGACCGGGGAGCGCCGCGCCCTCCTTCTCGCGGGGCTCCTGGGGGGCGCGCAAGTCTGGTTCTCCGCCTACGTATTCCTCTTCATGGGGGGCGCGGCGGCGCTCTTGATCGTCTGGCACCTCTTGCGCCACGGTCGCGGTGCTTGCTTCGATGCGCGCGCGCTCGTGACCAGCTCCCTCGTTTTCTTCCTCTGCGCAGCCCCATTCTTCGTCTTCTACAGCCAGGCGCGGCGCAACCCCAACTTCACCAACCCGTGGAACAGCCTCTTCCTGGCAGAGGTGCACAGCCTCGAGCCCTCGGATCTCTTCCGGACTCTCGAGAACAACCTCCTCTATCCCTTCGACAGAAAGGTCGTCACGGAGGACCTCGCGCGCCGGACGAGATGGATGATGGAGCAGGGCGTCCTCGTGCCGGAGAGCCTCACGAGCGGCGATGCCGGGATCGTGATGGGGACGCTCTCGAGCCCGGACGACGTCAAGTACTTCGTCTACACGCGCCGGTGCGCCTTCCTCGGCTTCGTTCTGTACGCTCTCGCCGCCGCGGGCATCGCGACGGCGCGCCGGTGGGAGCTGGTCCTGCTCTTCGCGGTCTCGCTTCTCGTCTCGTTCGGCCCCTTCATCGAGATCGGGGGCACGCTCATTCCGGGTGCGACCTGGCCCGTCTACAGGTGGCTCGACGCGTCGGGGCTGCTGCGGGTGCCCAGCCGGGCCTTCGCCTTCGCCCTCCTCGCCGCGGCGCTGGCGGCCGGAGCGGGCCTCGAGTGGATCGCATCGGCGCGCGCGTTCCATGGCTGGTGGCGCCGAGCCGCGCTCTACGCCCTGGCGAGCCTCGCCCTCCTGGCCGAAAACGTGCCGATGCCGTTGAAGTCCTTCGCCGGAGCGAAGCTCGCGACGCCGGAGCCGGTCGTCCGCGACTTCTTCGCGGGCAAGCGGGGCCTCGTCCTCCTCGATCTGCCGAGCCGACCCGGAGGTGCCCTCTACGGTGACAGCGGGGACCTCTTCGAGTGGAACCGCGAGCTGATCTACATGAACCGGCAGACCTACCACCAGCAGAACATCCTCAACGGCGTGCACGGCTACTTTCCGGCGAGCCGCTTGCGCATGCAGGAGCTGATCAACGCCCTGCCCGCCTCCGAGGCGCTCGCGGCGCTGAGAGGGGCCGGAGTCGACCACCTCGTCTACCATCACGCCCTCGAGCTGCCCTGGGATACAGGGCTCTTCGAGGCCATCTCGTCTGCACCCACACTCCGTATCGAGGCCTCCTCACGCGAGGCGACGATCTTTGGCTGGCGGGAAGCCAAGCCAGCAGGAATGGCTCGCGCCCGACCCCCACGAGGAGGCGCCACGGCCTGTGCGATCCCGGCGGCCGGCGTTGCTCCGCGGTCCCGGAAAGCGGGGCACCTCCCATGAGCCAGATCCGGACCGCGCTCTTCCACCTGAGGCTCTACGAGAGCGGACAGATCCTGGCCCCGGGGCTCTTCGGCATCCTGACCCAGACGCGCCTCCCCTCCTGGCCGATCCTGATCGCGTACCTGATCGCCTACGCGAGCCACGTCCTTTCGGTCTACTCCTACAACGACTACTGCGACTGGGAAGGCGACTCGCTGAATCCCCGCAAGACGGAGAGAAGGACGCGGAGCCGGGTGTGGCTGCGGAATCAGACCTTGATACTCACCGTGCTCTTCCTGGCGTCAGTGGTTTTCCTGCCGCAGGGAGTCATCTCCCTGCTCCTCCTGAGCCAGGTCGTGTGCATGGCCTACTCGGACCCGCGGGTCCGTCTCAAGGGGCTCCTCTTCGGGAGCGAGGCCGCCCACTTCCTTGTCGGCTACTGCTACTTCATGTCCGGCGTGATCGTCGCGGGTGGGGCCACAGGCCCGAACCTCCTGGGCGGGCTGCTCTTCGGCCTCCTCTATGTCTCGGGGGGGACCTTCAACGAGATCATGGACAGTGATCACGATCGAAGGACGAATCTGAAGCACCTGGTCGTCATCGCGGGGAGAGGGCCGATACTCCGGCTCATCCTGGTGATCCACACGGTCGCCTTCGCCCTCGTGGCGCTCTACGAGCCCACGCCCCTCGTCCTCGCCGCCTGCGCCGTAGGCTTCCTCGCCTATGCCGCATCCGCGAGGCACCCCTCCCGGATGGAGAGGGATCCCGCCGCGCTGCTCCGTTTCCGGCGGCGCTACCGAATCATCTTCGTCGCTCTTCTCATCATCCTCTCAGTCTCCGTCTCGGGACGCCTGGCACTGTGAGTGAAGGTCGACTCTCATCTACAGCGGTTTCCAGTCGAAGTCTCTCGCCTCGGGAAACGAGATTGATGGCGCATCCATGACGATCGGCAACGCCCCTGAGGAGGTTCGCCGGATCCGCAGGAGCCGGGCGGCGCTCTTCGTCCTGTTCCTGCTGTGGCCGATCGCTCTCGTGGACGTCAGCGGCCCCTCGATGGCCGATTCGACCCTGCTCGCCGCGATCCGCCTGGTGGATGCGGGGACGTGGACCCTCACGGATCAGGCCGACCCCGAAACCGTCTTCCGTACGACGGCCTTCGACATCAGCACGCACGACGGGCGCATCTACTCCGGGGTCGGTCCGGGAGCCAGCGTGATCGCCGCGCTCTGGTATGTGGCTCTCAAGCCGGCCTTCGCCCTCTTCGGCGACGACGTGGTGCGGAACGATCGTGTCCTGACCTACTACCTCCCCAACGCGCGGGCGCTGGGAGTCGAGCCGCCGGGTCACTTCAAGAAGATGTACCTGCTGCAGATCGCCCTCGTGTGGAGCCTGATGGCTCCGCTCTTCGCGTGGTACCTCGTACGCCTCCACGCCCACCTTGGAGCCCGCGGGGTCCCACCGGCCCAGGCGACCCTCACCGTAGTCGCCCTCGGCTTCGGAACGATGCTCCTCTATTACTCCTCGATGTACTCCCGGCAGGGGCTCGCCGCCCTGCTGGCATGGCACGCCCTGCTGAGTCTGCTGGGCATCACGGGAGGCGGCGGGATCAAGCTCCGCGGAGGCGGAGCCGAGTTAGGAGCAGGAGTCGCGGTTGACGGCGAAAGCCACGTGCACCGAGGCGAAGGCATCGCAGGAGCGAGAGTCGATGGCAGTGCCGGAGCGGCTCCCCGTGGCATGACGCTCGTGATCGCAGGGACACTTTGTGGCGCAGCGGTGGCCATCGATTACCCGCTGGTGATCCTCGTCGGGATCTCGCTGCTCTTCCTCCTGCCTCGACTCGACGGACCCGGCCGCCTGCGTGTCGTTCTTCCCGCCGCTGTCGTGCTCCTTCTGACCGGCCTCTACCACCAGTCCGCCTTCGGCTCGTTCTTTTCCACCCCCTATCACCATCGCTTCTGGTTTACGCACGATCTGCTGGCCGGAATGGGAGTGGATCTCAGCGCCTTCCAGGAAGGGCCTTTGCTGGGAATCGGCCTGCCGAGCCCCGCCGTCATCCTCCAGCTCTGCTTCGGCCTCTACAAGGGGCTCTTCGTCTACAGCCCCATTCTCCTCGTCGCGCTCGTCGGCCACTTCGAGGCGCTGCGCCTGCGCCGCACTTCCGGGCAGGCCCAAGGAAGAGTCAGACGTGACGACGTTGGCGCTGAGTCTGGTGACTTGCCCGATCAGCGATCCGCAGGCGCAGCGGTGCTTACGGGTTCGATCGGTGCCCCCCGCTCCCGCGGGGATGCAAGGCTCCACGTCATGAGCCTCGTGATCTTCGGGGCCTACCTCCTTTTCAATGCCTCCCTTGGCTCCGGCCTGGGCGAGCACGCTCACCATTACTGGGGCGGACTGAGCGGCCTCTGGGGGCCTCGCTACCTGCTCGTGACTCTCCCCTTCCTGGCTCTTGGTCTGGCCGGACTCGACTGGAGCCGGCGAGCCGTGAGGCTCGCGTGTTTCATTGCCCTCGCCCTCTCGTGCGTCTTCAACATCCTCGGCGCGATCTTCGCCCGGTCGCTCATGTCGAGCTTCGCATTCGGCTCCGAGCTGCGCTTCCCGCCGGGACACGTGCTGCAGCTGCTCTTCACCGAGGGGCCGAGGATCACAATCCTCGACGCCTACGGAGCACCGCTGCCCACCCAGGTCCTGCTCCTCGTCACCCTGCTCACCGTTTCGGCATTCCTCCTGCGTACGAGCCTGAAACCGCCAATGAACTGACTCAGGCTGTCACAAGCGCCGCCGCGAGGCTCGTCTCTGTTTCCAACTCCCCCGGCGGAGCTTGAACCCACCGCGGTTCTTGTAGACAGTGAGGACCGCATCGCCGTCGGGAGCGACGATCACGTGTATCCCCTTCACAGCTTCGAGGCTTGGATCCCGAGGCGAGCCGCGAGAGGCTCTTGTCCTGAGTACGACGAAGTGTCGGGCACCCCGCTCACGGATCATTTTTCCATGACGAAGGACGGCTTCGATTTCTGGCTCGGAGATGCGCCGTCGGCACATTCGCTCGCGCGCATGGCCGGAGAATCTGAAGGACCGCGTGTTCCTCATCGCTTCACCTCGAGTTCGCTCCGTGATCCATGGGGCTCACAAATTCGGGCCTCGCACGCTCGCGAGACCGGTATGGATAAGAGAGTTGATGCATGTCATTGCTGCCTCAGGAGCTCGGATCCACTGGCTTAGGAAGATCGGCTCGGTCAGGTGCGAGGCGAGACTCGCAGGCTTCTACGATCAGATTCAGGAAGTCGCTTCCACCAAGCCTGGCCGCCGAGCGGAATGTCTCGAGCTCCTCAGCCGACAGCTCGGCGGTGTACGCCTCGGCGGGGTATGTGTCGTTGTCGGCAGCAAACTGATCCGCGAACTGCTCGAATGTGAGGTCCTCCAGACCACTGTCCTCGTGGGGAATCCGCACCCCGATCTCGACCTTCACGAGCTGCCTGGCGATCCGTTGCGCCAACCCGCTGAAATCGAACTTGGTTCGGGTGGCTGTATTGATGATGTGAGCTGACTTTTCGAGCGCGGCGATGCGGATGAGGTTGGATGGTGTCCAGCCTTTTAGGTCGGCAGCCTTCACGACGCGCTCGCGCTGCTCCTCGGTCAGCCTCGTGCTGAAGGTGACAGTTTCACCTTCGGGTTTGGGCTCAATCGTCTGTCGGGACCTCTTTCTCCTGGGCATCTGGGGTCTCCCTGCGTTTCGGTGTCAGGTTCAGTGCAATGTTTACTATTGAAAGCACTACTTGTCAATAGAAATCCTTGCATTCGTCCGCCTCTTCCGCGTTAGGGCCACTAGTCCTTTTTAATGAATACTTTACGGGTGGCCTTCTAGGCTCTTCGGTTCCCAGGGGCACTCGACTAGCGCCTTGTTTGACCATCAAGTGGAAACGTTGTACTATTTATCCTGAACATTTAGTACCATGGAGATGCGTCATCGATGCCCCCTCCCAGCCGACCCACTCTCGAGCCCGGCAAGGTCTACCGGACGAGCGACCTCGCAGCCTGGGGCCGAAACCCGTCCAGGCTCGCGAAGCGTCTCGAGCGTGAAGGGGTCCTCGTCCGACTGGCACACGGGGTCTTCTTGCATCCGCGACAGAGTCGCTTCGGCTCGGTGCCGCCTGACGACGATTCTCTGATGCGCTCGTTCCTGGGCGGAGCGCCATTCGTGATGACAGGCCCGGAGCGCTGGAACCCGCTCGGACTCGGATCGACTGCAGTCTTCCCTGCTCGGCTGGTTTACAACACGAAGCGCTCGGGAGAATTCACCCTGGGCGGGCGGCGGTTCATCCTGCGCCGCGTGAGCTTCCCTGAGAACCCCACACCCGAGTGGTCAGTGGTGGACCTCCTCGAGCACTCCGACGTGGCCGGAGTGTCGAGGGCGGACCTTGAGGCGAACCTGGCGCGAGCCATCGCCACACGCCGCTTCACCAGCGAGGCACTCCAGCAGGCTGCTCGGCAATACGGGACGCGGAAAACGCGGGATTTGATCGATCGCGCAGCGGAGAAGGCTGCTTGAGTTTCGTTCACGACGATTCCGAGTTCGGGGAACTCCTCCGGATCGTCGCGAGCGACTCAGGGTTGAGCAACGCCCTCGTCGAGAAGGACTACTGGGTGACCCACTCCCTGTGGGCCATTCAAGAGACGAAGCTTGAGGTCTGGCTCAAGGGGGGAACTTCGCTCTCGAAGGGGTTCGCGCTCATACAGCGATTCTCCGAGGATCTTGATCTGCGAATCGAGCCCGGAGCGCAACCGGGAGTCCCGGCGGTCAAGAGTTGGAAGAGCGCGAACAAGGGTCCGGTCTCTACGCGCCGCGCCTTCTACGAAGCCATCGAGCGAGTCATCGCTATCCCGGGTGCACCGCTCGAGCTCGATCCGGACAGCATCGACAAGCATGCACGCGGTGCGAGCTACCGGGTCCGCTATCCCGGCAAGTTCACCGATGAGCTTCACCCGGACATGCGTCCGTTCGTGCTACTCGAGATCGGCACGGCGCGCGTCACCCCGTTCGTTGAACTCACGATCAGCTCACTGGTCCACGACTGGCTCAAAGGCCACGATCGAGACGCTGACTACGAGGACAACAGGCCGAAAACCACGAGGTGCACCCACCCTCTCGTGACGCTTGTGGAGAAGGCCGACGCCATTGTCCGCCGTCATGCTCACGGAAGGGAGCCGGCGTCCTACATTCGGCACTATGAGGACATGGCCCGCATCATACAGAAGAGAAAGCACCTGCCCGCGCTCGAAATCAATACGGCAGATCTCGTGCAGGACATGGTTGCACAAGGGCAAGTCCACGCCATCCCCTCGCCCGATGACCCTGCATTCACCCTTGCCGACGCAGACAGGCGGGCTGAGCTCTTGAAGGCGAACGATGCGATCACCCCGATGTTCTGGGGCGAGCGTCTATCGTTCGGCGCTGCATGCAGGATCGTCCGCGAATGGCTTGATACGCTGCCGCGGCAATAGTCGGGTGGAGCACCTCACTCCTCCCGGGGCATGTTGGCGAAGATGACGCGGCGGGCGAGGAGCTCGCGGTAGAAGACGAGGGCCTTCAGGGCGAAGGAGGTCGTCTCGGCGCGGGAGCCGTCGTAGTAGCGGGCGGTTCCGGGTGAGGCGAGGGCGCGCTCGACGTCGTAGGCGACGCCGCCCCTCAGTCTGGGGATCGCGAAGCCCTTCCCTTCCACGAAGGCCTTGAGCGCGTCGTGGTTGACCTCGTACTCGTAGAGCGGCCCCGGATCCCAGGATCCGTCCACGATCCGGCGCTGGGCCAGCTCCCTCACGAGCGGATCCAGCTCGCGGCAGGGCTGGGCGTCGAGGAGGCACAGGTGGCTGCGGGCCTTCACGAGCGCGGCCAGCTCCAGATTGTGGAGCTTCGATTCCGCGCCCGGAGCCGGTGCCGCGAGATCCCCGAGCAGCTCTGCGAGCACCTCCTTCGCATCCACGGCGCCGTGCTCGACGGCGTTCGAGGCGAGGCAGGCGAGAATGGGCAGCGAATGATAGAAGGGGCTCTTCTCCCAGTAGCGCTCCCGCTTCATCACCTCGCGCAGACTCTCCATGAGCCCGGAGCGCTCCAGCTCGTACTTGCCGAAGAATCCGAGGACGTTCAGGTTCACGCCGAGCGAGGGAGGGTTCGGATCGGGCACGAAGCCCTTCTCGCCGTGGAAGCCGTCGAAGTAGGTCCGGTAGAGTCCGCCGGGGGCCCGGTGCTCGTCGAAGAGCGCGCGCAGCTCCGCCGCCGCCTCGCGCGAGAGCGGCTGCCTCCCCCCCAGGACCATGAGCGCCACCGCCGTGTCGTCGGAGTCAGGCTCGAAGAGCCGATCTCTCCCGAAGCGGCCGGGCTCGTAGAGGGACCACGTGTTCCTCGGACCCATCCGTCCCTTCAGGTACTGCGCGCCGCGGGCAAACGTCTGCGACGCCTCGAAGCCCGTGTGTGAGAGGTTCATGAGGACCATCGCCGTCCCGAAGAGGCGCGCGTGCGGCTCCGGCTCCGCGAAGTCGGGGCTGCGGCTGTGGAAGTAGTCCCACGAACCGTCCTCCGCCTGCGTCGAGGCGAGGAAGGCTCCCGCCTCTTCGATATAGGCGTCCAGGGGGCTCCCTCCGCCGCCTGCCGCTGCGGGAGGCTTCGCGGCGCCGCCCTGAGGCGGCTGCGCCTGGCCGCCACCCTGGGGGGGCACGCCAGCGGGAGGGCCGGGGACGCGAAGCCCCGAGCCGCCTGTCTCGCCCGCCGGGGCCTCCTCTCCCTGACCGGCGCACGAGGCGAGGCAGATGGCGACGAGGGAGATGATCAGTACGCGGGAGTCAGTGAAGGGGCGCACGGCGCGGGCGATGCTAGCATAGCTCCTCACGTGCCGATCTCCGCGGACCCTCCGGCATGACCCCACGCTTCCTCCGACATCTGCGGCGCGCGGCCGCGAGCACCTTGCTTCTCGCCGCGGCCGCGTCCGCTCCCGGATGCAGGAGCGCCGATCCACCCCGAAGTCCCGAGGCCTCCCTCTCCGCCGCGACCTTCCCGGACCTCCCGCCGCGGCGCACCGGGCGGACCCCCGTCGTGGTGGTCGGGATCGACGGCGGCGAGTGGAAGGTGATCCACCAGCTCTGGGAGAAGGGGAAGCTGCCGGCCATGAAGCGCCTTCACGACGAAGGGGCGTGGGCCGATCTCGGTACTGCCTTCGGTATCTCGCCCGTGATCTGGACCACCATCGCCACGGGGCGCACGCCGGACGACCACGGCATCACCGGCTTCGTCGTCCCGACCCCGGAAGGGACCATCCCGGTCTCCTCGTCGGTACGCCGAGTCCCGGCCCTCTGGAACATGGCCACGAGAGCCGGGCTGCGCACCGCCGTCTTCGGATGGTGGGCCACCTGGCCCGTGGAGCGGGTCACCGGGGTCATGGTCACCGACCGTGCCCACCTTTCCGAGGATCGCATCGTCCACCCCGAGGGGTACCTCGCGGCCTTCCGCGAGGGGCGGGAGTCCGCGAGGCGGCGCTACCCGGGGATGGACGGCGGCGTCTCGGTCCAGGACACCTGGATGGAGGACGGCGCGCTTCGGGACAGGATCATGGCTCACGAGGCGATCCGGCTCGCGGGGATTGGCTTCGACCTCCTGCTCGTCTATTTCAGGGGCGTGGACATCGCGAGCCACCGGTACTGGAAGTACTTCGAGCCCGAAGGCTACGAGGTCACCCCCGAGGCGCTGAAGCGCTATGCGGGGGTCATCCCCTCCGTCTACGAGGCGACCGATGAGGCCCTGGGCGATCTCATCGCGGCGCTGCCCGAGCCGAGCAACGTCTTCGTCCTCTCCGACCATGGCTTCGTGCGCGGTCCCGAGGAGCACTTCGTCAACCTGAGCGCGGATCGCCTCCTGGAGGTCCTGGGCTTCATGGTGCGGAACGGGGAGACGGTGGATTTCACGCGATCCATGGCCTATCCAGTCGACAGCCCGGACCACGCGAGGACCAAGATGTTCCGCCTCTCGCTCGCGGGGCGCGAGCCGGGGGGAAGCGTCGCCCCGGCCGAGGCTGCCGCGGCGCGCCTCCGGCTGGCCCGGGCCCTCGAGAGCCTCACCTACGAGAATGGCGGCCCCGTATTCAATCTCAATGTGTCGGTGCCTCCGCCGGGGATCGATCTCGTCGCGGAGGTGAGCGTGAAGGATCCCACGATGAAGATCATCGCCGGCCAGGAGACTCACGAGGGCGTCGTCGTCTACATCAATCGCATCTCGGGGACGCACGACGCGACCACCAACGGGATCCTCCTCGCACGCGGGCCGGATCTGATCCCGGGCGCATCCCTCGAGGGCATCACGGTCCTCGACATCGCCCCCACCTTGCTCTACGCGCTCGGCCTCCCCGTGGCCGACAACTTCCCGGGGCGCGCGCGGACCGACCTCTTCACCCCCGAGTTCCGCCGGCGCCACCCTCTCCGCACCGTGCCCACCTGGGGGACCATGGAGAGCTGGAAGGTGGAATCCTCCCCGGAAGACTCGCGCCTCCTCGAGGAGCTGCGAGCCCTGGGCTACCTCTAAGTGAAACGCCGAGATTCTGAGCCGATACCGCGACCAGCGCCTCCCTCATCGCTCCACTCCAGCCGATGCGCGGTGAGGAAGTGACCAGCGCAGACCGGGATGACGAGCGGCCGAGCCCGTGGCGGTCGTTGACCGCCCGCGGTTTCGACCTGTACGTCGAGCTGCTCTTCCTCCTCGGGTTCGTGACCCGCATCCGGCCCATCTTCTTCCCCGACCCCGAGATGTTCCGCAGCTTCCCCACGGAAGACGGCTACCTGATGCTGACGGTGGCGCGCAACATGGCGCTGGGGTTGGGGATGACGAGCGCCGCGGGCACGATGCCCACGAACGGAGTCCAGCCGCTGGCGGCCTTCGTGCAGGCGCTCTGCTTCCGGATTGTCGACGGAGATCGTGCGACCGGGCTGCGGATCCTCCTCGTCGTCTACACGCTCATCGCCGCCCTCACCGCCTTCTTCGTCTACAGGCTCGGCCTGCGCATGATGGGCTCCTCCCCCGAGGGTCGCCATGCCGCGCTCCTTGGTGCCGCCGTCTGGTTCATCAGCCCCGCGATCCTCTTCCACACGATGAACATGCTGGAGACAGGGCTCTACGCTGCGTTCGTCGCGGGCGCTGCGCTCTTCTTCACGGCGGGCCACCAGGGCGGCTCTGTTTCCTGGCCATGGCGGCGTTGCCTCGCCATGGGCGCCCTCCTGGGACTCGCTTTCTGGGCGCGCAACGACGCCGTCTTCCTGATGCTTGCCGTGGGCGTGGCGCACCTCGCCACCAGGGCTGCGGGGGTGTCGCTTGCGCGGCGCATCGCCGAGACTTCCGCCATGGCGGCTGCCGCGGCAGCCCTCGGCTTGCCCTGGGTCATCCACGGCTACCGGGCCTTCGGCAGCATCGTCCCCGTCAGCGGCCAGGCCTACCTCGGGAGCCGGGATGCCCTCGAGGCGCTCCGTGCCGCGGCCGTCGCGCTCTTCGAGCACGTCACGCTCCTGGTTTCCTTCGAGCACGACCCGCTCCAGCACAACGCCATCTTCGTCATCATCTGCGGAGCGGTGGTGGCGCTGGCAGGCGCCGGCGGGATCGCGGCGCTCTCGAGGGCTCGAATCACGCCCGCAGAACGGGCGCCTCTACTGGCTCCCGCCCTTTTCGGCGCAGGGCTCCTGGTCTTCTACGTCTTCTTCTTCAACGGCTCCCACTTCCTGCGCCGCTACCTCTCCGCGCTCTCCCCCTGGCTGGCGCTCCTCTGGGGGTATGCCGTCTGGGCGCTCTGGCGGAGAATCCGATCCACGCGATTCGCCCTCGCGGGCCCCCTTTTCCTTCTTCTCCTCCTCGCGAACTTCGTCGCTCGTGACGGCCTCTTCGTCCAGGGACCGTGGCACCGAGGCGTCTTCTTCCGAAGCGTCGAGTGGATCGAGAAGAACGTCCCCGAGCAGGCATGGGTCGGCGCCTTCCAGTCGGGAACGATGGGCTTCTTCCACGACCGCACCATCAACATGGACGGCAAGCTGAACCCTGCGGCGCTCGCCGCCATCCGGGCGGACACCCATCATCAATGGGTGGTGGACTCGCCCATCCAGTTCGTGGCGGACTGGGCCTCCATCGTCGTCCCCTGGGCCGAGTCGGATCCCATCATCCACCGCAACTTCGGATGGTCGATCCGGGACGAGGAGCGCAACTTCGCCGTCCTGCGCAGGAGAGCCGCGCACCCGGAGCCCGCTCTGCCATGAGGCCCATCCTCTTCTCGTGGGGACCCGTCGAGGTCAGCTCGTGGGCGGTCTTCCTCTCGCTGGGAGCCTGCGTGGGCTTCTGGCTCACTGCGCGGGAGGCCGCGCGGAAGGGCGCCGACGTCGTGGCCACTCTCCGTACCTCGCTCATCGCCTTCGTGGCCGGCCTCGCCGGTGCGCGAGTCCTGGCCATCCTCCTCAACCTGGACCTCTACGCCCGGGGATTCCCCCTGCACCTGCTCGCTCTGTGGGATCCGGGTGGCATGTCGCTCTTCGGCGGGCTCGCCCTCTCGGCCACGCTGGGGCTCGGCTGGATTCTCTTGAAGCACCTGCCCGTATGGGAGACGGCGGACACGCTCGTGTTGGCCTGGACGCCCTTTCTCTCACTCCTCCGGATCGGATGCTTCCTCAACGGCTGCTGCTACGGCCGGCCCACGACGAGCCCTCTCGGGATCGTGGCGGGCGGGTCGCGCAACAACATGAACTTCGGCGTGCCCTCCCATCCCGCGCAGCTCTACGACGTCGCCGCGACGCTGGGGATCTTCGCACTGCTCTGGTGGATGAAGACGAGGAGGCGATTCACGGGTCAGCTCACCGTGACCTTCCTCGCGCTCTACGGCGGTGCGCGCTTCATGCTGGATTTCGTGCGGGGGGACATCCGGATGGTCGTCCGGGTCGGAGAGGAGCTGACGGTCACGCCAACCCAGATCTTCAGCCTGGCCCTGATCCTCTTCGCGACGGCCGCGGCTTGCTGGCTAGGGTGGCGGAGGCGCCTGGACCCGACCTGAGGTCCTGGTCCAGGCGCGAATGCCGGACTGGGCTCAGTCCTTCTTTTTGCGGAAGCTCCGGGCCAGACCCAGGGCGAAAACTACCGGGATCAGGCCGAGCGCCAGGTTCGCGTAGCGGCTCTCGGAGGTCTGACCGAGGCCGGCATCGGTCTGGGTGGTCTGGTTCGCCTTGCACTCGGTCACCTCGGGGATGGGCAGGCAGCCGAAGTCCTTGACGATCTCGATCGAGAGGGCGTTGACGAGAAGCCCCTCGCCCTTCCGGTTCACGAAGGCGCCGTCGAGAGTGCCGTCGATGAGCGGCTGGACGAGGGCGGCGATCAGCGGATCGATGCCGTCGCAGGGATCGAAGGCCGGCGGATCGGGGATGGGAGACGGGAAGTCCAGGGCCACCCGGCACGAGCCGAAGCCCGTCAGATCGATGTCGAAGCCGTTGATCCTCGCGTCGGAGAACTCCAGCGGGCTGACCGCCATGCAGTTGCCCAGTACGCAGGTGTCGGCGATCTGCGTCACCGTGATGCTGTCCCAGGTCGCCGAGCCGTGAAGGAGACCCAGGACGGGGCCCACGATGCCCGCCTCGATGGAGCAGCCGTTGAAGATCTCGCCCACGTAGGGAAGAGAGATCCTGCAGGACGAGGAGCAGTTGACGCTGCGGTACCTGCTGCCGTCCACGTCGATGCCGAAGGGCCCCATCACGTCGAGATTCACCTGGATGGAACCAGGCGATGGCGTGATGGTGAAGGGCGCGCCTGCCACCGGGAAGGAGAACAGATCGATATCGACATCGATCTGGTGGTCCACGCAGAAGCCGCTGAGGGTGATGGCGCCGCCCGGCGGGTTGGAGTTGATGCGTCCGAGTGCCGCAAGAAGGCTGTTGATCTTGTTCGGATCGACGGTCGCTTGGAAGTCCACCGCGTTGGGGTCGGTGTCGCAGACGCTCGTGGCCAGCGCCGCTCCCCAGCCGGCTGGCAGAAGGAGCATCCCGACGAGGAGGAAGGCACGCGCCGGTGAGAGCCTGAGGAGCTTCAAGAGCGCCCCCTTCCCCGGCTGTTGGGTTTCCCGGGATCGGCTCCCCGGATGGACTCGACTTCATCCCGGAGATCCGGGGACAACTGCTCGAGGTAGACCTGGCGCCGCGCCTCCCGCTTCTGACCCTCGTCCATCTCGTCGAATCTCCGGCCGAGGCGCTCGCGGAGCGTGGCGTCCACCGACGCGCGATCCTCGCCCACGAATCCCACGTAGGTCCCCTGGGCGGCCAGCTCGATCCTCAATGCTTCGCGCCGCTCGCCCATGCGGCCGGCTCTCCCCGCTTCGTCGAGGGTGGCGTCGTCCTCGAGAGCGAGGATGTCGATCTGGTAGCGCTCGATGGCTTCCTGCCGTCCGAACAGGGCGGTGGCCGCGTCGTCGCCGAAGGCCCGGCGCCGCGCTTCGGAGCGGAAGGCAATCCGCTCGGAGAGGCTCATGTCCCGGAAGTCCGCCGTTGCGAGCTCCTGATCGAGGAGCCTCCGTCCCTCTAGCAGCGGAACCGCCTCCGATTTCCCGGAGTCGAAGAGCCTGCCAAGAGCCTCTTCGTAGAGGGCATCGGGTCCGGCTGCCGCCACACCCTCCTGCTCGATCTGTCCGACGAGCGCCGAGACCTCCGCATATCGAAGCTCGAGATCCCTTCGCTCCAGGAAGCGCGCATCACGGGCACGCTCGAACCTGCCCGCCCTGCTCAACACTTCGCCGAGATCGCGGCTCAGCTCCTCGCCTCCCGCGACGGTTGGCGTGCCGTCCTGATCGAGGTGCACGTCGGGGAGCGCCTCCAGCAGGTCTCCCACGCGGATGTCACGCAGGGGCACATCGCGGCCGACGATTCTCCGCGCGAGGACGACCATCATCTGCTCACCCAGCTCGACCGAAATCCCGCGCCAGGTCACGCGAACCCGCGGCGCCTGCTTCAAGAGATCGACGAGGAGGATCGATTCGAGAGGCTCTCGCGTTCCGAGGAGCCCCTGGGCCAGCTCCGTGGCGGCGTCCCGATCGATCACGACGCTCGCGTCCGAAAGGTTCACGCGAACGAGGTCGTCGAGACTGATCTCGAGCACCCCGCCGCCTCGGCGCCCATCGGGGATCCTCGCCTTGCCGCGCGGAGCACCGGCTCCCGAGCGGTTGGCGCCGGCCTCGGCCTTCGTCCCGTAGGCCGCCCACCCGGCCACCAGCAAAGCGGCGAGAAGCGGCATCAGTACGAGGGCCGTGATTCGGGCGATTCGGGAGGCGGCCGGACGGCCGCGCAGGGAACTGGACATCTTTTTACCCCTCCTTCAAGGGTTCGGTCCGCCGGCCGGGACGGACCATTCACCGGCGGGCCGCGGGACACCAGAGGCAGGGGGCGCAGCGGCTAGCCGGGGTATTGTGGGGGGACGGACACTTCGACCCACCCCCCCCACAGGCCCTCTATTGTCCACCCGATGGTGCTGGAGAGCAATGGTTTTCTTCAGGGGTGCCCCGGGGGGACCCGACCTCAGGAGGTCAGCCAGAGCTGGATGGCCAGGAGAATCACGACGATCGTGACGACCCCGCGAACCCAGCCGTGGCCTTTCAGCACCGTGAGGTGGACCCCCGCCAGCCCCCCGGCGGCGCTTCCGATGCCGAGTACGAGGCCAGGAAGCCAGGCCACCTGTCCCTTCCAGGTGAAGAGCGCGAGGGAGAGGGGCGTGAAGATGAGCACGCAGAATACTTTCAAGGCGTTGCCGCGGACCAGGTCGTAGCCCGCGAACATCGCGGCCGCCAGGAAGAAGAAGCCCACCCCCGCCTGGATGAAGCCCCCGTAGGCCCCGGCCGCGGCGAAGCCCAGTCCGACGGCGATCGGACCTGCCCGGCGGGCCGCACCGCCCCGGGCGGCTGCGGCGCGGGCCACCGGATCCCACAGGGTCCAGATCGTGACGGCCACCATCAGGATGGCCAGGACTCGCGTGAAGGTTTCTCCCTCGATCCAGAGCGCCACGAGCGTGCCGGCCACAGCTCCCAAGGTTGCCGGCAGCGCCGCCGTGAGGACCCAGCTCCCATCGATGAGCCCGTGGCGGCGGAAGCCCCAGACGGCCCCGATGTTCTGGATGAGGATGCCGACCCGGTTCGTCCCGTTGGCCATCGTGGGGGGGAGGCCCATCAGGATGAGCAGCGGGAGGATCAGGAACGATCCCCCGCCGGCAACGACGTTCAGCGCTCCGGCCACGACCCCGGCGACAAGGAGAAGCGCAAGGAAGCCGAGCTCACCAGCCGTCGGGATCATCGCTGCATTCCATCGACCTTTGTGGGGGGAGGAAGGCCGTGTCGAGGGGGACCGGGGGGATGCGAGCCGCTCCCTGGTCTTCGCACGTTGTCACGCCTGGACCCCATGCCCGATCGAGCCCGTGCTGCGCTCGTCCGCGCTCGCATCCCCCCGGTCCCTCACTGGCTCGCGCTACTGCCTGCGGGCGATGCCCATGATCTCGAAGTGGCAGGACCTGAGGAGTGGGCCCGATCCGATGAAGGCCCGGGCCGGGAAGCGCTCCTTGAAGTAGGTCCTGTAGGCCGCGTTGAACTGGTCGTAGAGAGCGAGGTCTGTCGCGAAGATCTGCACGCTGACCAGCTCCTCCATCGTGAGGCCTGCCAGCTCGAGCTTCTCCTTCATTCCGTCCATGAGGAGGCGGATCTCCCGCTCGACGTCCCCGGCGGGGGCCTGCCCTGTATTCGGATCGAGGCCGAGCCCACCCGAGAGGTAGACGGTATCGCCCGTGTCCACGACGTCGCTGAACGGAAGCTCGTGGCCGCGGCCGGGCGCATTGAGGTACTTCCAGTCCCGCGCCGCCGGGGCCGCGCCGCCGACGGAGGCCAGCAGCACGATGGACCCCAGGACAGCGAGGCCGGAGAGGGCGTGCATCATGTTCCACTCCTTCTTGAGTCGTGGGCGGAGCGCCGGAGCTCCTCCTCCCTTTGGGGGCGCGAGTATACTCCGGCCTTTCCGAACCTACTCCGCGGATCGTGGATCCCGGAAGTGGGAAAAGCCCCGGCTTCAACTAGAGAGGAGAGGTCATGCGGGTGGCACGACGGTGGCTCTTCGCGCTCAAGGTGACGCTGCTTGCCGGCGCGGCCGCCGATTTCGGGGCAGCCGCCTCGACGGCGGAGTCCGGCCTCCGCGGGGTCGTCGAGAAGGCGGCCAGCGCTCACGCGCCGCAGCCGCTGGACTACGGGTCGATGCTCTTCGTCTTCGTCCTCGCGACCTTCATCGGCCTGGGGGTCATCCGCCACGTCTCCCGCCTGCTGCACACGCCGCTGATGTCGCTGACGAATGCGATCTCGGCTATCGCCGTGGTCGGCTCCATCGTCGTCACGGGCGCCGACTATCCGCTGCACATCCGGGTGATGGGAGCCATCGCGCTGTTTGCCTCGATGACGAACATCGTGAGCGGCTTCCTGATCACTGACCGGATGCTCAAGATGTTCAAGAAGCCCGAGGGCGGGAAGCGATGATGCAGGCGGTCGTTCAGCTCGCCTACGTCGCCGGGACCGCTCTGTTCATCCTCTCCCTGCACTGGATGAACAACCCGAAGACCGCGCGGCGCGCCATCTTCGCGGGTGCGTCGGCCATGTTCCTCGCCATCGCGGCGACGTGGATCCAGCCTGGAATCATCCATCACGGGTGGATCGTCCTGGCGATCATCTCGGGCTTCGCCGTCGGGATCCCGCTCTCGCGCGTGCCGCTCACGGCGGTGCCCCAGCGGACCGCGCTCTCCCACGCCTTCGGGGGGCTCGCCGCCGGCCTGGTCGGGACGGGCAAGTATTTCCTGTGGCTGGGCCAGGGAGGGGACCAGCTCACGACATTCCGGATGGTCGCCATCATCGCCGAGATCATCCTCGGATACCTCACCTTCACGGGCAGCCTCATGGCAGCCGGCAAGCTCCAGGAGGTGCGTTGGATTCCCACGCGCCCGGTCACGTACCCGATGCAGAACCTGGTCAACATCGGTCTGCTCGTGATCGCGGTCGTGCTCGGCGTGCTCCTCGTCCTCAACCCCGCGGCCTCCTGGTCGGGCGCCCTGTTCCTCGCGATTATCGGCCTCGCTCTGGCCTTCGGCATGCTGCTCATCATTCCCATCGGCGGCGCCGACATGCCGACGGTCATCTCGCTGCTCAACGCCTACGCCGGCCTCTCCGCCGTGGCGATGGGCTTCGTTCTGGACAACAAGATCCTGATCACCGCGGGCGCCCTCGACGGATCGAGCGGCCTCATCCTCTCCGTCATCATGTGCCGGGCGATGAACCGCTCGTTCACGAACGTGCTCTTCGGGGCCTTCGGGCAGGTAAAAGCGTCGACCACCGAGTCGACGCATCAGTTGTACAAGGAGGAAACCCCCGAGGGGGCGGCGCAAGTCCTCGAGCAGTCGAACTCCGTGGTCATCATCCCCGGGTACGGCATGGCGGTGGCGCAGGCCCAGCACAAGCTCCGCGAGCTGTACGACCAGCTCACCCGGCGCGGAGTCAAGGTCAAGTTCGCCATCCATCCGGTGGCGGGCCGCATGCCCGGGCACATGAACGTGCTGCTGGCCGAGGCGGACGTTCCCTACACCGATCTCGTCGAGATGGACGAGATCAACGGCGAGATGGCCCAGTGCGACGTCGCCCTCGTGGTCGGCGCCAACGACGTCGTGAACCCGGCAGCGCGCCACGACAAGTCGACACCCATCTACGGCATGCCGATCATCGACGCCGACAAGGCGAGGATGGTCTTCGCGATCAAGCGGAGCAAGAACCCGGGCTTCGCGGGCATCGACAACGAGCTGTACTTCCAGGATCGAACGTTCATGCTCTTCGGCGACGCGAAATCGGTCGTGGCTGAGCTGGTCAAGAACATCTCCGGCGAATGACGAGGTGCTGATTTGAGCAACCACCTGTTCGCGAAGAAGTCGTTGGCGCTCCTTCTGGCCGAGATGGAGGACGATAATCGGCTGCGGAGGGTGCTCGGGCCCGTCACGCTCACGGCTCTGGGAATAGGCGCCGTCATCGGCGCGGGCATATTCGTCGCCACCGGCGCTGCGGCGAGATCCGTGGCCGGGCCCTCCCTGATGGTCTCCTACATGATCGCGGGGATCATCTGCGTATTCGCAGCGCTCTGCTACGCCGAGTTCGCCGCGATGGCGCCGGTGGCCGGAAGCGCCTACACCTATGCGTACGCCACGATGGGGGAGCTGGTGGCATGGATCATCGGCTGGGACCTCGTGCTGGAGTACGCGGTCGGATCCGCGACGGTCGCCAACGGCTGGTCCAGCTACTTCCAGAGCGTCATCGCGAAGATAGGCATCGTCGTGCCGGAGGCCCTCAAGGCCGCGCCCATCGTCTACAACGTGGAGACCGGAGAGTTCCTTAGGACGACATCCTTCATCAACCTGCCGGCCGTCGCCATCACGGCGGTCGTGACGACCATCCTCGTCATCGGCATCCGGCAGAGCGCCAGCTTCAACGCGACCATGGTGGCCATCAAGCTGGCTGCCGTCATCTTCGTGATCCTGGTCGGCGCCTTCTACATCAACCGCGCGAACTACGACCCGTTCGCGCCCTATGGCTGGACCGGGGTCAGCTTCTTCGGGATCCCGATGCTGGGCCAGTCGAACCCGAAGGGTGAGCCCCTGGGCATGCTGGCGGGGGCCGCCATCATCTTCTTCGCCTACATCGGCTTCGATTCCGTCTCGACGCACGCGGAGGAGGCTCGCCGGCCGCAACGCGACGTGCCGATCGCCATCATCTCATCGCTGCTGATCTGCACCGTGCTCTACGTCGGAGTCGTGGCGGTGCTCACGGGCATGGTCCCGTACGCCGCCCTCTCGAAGGACGCGGGCGTCTCCGATGCCTTCAAGCAGGCCGGCCTGCCATGGGCCGAGGTCATCGTGGCCAGCGCGGGCGTCGCGGGGATCACGTCGGTCATGCTCGTCCTGATGCTGTCGGGCCCCCGTGTGTTCCTCGCGATGGCGAGGGATGGCCTGCTCCCCTTCAGCTTTTTCGGCACCGTGCATCCGAAGTTCCGGACTCCCTGGAAGAGCACGATCGCCGTCGGCGTCTTCGTCGCCGCGATGGCCGGGTTCCTGCCGATCGACGCCCTGCTGCACATGACCAATATCGGGACGCTCTTCGCATTCGTGATCGTGTGCGGCGCGGTGCTGATCATGCGCAAGACCAATCCGGACGCCAACCGGCCCTTCCGCTGCCCGTTCGTGCCCGTCACGCCGATCCTCGGCATCGCGGGCTGCCTTCTCCTGATGCTGTCCCTTCCAGCCGCTAACTGGTGGCGCCTCTTCGGCTGGCTGGCCGTCGGCATGGTCATCTACTTCGCCTACAGCCGGCACCACAGCCACCTGCGAAAGGCCGCGCAAGCCTGACGCTCGCGCGACCGCAAGCCCCCGGGTTCCGCCTCCACCTGGGTATGAACGGAAGGGCGGGAGGGTGCTGCGGAGCCTTCCCGGAGCCCGATCGAGCGGGCCCGGGCGCGGATTCGTCCTGCCCGGGGCGCGGCATGACCGTAGAATCACCCTGTGCGCCGCGGGGGGCATCACGCCCCTGCGGGGGCCTGCCGGGAGCAGGCGTTCCACGGAGAGGGGGGCAGCGGGGTGAGGAGGATCCGGCAGGCGCTGTTGTCATGTGCCCTGGCACACCTGCTTGCCGCACCCGCCGGTGCCGCCCCTGCGCCCCCGCCGCCCGGCCTTCCCGCAACGGAGCAGGTGCCCGTCCTCAGCCAGCCCTTCAATCGCGGCAGCCAGCTCGTCATCAGCCAGGCGAATCCCGACGTCATGTACTGGATCGTGGACGGGCTGGGCGTCTTGAAGTCCACCGACCGGGGCCTGAGCTGGGAACCGAAAAACGACGGCCTGCCGAACCTCGCGACGCTCTCCCTCGCGATACATCCCCAGGATCCGGACCACCTCATGGTCGGCTTCCTCGGGCACTTCACGGCGCAGGGGGATCGCCCCTACCGCTCTCTCGACGGGGGCGGCCGCTGGGAGCCGACCGTGGTCTGCGAGCGGGAGGACGGCCTGGAGAACCTCCGGCAGCAGTGCGATGCCGCCCGGGTGCTCTTCGACCCCACGGCGCCGAGCCGCTTCTATCTCCTGGTCATCTCCCAGTTCGACGCCTGCGGCGCCTTCTACCGTTCGTGCGACCTCGGCGCCTCCTACGATCGGAACCCTCGCTGCCTTCCTCCGGGCGGGCCCCGCCCGCCCTGCTCCAGCGCCGATCCCGAGCCCGTCAACAACTTCGGGAGCAACGACGGCTCCATCCTCGAGGTCCATCCGCTGACCGGTGACCTCCTCGGTACGACCGGCGTCCATCCCCTGGAGTCGGCCCTGATGACCTCGCGCAACAAGGGTGGCCTCTGGACCTACGAAGACGTGGCGGATACAACGGGGTCGTTCGTGGGATCTACCGACCAGGGGCGCACCAGCCTCTTCATCCGCGCCCTCGTGCTCGCCCCCTCCGATCCCGACGTGCGGTACGCCTCGCTGGAGGGGTCGCGATGCACGGACGGGAAGGCTCACCCTGTGAGCTTCGCCTGTCCTCCCCCCTTCGCGGTCGTGCCGCAGCCCCCCCTCGTCGTGCGCTGGTTCGGGGAGATGTCCGCCTCTGTTGAATGCTCCGGCTCCAACGACTGCGACGGGGATCCCTTCCCCGATCGACTCTGGCGTCCGCTCTTCGACGTGCAGGCCTCGTCGCCTGGATCGGGCGCGCAGGCCCTCCTCGTCGATCCCACCGACCCCGACAGGCTCTTCGCGGCGGTGACGGGCTCAGTCTCCGCCTCCAACGAGCTGCTGATGCTGACGCCGGCGAGCGAAAGCGATCCGACGGCCACCCCATGGAGGAAGAGGCTGATTCACACGGGGTTTGGAAGCCCCGCCTCCCTGGTCCGGGACCCCGGCGATCCCGGTGCGTTCTTCCTCGTGGACCGCACGTCCATCCGCCGGTTCGCCTCCGACGACGGCTGGCAGAGCTGGCAGGCCTCGACGACGGCGGACCTCGGCGGCGTCCATCATGTCTACGACCTGCTCGAGACGCGGGGCAGCGACGGACCCCGGATCGTGGCCGCCACGACGACGGCGATCTGGGTCGCAGACGAGCTCGGTCTGGGCTGGACCACCAGCGACGCCTTCGCCATGCAGGCCGCATCCCGGCCGGCCGTGGCGCCCTCGGATCCCGACCGGGTCTACGCCAAGCGCACGTGGGCCCTCACGATCGGCACCGGAGGGTTCGACGAGATGACGGAGATGGACAACGTCTCGGCGAGGCGCAGCGTGATGTGCACCAACGTCTTCCACCAGGTCGCGGTCGACCCGGACGATCCCTCCGTCGTTTACGCCGCCACCGGCGCCGGGATCTGGAGCCACCCCTACGCGCGAGTGCCCGCCGATCCGGCCGAGGTGGATACCATCAGCAGGGAGTGGGTCGCTCTCGCCAGGAGCGCGGACGGGCTCGACGACGAGTACATCTGGTCCCTGGCCTTCGATCTCGACGATCCGGGTCACAACCGGATCCTCGCCGGCAGCCGCAGCGGCGCGATCTTCGAAAGCCTGGACCGTGGCCTCTCCTGGCTCCCCTCCCCGATGAGCCTGCCCGCATCGGTTACGAACCAGCTCCGGGACGTGCGCGACATCCGCCTCGTCGGCCCGCGAGGCTACGCCGCGACCGGCGCGGGGATCCTCGCTCGGGAAGAACCCTCGGCGCCGTGGAGGGCTTCGCTGACCGGCGACAGGATGTCGCGGATCGCTCCCGGTGCAACAGGCGCAAGTCGGCTCTACGCGGCGGGAGAGGCAGGGCTCTATCGAAGTAGAGACAGCGGCGGGAGCTGGGAGCCGCTCGATCTGGTACCGGCCCCGCCGTACGGCGCAGTCCTCGAGACGAAGAGCCGTGACGGGCGCCACCACCTGTGGGTGCCGGATTTCAGCGCGGGGCTCTTCCGGATCTCGACGACCATGACGGCGCGGCCCGGATCGAGCCCGCAGCAGATCGTCCTCGACTGGCAGGCAAGCCCGGGAGGGCCCCCGGTCACGGGCTACGAGCTTCACTACGGCTTCGACCCCGACCTTTTCTCCGGGGCGGGAGCGGCGGAGGGGAGCTCGCCCATCCATCTCGGCCCCGTGACGACGGCGACGCTCACCGGGCTGGATCTCAGCTCCGGACCGCTCTACGTCGCGCTGAAGGGAGAGGACAACGGGGGCCAGCCCGGACCGATCGGACTTCCCCTGCAAGTGGACCCCGGCTACGTCTTCTCCCCGGCAATCGAGGCCTCGGATGCAGGCTCGTGCCCTCCGGCCATGCTCCTGGAATGGGATCCGGTGCCGGGCGCCGCGGGCTACCGCGTGTATCGCTCCGCGGGATCGCCGGGCGGACCCTTCGAGGCGATCGCCACGCTCGAGGCCCCTGCGACCTCGTTCGAGGACGCGGGCGTGTCACCCGGCGCCGTCTTCGCCTATTTCATGACGACGCTCTCCGCGGGGAGCGAGACGACCGGCGGGAACATCGCTCAGGCCCAGGTCATCGACGACTCCGACCTCGATGAAATCTCGAATTGCTCCGACAATTGCCCCGCCGAGTGGAACCCGCTTCAAGACGACGGCGACACCGACGGAAGGGGCGACCTCTGCGACTGCGCTCCGCTCGATCCCGCGGCCTTCACGGCACCGTCGGACATCGCCGGGCTCGATCTCGCGCCGGATGCATCGACTCTGACCTGGGCACCCTCCGCCACGGGCAGCGGGACGCTCTACGACGTGGTGCGGGGAAGCCTCTCGCAGCTCCCCGTGGGGACGGGACCCTCCGAAGCCTGCCTCGAGTCGGGCTCGTCCGACGCGATGGCACTCGATCCCGAGATCCCGCCTCCGGGCTCGGGTCACTACTACATCGTCCGGGCCAGGAACGGCTGCGGCACCGGGACGTACGGTTTCCAGGCCGGAGCCGCCGAGCGGGCTTCCCCGGCCTGCCCGTAGGAGGGGGCGGCCCGGACGGCCACCCCCTGATCTTGCTGCTGTCTACTTGACCGTAACGCTTCCGATGTACCGTGCCGGCACCGGCGGCCCGGCCCACCAGGTGCCCGGGCAGAAGTACTGCAGCGACTTGTCGAAGGCGATGTAGTAGGTGCCCGGCGTCGAGGGCGCCGTGAGGTTGAAGCTCACGCTTCCCGTGTTTCCGCCGGATCCCGGGATCCCCTCATAGATGCAGAGCGCGGGATCCTGGTTCGCGAAGCCGATCATGATCTGCTCGATGCAGCCCGGGCAGTAGGTGTCCCTGATCTCGTAGCTCAGTTCCACGGCGATCGAGCTGCCGGGAGCCACGATCGACGTGATCTTTGCTCCGTTGAGCATGACGGCCGAGAGAGTCGTCTCTTCATAGGTTGGGATCGCCCCGTAGGCCAGAGTGGCCCCAGGACCCGGTTCACCTGTATTGCCCTTCGGACCCGTGGGACCAGCCTGGCCAGCGGGGCCAGCCGGGCCCATGTCTCCCGCAGGACCTGGCGGGCCGACGGGGCCTGCAGCACCAGCCGCGCCCGTGGCGCCGGCGGGACCAGCCGGGCCGACGGCACCTGCCGGACCTGTGGGACCAGCCTGCCCGGCCGGACCTGCGGGTCCCTGCAGGCCGACCGCCGCGGGATCGACCTGCATCTCCTTGGCGGGACAGGCGACCCGCAGGTGGAGATCGGCGCCGTCTTTCATCATGCCTGTCCTGGGGTCCTTCTTCGCGCACAGGATCATCGCGTCGGCATGCGTGACGAACCCCAGGACGGCGAGCGCCACTGCGATGGATATCAGTCGTTTCATCATGGGTTGTTCTCTCGCGTCATGGCGATCCTCGCATGTGAAGCTCGGATCGCCGGCGCATGGACGGGCCGGCGTGCGACGTATTGCTTCACGCAGCGCCGGGCCGCACCCCGCGGGCATGGTCTCAGTGCGAACTCACCGATCTGCCGCGACAACTCCGCACCACGATCGTACTCACGCCCGGCCGGAGCGTGCCGGCGCTGCCGGGCGCGCATCGGACGCGCCGGCCGGTTCAGCGTATGGCGGTGGGATTGAAGGATCGGTGAGGCAGCAGGGGTGGGGCGAAGAGCCCGGGGGCCCCCTGGCCCCCAATGGTGAGCTTCGAGAGAGAATGCTCACGCCGCGACCGGATGGAGGGAGCGGAAGACCCCTTATACTCCCCTGCAGACTTCGATGTCAATGGCGAGATCCATCGCCGCAGGGGCCGTTTCAGAGGGTGACCGCCTGAGGATGGCCCTGGCGCACCACGCTTCAGCCGTTCAGCCGATCCAGCCCCACGCGCCGGCGTAACTCGCTGAAGCGGGGATCGCCTCGCAGCGGCGCGACCCGCGGATCGACGTCGAGGAAGGCGAACCAGTGGGCCCGCTCCTTCAGGGCCGCGTCGAGCAGGACGAAGGCGGCGTCAATCTCGCCCAGCGCCGTCCGGACTAGCGCCGTGAGGAACGAAGAGACGTAGACCTCGCCCCGGCGCCCCTCGAGCTGGGCGAGGAGCCGCCGCGCCTCATCGGCGTTGCCGGCGCGCGCGTGGCCATAGGCCAGGAAGGCCTCGGTGAAGGGGACGTTTCCCGCGTGGCAGTTGGCCTTTTCGAACTCTTCGAGCGCTTCGCCGTGATCCCCCGTCTCCAGGAGCGCCCATCCGCAATAGAGCCTCCCGAGAGCGAAGCTCCGGTCGAACTCCTGCGTGCGGCGCAGCTCGTAGACGGCGCGCTCGTGATCCCCCTTGAAGTGCCAGACCCACCCCATCGCCGAGCTGTTGATGAGCGAGAGGGGATCCAGCAGGCAGGCCCTGCGGGCCATCTCGAGCGCCTCGTCGAAGCGGCGGGCCACCGTGAGGAAATTCGCGAAGTAGCGGAGCGTCTCGGAGGAGTTGGGGTTGCCCTCGAGGGCCTTGCGGAGGCTCAACTCGGCCTTCTCCCAGTCCCAGTCGTGATAGAGCTGCGAATAACCCACGAGGGCGTGGGCGTCGCTGAGGGAAGGGTCGAGCACCAGCGCGATGGTTGCGGCGGCCTTCGCGCGGGGGAAGGCGTCGTCCGGGCGGAGGTAGCAGTAGAAGCCAAGGATGTTGCAGGCCTCGGCCACCCCGGCGTGCGCCAGCGCGAAGGTGGGCTCGATCTCGATGGCCCGGTTGAAGTGATCGAGGCTCTTCCGGAGTGTCTCCTCCGTCCGGCGATTCCAGTAGTAGCGCCCTTTGAGGTAGGCATCGTAGGCCTCGGGCGCCATCGGGCGCGCCGAGGTCAGCCGCGCGTGCGTCTTCTCGTCGAGCTTCCCCGCGATCTCGTGCGCGATGGCATGAGATACCTCGCGCTGCAGCGCCAGGACGTCCTCCAGGCTCCTCTCGTAGCTCTGTGCCCAGAGCGTCGTGTCGGTGGCGACGTTCACCAGCTCCACCGTGATCCTGACGCGGCCGCCCCCGCGGAGGATGGAGCCTTCCACGATGGCGTCCACCTTCAGCTCGGCGGCGATCTCGCTGAGCCGCATCCGGCTGCCCTTGTAGTGCATGGCGGTCGTCCGGGAGATGACGCGGACGTTCGCCAGTCCGGCCAGGTCCGCGATCAGCGCCTCCGTCATCCCGTCGGCGAAGAAGTCATGATCGGGGTCGCCCGATAGGTTCCGGAGCGGCAGCACGGCCAGGGCGCGCGCCCTGGGCCCGGCGGTGAAAGGCTCCGGCACGGCGGGGGGTGGCGTGTCGAAAACGGCTGTCGAGAGGTTGCGCAGCGAGAAGGCCAGGTCCCCCGCCGTCTGAAAGCGCGCGGTCGGGTCCTTCTCAAGACATCTGAGGACTACGCTCTCGAGCTCGCGCGGAAGGGCCGAGGCGCTTCCTCCCATGGCCGCAGGGCTGTCGCGCAGGATGGCGGCCGTGCGCTCGGCCGCCGTCGGTCCGCTGAAAGCGGGCCGGCCGGCGATCATCTCGTAGAGGACGCATCCGAAGGCGAAGAGATCGGATCGAGCGTCCACCGGCTGTCCACGCGCCTGCTCGGGAGCCATGTAGCCCGCCGTCCCGAGCGTCGTTCCGGGCTGCGTCGTGTTCTTCGGAAGGGTCGGCTGAGCGGTGTCACCGCGGCGCGCCGGCTCGTCGATGCGCGCCAGGCCGAAGTCGAGGATCTTCACGTGGTTGTCGCGCGTGATGAAGATGTTCTCCGGCTTCAGATCGCGGTGGACGATGCCCCTGGCGTGGGCCGCACCCAGGCCGTCGGCGATAGCCGTGGCGAACTCGACGGCCCGGCGCCAGGGCAGCGCTCCCCCCCGGAGACGGTCCCTGAGCGTTTCGCCCTCCAGCAGCTCCATGACGGCGTAGGTGACTCCCTCCGCCTCGCCGAAATCGTGGATGGCCAGGATGCTGGGATGGGTCAGCGAGGCGATGGCCTTCGCTTCACGCCTGAATCGCGCCTGTCGCTCGGGGTCCTTCGCCACCTCGGCAGGCAGTACTTTGAGCGCGACCTTGCGCTCCAGGCGGCAGTCCTCCGCGAGGTAGACCTCACCCATCCCGCCACGGCCCACTTCGCCGAGGATCGTGTACTGGTCGAGGCGCTTGCCTATCACGTTGGGTAGGAGCCTTGATGAACGATGGGAGATGAACCCACGCGATTCTAACAACCGGGGGTCCCCGGCGCTTTCCTCCGGCGGCCGGTCAGCGTGCGGCGAGCGCCAGGTCCCATCCCATGGCCATGATCGCGAGATCGGCCATGACATGGCTGACCCAGCCGGGCAGGATCGAGGCGGACCTCTCGTAGAGCCAGGCCCAGAGAAGGCCTCCCAGGACGACGCCGATCGTGAGGGGCCCCATCAGCCAGGCGCCCGGCCCCGTGCCAAGGTACGTCCAGAGGACGACGACGTGGTGCGACGCGAAGGCGAGGCTGCTGAGGAGCGCCGCCGCGCGGAAGCTCGTGCCGATCCGTATCCGCCTGAAGAGGAACCAGCGCCAGTAGTACTCCTCCAGCCAGGAGTGCAGGATCGCTATGAAGACCGCCAGCAGCGCGTAGCGCAACGGCGTCGTCGCGCCCATGGCGGCCAGCCGCTCGGCCACCCTCTGCGCCGCCGCGGAGGCCGCGGGGCCGCCACGCAGCATGAAGACGTAGCCGGCACAGATCACACCCGAGATGAGAGCGCCAGAGAGCAGCCCCACCGTCAGGTGACGCATCCGCCCGGGCCCTCCCCTGCGGTCCTTTTCTTCAAGGGGCCGCGCACCCTCCCTTCGGGCGGCCACCGCTGCGATCCCGGAGCTGTCCACATGCTGCACCTGAGGGCCGTCGCGCCTCCACGCGCCGCGGGACAGGAGCAGCCAGGCCACCGGCAGGCCGAACTGGATCGCCTTGCAGCCCAGATAAGCGATCTGGAAGAGAGGGCCGTCCGAGAGTCGCACGAAGTAGAGCCACGCCCCGAAGGTGGGAAAGAGCGCAGCAAACACAACAACCGGGAGCTCGGCCCTGCCCGTGGATGCAGTTCCATTATCTGCGCTCGGATTACTGCTCATACGTCGGGTGAATCTCGCACGGCAGGCCCGTGAACTCCAACCGCGCTCAGGAAGCGTCCCGGACGCAACCGTCATCCGAATCCTGCAAGCGCAGGGCCCTCAATGCACAAGCACCCGTTGGCGCGTGGCGGAGGATCTCGCAGGCGTGTATCCTCGCCACCCGCAGCCGGCCCACCCACGGGCTCGCCGCCGTCTCTCGCAGGAGTCCTCCGCATGTCTTCGAAGGCCTTCCGAGCAGCACCTGCCCTCCTCCTTCTCGCGCACGCACTCGTGGGCACTCCACCGGCCGCGGCCTCCGAGTCCTACGTCATCCGTGCCGGCACCCTCATCGACGGGACTGGGGGGCCGCCCGTCACCGGCGTGTCCCTCCTGATCGAGGAGGGCCGCATCGTACGGATCGACCGCAAGATCGATCCCCCGTCGGGCGCCCGCGTCATCGACCTGTCGAAGAGGTGGGTCCTCCCGGGCCTGATCGACGCGCACGTTCACCTGACCGGCCGTGAGATCGGCGAGGGCGACTGGAAGAACTCCGCGGTCCGCGATCTGCCCCAGGAAGACGCCATCCGCGGAGTCCGCAACGCACGGCTCACGCTCGAGGCCGGCTTCACGACGGTGCGCAACGTGGGAGCGAGCGACTACTCGGACATCGCCCTGAGGCGGGCCATCCACGACGGCGTCGTCCCCGGTCCCCGGATCATCGCAGCGGGCCACAGCCTCGGCAGCACGGGAGGCCACTGCGATACCAACGGGTTCATCCCCGGCGTGGCCGAGCGCGGACCCGCCGACGGCATCGCGGACGGAGTCGACGCCGTGATGGAAGCCGTCAGGGCGCAGATCAAGCGGGGCGCCGACGTCATCAAGTTCTGCGCCACCGGCGGCGTGCTCTCCGAGGGAGATCCCGTCGGCGTCCAGCAGTACACGCTGGAGGAGATGAAGGCCATCGTGGAGACGGCCCACATGGGCGACCGGCGCGTGGCGGCCCACGCCCACGGCACCGAGGGAATCAAGGCGGCGCTGAGGGCCGGGGTCGACTCGATCGAGCACGGATCGATGCTCGACGACGAAGCCATCGCGCTCTTCAAGCAGACCGGCGCCTGGCTGGTCCCCACGCTGATGGCGCAGGAGGCCGTCGAGAGGCAGGCCACCAACGGCACGCTCACCGACATGCGCCGCGAGAAGGCCCTCTTCATCGCGCCGAGAGCGAGAGCCTCCTTCCGCAAGGCCGCCGCGGCCGGCGTGAAGATCGCGCTGGGCTCCGATGCCGGCGTCTACCCCCACGGGACCAACGGCCGCGAGCTCGTCCTCATGGTGGACAACGGGATGTCGCCGATGGATGCCATCCTGGCCGCCACCCGGAACGCGGCGCAGCTCCTCGGCCTGCCCGATCAGGTGGGGACGCTGGAGCCGGGGAAGGTGGCCGACGTCGTCGGGTTCGCGGGGGATCCTCTCGCCGACATCCACACCGTGACGGCGCCCGTCTTCGTCATGCACGAAGGGAGGATCGTCGTCGAGAAATAGCCCGGTGACACGTTTCGCGGGCCGGAGGGTCGCCTTTCGCTCGAAGTCCCGGCGCTGGTTCGCCGGACGCCGCTAGGGCAGCACGTCCACCTGACGGACGTTTCCGAAGTTCTTGCGCGCAGTGTCGTTCCTGGCCAGGTCGTCGTCGAGGCCGTAGACCTGGATGTACAGAACGGGGCTCGAAGGGTTCTCCGCGAGCGCCCGCGCACAGGCCTGCCGCCACTTCTTGAGCGTCGGGGTCCACGCGGGGGACGTGAGGTAGCGGTCGCCGCTGGTGAGCCGCTTTCCCTTCGCGAACGTCGGGTCCCACGCGACGAAGACGCGGTACTTGTCGTACTGGGAGGGATCCCAGGCGATGGTCGGACGGATGGTCGAGGGGTCGCTGCAGTCGACGGCTCCCCCGGAAGCCGGATCCATCACGAGCGGCGGGCCGGCCAGGGGCTGCCCGAAGACGCCGTAGTCCGATCCGTCCTGCTCGTAGCTCTGCCAGACGACCACGAAATTCCCGCGAGGATCCGCTGCGATCGCCGGCGACGCCTGCGCGGACGTCGTGTAGGTGTTCACCGCGAACTCGCCGCCGATGGACGCCCCCGTGCTGTCGTACCGCCGCCCCGAGAGCGCGAAGTCGGAGCCGTCCTGACCGTACGACTCCCACACGATCGCGAAGGCGCCGGCTGGATCGACGGCGATCGAGGGCTCGCGCTGTGTCTCGGTCGTGTAGGTGTTGACCTGGAACTCGAGGCCGATCGGGGCGTCCGTCCCATCGAAGCGCGCTCCAAAGACGCCGGCGACGGAGCCGTCCTGGTCCTGGCTGACCCAGGTGACCGTGACCACCCCGAATCTGCCGATCCCGACGGAAGGGTCGAGCTGGTACCCCTCCGTGTAGGTGTTCACCAGGAACTCGGAGCCGGGCGTGCCAAAAGCATTGAAGCGGCGCGCGGCGACTCCCCTTCCCGATCCGTCCAGGCCGGCGCTGTCCCACGTCACCACGAACTCGCCCGAGGCATCCATGTCCACGGCGGGCCGCTGCTGATCGCCCGTCGTGTACGTGTTGACGATGAACTCGGGAGAGAGCCCGACGCCCCGGCGATCGAGAAGGCGCCCCACGATCCCCTCGCTCGAGCCGTCCTGCCCGGGGCTCGCCCATACCACGATGAAGGTGCCCGAGCCGTCCGTCGCCACGGAGGGTCCGAACTGGGAGCCGGTCGTATAGGTATTGACCTGGAAGGGCGGCCCGAGCGGTCCGTTCACGTCGAAGGTACGGCCGAAGACGGCGTCGGAGGAACCGTCGCCGTAGCTGTTCCAGACGACGAAGAAGATGCCCTCCCCGGCCGCGACGGCCGGGACCTCCTGTGAGTAGGTCGTGTAGGTGCTGATCTGGAAGGACGGGCCCAGGGGCGTTCCCCCCTGATCGAAGCGGCGCCCGAAGATCCCCGTGGTGTAGCCGCCCCCGTAGCCCGACCACACGACCATGAAGTCGCCCCCTTCGCGGACCGCCACCTTCGCGTTGAGCTGCGGGCCCGCCGCCGCGGGGCTGATCGGACGCTCCGGTCCGCGGAGGTAGCCCTCCGCGAACACCGCGCCGCCGGTCGCAGCGTACAAGAGCAGGAAAATGTTCAGAGGCCTCTTCAAGGGCATCCTCCTGCCAGTTGCGGGGGGAACAGGCTGGATCCTACCGCGATCGTCAGGACGTAGCCAGCGCCCCCACTCGATGGCGCGGGCCGGAGGGTCGCCCGGAGCGTACGTCTGGAGCCGGTCGAGATGATCCGCCTGGCATCGATGTGACAACGGCGGAAGTAGGAGCGCAGGGCGACCCTCCGGCCCGCGCTGAGTGCGGCGTAGTCGGGGGAAGGAGCGTCGCCCGAAGCGTGCGTCGGGCGCCAGGCCGTTGCCTTCACGGAGCGGAGCGCACTACCCTCCGGGCGCGCGGGAGCGTGCCGGGAACCCGGGCCGAGCCGGAAGCCATCTCAGGCCGCACGCGCAAGGGAGGATCTCCGTGATTGGATTGATCGTCCTGACGGTCCTCGCGGCCGTGATCATTCTCTGGGTGGCCTCGATCTACAACAGCCTCGTCTCGCTGCGGAACCGCTTCAAGAACGCCTTCGCGCAGATCGACGTCCAGCTCAAGCGGCGCTACGACCTCATCCCGAACCTCGTGGAAACGGCGAAGGGCTATCTCAAGCACGAGCGGGGGACTCTCGAGGCCGTCATCATGGCCAGAAACCAGGCCGTCGCGGCGAACAACCGTGCCGCCGCCGCTCCCGATGACGCGGGCGCCGTGAAGGGGCTCATTGGAGCGGAGACCGCGCTGACGGGCGCCCTCGGGCGCTTCTTCGCCCTTGCGGAGTCGTACCCGGACCTGAAGGCGAACCAGACGATGGCCTCGCTGATGGAGGAGCTCACCTCCACCGAGAACAAGGTCGCCTTCGCGCGCCAGGCCTACAACGACTCGGTGATGGGCTACAACACGGCGCGCGAGCAGTTCCCCGCCGTGATGCTCGCCGCTCCGATGGGCTTCAATGAAGCCGCCCTCTTCGAGATCGAAGCACCAGCCCAGAGGGAAGCCCCCAAGGTCCAGTTCACCTAGGAATAGAGGGTGGACTTCTTCGCCCAGCAGGAGGCCGCGCGCCGGCAGTCGAAGCGGCTCGTCGTTCTCTTCATCCTCGCCGTGGCCGCGATCATCGTGGCGGTCTACCTCGTCGTCGGCCCCCTGTGGTTCATCTTCGCGGCCGGGAAGGGACACGTCCGGGAATGGCACTACTGGGATCCCGAGCGCCTTCTCCTGGTAACCCTGGGCGTCTGCACCGTGATCTTCCTGGGATCGGCCTATCGCATCGCGACGCTCAAGCAGGGCGGCGGGGCCACGGTAGCGCGCCTGATGGGGGGGCGCCCTGTGGATCCCGACACCCGGGATCCGCACGAGCGCCGGCTCCTCAACGTGGTCCAGGAGATGGCCATTGCCTCGGGGATCCCCGTCCCCGCCGTCTACCTGCTGGAGGGGGAGGATTCGATCAACGCCTTCGCGGCCGGCTTCGCGACGGACCAGGCCGTCATCGGAGTCACGCGCGGCTGCCTGAAGCTCCTCTCGCGCGATGAGCTGCAGGGAGTGATCGGCCACGAGTTCAGCCACGTCCTGAACGGAGACATGGGGCTGAACCTCCGGCTGATGGGAATCCTGTACGGCATCCTCATCATCGCCATCATCGGCCGGCTCCTCATGCGAGCGCGGAGCGGGCGCGGAAAGGGCGCCGGTCAGGTGCAGCTCATGGGCCTGGGACTCTACGTCGTGGGCTACACCGGCATCTTCTTCGGGACGCTGATCAAGGCGGCGGTCTCCCGGCAGCGCGAATTCCTCGGAGACGCCTCGGGTGTTCAGTTCACGCGCAATCCCGGCGGGCTCGCGGGTGCGCTCAAGAAGATCGGCGGGCTGGCCTCAGGCTCGCACCTCGTGACGGCGCACGCGGAGGAGGCGACCCACTTCTTCTTCGGCGATGCCATGCGCCGGGGCTTCTCGGGATGGCTTTCCACTCACCCGCCGCTGAGCGAGCGGGTAGCGCGGATCGATCCTTCCTTCGACGGCGTCTTCCCGGCAGTGGATGGGACGGCTCTGAGCGCGACGTCGCCGGAGGCCGGTGACGCCCCAGCCATTCCCTCCAGCGTGCCCGTCTGGCGTTCAGCGGCTGCGGCGCCCGCCGGCGTCGCGGCAGCGGCTGGTGCCCTCGGCATGGCGGGGCGAGCGGACACGCCTCCCACGGGCCGCCCGGGGTTCAATCCCGGAGCCACGGTGGCGCGAGTGGGCACGCTGGACCGTGCCCATGTCGATCACGCCGTGGCGCTTCTCGAGGCGCTCGGAGCCCCGCTCCTCGAGCGCTCCCGGAGCCTTCCCGGAGCCTTGATGGTGGTCTACGCACTGCTGATCGGGAGCGAGGCTCAGTCGAGGAAGAAGCAGGTGGAGATCCTCCGGCGCGCGCTGCCCCCGGCCCACATGGCCGATTTCGCGAAGGTCCTCCCGGCGCTGGAGGGCGCACCGCGCGAGGCCCGCCTGCCGTTGATGGACCTCGCCGTTTCGACGCTGCGCCGTCTCTCCCCGGCGCAGTTCCAGAGCTTCCACGAGACCGTCCAGGAGCTCGTGCGCGCCGACGATCGGATCGACCTCTTCGAGCTCGCGCTGAGCCGCGCGGTGGTACGGCACGTCGCGCCCGTCTTCGGCGGGAACCGCCCCCCGGAGGTGCGGTACCGGTCGATCCGCTCCATCTCCGGCGAGGTCTCGGGGCTCCTCACCGCGCTCGCGCGATGCGGGCAGCGGGAGCCCGAGGCCGCACGAAGCGCCTTCGAGTCGGCCAGGCTGCTCCTCGGGGACGAGGCCGGCCTGATCCGCATGCTCCCTCCCGGGGAGTGCGGCGTCGAGAGGATCGAGCGGGCTCTCGATGAGATGGCCCGGACCTCGCCGTCGATCAAGAAGACCCTGATCGCCTCCGCAACAGCATGCGTGATGTGGGATCGGACGGTCACGATGGAGGAGGCGGAGCTTCTCAGGGCCTTCGGCGACGCCCTCGACTGTCCCGTGCCGCCCTTCATCCCGGGAGTGGAGATCTGAACCCGGCCTCCCCTCTTCAGTTGCAGGCTCCGGAGAGCGGCACCCTGGGCTTGGGAGCATCCGCCGATCCGTAGGTGCTGGGATGCGGGTCGCGGTACTCCCCGACGTAGAACCAGGCCCGGCCCGGCCCGGGGATTTCCGTGTCCTCGTCCCCGGCCGTCGACAGGTCCTTCGACCGGGACTCGATGCAGACGACGCTCCCCATATCGGTGAAGTCCGGAGCATCCGCGAGGGCGCCGATCTCCCCCCTGGCGATGCTGTAGGAGTTCGCGCCCGGGATCGCGTCCCAGGATAGGACCGTCCCCGACGGGGTCTCCTGGATGGACAGCGTGACGGGGTCGATGACGCCTCCCCTGTCGTGGGGGACCGTCACGAAGGCCGTCGCCGTCGTGGAGAGCCCCTCCTCCGTCGTCACGATGTAGACGATCGTGTAGACCCGCCCGGCTCCGCCGCCCGACCGTTCCGCACGCAGCTCGAAGTCGAAATCGGCCGTGCCGATGTCGGCGAGCTGGACATCGTCCTCGGTCGAGCCGTCCGCACCGCCGGGCGCGTCGTCGGGCTCGTTGCTCGTGATCGAATGCAGCTCGATGACCACGGGTCCCTGCGAGGCACCCGTGTCGACATCGACGTGGACCACCACCATGTGATGGCTGGGAGGCCAGAGCACGACCGGGGTCGCCGTGGCGGTCGCCGTCGGAGGCGTGGGTAGGACGATCTTCCGGATCCTCCCGGCTTCCCTGGCAGCGACGAGCAGATCTCCGGCCGCATCGAAGGCCATGCCGTGCGGCCCGCCGAGCCCCGCGAGGGCCGCCGGGCCGCCGTCGCCGTGGAAGCCGAGGATCCCGTCTCCCGCCAGGGTCGAGATGTTCCCGGAGACCGCATCCACTCGGCGGATCCGCTCGTTGGCTGCGATGAAGAGGTTCCCCGCCGCGTCGAGCTCCACCCGCTCTGGATAACGGATCTGAGCCAGCACCGCCGGACCGCCGTCCCCGGAGAAGCCCTGCTGCCCTGTGCCTGCGACCGTCGTCACGATGCCCGAGACCGCGTCCACGCGGCGGATCCTGTGATTGCCCAGATCCGCGATGTAGAGGTTCTCGGAGGCGTCCAGGGCGATGCCGGAGGGGTAGTTGAATTGCGTCTGCATCGCCGGGAGGCCGTCCCCGTTGTAGCCCCCATTGGTTGCGCACCAGTACGGCCCCGTGATCCCGGCGACGCGCGTGATGATGCCGGTCGCGGCGGCCACGCGCCGGATCTGGTGGTTCTGGGCGTCGGCGATGAAGAGGTTTCCGGCAGCGTCGAAGGCGATATCACGGGGGTGATTCAGAGCGGCAAACACGGCCAGTCCGCCCTCGCCCGTGCAGTCCGGCCCCAGACTGCCGGCGATGCGGTGCGACTCCCCCGTGGCGAAGTCGTAGCGGAAGACGGCGTCCTCTGTGAGCGGGCCGATGTCGGTGATCGTGCTCTTCTTCGCGTAGTAGAGAGTTCCCGCGTGATACGCAACGGCCGAGAGGGTCGGCGGGCTCAAGTTGGAGAATCCGGTGTCCCCGTAGGCGCCCCGGAAGAGCGTCGTGATCTCCCCCGTCGTCCCGTCCACCTTGCGCAGGGCCGTGTAGCCGGCCTCGGCGATGTAGAGGTCTCCCGAAGGGGCCGGCGCGACGTCCACCGGGTGCCGGACGAGCGCCTGCGTCGCAGGGCCTCCGTCGCCGTAGGGATTCATCAGAGGATTCCCCGCCACCGTCTCGATGATGCCCGAGGCCTGATCGACCCGGCGGATCCGGCCGTCACCCTCCCCCGCGAGGTAGAGATTGCCGCCGGCGTCGAACGCGATCCAGGTCGCCCTGATCTGCGCGTGCGTGGCGGGCCCTCCGTCCCCATCGAAGCCCGCAACTCCCGTTCCCGCGACGACCGACACCGCCCCCGTCGAGCCATCGACCCGCCGGACGATGGAATAGGCCGTCGCGTAGAGGTTGCCCCCGCCATCGAAGGCCAGGCGTCCGTACAGGCCTGCGGTCGGCGCGTAGCTGTCGATGATCCCGCTCGCGAGATCCACGGTGCGGACTCGCAGATGCTCACCGTCGGCCAGAAGTAGCTCGTCGATGGAGGCTGCGGCGACGGACTCCACGCGAAGGAGCGAGACGTCCGTTGCGGGCATCCCGTCGTCGAGCGGTCCCCCAATGAACTCGGCGTTGCCGGCGATATGAACCGGCACTCCCGTCGCGGGATCGATGGAGTAAACCTGGCCGATGGTCGGACCCAGCGCGTCGAACAGGTAGTGGCTGGCGACGAAGATCCTCCCGTCCGGCGAAACCGTCATGTCGTCCGGCCAGAAACCCCTGCTCCGGAAGTATTCAGTCACGTTCTCGGCGGTTCCGGTGGCGAGGTTCAATTTCCGCAACCGGAGATCCAGCCGGTTCCATTCATCGAAGTCCGGGTTGCAGCAGCCGTACGCCTCCCCGCCTCCGTAGACGAGCAGATCCCCCGCCGGCGTCAGAGCGATCTCGTCGGGCAGAAGGAAGCTCGCCCGCTCCATGGGTCCGCCGTCACCCAGGGCGAGCTCGATCCCCGTCCCCGCCACGAGGCGCAGGATGCCGCCGGTGTCGACCTTGTAGATTCGGTGACGGAAGCGCTCGGGAAACCAGATGTTCCCGGCCGCGTCCACGACGAGATCCTCGGGAAAAATCGGCACGGAGAGAGCGGGAACGTCGTGCGGTCCTCCTCCGGCCACCGAGGTAATCGTCGGAACACTCTGGGGAACGCTCTGGGCAGCGTGGACCCCGGTAGTCCCGGCCACGAGCAGGAGCTGGATCGAGAGCAGCAGGAAGGGCGGGGCGACCGATCGGAGGTGGACCCAGCGCGGCATGTTCGGCTCCTCGCACTCTCGCGGAACGAGAGCAGGCGCGGCCTGTGGGCGTCCCGGGCACGCGGCCCCCACTCGGCACGAGAGGGCGATTGAGCGGGCGGCGATTGCGCTCGGTATATACGCCGCAACCAGTTTCGCGGCAATGGTTTCCTCACCCGGACTTCGCGAGCGGGAGGCTACCCCTCCGATGATCCCTCGAGCGCGGCCGCGATCCCGCGCTTCTCGTCCACCCCCATGAGCAGCGCTCCCCCGACCAGGAAGAAGATGAGGATCGAGGCCACCCCCACGCGCTGGGAATCGAAGGCGGAGGCCATCTGTCCCAGGAGGATCGGACCGAAGAAGGAGGTGAGCTTTCCCGAGAATGCGAAGAACCCGAAGAACTCGGCCTGCCGGCGGGCCGGGACGAACCTGCCCATGAGCGACCGGCTCGCCGACTGGTTCGGTCCGACGAAGAGGCCCAGGAGGATGCCGCCGGCCCAGAGCCATCCCTTCGCCGGCGCCATGACCGACATCGATGTCGCGACGGTGAGAGCCGCCAGCGTCATCATGATCGTCTTCTTGCCGCCGAGCCGGTCATCCACGATTCCGAATACGAAGGCCCCCAGCCCCGAGGCCACGTTCAACACGATGCCGAAGAGGATCACCTCCGAAAGGCTCATCCCGAAGGTGCCCGCGGCGTAGATCCCGCCGAAGGCGAAGATGGTGACCATGCCATCGTTGTAAACGAGCCTGGCGAGGAGGAACCTGGCCGCCTCCCTGTAGTGCCTGACGGCCCGGAGAGTGCCGGCCAGATCCCCGATGACCTCTCGCAGCCCGCGGCCGGCCGCGCCGGTCCGTTTCTCGGGGACCCAGAGCAGGATCGGAAGGCTGAACACGAGGAACCAGGCGGCGACGAGCAGGTTCGTCGCGCGGATGTTGAAGCCCTCCGCCTTCGTCAGGCCGAACCAGGGCACCTCGGGCTGGACGAAGCCCAAGAGGGCGATGACCATGCACACCAGACCCCCGACGTAGCCGAGCCCCCAGCCGTAGCCCGACACTCGTCCGATCCGCTCCTGCGAAGCGATCATGGGCAGGAAGGCGTTGTAGAAGACTTCGGCGAGCTCGAAGGCGACGTTCGCGATCACGAAGAGAGTCAGTGCGAGGAGCGGCGCGCCCGCCGAGCCTGGGCGGACGAAGGCGAGAAGCCCGGTCGCAAGGACGCACACCAGCGTCATGCCCGCGAGCCATCGCTTCCTCGTCCCGCCGCGGTCCGCCATGGCTCCCAGGAAGGGCGAGGTCATGGCGATCAGGAGCGCCGACAGGCCGATCGCGCGGGACCACCAGGCCGTCCCCGTCACCTCGTCTGGAGCCATGGCCTGCGTGAAGTAAGTGGAGTAGATGAAGGTGACGACGAGCGTGGTGAAGGCGGAGTTGGCCCAGTCGTAGAGGGCCCAGGACCAGATCACCCCGGGGAGGTCCTTGCGAGTCCCGTTCGCAGGTCTGGGTGTCGGGGAGGCAGTCTGCGGCGGAGAATCCAGAGGGGGCTCCATTCAGGGGCGTCAGGATACCGGCCCCCGCCTGGGGTGTCACCGTGGGGAGATTCTCTCCTCGGCCGAACACTTCCGGCCGCTCGTCCGTCATTGTGGGAGCGCCCCCTGCCGGAGCCGGGGGATGGGCCGATGTCGAAGGCTTCGAGGAGGCACTCCATGGGAGTTCGAAGGTTCCCGATCGCCACCACAATCCTCGCTCTCGCGCTCCTCTCCGGGTCCTCCCCGGTACTGGCGGCCGGGCTCGACCCGCTCGAAGGCACCTGGAGCGCCCGGGTGGGCTGGGGGAGCGAGACGCTTCGGTTGCGTGTCAGCTGGCTCTCGGAATCGGGCATGAGTACCTTTCGTGAGGAGCTCATCCTGCCGATCGAGGAGGTCAAGGGCGTCGAACCCGGCGACTTCTCCCGCTCCTGGGCGCCCCTGGAGTGGAAGTGGGTCCGGAGCGCGGGCACCTTCGTTTTCTCCGGGGAGGGCGCCTGGTTCTTCCGCCCGGGCGGCACCTTCCGGTTCGAGCCCACGCCGGAGTTCGCGGCGCGGCTCGCGTCGCTCGGTTCCGTCGAGGTCGACGCCCGGGCTCTCTTCTGGTTCGGGCTGAAGGACGTCCACCTGGACCTCGTCGACGCGCTCTCCGAGCTCGGCTACCGGGAGCTCGACATCGACGACATCGTTCGACTGAGCCGCATGGGCATCGATGGGGACTGGATCCGTGCGATGAAAGGCCTCACCCACCTTCCCTCGGCCGAGGCGCTCCAGCAGCTCTATGCACGCGGCATCGGACCGGAGATCCTCCGCTCCTTCGAGAGCGCGGGGCTTCAAGAGGTATCCGCGGAGTCCCTGCTCAGGCTGAGCGCGCAGGGAATCACGGCCGAGTGGGTCGCGGGGATGAGGGATGCCGGGTACGGCCTCGACGAGATCGATGAGCTCCTGCGCCTCCACAGCCATGGTGTATCCCCTGAGGAGGTGGCCGGTTACCGCGCCACGGAAGGCTTCGCGACGGATACCGATGCCATCGTCAGGCTTCACACCCAGGGCATCGAGCCGGGCTACCTCCGGGCTCTCCTCGCCACCAGGCTCTCCGATCCAGGGATCGACAGCGTCATCCGCCTCCACCAGCAGGGGATTCACCCCGAGTACGTTCGCGAGGTCGCGGAGCTGGGATACGACGACCCCGAGGAGATCGTGCGCCTGCACACGCAGGGCGTCGCGGCGGCGACGATTCGCGAGCTGCGCGATCTGGGCTACGACGAGCTGGACGTCGATGAGCTCGTCAGACTGAGCAACCATGGAGTCGATCCGGCCTTCGTGCGCCGGTTGGCGAAGGCCGGCTTCGTCGAGCTCACGGTCGAGCAGCTCGTCCGGGCGCGCACGCAGGGAGAGTCCATTCTCGGGTCTCCCCGGAGCGAGTAGAGCCCGCGCCGCCTCGTGAGGCCCCACCGCGCCGGGAAGGTGTCCGGAAGGAGCCCGCCGCTCATTGCTCCGGTGGTCAGGACTCTCGGGGCACAGCCTCGCTCCCTTGGGTTCCAGGTCTGTTTCCGCCTTCTTGTCCTTTCACAAGGGTTTATGGCTGGAATCAGCTTTCTCATTCCAAGTTTGTTCTAATGTTCTATAATTATATGTCATGCAACGCCTACCTCGCAAGGCACAGGTCGATTCCCGCAGTCCTGTGCCGCTTTATCACCAGATTGCCGAATCGATCCGGGAGAGAATCCGCACCGGCGAGCTCAGCCCCGGCCTCTCCCTGGACCCTCTTCGTGAAGCGGCCCGGAGGTGGGGGGTCAACCTCCACACGGTCCGCCAGGCCTACAAGGCGCTGGCCCGTGAGGGGCTCGTCTCGACGGCGCGCGGCCGTCATGGAACGCGCGTGCTCCGGCCGCATCCCCCCGACGGGGATGCCGACCCGCGCGATGTTGATCGATTCCTGGAGCGGGTTCGACGGGAGGCCTTCGAGCGCCTCGGGCTGGGGACCCGGGATCTCGTCGAGGCCGTCGTCGTCCGCTACGGCGAGAGCGCCGCGGAGCGCCCCGTCGTCTGGGTGGTCGAGTGCAGCGAGTGGCAATGCCGCTGCCACGCCAGGGAAATCGAGGATCGGTGGAACGTCGAGGCACGCACCTGGCCCCTGACGACGAAGGGAGGCCCTCCCGGGGATCCCGTCGTCGCGACCCTCTTTCACTACAACGACATCCGCTCGCTCTGGCACGACCGCCTCGACGCCATCACCTTCGTCGCGTTGCACCCGGACCCCGCCCTGAGGCCGGTCCTCATGGCGCGAGGCCCGACCGCCTTCGTCTGCGAGCGTGACGCCCACCAGGCGGCTGCCGTCATCGGTGACCTGCGCCGGCTCTTCGGCGAGGGGCCTCCGGAGTTCAAGCCTCTCGTTATTGAGCACTCGGGAGGGGGCTTCCCTCTCGAGGGGCCGGGTCCCCCGGTCCTCTTCCCACCGCTCACATGGGCGACGCTCGATGCCTCAGGCCGTGCCCACCCGCGCGCCGTCGAGCTCCGCTACCTCATCGAGGCGCGCGACCTCGAGCGGCTCGGGGTCAAGCACGGCTGGGCGCCCGCAGCACCCGCACCGTGACTCGTTGCCTGGGTCTCGCCTCACCGGCCGCACCTCCGCCCCCGCCGGCGCGGGCCGGAGCGCACGGGCTCATTGCGGCGAAGTGCGGAGAAATGCGAATCGTGGGATGATCCGCCCATGAAGATCCTGACGGAGCCGTTTCGCGCGAAGGGGAAGATCCACCGCCCCATCGCCGCCGCCTTCCTCCTGATCAACGCGATCGTCCTCGCCAACACCCTCCGGCATGATCCCGGCATCGGCTACGACGCGCACGCCCATCTGGCCTACGTCGAGGCCCTGGCCGGGGGGCATCTCCCCTCCCCGGAGGAGACCTACGAGTTCTTCTCGCCGCCCCTCCCCTACCTCCTCCCGGCCGCGCTACGCGCGCTGGGGCTCGGCGTCCGGGCCGCCGCGAGAGGGGGCCTCCTCCTCAACGCCGCCATGTCCCTCCTGCTCACCTGGTCGCTGGCCTCCCTCGGGCGCATGATGCGACCCGAGGATCCGCGCCTCAGGCTCGGCGCCCTGCTACTGGTCGGAACCCTCCCCGTCTACTACAAGAGCTTCTCGTTCCTGCGCGGCGAGCCGCTCGTGGCCGCTCTGGGCCTCTTCGCGTGCTACCTGACGGCCCGGGCGATCTTCACGGGCGATCTGAGCCAGCGCGCCGCGATCCTCCCGGGGGCCTTCCTCGGCCTCGCACTTCTCGCGCGGCAGTGGGCCGTCTTCATCCTCGCGGGCTGCGCGACCTTCGCCATGGCCGCGGTCGCGAGGCGGCACGATCACCGGGGACCGTGTCTGAGGCGGCTGGCGCTCTCCCTGGCCGTCTCCCTGGCGCTGGGCGGCTGGTTCTATGCGGCGCTCCGCGCGACGCACGGCTCGGCGGCGGCTTTCAACCGGAAGTCGGAGGGCGGATTCTCGCTTTCGAACCAGCCTCTCTCCTTCTACACGGACCTGGGCCTGGAGAGGCTCTTCAGCGCCCCCCTTAGGGGCGCCTTCCCCAACCGACTGATCCCGATCTTCTATGCGGAGACGTGGGGGGACTACTGGGGCTACTTCACGGTCTACGGCCGGAACCGGATCTCGGGTCGGTACCTGGACGGGTTCAGCCTCGACAAGGCCCTCGAGGGGGAGCCGCCGCCTGAGTGGCTGGAGACGAACAGGTTCGAGATCGCGCCCTACCTGGGGCGCGTCAACCTGGTGGCGCTCCTGCCGACGTGCCTCCTCTTGGCCGGCCTCCTCCTCGGGGGGCGCGAGGTCCTCCGCTTCTCCTCCGGGCGGAGCAGCGGGGCAGGCACGCTCCTCTTCCTGGTGATCGCATGCTCAGCGGCCGGCTACCTCTGGTTCCTCGTTTCCTATCCCGTGCCCGGCCGCGGGACCACCATCAAGGCCACTTACCTGCTCCACGTCTTTCCGATGGCGGCGCTGCTCGCGGGGGATCTCCTCTCGCGGATCGCGAGACGCTCCGTGATGAGCTACCGGCTCATCGTTTCTGCGGTGGCCCTGTGCGGACTCCACAACCTCCCGATGTTCTTCACCCGGTACGTGGTGTGGTAGCCCGCGCTTCCTCGAGATCCTCGAGCGTCCGCGGCCAATCGCCCCGAAGCAGGCGGGAGAGGGCGCGGTCGGCGAGGAGCTTTCCACCCGTCTGGCACCGCGCGCAGTAGTTGGCCTCGTTCGCGGCGTAGACGATCCGCTGCACAGGGGAGCCGCAGTCGGGGCACGGTCGCCGGTAGCGGCCGTGGACGGCCATCCCCTCGCGAAAGGCGGTCACCTTCGCCGGAAATGACTCCGGCCTTTCCGCCCGGAGCCGTTCGGTCCAGGCCCTGAGCACCTCCCCGGTGCATCGATGCAGGCGCTCGATCTCGGCTTCGTCGAGTCGCTGCGTGAGCGTCACGGGCGAGAGGCGGGCCGCATGCAGGATCTCGTCGGAGTAGGCGTTGCCGATCCCGCTGAAGAGGCGCGGGTCGGTCAGGGCGCGCTTCAGGGTGCGATTCTCCCTGAGGAGCGCTTCCCGGAAGAGGGGAAGCTCGGCGCCGATGACCTCCAGCCCTCCGGGATCGAGCTTCTGAACCGCCGCTTCGCCCCGCACGACGTGGAGCGAGGCGCGCCGCTTCTTCGAGGCTTCCGTCAGGAGCAGCGTCCCGGTCGAGAAGTCGAAGGCCGCCAACCCGACTCGAGCCGGGATTGGGATCAGTGCGCCCGCCGCCTTGTCGCGGGAGCCCCGTGGCGCGGGGATCTTCCCTCCCTGATCCGGCACCCATCGCAGGCGCCCCGCGATCATCAGGTGGATGACGAGGAAGAGATCCTCCTCGAGGCCGATGGCGATCCGCTTGCCGATGCGGCGCAAGCCCTCGACCCTTCGTCCCCGCGCGGACTCTATGGGAGGCTCCACCGTCCGCAACAGGAAGGGACTGGCCAGCCGGACAGCTTCCAGGGTGGATCCGTGGATCCTGGCGTCGAGCCTCTCGATGTAGATCTCGATGTCTGGCAGCTCGGGCACCTGGACCTCCAGACTGAAGCCGGGACTGGGAGCCGACTGCGGGCGGGGCGTGCCGCGGGACGGGAGACTGCTTGACCTGGCCCCGCCCCGCGGGCCGCTCGCCGCAGATCCAGGGTCGAAGCTCTCTACTTCGCCCCGCCTCCGGGCTTGCGGAACTTCAGAAGATACCGGTCCTGGTTGTAGCGCCCCTCCTCGAATCCGGACTTCGTGTGGTCGTCCCCGGTGTTCGCCAGGATGTCGGAGCGTCCGGCCAGCTCGAAGCCTCCCTTCGTGAAGTCCTCGATGACCACCTTCTCGTTCAGCCGGTGCGTCTCCTTGTCCCATCCGTCGCGGGGGGTGGCCACCTCCTCGATCCCGATGACGCCTCCCGGCTTGAGCGCGCGGTAGATCGCCTTCACCACGTCCACGCGCTTGAGGCCCGGGAAGACCCACTCCACGTCGTGGTAGTTGCGGACAGCGATCATCGCGTCAACTCCGTTCTCGGGCAGATCACCGATGTGCGTGGCCAGCTCGACGTTCTTCAGATTGCCCTTCTCGATGCGCTCCTTCACCTGGTCGACCTTGTAGAGCCTGCCGTCGAAGGCCTCCTTGTCGGCGTAGAACTCGAGGACGGCGTAGACCTTCCCCCCGGGGGCCACGACGTGGGAGAGAAGGTGGGTGTTGTACCCGCCCGAGCAGAAGAGATCGGCCACCGTCATCCCGGGGCCGATGCCGAGCCACTCGTAGACCTCGAGCGCCTTCCGGCCTGCGTCCTGCTTGCGGTCATCCTCCGTGCGCCCCGGCGCGTCGAGGATCGAGCGATCCAGGGCCGTGCCGGCGGCGGGAGGCTTCGCCTCCGTGGCTTTCTCGGCGGCCGCGGCTCTCGCCGGCGCCCAGGCGAGCGCGAGGAGGATGAGGGCTGCTCCGAGAAGAGGCAGGGCGACGCTCGCTGTCTTCGCACCGGATGGCCCGTAACGTGGCGTGGAACGGTGAAGCGGGTGGCTGAAGAGGGTCATGGGGGAGTGCTCCTTGGATTGAGGGTGGCTGATCTCGCCGGGAGCGCAGATTCTCGCACAGAGACGATCCACTCGGCGACCTCTCCATCCCACCCGGACCCCGGGGACCGCCCAGGCTTTCCCTGCCTGTGCGGTTCGCTCGCCCCGGCGCTCCGCGGTGGATCACTTCGCGCTTTCTCCGTATCCTTGCGCACTCATCATGCGCCATGGCGCGGAGGCCCGGCAGCAGCGGCCGGCTCCCCGTCCGGGGGCGGCGTTCGCAACACCGGCCGAGCCGTGACTCGAGCCGGCTTCCGGGGGGACATCCGAATGACCACCATCCGCAGCCTCGCCAACGCCCTGCTCCTCTTCGCCTCGCTCACCTCACTCCCGGCTCTCGCGGATGAGACCGAGCGGGTGGACCTCGAGATCATCCACCGTATCAAGCACGAGGCCTTCGCCCACTCGATGGCGATGGATCATCTCTTCTGGCTCACCGACATCCACGGCCCGCGCCTGGCGGGATCTCCTGGCTACAGGGCCGCGGCCGAGTGGGCCGTCCAGGAGATGAAGTCCTGGGGCCTCTCGAACGCGCACCTCGAGCCGTGGGGCGATTTCGGACGTGGATGGTCTTTCGAGAGGCTCGATGTCCGGATGATCGAGCCGGTCGCGGAACGCCTCCACGGCGTCCCGCTGGCCTGGTCCGCGGGGACGAAGGGGCCGGTCAAAGGGGAAGTGCTGCACGCGCCGCTCTTCAAGGACAACGCCGATCCCGATCGGTACGACCTCGAGCGGGTGAACGCGAGGATCGACGAGTGGATCCAGAAGCAGCGCGGGAAGCTCAAGGGGAAGATCCTCCTGATCCGCGAGGAGCGAGAGTTCAAGCCCGCCACGGATCCTCCTGTGGATCGGTGGGAGGCCGGCGAGCTCGTGGACTACGCGATGGCTCCCGAGCCCTCCCGGGCCGAGCCGCTGGAGCTGCCCTTGATGAAGCTCCCCGCCGAGCGAGAGAAGCGGGCGAAGATCCTCGACTACGCTCCCTTCGAGGTGCTCATGGACTTCTACGAGCGGCGCGACGAGGCCTTCGGAAGGTGGTACGCCTTCCTCAACGAGGAGAAGGTGGCGGGCCTCCTCGCGATGGACGAGCGGGGTTCGGGCGGCATCATCTTCGCCGAGGAGCTGGGATCCCCGAAGGCCGGCGCCCCGATACCGCCACCCGCCGTCGTGCTGGCCCCCGAGGAGTACAACCGGATCCTCCGGATGCTCGACCGCGAGATGAAGGTCGTCGTGGAGATCGACCTCGACGCCTCCTACCAGGACGACCCGCTCGCCACGGCCAACATCATCGCGGAGATCCCGGGCGGCTCGCGGGCCGACGAGGTCGTGATGCTCGGCGCCCACTTCGACTCGTGGCACGGCGCCCGGGGCGCCACCGACAACGGCACGGGCTGCGCCGTGATGATGGAAGCGATGCGCATCCTCTCCACGCTCGGCCTGAAGATGGATCGCACCGTCCGGGTGGGCCTCTGGGCCGCGGAGGAGGAGGGGCTCTACGGCTCCCGGGGTTACGTCAGGGCCCATTTCGGCGATCCGATGACCATGGAGCTGAAGCCCGAGCACTCGAAGCTCAGCCTCTACCTCAACGACGACAACGGCGGCGGGAAGATCCGCGGAGTCCACCTCCAGGGCAACGACATGGCCCGGCCCGTCTTCGAGGCCTGGCTGAAGCCCTTCCACGACATGGGGGCCGACACGCTGACGCTTCGTAGCACCGGCGGGACCGATCATCTCTCCTTCGACGCCCTGGGCCTCCCGGGCTTTCAGTTCATCCAGGACGCGCTCGACTACAGCACCCGCACGCACCACTCCAACATGGACGACTACGACCGGGTCGTCCCCGCGGACCTGATGCAGGCCTCGGCCATCGTCGCCTCCCTGGCGTGGCACGCCGCCACGCGGGAGGCGCTCTTCCCGCGAAAGCAGCTCCCCGAGCCCGTCGTGCCGGCCGGGAAGCCCGCTCGCTGACAGGCACGGGCGCTCCTCCGGGGCTCGCACGGGGCGGGCTCCGCCCCCGGCGCGGGTGCTAGACTCGGTCACCTACCATGGCGCGGACACGCTGGTCCCTGGGAAGCGTGGTGGGCATCGGCGCGCTGGTCCTTCTCCTTGCCGCGCTCGCCCTCCCCCGCCTCCGCTCCGGAAAGGCCTCCCCCGAGGCGGCCGTGCCCGCCTTCGCCGAGCCGTCCGCCCTGCCCGTCGAAGTCGTCCGGCTCCAGCCACGTCGCCTGGCGGAGCGGCTCTCGACTACGGGGACGATCCGGGCCAACGAAGAGGTGGACCTCGTCAGCGAGACGGCGGGCATCGTGGAGACCATCCTCTTCGAGGAAGGGTCGCCCGTCGAGAAGGGACAGATCCTCGTCCAGATCGACAACGTCGAGCTCCAGGCCCAGCGGGATCGCGTGATCTACCGGCTGCGGCTGGCCGAGATCCGCGAGCAGCGCCAGAACGAGCTCCGGAGCCAGGGTGTGGCCAGCGAGCAGGACTACGACATGGCCGCGAGCGAGCTGAACGTCCTGCGCGCCGAGCTCCGCCTCATCGAGGCCCAGATCGAGCAGACGTCGATCCGTGCCCCCTTCGCGGGCATCGTCGGGCTGCGCTTCGTGAGCGAGGGGAGCTTCGTCACGCCGCAGACGCGCATTGCCAGGCTCCAGGATCTCGACCCGGTCAAGGTCGATTTCCGGGTGCCCGAGACCTACGCGGGCAGGATCGCCACGGGCAGCCAGGTGGACTTCCGCGTCAAGGGCTCGCCCGAGGGGCGGGTGGCGACGATCTACGCCATCGAGCCGCGCGTCGATCCGGAGACCCGGTCGCTCCTCATCCGCGCCCGCGCACCGAACCCGCGCGGCGCCCTCTTCCCGGGCGCCTTCGCCGACGTGACGCTGACGGTGGGCGAGGTGCGCGACGCGCTCGTCGTCCCGAGCCTCGCCGTCATCCCCGAACTGGGCGGCCGGAAGGTCTTCGTCGTTGAGAACGGCCGCGCGCAGCCCCGCAGCGTGGAGACCGGGATCCGCACGGACAAGGAGGTCCAGATCACTTCGGGCCTCGAGCCCGGCGCCGTGGTCATCGTGTCGGCGATCCAGCGGCTGCGTCCGGATCTGCCGGTGGCGACGACCGAGCTCTCCGCCGGCTCCGAGGCGGCGGCCCCATGAGCCTCACCTCGCTGAGCATCCAGCGGCCGGTCCTGGCCTGGGTCATGTCCATCGCCATCGTGATCTTCGGCCTGCTCGGCCTCTCCTTCCTCGGCGTGCGCGAGTTCCCAGCCGTGGATCCACCCGTCATCACCGTCAGCACGAACTATCGCGGCGCGAGCGCCGACGTGATCGAAACTCAGATCACGGAGCCGCTGGAGGAATCCGTCAACGCGGTGCCGGGGATCCGGACCCTGACCTCCACGAGCCGTGAGGGGCGGAGCACCATCGTCGTGGAGTTCGGGCTCGGAACGGATCTGGAGTCCGCCGCAAACGACGTCCGCGATGCCGTCTCGCGCGCCCTCGGCAACCTCCCTACCGACGTCGACCCGCCCAGCGTCTCGAAGGCCGACGCCGACTCCAACCCGATCGTGCAGCTCGCGCTGGGGAGCCCGTCGCGGAATCTCCTCGAGCTGACCCGGCTGGCCGACGAGCTCTTCGCCGAGCGCCTCCAGACGATCCCCGACGTGGCTCGCGTGGACATCTGGGGGGAGAAGACCTACGCGATGCGGCTCTGGCTCGACCCGCAGCGGCTGGCGGCCTACAGGCTCACTCCTCTCGACGTGAGGCGCGCCGTGCAGCGCGAGAACATCGAGCTGCCGGCCGGCCGGATCGAGGGGGGCACCGTCGAGCTGCCCGTCCGGATCCTGAGCCGGCTGGAAAGCCCGGCGGAGTTCAACGACCTGATCCTGAAGGAGGACGCCGGAGGCGTCGTCCGGCTGCGCGACGTGGGGCGCGCCGAGCTGGCGCCCCTGAACGAACGGTCGATCCTCAAGAAAGACGGCCGTCCCATGGTCGCGGTCGTCCTCCGGCCGCAGCCGGGCGCGAACTACATCGAGATCGCCGACGAGTTCTACCGGAGAGTCGCGCAGATCAGGACCGAGATGCCGCCGGACGTATCGCTGGATTTCGGCATCGACAACACGGAGTTCATCCGGGAGTCCATCACCGAGGTCGAGCAGTCCATCTTCCTCGCCTTCACGCTCGTCGTCCTGATCATCTTCCTCTTCCTGCGGGATCTCAGGACGACCTTCATCCCGCTCGTCGTGATCCCGGTCTCGCTCATCGGCGCCTTCTTCCTGATGTACATGGGCGGCTTCTCGGTCAACGTCCTGACGCTCCTGGCCCTCGTCCTCGCCATCGGGATCGTCGTCGACGACGCCATCATCGTCCTGGAGAACATCTACACCAAGATCGAGGGGGGCCTCGGCCCCGTGAAAGCGGGAGTCGTCGGCACCCGCGAGATCTTCTTCGCGGTCATCGCGACCACCGTGGCCCTGGTCGCGGTCCTCCTCCCCGTGATGTTCCTGCCGGGGCTGACGGGGCGGCTCTTCCGCGAGTTCGGCGCCACCCTCGCCGGGGCCGTGGTGATCTCCGCCTTCGTCGCGCTCACGCTCACGCCCATGCTCTGCACGCGCATCCTCCGAGGTCACGAGCAGCACTCGCGCTTCTACCGCGCCACGGTTCCCTTCTTCCGCGCCCTCGCGGCCGGCTACCGGCGAAGCCTGGAGCTGACGATGGCGCGGCGCTGGATGGCGGTCCCGATCATCCTCGCCTGCGCCGCCCTGATCGCTCTGCTGCTCTCCGTACTGCCGGCGGAGCTGGCGCCTCTCGAGGATCGCCGGGCGATCCGGCTCAACTCCAGGGGTCCGGAGGGCGCGACCTACGCCTACATGGACGGCTTCATGGACGAGCTGGGGCGCGTCGTCTCGGAGGAGGTCCCCGAAACCGAGCAGACCATCTCGGTGACCTCTCCGGGCTTCGGCGCCAGCTCGGTCGTCAACTCGGGCTTCATCCGCCTCCGGCTCGTTCATCCCGATCTGCGTGAGCGCAGCCAGATGGAGATTGCCGACGCGCTGACGGTGCGGCTGGGCGCCCTGTCCGGGGCGCAGACCTTCGTCACCCAGGAACCCACCATCTCGGTGGGCCAGCGCAGGGGGCTGCCGGTGCAGTTCGTTCTGCAGGCCGCCACGATGGACAAGCTCGAGGAGGTCCTCCCGACATTCATGGAAGAGGCCAACCGCGATCCGGCCTTCTCTTCGGTTGACGTGGATCTCGTCTTCGACAAGCCGGAGCTGCAGGTGGAGATCGACCGGGCGCGCGCCCAGGATCTCGGGATCTCGGTGCTCGACATCGCCCAGACGGTCCAGCTCGCCATGAGCGAGCAGCGGCTCGGCTACTTCATCATGGAGGGGAAGCAGTACGAGGTGATCGGGCAGGTGATGCCGCAGAACCGCGACGAGACGATCGATCTCCGCAACCTCTACGTGACGGCGCGCAACGGCGCTCCGGTGCTCCTCGACAGCCTCGTCACGATCGTAGAGCGGTCCAGCCCGCCGCAGCTCTACCGCTTCGATCGATTCGTCGCGGCCACGGTCTCGGCGGGGCTGTCTCCCGGATACACGCTCTCGCAGGGGATCGATGCCATGGAGGCCATCTCCGGCCGCGTGCTGGACGAGTCCTTCCACACGGCTCTGGCGGGCCAGTCGCGCGACTTCCAGGAGAGCAGCAACACGCTCGCCTTCGTCTTCCTGCTCGCGATCGTGCTTCTCTACCTCGTGCTGGCCGCGCAGTTCGAGAGCTTCCGGGATCCCTTCACGATCATGCTCACGGTCCCGCTGGCCTTGGTGGGCGCGCTCTTCGCGCTGTGGTGGGCCGGCCAGACGCTCAACGTCTTCAGCCAGATCGGGATGATCATGCTGATTGGGCTCGTGACGAAGAACGGGATCCTCATCGTCGAGTTCGCGAACCAGCGGCGGGCCGCCGGCCTCTCCATCGTCGAGGCGGCCGTCGACGCGGCCGCCGCCCGGCTCCGGCCCGTTCTCATGACGAGCCTCTCGACGATCCTCGGCATCGTGCCGATTGCGCTGTCGCTGGGAGCGGGCTCCGAGAGCCGCGTGCCCATGGGCATCGCCGTGATCGGCGGCCTCACGCTCGGCACCCTGCTCACGCTCTTCGTGGTCCCGGCGATGTACACCTACCTGACCAGCCGCACGGTGGGAGTCCTCAGCCTCGAGGATCTCGAAGGCGAGCAGGCCGCCTGACCGGCTCCCCCGCGCGTCGAAGGGCCGCCCTGCGCTCCTACTCGCGGCGGTCGTGGTCCCCATGAAGGCGCGCGCGGGGCTCGCGTTCGTACTGCCGGACAAGATTGCCCACTCGCGAGAATGCAGCATCGGCGTCTTTCGGTCGAATCGATGGATGATTCACTGACAAGACCGCCACTCGACCCCTCCACCAAATCGCATCTGGCATGACAGCTGCCAACTCATCGTCGTTCACGACCCACCAGAACAGGCGAGACGCAGTTCCTCCGCACGTTGGGATGATTGTCGGCTGAATGAGCTCGACCTCGCGGCGGATGAACTCTCGGTCTCGCCATGCCTGGACACTGATCGCCTCGACGTTTGCGCGGCCGCCCCCTGCCAGTTTCTTCATGTTCATGACGGCGGCCATGCGAAGTGGACACGGGCTGTGCCTCACATGCGCTCAGGAGACGATCGAGTTCGCGCGAGAAGAACACCTCCAAGGCCGTGGCGTCGGGAGCGAGAGCCTCGTAGATGTCTGCAAGATGGCTAGCCTGGAGCATGTCGTGAGGGTCAAGACTGTTGACCCAGTCAACAAAGCGAGGTCCGTTCGCGCGCGCCTTGTCGCGGATTCTAGCGTGAATACGACGACGGGCGTTGTCACTCCCCGTCGCTTCAGTTTCCGAACCGATACTTTCCAGGTCGGCAAACTCCCCCTCAAGCACTAAACCTACTCCTTTGCCAACTTCCGCCCAACGCTCGGCGTAAGCCGCGGCGGCCGAAGGTCGCCAAGCATTCCAACATCCAACCGTCCCGGCCGCCGGCGGCTTCATGCCGTTGGGCGGCAGGGCACCAGAATCAGTTGGCACAGGCGACCACCTCGAGCCACCTCAATATCTCAGGACTGCCGAATGCTTCGCTGTTGTACGGATTCACCGTCAGGCGACCGTAGTAGCCGCCTGCCTGATCGACAACCACTGGCGGGTCGCTCGCGTAAGGATTACAGGCACTGTACATCGAGTAGGGCGAACCGTACTGGCTGTAGTCATTGAAAATGCTCGTCGACGAATACTCACTTCCGTAGGGACTGTATTCGTTGAAGATCGAGTCCCCTGCGTATTCGGAGCAACTCAGGCAACCCAAGTACGTCCCGTGACTCGGCCCGCCGAATACCATCAATTTCTGCGCGGTGGATGTCGGGGCAGAGCTGCCGCCGGCCGCTGCCATCCCGGCAGCGAGAGCATTCCAGTCTCGAGCTGTCCATGAGCATGCAGAGCAGACCAGCAGGGCTGCGAGGAAACAGGCTCCCGACTGCCAACGACGCAGTTCCGTGTCTGACGAGTTGCTCATCTCACTGGTTGTCCGCCCAACGCCCGCGCTCAGCGGCGCGCGCGAAATCCATGACTCGAATCACTCACCAACTCACCCGCGCGCGTCCGCTGCAGCGCGTTGCTACGTGTCGCCTCCGAACTGAGCAAGCATTCGCTCGAAGTAGGACTTCTTGCCACGGAACATGAACGGCGTGTGCGACACGAACACCAGAGACTTGTCCTGCGATTCGAAAAACATGAGGGCCGACCACATCTTGTTGAGTACAACCTTGGCGTCGTCTCGATCCACTGCTGTCGGTAGGATGTTGAGGCGCAGAAGTCGAGTCTTCCGGGTCGTGAGATCAACGTACTTCATGTACTTCTTGTCGCCGGACATCGGATCTTTGGTGGCCGCTTGAACTGAGATGACGTAGGTATCGTCCCACCCGCGTAGGATTTCCCACACGTGATTGTGAGCGAGAAGGTCACGAAGCACGATAACTTCCGCGAGTTCGTCGGGGTTGGGAATGGCCGGATACACCGCCTTGAGGAAGTCGATGGAGAATCGTTCCTGGGCCGCTGCATGACTGGGCACGAAATAGCGGAGCCTCATTACCCAGGACTCGAGGCACACCGCAGCAAGAACGCAGATAGCGGCGGCATACCCGTTCTCCTGAGACGGAACCTTGCCGTCACGGCCGGAAGGGTCTGGGGGCGGCAGTTCCAGGAGACGTTCAGTGAGAGCAGCCAACGGATGAAAGTAGGCGCTACCTAGAATTGAGACGATCTGCTCCTGCCCCGACATTCCGTTTCTCCTCGCGACACCAACGCTCCGGTTCAGCCGCGGCGCAGCGCCGTTCCGCTGGAACCGGTTGTTAGACGGCCCTCCTCGTGCGCATCCCATCCGGCAAGCCCACTTCGGAATATCGCTTCCTCCGGGTTCGTCAACGCAGACACGATGTTCTCGGCGACTTTGTTGACGAGTTTCTCTCCCCAGAATGGATCGTTGACGTCGTAGTAGATCACTCGAATGTGCCGCACGTCGAACGGGACGTCTTCCTCATTGGATGAGACCAGCACAACCGGCTTCTTCAGGGCGTGAGCTATGCCCAGCTCGTAGAAGACGTTGGGATTCCGTGACGTCATCTCAGCGACCAGCACTTTGGCCGCGTTTATGCCCGTCCACACTTGATCCATGATCTTCCCGGTCGCGAAGATGTCGGCGTCAGCGCGAACGGCACGGAGCCCTGCCTTCCGAATCGCAGGCTCGTAGATGAGGGCGTAGTGGTTGCCGAGAGGTGCGCTGAACGGCATGAGCACGAAGCAGCTGTCGGCTGCCGATGCCTTCACCGTCTTCGTCACCTTCTGCAGCGCTTCGGTCGATTCGACCACCCCGGACAGCTGCTGTGACACGTCCAACACGCGAACCTTGCCCGACGCCTGCTCGTCGACGAGTTGAGCAGATCTCAGAGACTCCAAGAAAATCGCCTTGAACTCGGCAAGGTCGGCTGACGGCACGGCGAATGTGTCGGTGAGGGCGTTGTCCAGGAATTGAGGGTCCGGGAGGTTCTCGCCGCGATAATGCTTGTACACGTCGCCAAGCACCGGCGCGCCGAGTACGGCCTCCCGTAAGCCGTCAATGGCATCGGACGGGTTCTGAGGTCGGAGGATCTTCTTGGCCCGCTCCGTGAGCTGCAAGTGGCCCGAAGACGGGCGATCCAGGAACCCGTACTTGGCGCCGGAGCTAATCTCCGTGTTCAACGGTCCGCTTGGTTTCAGCCCGAGGAAGCGAGCGGCCTCTGCGTCAGTACACTCCTTCCCCGCGTGCTGCTCCAGGATTGCGCGTGGCACGCGCAGAGCTTTCTCCACCGAATGACGGGGGTACTTGGGTGCCGCCCGACCCTTTGGTTTGCCAGTACTCCCAGCCTTTTTTGCTGCCACAGGTGTCCTCCTGTTCAATCGATTCTCGGTCGGGTTCGGGGCTGTCTAACGGATTGCGGTTGAGCGGCCGCGCTTTTCAGCGGTCCGCTCCGACCACGGGTTAGGCGGCTTCTGAATCACGCTGGCTTCTCGCCCTTCTCACCTCTCGGCTTCGGGGCTGACGGTTCAGAGACTTCGGCCTCGGACTCGGACTCTGGTTCGGCCTCAAGAAGATGATCCAGCTCGCGCACCATCATGTGCATCATGCGCGGATCCATGCCCATCTCCTCGGGACCAAAGGGCCCTCGCCGCATTAGCTCGGCCGCCTTTTGAAATCTCCTTCTGGCGGCGATGGCTTCTTCAGGTGTTCCATCCTTCGCGATGCGATAGGCCTCGATGCCCAACTCGTACATCCAAGGCATGTCGTCGCGAAAGATGCTGGCGATAATGAGCAGAGCGATCGGATCACCTCGCTTCACCCCGAGCATCTGGCTGAGTTCGTGGACCATCATCGGGTGCAACCGACGCGACCGGTGACGAAGCCCGCGCGGCCCCTCATCAGCAATCTCGCGGAACCTGGAGTCTAGCGACCTGACACTCGTCACGAGTTCCTCGAGGATTTCAGGCTGCGGCCGTGCATGTTTCGCCTGGGCTGATGCCTTCGGGATTGCGGCCACCTTCTTCTCAAGTTCCGGCCACAACGCGTCGAAGAGTTGCGTCACGCGGTCATCCAAAACAGGGTGGGGCGCGAGTTTATTCAGTGACTGAATCACATCGAGCAGGCCTGTCCGCTCGACCTTCTTTGCTTGGAATTGAGCCAGGGGACCCGTAATATCTCGGACCTCCAAATCAAGGAGGAGAGGGATGACGCGACTTCCTTGCATGGACTTGGCAAGGGCTCCGGCCTCGAATAGCACCCACGGAGAGTCGACATTCTCCCGCGTTACAGAGATGATGCCGAAGTTCGAGGCCTCAAGCTCCTTTGCCACTTGCTCAGCCCAACGTTGACCGGCCTCGATGTCGGCTTGCGATAGCCACGACTCCACGTAATGGAGGACCAGCGGAATCCAGTCGTGTAACGCATCTCCTAGGGAGTGGCTGCGTTCACCGCTCCAACTGATGAAGACTTTCATGGGCTACTCCTCCACAAGCTCATTGGATTGCCGCCTAGCGCGCGGCGTAAGCCGCGGCGGCCAAGGGCTGCCATGAACTCCAGCAACCAACGCCCATGGCCGCCGTCGGCTTCATGCCGTTAGGTGGCGGCCGCACGAAGCCGTGCTGCTTCGCCCATTACGCGAACACCGTTCCTTACGGCCGGGCCACGTCCACCGGCCTCCTCGGTCGCATCAGCCGTCGGTAAACAGCATCAATGCCTCGCGGAAATCTTCAGCTACATCGGTTACTCTCTCGCCAAACTCGAGCTCACCTCTACTGTCCCGGTCTGTCCAGTATCGACCACGGATACGGGTTGCGGGCCGCCCAGACACCTGCAAGAACGCCGAACCATTGTGCATTCGGCTCCGGTGTTCGACTCGGCTATCAGGCCTGTTCAGGTACATGTATGTCAAGGATGCACCGGTTCCCTCGTCAGAGAGGCTAGCGAGTGACGAGCGCGAAGAAGATTCCTCCGTCAGCAGTACAACGGTCACCTGCGAGGCTGTTTGGCGGACAACTAGGAATACGGTCTTTGGCTCTGGTCGCGTCTTCGTCGCAGGGTCCTCCCAAAACGATGTCAGGGTCCCTCTCCACATGCCTCTGACATCACGGGGAACGCGTGGCAGCTTCTGGATCAGGGGTAGCCCCCATAGCCACCGGTCCCACAACCCAAGGACGATTGTGGCGATTAGGACAGCGAGAGAAAAGAATCGAAGCCAGCCGGGTTTCACAACGTCACCGCTTGACCAGATGCCGACCGCGAATACAAGAACGGCAACAGCTGTCACAATTTGTACGAGTAGACGGCGGTCCATCAGGTGTACCCCAAGTAGTTCCACGCTGCCTGAGAAAAGTTGCGACCGTCAGCTCGGGTCCATTTCTGCTCTGGATGGAATAGGAAGAAGCACTCGTTCACCTCAACCCAGCGACGAGCCTCTACGGCTGGCTCGTCTCCCTCCAAGCCATTCCAGAGGTGCACGAGGATACTGCGCACCATGGCCGTCCAGGTAGCTGAAGAGAACAAGGCATCCGGGCAGTTGTAGACGAGACACTCTACGAAGTAGGACGGCAGTTCGCTGCGCACGCCATCAGAAACCATAGCGTTCTCAACCCGCTTGAGCACGCGGACTGCTTTCTTGAAGGCATGCCCGGTGCGCTTGTTCTTGGCCTTCCCGTTCTCTAACTGCTGGAGTGGGTAGTTGACTATGCCTTTTCCGGAGGTTGTGAGAATCTTTGTGCCCCGACGTACGTCGCCGGCGGACAAGTAGTAGGCGTAACTGAAACAAGGGACGACGTCAGCATCGACCCTGGCAGAGCCAGAATGGATCTGAAATGCTGTAGAGCCTGATGCATCCACTTGGCGTGGAAATTTCGCCGCGAGTGCTGCGCCGAGTTCCGATCGTAACTTCGCGGGCGTCCACGAGCCCTCGTATGACGCACCTGGGGGGTGAGCTCCGGGCTTGGCTTCCTCCCAGTACTCCGCTTCAGTACACTCAACTGCTATGTCCACATCACTATCCGCACGAACGTTGGTGTTGTTTGCATAGGATCCCTTCGGATACACGTTCAGTTGGCAGGTCGCGAATGCTGTGTGCTCATCTATCGCCTCTAGGATCATTCGCTCGGTCCGGTCCTGCTTCTCTTGCTCCGTGTCACTGGAGGGTGCTGTCCAACCAACGAGGGTACCTTCGAGCGCCATTTTTCGCTCTCTTGATCTGAATTCAATGACCCAAAGGCCAAGGATGACGAATCACTGCTCCCATCGCGGCAGTTCGCCAGCATAGCGTCCATCGCAACATCGAGTTTGATGGCGTTGCCCGAAGGCGCGCCAGCTCAGTGTCATGACACTCAGAAGTCCGCCTAACGTTCAGCGTAGGCGGCGCGCGCCATAGCTCGATGCGTTGTCGGCCGCTCACCCTCTGGCGCGCGTCGGCTTCACGCTGTTGTTGGGCAGCTCCTTCAAGCTTCGACTCCTTCGGAAACGGCGAGGTCCGCCTGCATTGCCGTGAATTCCTTGACGGAGATGGAAGCCGACGCAGCCTGTCGGCGCCCGTCCACGTCGGTGAGCCGAATCTGCAGGTCGAGTGTCGCCGCTTCGTCGTAGGGTAGACCCAGGATTCGGAGGAGATCATGGAAGTCGTGCAAACCTTCCCACTCCTCGCCTGGGGCAACGACTTTCGGAAAGGTGTCTTTGTCGTCCAGTAGTAGCCAGCCGTCGGCCAGAGCCCTCCAAGGCTTGGTACCCTTGGCTCGGACGGCGATTACGGTCGGAGTGAGCGGGACGGGGCCGATGTTCCTCACGCGAAAAGCCAAGCACCAGTGCCACATCTCCCATGGCCCCTGAACTGGCTTGCGGCTGCCTCGAGGTACAAACGTCGCCCCCGTCCGATCGCTCGCGTGGAAAACGGCAGGAACGGCACGCACGAGTGCTCGAGGTCGCTGGCGATTGCGGTAGTGCCAGATGGACCATCCTGCAGCCCACACAAGTCCAGCAACGGGGATAGCAACCTTTAGATACTCAAGCATTCGCTCGTTCGTCTGCCCAACGTTGCGCATAACCCGCGGCGGGCGCCGCACCGCCTCTCACTCTACCGCGACCGCCGTGCGCCTGCCGCCGGGTTCATGCGCTTGTTAGGCGACAACGATACATGAACACGCTCAGAGTACCCACGTCTCAACCAAGCGCCTTCCCTTGGCCGTGATCTTGTACAGGGCCGACGTTTCTGTTTCGCCGACTTCGTCGACCCAGGACGAGTGGTTCTCGACGTAGTGGAACAACTTCTCTTCGACGAGATGCTGGACAGTGAACGGCGTAGCGACGACACCGACTGGATTCTGATAGGCGAGCTTCAGGGCGTTGATTCCTGCCTGTGTCAATCTGCGATGAACGAGATGTCGCTTGAGGCGCCGGATATCTTCGCTCGGAATCGAGTTGGCTTGATCGACACGATGATGGCAGTTGAAACACAAGGCGATAAGGTTGTCGTACGTGGCTTCACCACCGTCCCGTTCGCGCTTGATGTGATGAGCCGTGAGGTTGAGACCATCACGGTGGCCACAGTAGGCACACTGGTACCCGGCTTCTTCGAGAACGGCCAACCGCATGCCTTTCGGGACTGGCATTGCTCTCCACCTACTGCCTTGTCGCCTAGACACCATGACTTCGGTGGGAGTGCGAAGCTGACCTCCGGTCGTATCGCGGGTTAGCCTCGGAAGGCCAGAGCCGCACGTTGGTCGTGCAAACCACCAACTTCAGCCGGAGGTCAGCCATGGACAAGCCTACCACCCTTTTCGTCGGTCTCGACGTCCACAAGGAGTCCATCTCGGTCGCCCACGCTTACGAGGACCGCAACAGCGAGGTCACCTTCGTCGGCCCCATCGGAACCCGCCAGTGCGACATCGATAAGCTCGTCCGGCGGCTCCAATCGAAGGCTCCGAGGCTTCTGTTCGCCTACGAGGCCGGCCCCTGCGGCTTCGTGCTCCATCGCTACCTCACTGGCAAGGGTCTCGACTGCCGCGTCATCGCTCCCTCCCTCATTCCGAAGAAGCCCGGCGACCGCATCAAGACCGACCGCCGCGACGCCGTCGAGCTCGCACGCTTGCTCCGTTCCGGCGACCTCAACCCCGTCTACGTCCCGTCGATCGAGGACGAAGCCATCCGGGACCTCTCGCGCGCCCGCGAGGACAGCGTGAAGGACCTGAAGGCCGCGAAGCTCCGGCTGAAGTCCTTCCTACTCCGTCTCGGCATCACTTACGAGGGCCGCGCCGACTGGAACGCCGCGCACCAGCGCTATCTCGCCCGCGTCGTGTGCCCGACTCCCGTCCAGCAGATCGTCTTTCAGGAGTACCTCCACGCCGTCACCGAGATCTCGGAGAGGCTCAAGCGGCTCGAAGCCGAGCTCCGGGAGCATTCCTCCTCCTGGCGCTTGTCGCCTCTCGTCGAAGCCTACCAGGCCTTGCGGGGCGTGCAGGACACCGTCGCCATCACCACCGCCGCCGAGCTCGGCGACATCACCCGCTTCGACTCCCCCCGGCAGCTCGCCGCCTTCGTCGGTCTCATCCCGAGCGTGCACGCTACCGGCAACTCCCGACGCCTCGGTTCCATCACCAAGGCCGGCAACTCTCACGCCCGTCGCGTCCTCGTCGAAGGCGCCTGGGCCTACCGTCATCCCGCCAAGG
>CAZMRF010000008.1:0-42250 GCA_964568735.1 uncultured Acidobacteriota bacterium
GGAAACCGGAACCGGGCCTGCTCCGTGCAGGCACCGCGCCGGTAACTACCAATGAGAGGTGAGCGGAGCGGGAGGGGCATGGGCCCCGCGGCACCGGACGCGTCCCTCCTGACTCTGGGGGAGCTCACGAGCCACGCCGCCGCGCGGGCTCCCGGGCGGCCCGCGCTCCTGAACGCCGAAGGGCGCTGGACCTTCGCCGAGATCCACGAACGGACACTCGCCCTCGCGCGAGCCCTCGCCGCACTGGGCGTCGGGGCGGGCGAGAGGGTGGCCATCCTTCTCCCGAACGGCTTTCCGTACTTCGTCGCCTACTTCGCGGTTCCTTCCGCCGGGGGGGTCGTCGTCCCGATCAACACTTTCCTGGCGGCCCCCGAGGTCTCTGCCGTCCTCGAAGATTGCGGAGCCTCGTTCCTCGTGACGACTTCCAAGCGCCTTGCGGCGCTCGAAAGGCGCCTGGAGCGGTCGGCGAGCCTGCGCACCATCATCGTGGCGCCAGGGGAGAGCGGCGGTATCGTGACGGCACCGCCGGGGATGCGCCTCGTCGCCTGGGACGAGCTCACCGATCCGGGAACGGCACATCGCCTTCCCCCGCCGCCGGACCCAGGCGAGACCGCCGTTCTCACCTACACGTCCGGCACGACCGGGCGGATGAAAGGCGTCATGCTCTCCCACAGGAACCTCCTCTCCAACGCGCTCTCCTGCCTCCAGGCCGTGAAGCTGCGGGACGCGGATCGACTCCTCCTGTTCCTGCCCATGTTCCACTCCCTGACCCAGATGGTCTGCCTTGTCACGCCCCGCCTCGCCTGCCTTCCCGTCATCCTCCTTCCCGGCGTGGATCGAGCGGGGATTCTCAGTGCGCTTCGCCGCTTCAGGCCGACGATCTTCGTCGCCGTGCCCGCCATCTATGCGACGATGGCGGAGCGGCCGCCTGGATGGCTGACACGCCTCCTCAACCCGGTAAGGCTCTACATCAGCGGCGGCTCGCCGCTCCCTGCGGACGTCCAGGAACGATTCGAGCTGGGCTGGCGGAGGCCTCTCTGCGAGGGCTACGGGCTCTCCGAGGCGGCGCCCGTGGTGAGCCTGAATCCTCCCGACGGAGTTCGGCGGCCGGGGTCGGTGGGCCCCGGCGTCCCTGGAGTGGAGATCAAGATCCAGGCGGACGACGGGAGCGAGGCGCGGACGGGTGAGGTCGGCGAGATCCTCGTCCGGGGCGCCAACGTCATGCTCGGCTACTACGGACAACCCGAGGAAACGGCGGCCGTCATCCAGGACGGCTGGTTGAAGACCGGAGATCTCGGGCGCCTCGATGCCGCCGGCTACCTCTACATCGCAGGGCGCCGCAAGGAGATGCTCATCTTCCGGGGAATGAACATCTACCCACGGGAGGTCGAGGAGGTCCTTGCGCACCATCCAGCCGTGGCGGAGGCCGCGGTCGTCGGCCTGGACGAATCCGACAGGGGAGAGGAGCCGCACGCCGCCGTGGCGCTCAGGCCGGGGAGGAACGCGGAGAGCGTGGAGCTCAGACGCTTCTGCCAGGAGAGGCTGGCGCGCTACAAGGTCCCGCGGTCGGTCCTGCTCCTCGACGCGCTCCCCAAGGGCCCGACGGGGAAGATCCTCAAGGACAAGGTGCGCGCCGCGATCGCAGCATCGAGGAGCGCCTCCAGGTAGCGGCGCGAGGCCGATCCTGATCTGGACCGGGCCTAGCCCTCGGGGAAGAACGACTCCGCCGGATGCTTCAGGCGATCGGCCGCGGCGGCGCGGAAGAGGAATCCTCTCAGGCTCTCGCCACGGCGGTAGTAGGAGAATGCCTCATCGACTCTCCCATCCGCCTCCATCGCCGCGCCGATTCGAAGGAGCGCCCAGCCCCTCAGCGTCTTCGGCACCCGGCCGCTGCTCGAGAGCAGACGTTGGAGCTCCTGCTCGGCCTTCAGGTGATCTCCGGCGATCTGGTAGGCCCGCGCGAGGTGATAGCGCACCACGGTGTCCTCGGGCCACTGCGCCGCGGCGCGCTCGAGCTCCGCGGTGGCTTCGCCCGGCTTCCCAGCCTGCAGCCGACGGATGGCCTCTCGTGCCCGTGCGTCGGCGGGCAGGGGGGCCGCGGAGATGCTCGAGGCCTCCTTCGCGCCGCCGATGCCGTCAGCCTTCTCTCCCTGCGCGAGTCCGGCCGAATCATCGCGGAGCCTCGCGAGCAGCCCATCCATCCTGGCTCGCGCGTCGGGTGAGAGATTCATGCGTGAGGAACCGAGTTGCTCCAGCTCCGTCATCGCCTCTCCGTGGCGGTACTGGTAATAGAGGGCAAAGGCCAGCCGCAGCCTCGCGAGGGCCGGTACGGCCGGCGCGACGCCCGTCATCCCGGCGGTCAAGCCGAGCGACTCCCTCGCGGCCCGCTCGCACTCGCCGAGGCGGCCGAGATCGAAGAGGAACTTCGCCTCGATGGCGGCGAGCAGGGGAGAGGAGGGCTCGATCTGCCGCGCGCGAGCCAGGTAGCCGAGCGCCTGGCGGAGATCCTCCTCCTCGTTCTCGGAGTGGATGTAGGCCAGGAGCAGGAGCGCCTCGGCGCGGAAGTAGACGCCTCCCGACGCCGCACTCTCCAGAGCCTCGAGCCCCTCCTCGACGCTGCCACCTGGGAGCCTCACGAAGACACGGAGGAGACGCACGAGCCAGGGGAGCCTTGCTGCGAAGTACTTGTAGGCGCCGAGAGCAAAGCGCGCGTCGGCTGCCTGAGGATCGGTCGCGAGGGCCGCCTCGAGGTGCTCGTGGCCGGCCCGGGCCGCCCTTCCCGCGGCGAGGTAGCCTCCGGAGAGGGCCTGCGTCTGTGCCGTGAGGAGGCAGGCGGTTCCCGCGAAGATCCTCCCTCGCTGGAGGTCTCCCCGCCCGATCAGATCCTCCGCACGTCGCATGGCTTCGGCGAGGCGCTCCTCGATCGCGGCGCGCAGCTCCGCATCCTCGGGAAGGTCGATGAGCCTCCACCAGATCGTCAGGGCCTCGAAGAGGGGCCCCTCGGGATCGCCGGGCCTGCGGCGCGAGATCTCGGCAAAGGCCGAGGAGGCCGCATCGAACCTCCCCTGGTGGAGAAGCGAGAGGGCCTCCAGGGAAGCGGGGGGCAGGGGTGGGGTCGAGGGGCGGGCCGAGTCGGAGGCGCGACCGGCTGCGGCGGGGACGAAGAGAACGGCCAGCCCGGCGGCCATCAGCTTCCGAACCCTGGGGCCTTTCCAGCCCATGCGACCACCTCCACGACGCCCGTCCTCGCGGGATCTCCGGTCCACCACTGTGGATCGGAAGGAACCCCGCCCATATATTGCTGGCTGGACGACGGCTACGCCAGCGCGGGGAAGTGCCTGACTCCCCCGCGACCCGGCGGATGCCAGCCGTTCCCGGGTGCCGCATGCCGGTGGAGCAGAAAGTCCAGTCCGGACATTTCACCAGCCACTATCTGGCCGAGGTCTTCCGCGACGTCTTCCTCCAGGAGAAGAGCGGGAGCCTCCAGCTCCAGTCCTCCTCGGGGCCGAAGAACGCCTTCGAGTTCGATCGCGGGATGCTGGTGGACGCGGATTCGCCTTCCGGCGCCGCCATGCTCGCCGCCGCCCTCCGCGATGCCGGGCTGATCAGCGCCGAGATCCTTCTCGAAACGGTCCCCGACTGCGAGACCGCATCGCAGCTCGCGGGGGCCCTCCTGAAGCGCGGGGTCGACCTCAAGGCACTCGTTCCCGGAGTGAAGGGGCTGATCCGCCGGGCGATCACCGATGCCTTCGCATGGCAGGGCGGGACCTATACCTTCGAAACACGGCGGCCGACGGGGAGCACCTTCAAGCCGGACGTGCTCTTCACCTTCGAGTCCATCCTGGGCGGAATCGAAGTCATGAGCAACTTCGAGCCGCTCCGGCAGGTGCTCGTGGATCTTCCGGGCCGGCTCTCGTTGAGCCCCCATCAGTTCATGCCCGTGCACCGGCTGACGCTCCGGCCTCACCACGGCTTCGTGCTGAGCAGGATCGACGGCACCCTGACTTTCCGTGAGCTGTTCCAGATCGTGCCTTCCGACTCCGCCGACGATGCCCTCAAGTTCACCTACGGCCTGGTGGTCTTCGGCCTCGTGATCCTCGATCCGCCCCTGCGGCCGGGTCCCTTCCAACTTCGACAAGTCATGTCGTCCCACCAGGAGGAGAAGGCCAAGGTGGACGCCGAGGTCGGGATGATCCGCGAGGCCCTCGATCGGATGACCGGACGGGGCCCCGCGGAGATCCTGGGGACCGCCGACGCAGCCAGCAACGCGGAGGTCCGCGCCGCCTACGAGGAGCTGAGGAAGCGCTTCCGGAGGGAGCGGCTCGCTCTGGCCGTCCAGGAGTCCATGAAGAGGGAGCTCGACCTGATCGATGCCAAGCTGACCGAGGCCTACTTCAAGCTGGAGATCGGCTCCCTGGAGAACGAGCAGCGGATGGCGCGCGAGGGCACGGGTGTCACCAGCATCAGCAAGGACGACTTGGTCAAGCGCCGTGAGTTCTCCAAGACGGAACGGCAGGAGACGGTCGAGCAGAACATCAGGCTGTCGGACAAGTACCACGTCAAGGCGCGGGAGTACTTCCGCGAGGGCGACTACCACAACTGCATCCAGTTCTGTAAGCTCGCGATCCGCTTCAACGCGGAGTCAGCCGAAGCCTTCCACCTCATGGGAGACGCCCTGTCGCTGAACCCGGACCGGCGCTGGCAGCACCAGGCCGAAGTGGCGTATCTTCAAGCCGCCGACCTCCAGCCCTTCAACGCGGAGTACTGGGTCACGCTGGGGCGCTTCTACAAGGAGAGGGGGCTGGACAGCCGGGCCCGGGTGATGTTCGAGAAGGCCCTCCACCTCGTCCCCACGCACCCCGTCGCGGCCAAGGAGCTGAAGTCCCTGGGGCGCTGACCGGCCCGGGCGGCTTTTTGACAGTCCGGCGGGCGATGGTATACTCCCCGGCCTTTTCAGGAGGTTGCCGTGATCATTCGGGTCGCGGACCTGGAACCTGAGGGGCTCCAGATCGATGTTCCCCTTGCCCTCGGCCCCTTGAGGTCCGACGCGGACGAGGTCATCCGGGTCGAGGATGCCTTTCTGCGAGGGGACGTCAGGCGCGCCAGCCGGTGGATCGAGATCCGGGGCCGCCTGACCTGCAAGGCCGAGGTTTCCTGTGCGCGCTGCCTGGCAGGCTTCCAGGTGTCCGTGGACAGGACCTTCACCCTGCGCTACGCCTTCGCGACGCCGGGAGGGAAGGACATCGAGATTGCGGAGGAGGAGCTGGACGTCGATTTCCTGGAGGCCGACGGGGAGCTGGATCTCCGGCTCGTGGCCTCCGAGCAGGTCTACCTGGATCTTCCGATGAAGCCAGTGTGCAGGCCCTCGTGCCGCGGACTCTGCCCCGTCTGCGGGCAGGACCTGAACCGCGTCGCATGTGATTGCGGGGCCGGGCCCCCGGAGGCTTCCGACCGCGCTGTCCGATCGATTGAACCCGAGGGGGCGTAGGCCCTCTCCACCGATGGAACGACTCGAGGATCGAGAATGCCCAATCCCAAGCGCCGGCACTCCAAGTCGAGGAGAAACCGGAGGCGAGCGCACGACGCGCTCACCGCGCCGAGCCTCTCGGAGTGCACGAACTGCCATGAGCAGAAGCTGCCACACCGCGTCTGCCCCCACTGCGGGTACTACAAAGGTCGTGCCGTGATCGAGGTCGAGCGGGCCTGACCGCCCGGCCGCCATGCCGGTTAGAATCGCGGTCGACGCCATGGGCGGGGATCATGCCCCTGCCGCCGTGGTGGAGGGCGCCCTCGAAGCGGCACGCGCCTGGGGGCATCGTGTCATCCTCGTGGGCCGCCAGGGGGAGATCCGGGCCGAGCTCGCGCACCTCGGTGCCGACGCCTCGGAGCTCGAGATCGTCGACGCTCCCGAGGTCATCGGCATGAGCGAGACGCCGGTCCTCGGCCTGCGCCGCAAGAAGCAGTCCTCGATCCGTATCGCAGCCCACCTCGTGCGGGAAGGACGCGCGGACGGCCTCGTCAGCGCCGGGAATACGGGCGCCGTCATGGCCTGTTCCAAGGTCTCGATCGGGACGCTTCCAGGGATCGATCGCCCCGCCGTCACGGCCGTCGTGCCGAACCTCGGCGGCCGATCGGTCTGGCTGGACGTCGGCGCCAACGTGGACAGCAAGCCCGTTCACATCTTCCAGTTCGCCCTGATGGGCTCGATGTATGCCAGGCAGATCCTGGGGATCCAGTCTCCGAGGGTCGGCCTGCTCAGCATCGGTGAAGAGGACATGAAGGGGAACGTCCTGACCCGGGAGGTCTTCAAGCAGCTCCAGGAGAGCAGCCTGAACTTCATCGGCAACGTCGAAGGACGGGACATCTTCAACGGGAACTGCGACGTCATCGTCTGCGATGGCTTCACCGGCAACGTCTCTCTCAAGGCCATCGAGAGCGTCGCTGAGATGCTGGGGATCTACCTGCGCCGGGAGCTGACCAGCTCCTTGATGGCGAAGCTCGGGATGCTCCTCGCCGCACCTGCCATGCGGCGATTCAAGCGCGTGATCGACTACGCGGAGTACGGCGGCTTCCCGCTCCTCGGCGTCAAGAGCGCCGTGATCATTGGTCACGGGCGCTCCTCCCCGAAGGCCATCAAGAACGCCATTCGTGCCTGCGCGGAATGCGTCAGCCACCGCGTGAGCGATCGCATCCGCGAGACGCTCCTCGCCGAGCCGGCACGGCCGATGCCGGTTCGTGAGACCGTGCAACCATGAGCGCCGATCGGAACCCGGGAGCCGCCCTCCTCTTCCCGGGACAGGGATCCCAGATCCCCGGCATGGGGAGAGCCCTCTCCACGCACAGCGAGGTCGTCCGAGGGCTTTTCTCCCAGGCGGATCGGGCGCTCGGCTACCCGCTCTCCCGCCTCTGCTTCGAGGGTCCCGAGGAGGAGCTCCGGCTCACCGCCAACGCGCAGCCTGCGATCCTGACCGTCAGCGTGGCAGCCGCGGTCGTATTGAAGACGCGCGGGGTGCGCATCGGGGCCGTGGCGGGCCACAGCCTCGGCGAGTACTCGGCCCTGGTGGCCGCGGGCTCCATTGGATTCGAAGAGGCCGTGGTCGCGGTTCACCGGAGAGGCCGTTACATGCAGGAGGCGGTCCCGGTGGGGCAGGGGACGATGGCCGCGCTTCTCGGGCTCGAGATGGATACCGTCGAGGAGGTCTGCGCCGAAGCGACCTCGGGCCCGGAGAGCCTCGTGGAGGTGGCGAACGACAACGCCCCCGGGCAGATCGTCGTGGCGGGGCACACGGACGCGGCGCGCCGTGCGATGGAAATCGCGCGACAGCGCGGGGCGAAGCGGGCCGTCGCGTTGTCGGTCTCCGCTCCCTTCCACTGCTCTCTCATGAAGCCGGCCCGCGATCGCCTGGAGAAGGACCTGATCGCGATGACCTTCGAGGATCTCGAAGTACCCCTCGTCACCAACGTGGAAGCTCGTGAGATCCAGTCGGGGGCGGAGGCGCGCTACGCGCTGATCCGCCAGGTGACGTCTCGGGTCCGCTGGACGGAGTCCGTCCGGAGGCTGGTTGCGCTGGGCTTCCGCAACGCCATCGAGTCCGGTCCGGGCCAGGTGCTCGCCGGCCTCGTGCGTCGCATCGACCCCTCCCTCGTGGTCGTGCCGGCGGGAGATCCTCCGGGCATCGAGAAGGCCGTAGCCTCGGCGGGCGGAGAGTAGGCCGCCGTGCCGGAGAGGCCTCTCGCGGGGAAGATCACCCTCGTCACGGGCGCGAGCCGCGGCATCGGGAAGGCCATCGCGCTGGCCGCGGCCGGGGCGGGATCTGACGTCGCGCTCGTGGCAAGGGACGAAGGCCGCCTCGCGGAAACCGCCGCGGCGGCGCGGGAGTCGGGAGTGCGGGCCTGCACCATCGTCGCCGACATCTCCCTTCCCGACGCCGCGGCCGGAGCCGTCGAGTCGTGCGTCGGGGAGCTGGGCGGCATCCACCACCTGATCGCGAACGCCGGCATGACCCACGACGCGCTGCTGCTCCGCCTCAAGCCTGCAGACTGGGATAGAGTGATCGCCACGAACCTGACGTCGGCCTATGCGCTGAGCCGCGCCGCCGTCAGCGGAATGATCCGCGCCCGTTACGGACGGATCGTCTTCGTCTCCTCCGTTTCGGGGATGATGGGCAATCCCGGCCAGACCGCGTACGCGGCGAGCAAGGCAGGGCTCATCGGACTCGCCCGATCGCTGGCCCGGGAGGTCGCCTCCCGGGAGATCACGGTCAACGTGGTGGCGCCCGGGTTGGTGGAGACCGACATGGTGCAGGCGATGCCGCAGAAGGCGAGGGAGGAAATGGTCTCTCACATTCCACTGGGCAGGATGGGCAGGCCCGAGGATATCGCCGCCGCCGTGCTCTACCTCGTGGGAGAGTCCGGTGCCTATGTCACCGGCTCGGTTCTCAACGTCTCCGGCGGGCTCTACATGTGACGCGCGCCCGATCACCGCTCCAGTTCCCGGCAAGAGCGGCATCCGGGCGAATAGACGCCGGTGGTCCCTGTGCTAGTATGAGCGCCCCCCACTGAAAGTACCCCGTCGACGGGCGGGCAGGTCATCGATCGACCGCCTCCCGAAACCAGATCCCGCCGGGATGCACTGGAGGAAGTGGATGAACGTCGAAGAGAAGGTGAAGAGCATCATCATGGAGCAGCTCGGGGTCGAGGAGGAAGAGGTCACGCCCGCCGCGTCGTTCTCCGATGATCTGGGGGCCGACTCGCTGGATCAGGTCGAGCTCGTGATGGCTCTCGAGGAAGAGTTCAATATCGAGATCAGCGACGAGGAAGCCGAGAAGATCAAGACCGTCCAGGACGCCGTCAACTACATCCAGTCGCACAAGTAGACGGCCCGGCGTCCTCCTTCCTCCCTTCTCAGGAGCCCCTGTTGCAGCGAAGGGTCGTCGTTACCGGAATCGGCCTCGTCAGCCCTCTCGGCGTCGGAACCGAGGTGACGTGGGAAGGCCTCCTCTCGGGCCGGAGCGGCATCGGGCCGATCACGAAGTTCGACGCTTCCGAGTACGCGAGTCGCATCGCGGGAGAGGTCCGTGCCTTCGACGCCGCGCTGTTCGTGGCGAAGAAGGATCTCAAGAAGATGGACCTCTTCATTCAATATGCTCTCGCCGCCACCCAGTTCGCGCTCGACGACTCGGGGCTGAAGATCACCCCGGAGCACGCCGACAGGGTGGGCGTCTACATCGGGTCCGGCATCGGAGGGCTCCCCTCGATCGAGCGCCAGCACAAGGAGCTGCTCGAGTCGGGCCCGAGGCGCGTCTCTCCTTTCTTCATCGTGGGGCTGATCGTGAACCTCGCCGCCGGGCAGGTCTCGATCCGTCACGGCGCCCGCGGCCCGAACATGGCGAACTCGACGGCCTGTGCCACGGGGACGCACGCCGTGGGGGATTCCTTCCGCCTGATCGCGCGTGGCGATGCGGACGTCATGATCTGCGGCGGGACCGAGGGCGTGATCACCCCACTCGCGGTCGGCGGTTTCTGCGCCATGAAGGCGCTCTCGACGAGGAACGATGATCCCGAGCGCGCATCGCGCCCCTTCGACGCCCTGCGCGACGGCTTCGTGATGGGGGAGGGTGCGGGCATCCTGATCCTGGAGGAGCTCGAGCAGGCCCGCGCCAGGGGCGCGAAGATCTATGCCGAGATGGCGGGATACGGAGTCTCCGCCGACGCCTACCACGTGGCCGCGCCTTCCGCCGACGGCGACGGCCCCTACCGCGTGATGGCGAACGCCGTCAGGGACGCGGGCATCCGCCCCTCGGATCTGAGCTACATCAACGCGCACGGAACTTCCACGCCGGACGGGGATCGGATCGAGACCCTTGCCATCCGGCGGCTCCTGGGCGAGGACGCGCGCAAGGTGGCCGTCTCCTCGACCAAGTCGATGACGGGGCACCTGCTCGGCGCCGCGGGCGGGCTCGAGAGCGGCATCACCGCCCTGGCCGTCCGCCACGACGTCGTGCCGCCCACCATCAACCTCACCCAGCCCGACCCGGAGTGCGATCTGGACTACGTGCCCGGGGAAGCGCGCAGAATGAAAGTCTCCTACGCCATGAACAACTCGTTCGGGTTCGGGGGAACCAATGCGGCGCTCGTGATGAGCAAGTACGCGGAGTGAGCCGCTCCGCTGTCGGAGGGAGTCCGTGAAGATTGCCGTCGTCGTCAAGCAGGTCCCCGACACCGAGGCGAAGCTCGCGATCGGCTCCGACGGGCGCAGCATCGACGAGGCCAACGTCACGTTCGTCGTCAATCCCTACGACGAATTCGCTCTCGAGGAAGCCTTGCGCATCCGCGAGGCGCGCGGAGGAGGGGAGGTCACGATCGTCTGCCTGGGGCCGGCGCGGGCGTCGCAGGCGCTGCGGACATGCCTGGCGGTCGGCGCCGACAAGGCCATCCACGTGAAGGACGACCATGCCGATCGCCTCGACCCCCTCACCTCGGCCCGCATCCTCGCCGCGGTGATGAAGGAGCTCGCGCCCGACCTGATCCTGACCGGCAAGTATGCCGTGGGTACGGACAACCAGGCCACGGGTGTCATGCTCGCCGAGCTGCTCGGCATCCCCCATGTAGCCGTCGTCACGAAGCTCGAGATCCGCGAGGGGAGCCTTCTCGCCGAGCGGCAGGTGGAAGGAGCGATCGAAGTTCATGAATCCAGCCTTCCCTGCCTGATCACGGCGCAGAAGGGGCTCAACGAGCCGCGCTACGCGAGCCTGAAGGGGATCATGGCGGCGAAGAAGAAGCCGATCGAGGAGAGGGCCGTCGCGTCGCTCGGCATCGAAGGGGCCGCCGCAGCTCCCCTGACCCGGTGGGAGAAGCTCGAGCTTCCCCCGGCGAAATCGGGAGGCAAGATCCTCCGCGGCGGCGACGACCCTGCCGGAGCCGCGCGCGAGCTCGTGAGGCTGTTGCGAGAGGAAGCCAGAGTCATCTGACACGAGGGGAGGGAGCAGGATCGACCATGGGCGCCGCCGTACTCGTCTTCGCCGAACAGAGGGAGGGGAGGCTCAAGAAGGTCGCCTCCGAGGTCGTCTCCGAAGGGCGCAGGATCGCCGATGCGACGGGAAGGGCGCTCGCCGCGGTGATCGTCGGCGACGGGGCCGATGCCCTCGCGCAGGAGCTCAAGCCCTTCGGCCCCGATCTCGTCTTGACGGCCTCGGATCCCCGGTTGGCGCGGTACTCGCCGCTGGCCTATACCCGTGCCCTCGAAGCCGCCGTTGCCGAGAGCCATGCGGACGTGGTCCTGGCCCCCGCCACCGCCATGGGGCGGGACCTCGCGGCGCGCCTCGCCGCGCGAATCGGGGGCGGGCTCGCCTCCGACTGTGTCGAGGTCAGGGCCGCACAGGGCGGCGCGCTGAACGCCGTCCGCCCCGTCTACTCCGGGAAGGCGATGGCCACCGCCTCGTTCAGCGCAGGAGCCCCGGCGGTCCTCACTCTCAGGGCGAACGTCTTCCCGGCGCGGGCTTCCGCCGCACCGGGGCCGTGCGAGGTACGGCGCCTGAATCCCGCGTTCCGTGACGGGGACGACGCCGTCAAGGTGACGGCTCTGCGCCTCCCCGAGACCGTGGAGCAGGATGTCGCCGAGGCCGACATCGTGGTCTCGGGCGGAAGGGCCATGCAGGGTCCGGAGAACTTCCACCTCATCAGATCCCTTGCCGAGGCCCTCGGCGGCGCTGTCGGAGCCTCGCGCGCCGCGGTGGATGCGGGCTGGATCGAGCACCGCTACCAGGTGGGACAGACGGGGAAGGTCGTCTCCCCGAAGCTCTACATCGCCTGCGGCATCTCGGGCGCCATCCAGCACCTGGCGGGCATGTCATCCTCGAAGGTGATCGTGGCCATCAACAAGGATGCCGACGCTCCGATCTTCAAGATCGCCGACTATGGAGTGGTCGGCGATCTCTACGCGATCATCCCGGCGCTGGTCGAGGAGATCAGGAAGCTGAACGAAGGGGACAGGTAGAAGCTGCCCGGATCAGACTTCCTGGAAGAGGTAGTGCTTGAGGCACTGCAGCCGTGCCTCCCAGTCCTCAGGGTGGATGAACCACAGCGCCGCCGCCACGGAAGACACGAGCGGGTTCCCGTCCTGGGGCGTAAAGCAGAATCCGACCACCTCATGGTCGTCCTTGACCGCGAGGGTGTCGACCGCGACCACCGTCTGGCTGAGAATCCTCCCGTAGTGACCGTAGTCGCGCCCGAACGAGAAGATCGAGTTCGCCGATCTCTTGTGAGTGACAGCCACCCGATCGTTCTCCTCGAAGCGCCGGATGACCTCCTCACGGGTGATCGGGCGAGCCAGCCGGATGCTGAACCAGATGCAATGCATGTACTGCGAATTGATCTTGAGGGCCGAGGAGTAGAGGTCCTTGAGCTCGTATCCCAGCGTGTTGAAGAGGTACCACGCATCCCGGGCATGGTGGGTGCCGAACCTGGGGTCCTCGTGCTTCCCGACCTGGGGTGAGGGAGCGAACGAGCCGTCCTGGGAGATGTCGTTGGCGCGCCGGATGCAGAGGAAGCGCCCTCCGACGAGGTTCTCGGGGCCGCCTCCCGCGAGCGCGATGTTGTCGATCAGCACCGAGAGGTTGTGGGTGTTGCACGAGACGACCTGGAGGAACCTGTCCTCGCCGCGCACGAGCGCCAGGTCGTTGATCCCCCGGGCGTAGGGCTTCCCGAATCCGAACTCGGACCCCTGCGCGATGAACCCGAGGGTAGTTTTCAAGTATTTTTCGTAGATCTTCGACTTGTTCTCGCTGCCCACGGGAGTGCAGTCGATGACGACGCTGGCCTGCTCGAGAGCCTCCTCCGATTCGTAGGTCGGGTGGATGCCGATGGCTTCGAAGCCGGCTCGCGCGTCGGCGTCGACCGCGAGCTTGGCCCCCCAGTGCTGGAGCTCCCAGACCTTCGAGCGATCTGTTTTCAGCGGCGTGCGCTTGTGAAAGGTGACTTCGTCGAGGCCGAACTCCTGGATCTTGTCGGTCAGGAGGCCGATCAGGGGCTCCCCGATCGTGCCGGTGCCCACGACATGAACGACGCGCTTTCCAGCCATGAGTCCCCTCGGAAGGGCTGTCCCGGAAGGTGCAGAGCAGGAATGGAAGACTTGGTAGGATGTCGCGAATCTACCGTCCTGGGCGGGCTGCTGTCAACGGATTCGAGATCTTCGCCTTGACACCCCGTTCGGATCGCCCCTAAACTCCGTCCACCGCTGAGTGCGGGTCGGCGCAGTGCGCCTCGAGGAGAGAGCAGCCCTGGACAAGGAGCTGGAACGGCGGGCCATCCACCCCACCATCCGGGTCCGCGACCTCCTCACAGGACAAGCCGCCCGGCTGGCCTTCCGCATCCTCGCGGGCGAGGCGGGGATCGATCGGGAAATTAACGTCCCGAGGATCCAGAAGCCGGGTCTGGCCCTCGCGGGATTCATCGAGTACATCCATCCCGGGCGGGTCCAGATCCTCGGGCGGAGCGAGATCACCTTCCTCAACGATCTCGACCCCGAGCGCCGGCGGGCCATCCTCTCCGAGTTCGCTGCCTGCGGCGTCACCTGTCTCGTGATCACCAAGGGGCTGGAAGCGCCTCCGGAGCTCATCGACGCGGCGGAGCTTCACGCGATCCCCCTGCTCCAGACCGCCGAGATGTCCTCGTTCACGATCGATACGCTGACCCTCTTCCTCGAGGAGCGCCTCGCCCCCCGTCTCACGCTCCACGGGGTCCTCCTCGATCTCTACGGGGTCGGCGTGCTCCTGCTCGGCGAGAGCGGCGTGGGCAAGAGCGAGTGCGCGCTCGACCTGGTCGTGCGAGGCCATCGGCTCGTCGCGGACGACGTCGTCGAGTTCCGCCGCCGCAGCGGGCTGCTCAACGGAGACGGGCCCGAGCTGACGCGGTACCACATGGAGGTCCGCGGCCTCGGGATCATCAACATCAAGCACCTCTTCGGCGTCACCGCCGTCAGGGAGAAGAAGGACCTCGATCTCATCATCCGCCTCGTCCACTGGCAGGAGGGGATGCCGTACGAGCGCCTCGGCCTGGACGAGAACACCTTCGAGATCCTCGGCGTCAAGATCCCCTTCCTCGAGATGCCGGTGGCGCCCGGGCGCTACCTCTCGGTCCTCATCGAGGTCGCCGCGAGAACGCATCTGCTCAGGAAGCAGGGGTACCCCCCTTCGCAGGACCTGGTGGAGCGGCTCGATCGGGAGCTCGCGAAGAAGCGCGCGCCCGAGGGCTCCGACCGGGCATGACGTCGGAGAAGGAGTCGACCCGCTACGTCATCATCACGGGACTGTCAGGCGCGGGAAAGAGCTTCGCGGCGAACTGCTTCGAGGACATGGGCTACTACTGCGTCGACAACCTTCCGATCCAGCTCATCCCGGTCCTTTCCGATCTGATCTCGCGATCCACCACGCGGCCTTCACGGGTCGCGCTGGTCGTCGACATCCGCGAAGGCTCGTTCCTGAAGGACCTCGCGGAGACTGTCGCAAAACTCCGGGCTGATGGACGCGACCTGAGCATCGTCTTCCTGGAGTCTTCCGAGAACGTGCTGCTCAGGAGGTTCAGCGAAACGAGGCGGCCTCATCCGCTCTCGCGGGACGGGCCCGTCGAAGAGGGGATCCGCAGGGAAAAGGAGATCCTCCGGCCCATCCGGGAGCAGGCGGATCGCATCATCGACACGAGCCCCTTCAACGTCCACGAGCTGCGCGAATACCTCTTCGAGACCTTCTCCGAATCGAGCCGCCGGGACTCGCTCTTCGTCTCGGTTGTTTCTTTTGGCTACAAGTACGGCATTCCCCTCGAGTCCGACATGATCTTCGACGTCCGGTTCCTGCCGAACCCCAACTTCGAGAAGGGGTTGAGGCGCCGATCCGGGCTGGACAAGGAGGTGGAGGCGTGGCTGTCCGGGAAGGAGGACTACCAGTCCTACTACTCGAAGGTCTCGTCGCTCCTCGAGTTCCTCATGCCCAGGTTCGTGAAGGAAGGAAAATCCTACGTCACGGTAGCGGTCGGCTGCACGGGCGGCAGGCACCGCTCGGTCCTGATAGCCCGGAAGCTCGGAGAAGAACTCGCGCGCGCGGGCTATCATGTGCGGACGGTCCACAGGGACTTGTCCAGGGGGTAGAGCGCACTTTGATCGGAGCGCTGGTGGTGACACATGGAGATCTGGCCCGCGAGCTCGTGGGCGCAGCCGGCCGGATCCTCGGGAAGATCGAGCGTCTGGAGGCGGTGCCGATCGGTTGGGACGAGGACGTCGACTCCGCCCGAAGGATGATTCTCGACGCGGTGGCCCGCGTCTCGGGGCCGGACGGCGTGCTGATCCTCACGGACATGTTCGGAGGCACTCCGGCGAACCTGAGCCTGTCTTTTCTGCAGCGCGGGAAGGTGGAGATCGTGACCGGAGTGAATCTGCCGATGCTGATCCGGCTCTGCAAGATGAGGATGGAGCCGCGAACGCTTCAAGAAATTGCGCACGGCGTCTGGGCCGGCGGCCGCGATCACATCCGCGTGGCGACGGAGGCCCTGAGCCCGCCCGAGCCGAGCGCCACGGTGCCCGAGCCCGGCGGGAAGAAGAGCTGACGGGAGCACCCCGGGACGGGGCCATGATCGAGAAGCAGATGACCATCAGCAACCGCCTGGGGCTCCACGCCCGCGCCGCGGCGAAGTTCGTTCAGCTCGCGGGGCGGTTCCGGGCCAGCATCACGCTGTCGAAGGACGGGCAGATGGTCGATGGAAAGTCCATCCTGGGAATCCTGACTCTCGCCGCCGCGCAGGGAACGAACCTCGCGCTGCGCGCGGATGGCGAGGACGAGTCCGAGGCGGTGGCGGCGCTGGTCGAGCTGATCGATGGCAAGTTCGGTGAGGGGCAGTGAGCGATCGCCTCTACTTCTCCGGGATAGGAGCCAGCCCCGGCATCGCAGTGGGCAAGGCCGTCGTCCTGGAAGCGGCCCGCCCCGCCGTCTTCAGGGTGCCGATCCGCCGTGAGGAGGTGGACCAGGAGGTCGAGCGCTTCAGCGCGGCACGGTCGGAGACCCGGAGGCAGCTCGAGAGCCTCCGCGAGAGGTTCGAGGAGGAGCACCGCGAGACGGCCGGCGGCATCTTCGAGGCGCAGCTCCTGATGCTCGAGGATTCGGGGCTGATCAAGGGCACCGAGGAGGCCATCCGCACGGAATGCATCAACGCCGAGTGGGCCCTGAGGATGAGCACCTACAAGCTCACCGAGTCGTTCGCCGACCTCGAGGATCGCGAGAAGTGGGTGGACAACATCGAGGACGTCCACGACAGGCTGCAGAAAGTCCTGCTCGGAAGATCGGATCACCACGATCTCTCGGAGTTCACCGAGGACGTCATCATCGTCTCACCGCGCCTCTCCCCGTCGGAGACGGCGTTACTGAAGACGCGCCGTGTCATCGGCTTCGCCACGGACAAGGGCGGCCGCACCTCGCACACGGCGATCATCGCGAAGGCCCTCGCCATCCCGGCCGTCGTCGGGCTCCACGCCCTGAGCCGCAAGATCCGCTCCGGCGACATCACGATCGTCGACGGATCGAAGGGGGAGGTCATCGTCTCGCCGGCCCCCGCCGAGCAGGCGGCCTACGTGAAGCTGCGAACGGACTACCTCGAGGGCGAGGAGAAGCGGCTCAGGCAGTCGAGGGAGGCGCCCGCGAGGACGGAGTGCGGTTGCGAGATCCTGCTTCAGGCCAACATCGAGCTGCCGGAGCAGATGGAGGTGGCGCTTCGTCACGGCGCGCAGGGCGTCGGACTCTACCGCTCCGAGTTCCTCTTCCTCAACCGCTCGCCGGCGCTGCCCACCGAGGAGGAGCACTACCAGGTCTACCGCGAGCTCGCCGAGAAGTCGTCACCCTACCCTGCGACGATCCGCACGCTGGACCTGGGGGGAGAGAAGTACTTCCACGAAGTCCTCGACAAGGACGAGAACAATCCCGTCCTCGGGATGCGGGCCATCCGGTTCTGCCTCGCCCGCAAGGACATCTTCAGAACTCAGCTCCGGGGGGTGCTGCGCGCGAGCCGTCACGGCGACATCCGGGTGATGTTCCCCCTGATCTCCGGGGTCGAGGAGCTTCGCGCTGCGCGGGGCGTCCTCGACGAGGCCCGCGAGGAGCTCAAGCGGAGGGGCGAGTCCTACGACCCTGACATGAAAGTCGGAATCATGGTCGAGGTCCCCTCGGCCGCCACGGTCGCCGACCTGCTCGCGCGGGAGGCCGATTTCTTCAGCATCGGAACGAACGACCTGATCCAGTACACGCTCGCCATCGACCGGAGCAACGAGTCGGTCTCCTACCTCTACCGCCCGCTTCACCCTGCGATCCTGAGATCTCTCAGGTTCATCATCTCCGCTGCGAACGACCGGGGCATCCCGGTGGGCATGTGCGGGGAAATGGCGGCCGATCCGCTGGCGGTCCCCATCCTTCTCGGAATGGGGCTTCGCCAGCTCTCGATGGACGCCATCTCGGTCCCGCTGGTGAAGGCCGCGGTCAGGAGCCTCAGGCTCGCCGACACGGCCCTCATGGTCTCCGACATCCTGAAGCTTGCGACCGCGAGCGAGGTGGAGGAGTATGTGGCCTCGAGGATCGAGCCCAGGCTCCGGACCGCCGTGGCCGCGGCGGGCGGCATGGGAGGGGCCTGAGGCATGGGAGGGGGAGGGGCCGTGCAGCGAGTGGATAAGCCCTGGGGGTACGAGCTCATCTTCGCCCGCACCCAAAGCTACGTGGGCAAGATCCTCTTCATCCGCAAGGGGCACAAGCTGTCTCTCCAGTATCACAGGGAGAAGGAAGAGACGATCTTCGTGCAGTCGGGCCGGATGCTCCTGACGGTCGAGGAAGAGAAGTCTCTCGTCCAGAAGCCGCTCGGACCGGGGGAGCGCCACCACATCGCCCCCACGGTCAAGCATCGGATGGAAGCTGTCGAAGACTGCACCGTATTCGAAGTCTCCACGACGCAGCTCGACGACGTGGTGAGGCTGGAGGACGCCTATGGCCGGGCCGGCACCTGATCGCGGTCCGCGCCGCCGCCCGGGCGGGGAGGGATCCGCGCCGGGCGAGGGCTCGGGCAGGAAGGCGGGGGAGGGAGCAGGGGATCGCTACTACAAGATCGGCGAGGTCTGTGCCATGACGGACACTCAGCCCTACGTTCTGCGGTTCTGGGAGTCGGAGTTCCCCCAGCTCGCTCCGAGGAAGAGCCGCTCCGGCCAGCGCCTCTACCAGAAGCGCGACGTCGACCTCGTTCTGAGAATCCGCAAGCTGCTCTACGACGAGGAGTACACGATCGCGGGGGCGCGCAGGAAGCTCGAGGATCTCGGCTTCGAGTCTCCCACCGGAGGCGACGTCCCTGCGAAGCGGGCGCTCGCCGCCGATGAGGGCGCGGAGAAGCCTCGCAGCGCGAGACCCGGGCTCGAGCGGCTCCGGAAGGAGCTCATGGCGATCAGGAAGCTGCTGCAATCTTGACCCTCTCTCGGCGACGGTGGTAGAGTCGCCGTCCACCCCCCGCCGACGATCCTCCGGCCCCCGAGCGGACGGCTTCGGACGCCGGCGTGCCGGTCGGGACGTAGCGCAGCCTGGTAGCGCACTTGACTGGGGGTCAAGGGGTCGCTGGTTCAAATCCAGTCGTCCCGACCAACCGGCCCGACGGCATCTACACCCCGGTCCCTTCCGAGCTCCCGATTCTCTCATGACGAGGTCCCTTCCGGCCCTGCGCCGGACCCCGCGAGCCGCATGAGAATCCTGGTCACGAACGACGATGGCGTCGGGGCCCCGGGCCTGCGCGAGCTGGCGCGGGCGCTTCGGGATCTCGGCGAGGTGTTCGTCGTGGCGCCCGAGACGGAGATGAGCGCCTCCGCCCATTCGCTCACCCTCAGCCGCCCTCTGAGGGTCCACCGCAGATCGAAGCGGGTTTTCAGCGTCGACGGCACCCCCACCGACTGCGTCTACCTGGCCCTCTTCGAGATTGTGAAGCCCAAGGTCGACATCGTCGTCAGCGGCATCAACCGGGGCTGGAACCTCGGGGATGACATCACCTACTCGGGCACCGTGGCGGCGGCGCTCGAAGGAACGCTGCTCGGCTGTCCCTCCTTCGCCGTCTCGACGGAGCGCACTCGGCCCATGCGCTATGCCCCCGCGTCCCGCTTCGCCCGCACGCTCGCGGGCCGCATCGCGAAGCAGGGGCTGCCTCGGGACGTCTACCTGAACGTCAACGTGCCCGCGACGAGCCTGAAAGGAGTGCGCATCGCCAGCCAGGGCAAGCGCACCTATCATGACGGCGTTTCCTCGGAGATCGCGGAGGGAGGAGAGACCGTCTACCGGATCGGCGGCTACCCCGAGTGGCACGAGCAGCCGGGCAGCGACATCGCCGCCTTCCGGGCCGGCTACATTACGATCACACCCCTCAATGTGAACATGACCGACACGAGGTTCATGTCCCGCCTCGCCGGATGGCGGCTGCCGCCGCCGGGCCGGACATCGAGAGGCCGATGAGCATGGGCTACGGGGAATCACCGGACCTCTTCGAGATTCGCCGCCGGAAGATGATCGAGCGGCAGATCGCGCCCAGGGGAGTGAGGGACTCCCGCGTCCTCGAGGCCATGGCGCGAATCCCGCGGGAGATCTTCGTCGATGAGGCGCTGCACGGGCGCGCCTACAGCGACAGCGCGCTGCCGATCGGGCAGGGCCAGACCATCTCGCAGCCCTACATCGCGGCGAGGATGACCGAGCTGCTGGCTCCATCGGGCAGCGACAGGGTGCTCGAGATCGGGACCGGAACGGGCTACCAGACGGCCCTCCTGGCGCTCCTGGCGGAGGAGGTATTCACCGTGGAGCGCATCGCGGCCCTCGCGGAGCGAGCCAGCGCAAACCTGGCCGGGCTCGGATTCCGCAACGTGCACCTCCGCATCGGCGACGGCTCGCTCGGCTGGATTGAAAAGGCGCCCTTCGATCGCATCCTCGTGGCCGCGGCCGCACCCGAGGTGCCGCCGTCGCTCGCGGCACAGCTCGCCCCGGGAGGGCGGATGGTCCTCCCCGTGGGGGACGCGAGCACGCAGGTCCTCACCCTGGTGGTCGCCGGAAGCGAAGGCCTGGAGCGGCGGGCGCACGAAGGCTGCGTCTTCGTCCGCCTGATCGGGGAGGAGGGGTGGCCTGACAGCTCCGAGGGCAAACCTTGACCCGGAGCCAGCCATCCGATAGCTTCTTGAGTCTCCGCGCACGAAGGTCGGGACGTAGCGCAGCCTGGTAGCGCACCTGCTTCGGGAGCAGGGGGTCGGAGGTTCAAATCCTCTCGTCCCGACCAAACTACTCAAGCACTTACGGCCTCTCCCGAGGGGGCCGTTTCCCGGCATGTGTCCACGGGTGTCACCAGGAGCCGAACGGCGTCCGTGAGGTGCGAGCCCGTGAGGTGGCCGTACCGCTCCGTCATCGTGGCCGCCGAGTGCCCGACGATCTTCCCCACGGCGTAGAGCGGCGCCCCCCGCTGGAGCATCCACGAGATCGCCGTGTGCCTCAGCGTGTGCCGCGTCACGCCGTCCGCGTGCCGGTTCCCGTAGCGCAGCCCGGCCCGCCGGCACGCGGCCCGGAAGGCGGTCTTGTTGCTCCGCTTGCACCCGTCACCCCCCCGGTCGTGGAAGACGTAGGGGGCTCCCTTCTTTGCCTTCCCCTCCAGCTCGGCCAGGGCGGAGACGGCCTCCGTGTTGAGGGGGACCCATCGGGCCTTGCCGGTCTTACTGCGCCGGACGAGGAGATGAGGGGTCGGGGCGTCCGCCTGACAGTCCGCCCATTCCAGGGCCAGGGCCTCGCCGGGCCGTAGCCCCGTGTTGAGCATGAGCCGGACGAAGGGGACCATGTCGCCCGTCGAGGAGGCGATGAGCCTGCCGGCCTCGGACTCCGTGAGGAACCGCTCCCGCGGCGGCGACGCCGGAGGCGCCTTGACTCCCTTCGCCGGGTTCGCCGTGAGGTATCCCCACTCGACGGCCCGGGCGAAGACGTTGTGGACCGCCCGGCGATGGTGCCCGAGCGTCGTCCCGTTCGTGATCCTGCCGGTCGCGTCCCGCTTCGTGAGGCGGTTGAGGTAGCCTTGCACCCGGAAGGCCGACACGTTGCGGAGCGGCGTATCGCCGAACTCCGTCACCATGCAGCCCACGAGCCAGGCGTACCAGTCGGGGCGTTCGCACGTCGCCGCGTGCTTGTCGAGGAAGACTTGGGCGAAGGCCCGGAATGGAGTCGAAGCCTTGCGATTGCGTGAGTGCGTCCCGTCCGTCACGTCGGCGAGCCGCTTTTGCAGGAGCCGCTTCGCGGCCTCGCGGGAGTATCCGGCCTTCTCGCGGACTCGCGTCCCGTCCGACGTGCGGTAGTCGATCACGTACACCGTCACGCCGTCCGTCTTCCTCGTGCGTTTCAAGATCGCCATCGGTCGGCCTCCTTTACGCCGCGCGGGCGCACAGGGACACGGAGGGCGCAGGAGGATCGGGCTGCGGGTTTGAGCGGGTGAGGTAGGATGCGTGCAGCTCGGTCATGGCCTGTCTCCATGTCCGGGTTAGGGGCCGTCGGGCGTTTGCGCGCTCGGCGGTCCCGCTTTGACCGCAGGGTACTCCAGAGCGATGGGGGCAGGCAAGGCCCCTTCGGAGCCGATGAATGGGCGCGCCTCTCTCTGAGCAGGAGTGGACGAAGTGCACGATCATTGACGTCCTCCGCACATTCCTGCGGGCCGAGCGAGAACGAGCCGAGGCCCACATAGGCTGTGACCTGTCATCGCTCCTTGAGTGTCCGAACCCCAGTGAGGCCGAGCTACGACGGGCTCTGAACCATCGGTGTCCGCTTCTAGAGCGCATTCCGGATGAGACAACTTGGTACGAGATCCGGCACCTCCAGGAACACCACCTCGCTGAACTCCTCGTAATCGGAAGTCCCGACTGGCTGTCCGATGAGGACCGAAACGATCTCCTCAAGGTGGTCTTGAGGGAACACTTCGGGGCCAAGACCGAGGAGAAACTCCAGGAGCTACGGGAGGTCCTGCAAGATTTCGACCGCGCCAAGTTCTGCATACCGATCCTGTGGGGGCACGGACGAGAGGGTCCCTTCACGATCATCGATGGTAACCACCGACTTGTGGCCCTCATACGCTTCGGCCTCCTCCCGAAGTCCTTCATGTCGGTCGTGTACGTCGGCCTGTCGGCCTCGCACTGTTGCTGGCACCTTCCCGATCCGAAGTGTGGAGAGTGCCCTCGTTGCTGAATCGCCCAATCACCAGTATGCGGGCCTGCGTGGGCCGCTTGGCCGCCCGGGAGCGGCGCGAGGCTCTACGGACCTCGCGCCGCGCTCGGCGTCTACGGCACCGAGGGGGAGTCCCGGACGGCCTTCTCCCCGATCCCTACATGCCTACGCCGTCCACTGCGGCGCCTGGCTCGGCTGCTTCCACTGCCCGCCGAGGACGAACACGACGGCCGGGTTGCAGGCCGCCGTCCCCACGACCGAGCGCACGCGGACGAACTTCTTGCGGGCGCCCTTGAGCTGGAGCCGGCCGACGTAGACCGCGTTGTCGGTCGCCTCGGTGACCTCCGTGAAGGCCGCTCCCGCGATGTCGCTGTAGGAACCGCCGACCGCGTCGTCCTCCTGGAGCTTCACGTTGAGCGTCCCGTTGGTGCCGTTCGTGCCGGCGTTGAGGATCACCATCAGCTCGTCGAAGCCGCTCACGTCCACGCCGGCACCGTCCACCGTGCCGGGCGACTGAGAGCCGGACTTCAGGCCGAGGGCCACCTTCAGCTTCGCGGTGTTGTCGCCGCTCATACCGTCACCCCGCTGACCTTCGCGAAGTAGGTCGGGATCCCCACCGTGATCGCCACCCGCTCCAGCACGCGGACGCTGATCTGCGCCGTGGACCAGTTCAGGAACGGGTTGGCCGCGATGGTCATCATCATCCGGTCGCCGAACAGCATCCCCGTGCCGAAGTTGCCGACGTAGATCACCGTGTCGCTTCCCGCTCCGCGGTTCGTCGCGATCTGATCGGACAGCCGGATCGGCCGGCCGAGCAGCGTCGCGGGCGTCCCCTGGCTCGGAGACGGGTTGAACAGGTAGCGGTCCTGCGTGTCCTTCAGCTTGGCGATGGCCTTGAGCGCCTTCGGGTGCATGATCCACGTCGAGCCCGCGATCGCCGGCACGGGCAGGGCGTACAGCGCGTCGATCAGCTTGTCGAAGTCCGCGAGGGCCCCTCCGGCCGGAACGTCCGTCACGCCCGCGGCGATCAGGCCGGTGAAGTTGTTGCCGACCCCGTCCCCCTCGAGCGCCTGGAGATCCTCCATGCCGGCGACGGCCTCGCCGAACACCTCGAAGAGCATCCCGCCCACCGCCACGGCCGAGTCCTGCTCCAGCTCCAGGCTCAACGTGGCGAGCGCGCTGATCTTCTTCGCGGTGAGGACCTTCTGGCCGATGACCGGCTCCGACTGCGCGATGGTCCCCTCCTCCGGCACGATCGCGACGCTCGGCTTCGTCGTCACGTCCGGGACCGGGAGAGTCTTGCTCTTCATCGGGAGCGTGCGACTGATCGGACGCACGGCCGCCACCGTCGAGGCCGCAACCAGCACCTCGGCCGCGAGCGGCGTCGGAACCAGGAAGCCGCCCTCGGTGCCGGCGTCCTCCTGCATCGCGTGAGTCGTCACGCCGAGGATGCGGCCCGCCTCCTCCATGCGGCCACGGTCGTTCTTGAGGAGGCCGACGAACCAGAGCCCCGCCGCGTGCATGAGGCTCGCCTTGTCCAACTCACCCGAGGACGCGGCCGGCGAGCCGCCCGGGTTGTAGCGGCGGTTCGTCCTCGCCTCGACCGACTGGATGTACTTCTCCAGCTCCCCGTGTCCCTTCCTCAGCTCTTGCACGTCCGCCACGAGACCGGGGATCCCCCCGGCGATGCTGCGGATCTGATCGGTAAGCACCCTGTCCACTGCGTTCTCCTTGCGCCGCTACGAAGGCGGCATCTATCGCTCAACCCCTCGGCGGCTGCGCTCGGCAGCTCGGGCTCTGCGCCGCGCCTGAGCGCGGGGAGGGAGGGCCGAGACGGGCCCGCCGAGGGTGTGGCTTCACGTTCAAAGTCCAATCCATCCGTGCTCGGCCGCGGGGCTCGGTCGCGCGTCGCCCATCTCGCGGGTGACCGCGGGCTCCGGCGCGCTCGGTTCGGGCGCCTCGGGCTCCAGCGGGTCGGCCGGCTCGTGCGGCTCCGCCGGGATCTCCTCCGTCGCCTCTCTGTCTTCCGAGGGGGCCTCGTCTTCCGCCGGCGCGGCCGGTGCGTCGATCTGGTCAGAGTGATCGCGGGGAACGGGCGTCCCGTCCCCGAGCGTCGAGACGTACACGGCGCCGGGCTCTACCTGCGTTCCGCGGTAGTCCCGCAGCTCGCCGAACAGCCGGCGCGCTTCGTCCAGGAGCTTCGCTATCACCTGGATCTCCTGGCTCACGCTCCCCTTGATCTCGCCGGCCCGGGTGAAGTAGCCCCGCCGCTCGTGGTGCGCTTCAAGACGGCGCGCCATCGCCTCCAGGCGGCCGACCTGCCGCGCCACGGAGCGGGCGAGCGGATCGTCGGTGAGGCCGGCCGCTTCGAGGATTCGTCTCGCCTCGCGCTCTCCGACTCTCCGGAAGCGGTCACGCACGGCCGCCGCGGTTCGCTTCAGCGCGTTCAGGCGAGGCGAGTAGGCTCCGTGCCGGACCGCGTTCAGGTTGCCCTTGGGAGCCCCGCCGCGGCCCTTCTGCGCGGGTTTCTCGGCGGCCTCTGCCTTCTCCTGTCTGCCGCGCGCTTGCAGAACGGCCGACGGATTGCTCGGGGTCGTAGCGGTCGCACCCCTGGACACCTTGCGGTCACTCATGCTGCGACTCCTTGACAGGCGCGCTCTTCTCGTGGAGCGCTCTTGCTCGCTGAGCATGAGGCTCGGGGTTGTCCTCGCGGCCGGGCCTTGGTAGGGAGCCGCTGCCTCGACGGGGACCGTCCTGGTCTGACGGAGACGGAGCGTCCTCTCCGAGGATCACCCGCATCTGAGACCTGAGCTCCACGATGCGAGCCTCCTCCTGCTCTGGCGTCATCCTCGTGCCTCTCTCGTTCACGAGGCCCTCGAGGTGAGGGGGATCGGGCTTCTCTGCCGACGCAACTTCGGGAGGAGGAGCAGGGGGGGAGGGAGCGCGCGCTGCGCTGAGGCGCGCGCGCTCCCCCCTGGTAGGTGTGGACGGATCGGAGGGATAGGAGGGGGCATTGCTGCTTGATGCTCCGTGGACTGCTCCTTGATGCTCCGCGGATTGCTCGGGCGTGCTCGGAGCATCCCTTCTCGCCCACCTGGCCTGAGCGGCCTTTCGTGCGTGGGCCTGGCGCTTTGGGCTGCTGGACGAGTAGGGTTGCCGGACCTTCCAGTTGTGGAGCGCGTACGTCCCGTCTTCGAGCGTGTCGAGGAAGCCGACCTCCACGAGCGCCTCGACGTACTCACGCGCGTCGCCGCTCCAGTCGCTCTCGGCTGCGATCGCTTCGGCGCTGAGTCCCTTGAGCACTCCGGTCGGCCGCTCCGCTCGGGCAAAGGCCCAGAGCTGAAGGAGTGAGAGGACGGCGTCGGAGCCGAGGCGTTGCCGCAGGGCTCGCGTCTTGCGGCTGCGCGGGAACGTGACGTAGACGCGGAAGTCGAGCGTATCGGGCTTCGAGCTGCTCACTGAGGAACCCCGTCGGCGGACAGGCACAGTTCCTGGGTCAGTCGAGCCCGGATGCCCGCCTGCCCTTCGATCACTCGCTCGACGCTTGCGGCGATCTGGCCGTCGTCACGGAGGACGAAGAGCAAGTGGTACGCGGCCACGAGGAGGGCGTCTGCCGCGCGGAGGGCGAGGATCTGGTCGCGCGTCACGACTGACCCTCCCGCCTGCTCTCCAGGAAGCGGAGGACCTCCGTCAGGTCGAACCGTAGCCCACCGTGGCCGGAGCCGAGGCGGAAGCCGGGCAGGCGGCCGTCACGGTGCCACTCGTACACGGTGCTCCGCCCGACGTGGAGCGCGCGCGCCACGTCGGCCACGGTCAGAAGCTGCGGGAGACTGTGGTGAGCCGCCTCAGATCGAATCCCGTTCATGACGCCGGTGTTGTATCAGTGAGGCGAGGAGCCTCCTACCTTCAGAAAAAGAAACTTGCGAAGGTGGACAGGGGAGTCGCCCGACAGTCAGACTGGCCGCGGAGGAAGAGCACATGAGCGAGCGGATAGAAAGGCTCTGGACGTTCGGCGCCCCTCCGGTGAACTGCAACATCCCGGAGACGTGGACGCCCGAGGTGAAGGCGCTCTTCGAGCGGGTCACGGCTGGCGACTGGAGAGCGCTCCCCGACCTCCTCGCCGTGGACGAGGACTTCGAGATGATCCCGGCCGTTCGGGCGACCTACTGGATCGTGAAGCACGACCCCGTGATCTCGGAAGAGGAGCGCAGGGACGTGCTCGACAGGCTGGCTCACATCCGAGGACGCGCCTCGAAATACGGCAGGAGCAAGCTGTCGCCGAAGTACGAGCTTGCCTATACCCTGAACTGGCTTACCGCACTGATCGAGCATCGCGGCCTCATGGATCTGCGCGACAACCCACGAGGGCTGAGCGAGGCGTTGCGCACGCTCGGTGGAATGCTCAACGAAGCGTTCTTGGATGAGATCACGAGGGGATTGCGGGAGTCCGCTCAGAGCGTGCGGAGTCCGCGTTCGTGGGCGCTGCACGCCTTGGCCGGCATCTACGATTCGGATCCGAAGACGATCGAGCAGCGGATCCAGCGGCCCGCGGAGCCGGGCGCCGAGCGAAACGTGCCGCCCGGAGGGTTCCCCTCCGTCGAGGACTTCAAGCGCGAGATGATCCTACGCGACCTGCGCGAGAAGCGTGAGCGGACCGGCCAGGTCTCGGAGGCGGAGCGTGTAGCCGAACGCCGCGGCGTGAGCGTGGAAACCGTGATCGAAGAGGTCCGAAACCGCCCGCTCACACGGATCGAGGGCCTCCCTCCAGAAACGCCCGAGCAGCGCGAGGAAGCGATCCGCGCGATGTTGAAGCCGTACCCGACGCCGAGGGTCACGGTCAGCATGCTGCCCGAGTAGGTGTCTCGGGGTATGACCAGGCCCGAGTGGTATCGTTCCGTCACTCTGTGTGACTTGAGCGGTCGGTTTGGGGGGCGACAATGGATAGTGAAGATGTCCACTCCCTTGGGGATCTTCGGAAGATCGGCATCGTCATCAACGGGAGGAGGCCCGATCTTTCCCGTGAGTTCCAGACGTACGTGGGGTTGGACGAAACTCTGCAGAAGGTGATGGTAGGTAACCTGGCGCACACAAACCTCACCTTCGCTACACCGGCCGAGTGCTATGAGGATGAGAATGGTGGGGTCTTCTACCTCGACTGGAGAGTTGAGCTCAAATTCCTGTTCCCCTCCCCGTTCACTCTGTCCTTGGGTCTAGACCGTACAGTAAGGCTCGGCACGAAGGGATCCCGCGTTCGGACCGCGAATACATGGCGTTACTCCTACCTCGGAGAGAGTGCTGCGTCGCGCCTAGATGAGAAGGTGAGAGCCAGTCTCCATTCCGCGATGTGCACCTTCGTCTGGGCTTTCGAAAAGGCTCCCAGGTAGATCTGACTGAATCCGCTGATGCTTCTGTCCACGGGTGTGACCAGAAGGCATGTGACGCGGCGGAAAACTCGGACGATTCGGACGGATCCGATGGGAGGCGCGCGAGGCCCGAGCCCCTTGCGCTCACTGGCGTTTCGAGGATCGGGCCGCGATCGCGTCTGAGTGCTTCGGGAGCAGGGGGTCGGAGGTTCAAATCCTCTCGTCCCGACCAGCCTTGCTTCCCGCGGCCCCGTAGCGCCCTCTGCTGTTGCCACCCCCCGGGTGGTTGTGCCATGGTTACCCTCACGCCGTCCGGGAGGCGCGGAGATCTCGCTCCACGGGAGCGCCAGGGCGGCGGGAGCCTCTTCCCCATGTCCTCGATCAAGGTTCTTCTCGTCGACGACGTCCGGTTGTTTCTCGAGTTCGAGCGATCCTTCTTCGAGCGCGCGGGATGCCTGATTCTCACGGCGAGCTCCGGAGACGAGGCGCTCCGGCTGGCCGTCGAGGAGAAGCCGCACATCGTCCTGCTCGACTACGACATGCCCGGCATGATGGGTGACGAGGTCTGCCGCCGGATCAAGGAGAACGAGGCGACCCGGCATATCCCCGTCCTGATCGTCACTTCGCACCGCACGCCGCAGATCCAGGATCGATGCCTGCGGGCCGGGTGCACGGACTTCCTGAACAAGCCGGTCAGCGGCCGGGAGCTCCTGGACAGGGTGGTCAAGATCCTGGAGATCCCCTACCGTGTCCACATGCGCACCCGCGTGAAGATGGACGTCGCCCTCGGGATCGCGAAGGAGGGGACCTCCCTGCTCGGCTACTCCGAGGACATCAGCGAAGGAGGAGTCCTCGTGGAGACCCTCGAGCCGATGGAGGCCGGAACCGTTCTTCGCATCACCTTCACCTTCCCGAACGACGCCGAGCCCTTCCAGGGTGAAGCAGAGGTCGTGAGAGTCTCGAGGTCCCGGGGCTCGACCCGCTACTCCGTCGCTCTCAAGTTCAGGGCGTTGCCCCCGAAGCAGGTCGATCGCATCCGGGGATACGTCCTCCACGAGGTCGGATGATGCCGCGGATGGGCTGGATGGTCCTCGTGATCGGGATCTTCGCCGCCGCCTCCACCACCGCCGCGCTCGCTCAGGAGCAGGCGCAGGCGGAAAAGCCCGACGATTCCGGGGGCATATCACCCGACCTGCCTCCCAGCGCCTACGCGAAAGGCGAGCGACCGGCTCCCATCGAGCGGGTTTACGAGGAGCGCCGGGGCAAGGTCTGGACCGCTCTCTTGAAGCTGCTCGAGGAGGAAGGAGTCCACGTCCTCTCGCTGGATCGAGACGCGGGAACGATCCAGACGGCGCTGAAGAGCTTCGACGGCAAGAAGGACGCGTTCACGGACGTGGCCACCCGTCCTCCCTTGCTCAAGAAGGAGTGGCCCATCTGGCAGCCGCCGCACCTTTACCAGGGGAGGTACTCCCTGGAGATCCTGGTGCTCCCCGACGACCACACACGCGTCAGCATCCGGGCCTACCTCGAGGGGCAGGCGCGCCACGCGCTGAAACAGGCGCGGTTCTGGGCCGAACGATTCTCGAACGGCACGATCGAGAACTACTTCCTGGGCCGACTGGATCAGGCACTGGATTGACGGCGAGGCGCTTCGTCGTGAAGGGGAGAGTCCAGGGTGTCGGCTTTCGCTGGTTCACCGTGCGGGCCGCAAGCCGTCACGACATCTCGGGGTGGGTTCGCAATCTCCCTGACGGGAGCGTGGAGACCCTCGCCCAAGGCACGACCACGGCGCTGGATTCCTTCCGCGAGGAGCTGAAGCGGGGTCCCGCCGGCGGGGCGGTCCATTCCCTGGAGGAGTCCGAGGTCGCGCCCGCCGGGGACCTCTGCGGATTCGACGTGAGATTCTGAGGGACGACATGACATCAGCCGCCCGCCTTGCCGGATTCATCCGTGACGTGCCCGACTTCCCCAAGAAGGGAATCCTCTTCAAGGACATCACGCCGTTGCTTGCGGATCCGGTCGCGCTGAGCGAGGCCATCGAGGCTCTGGCTGCGAGCCCGGTCTCCGCAGCGCCGTCGCTCGTGGTGGGCATAGAGTCCAGGGGATTCATCTTCGGGTCTGCGGTCGCGGCCCGTCTGGGAGCCGGCTTCGTCCCCGTGCGAAAGCCCGGCAAGCTCCCCGCGAAGACGGCCTCCGAGACCTACGCACTCGAGTACGGCACGGACACGCTCGAGATCCACGCGGACGCGGTGAGTCCCGGGGATCGAATCCTGATCGTGGACGACCTCCTCGCGACGGGCGGGACCGCCTCCGCCGCTGCGCGCCTCGTCCGGCGCCTGGGAGGCGAGATCGTCGGCGTCTGCTTCCTGATCGAGCTGGAGTTCCTCGGGGGACGTGCCAGGCTCGAGGGGTTTCCGGTCTCCAGCATCATCCGTTACTGAGAGAGGTCCTCCAGGCGCAGGGATCGTCTTGCCTCATCCCTTCTTTCCAGTGTAGGGTGAGGCTCTTCGGGCCTGTAGCTCAGGTGGATAGAGCGGCGGATTCCTAATCCGTAGGCCGGGTGTTCGAGTCACCCCAGGCCCACCAGCCCCCGTCCGCGACCTCCGGTGCGTTCCAGCAAGGCCCCTGCGCTCTCGTTGACGCGGCTCGGGGAGCGGACTAGGCTGCCGGATTCCGAAGCCTCATCCCGCATCCATTAGGGGGAGATCTTGACTGTCCGCAAGGGTCTGACGCGCCACGACATGAAGCAGGACGAACTCGTCTCGACCATGACGCGGGCCGTGATCTGGGCCGAAGAGAACACCCGGAAGCTCCTCATGGGACTGGGGGCTGTCGTCGTCCTGGCCATCGTTCTCATCGTCGCTGCTGCCTGGCAGCGGTCACGGGGAGAGGAGGCCTACCGCCGCCTCGCTGAAGTCCAGAAGGCGGCGCGCACCCCGCTCGCCGCCGAGGTGGGCCCCGGCACCGAGAGCTTCGCGAGCGCACGAGAGCGCTCGGAGAGGGTCGAGGAGCTTGCCGATCGGATGCTCGAGTCGCACTCACGCGGGCAGGCCGCCGCATGGGCGCGGTACTACCGGGCCGCCGCTCTCCTGGAGCTGGGCCGCTCGGAAGAGGCCTCGAAGGCCGCCGATGACGTGGCCCGTGGTGCGGGCGAGGGATCGCTCCTGTCCGGTCTGGCCCTCATGATGGCCGGACAGGCCGAGGAAGCCCGATCCAACCTGGACCGCGCGATCGAACGCTACGTTGCGGCATCGAAGATCGAGGCGCCTGGCTTTCCCGCCGAGCTCGCCCTGCTGAGGCAGGCGAGCTGCCTCGATCAGCTCGGGAAGACCTCCGAGGCGATGGAGGCCTACCAGAAGGTCGTGACCGACTATCCCGACTCGCCCCTGGCCGCGCGTGCCGATCGGAAGCTGCGGGAGCTTCGCGGCGAGGGCGTGCAGGGGCTCTGAACCGCGATCCCGGTGGCACGAGCTCCGGGGAGTAGCGCAGGGCACCTTCCGAAGGGCCCCTCAGAAGGGAATGTCGTCGTCCGGCGGGAAGCCCGCCTCGGACTCCTCCGGACCTCCCGCATCGGCAGGAGGGGGCTCGCCCTGGGCCGCGCGGCCTCCGCCCTCGCCCCGTCCGAGGAGCACGAACTTCTGCGCCTTCACCTCGGTGGTCGAGCGCTTCTGGCCGTTCCTGTCCTCCCACTGCCGGGTGGTCAGGGATCCTTCGACATAGAGCTGTCGTCCCTTCTTGACCCACTCTCCGGCGACCTGCGCCTGCTTTCCCCACACGACGATCCGGTGCCACTCGGTGCGCTCCTGGCGCTCGCCCGTCTTGGAGGTCCAGGCTTCGTTCGTCGCGAGGGAGAAGGAAGCGACGGCCGTGCCTGAAGGGGTGTAGCGCACCTCGGGGTCCCGCCCCACGTTGCCCACGAGAATGACCTTGTTGATGCCTGACATGTTGCCGACTCCATCCGGATTCTGACGGGTGGCGGGGGAGGTGGGATCGCGTGCCTGACGCGATGGCCGGGCCAGACTATCATAAGCCCCTTTCGTGTCAAGAATGGCAGGAGCGCCAGGGCCCCGTCCAGGCCCACTCCAATGAGCTCGCCAGCGGGATCCCACGAGAGGATCATCCGGTCGGCCGGAGCGGTCTCCCTGCTGACCCTGGTCAGCCGCATCACGGGATACCTCCGCGATCTCCTCCTCGCGCGGATGCTGGGCGCGGCCGACAGCAGCGACGCCTTCATCGTCGCCTTCCGCATCCCGAATCTCTTCAGAAGACTTGTCGGCGAAGGAGCCCTGACGGCCGCCTTCGTTCCCACTCTCTCCGACTATTCGCGCGAGGAAAGGCGTCGCGAGATGTGGGAGTTCACCTCGCTCGCCTTCACGGCGCTCGCGGTCGTGGCGGGCGTCATCGCGGCGGCCGGAGTGATCTTCTCGCCGGCGCTCGTCCGGGCCCTGGCCTGGGGGTTCTCGGGGATCGAGGACAAGTGGGATCTCACCGTCTCGCTGAACCGGCTGATGTTCCCGTACCTGCTCTTCATCTCGCTCTCCGCCCTGGCCATGGCCACGCTCAACACGCTGGGCTCCTTCGCCCTGCCCGCTTCGAGCCCGATCTTCCTGAACCTCGCGATCCTCGCCGTCGCGTGGGTGGCGGGACGGAGGATGGCGGAGCCGGCCTGGGCCTTCGCCTGGGGCGTCCTGCTGGGGGGCGTGCTCCAGCTCGCGATCCAGATCCCCTCGCTCTGGAAGAGAGGGTTCCGCCCGACGGCTAGGCTCTCCTTCCGCCATCCCGGCGTCGTGCAGGTGGGACGCCTCATGCTCCCCGGGATCCTCGGACTCGGCGTGACGCAGATCACGCTCATCGTGAGCAACCAGTTCGCATCGTTCCTCGGGGAGGGTGCGGTCAGCGCGCTCTACTACGCCGGACGCGTGAACGAGCTCACCCTCGGCGGGTTCGCGATAGCGATGTCGACCGCGATCCTTCCCACGCTCTCCCGGCAGGCATCCGACGGGCGCTTCGAGGAGATGCGCGAGACGCTCCTCTTCGGCCTCCGGATGACCGCCTTCATCACACTCCCGGCCGCGGCGGGGCTCATGGCCCTCCGCCGGGAGATCATCGCGCTGCTCTTCGAGCGTGGAGCCTTCGACGCGCAGGCGGTCCGCAGCACTTCCGAGGTGCTCCTCTTCTACGCCCTCGGGCTCTTCTCCTTCGGCGCGGTCCGGATCCTGGCCCCGGCCTTCTACGCCAGGAAGGACACCCGGACGCCCGTGAAGGTCGCCGCCGTGACCCTCGTCGCCCATCTGCTGATGTGCGCTCTGCTCTCGAAGGCGATGGGGCTCAGAGGCATCGCCCTCGCGGACTCCCTCGCCGCGACGATCAACATGTCGCTGCTCCTGGCGCTCTGCCGCGCGAAGCTCGGCGTGCAGCTTCTCCGCCCCTTCATCATCCCCGTCCTACTCTTCACCGCGGTGTCCGCCGTCATGGGGCTCCTCTGCAGGCCCGTGCTAGGATGGCTCGCCTCGGTTCTCGGAGAGACGCCCTGGCCTGCGGCCATCGGCCTCGGCCTGACGCTGATCCTCATGTCCTCTCTTTACTTCGTTCTGTGCGCGCTCCTCGGCATGAGCGAGCCGCGCCGCCTGCTCGCGAGCCTGCGCCCCGTCCGGGGATCCTCGACCGGCTCCGGCGAGGATCAACGGTGAAGCTCGTCGTCCAGAGAGTCAGCCGCGCCGCCGTCCGCGTGGGCGATCGAACCGTCGCGCAGATCGGCAAGGGGCTCCTCGTCCTCCTCGCCGTCGAGAGAGATGACTCCGTCGTCGTCGCCGCGGCGGCGGCACGGAAGGTCGCGGGTCTCCGCATCTTCCCTGAGCCGGGCACCGTCAAGATGAACCGTTCGGTCGGAGATTCGGGAGGCGCCGTCCTCGTGGTATCGCAGTTCACGCTCGCCGCCTCCATCCGGCACGGGCGGCGGCCATCCTTCGACCGCGCCGCGGCTCCGCATGAGGCGGCCGCCCTGTGCGGCGCCTTCGTGGCCGCTCTCGAGGCGGAAGGGCTGGACGTCCTGACCGGAGAGTTTGGCGCCATGATGGAGGTCGACCTGACCAACGACGGCCCTGTCACGATCTGGATGGAATCCACGCCCGAGGGAGAGATAGGACCTTGATGGACTCGATCAGAGCCTTCCTCGACTGGGCGGGGATCGAGCGAGGTCTGGCGAAGAACACCCTCGAGGCCTACGGGCGGGACCTCGCGGGCTTCGCGGCGTGGGCCGGGCGCAGGAACATCGTCACGCCCGCCGCGGTCCGGCGCACGGACATCCAGGGCTACCTGCGCGATCTCCGGCTCCGCGGGCTCTCGCCACGTTCGGTCGCGCGTTACCTGGCCACCCTCCGAGTCTTCTTCCGCTTCCTGAAGCAGGAGGGGCGCACCGTCGAGGATCCGACGGCGGAGATCGAAGGGCCGCGGGTGGAGCGCGCGCTCCCGCGCGCCCTCCCCGCCGGTCAGGTGTTGAAGCTCCTCGCCGCGCCCGATGTCGCCACGCCGGGAGGAGCGCGGGACGCCGCCATGCTCGAGATTCTCTACGCCACGGGCCTTCGCGTCAGCGAGCTCGTCGGGCTCCGCCTGGAGGATCTGCACCTGGAAGAGGGATTCCTGATCTGCCGCGGCAAGGGGTCGAAGGAGCGAGTCGTGCCCATCGGCTCCGAGGCGAAGCAGAGAGTGAGCCTCTACCTCGCGGGCCCCAGGCAGGCCATCCTCAAGTCCAGGTCCTCCATCTACCTCTTCGTCCAGAACCGCGGGGGCGGCCTGACGCGCCAGGCCATGTGGAAGCGCGTGAAGAGCTACGCGGCGGCGGCCGGCATCCGCGCATCCCTCAGCCCGCACGTCCTGAGACATTCCTTCGCGACCCACCTCCTGGAGAACGGCGCCGACCTCCGCGTGGTCCAGCAGATGCTGGGCCACGCGGACATATCGACGACCCAGATCTACACGCAGGTCAACCGCGAGCGGCTGCGGCGCGTCTACAGCCGCCACCACCCGCGCCCGTGAAGCGAGCTTCCGCTCCCGGCCTCCTCGGGAAGCTCGGCGACCCCCGCCTCCGCCTCGCGCTCGAGATCCTCTCGAGGAAGGCCTCTCTGCGAGCGGAGGGCCTCTACCTCGTCGGGGGGTGCGTCCGCGATCTCCTCCTCGGCCGGCGCCTTCGGGACCTGGACCTGGTCGTCGAGGGGGATCCCTCGGGGCTCGCACGTGAGGCCGCCGCGGAGATGGGGGGCGAAGCTCATGGTCCGAGCCCGTTCCTCACATGCCGGATCGAGGGGCCCGCCGGGCTTCGAATCGACATCGCCATGTCCCGGAGGGAGCGCTATCGGTCAGCCGCCGCCCTGCCCGAGGTTTCCCCGGCCCCCATCGAGGAAGATCTCCTCCGCCGCGATTTCACGATGAACTCGCTGGCGATCGTCCTCACGGGGCCGTCACGCGGCCGGCTCCTCGATCCCTCCGGCGGCCTGAAGGATCTCAGATCGGGGTGCCTGCAGATCCATCACCGCCTCAGCCTTGTCGACGATCCGACACGCGCCTTCCGGGCCGCGCGATACGCGGCGCGCTATGGCTTCTTCATGTCGAGGGGGTGGAAGGCCTCCCTGGACGTGGCGGCGAGGCGAGGGGCCTTCCGCCGGCTGACACCCTCCCGCCTCGGGCGTGAGATCGTCCTCCTGTTCGGGGAGCCCGACCCCCTCGAGGCCGCGGCCCGGGCGGCCCGTTGGGGATTGCTCGAGATGATCGACCCGGCGCTGCACTGGAGGCCGGACCTGAGAGCCGACCTGGATCGTGCGCTTCGCTCGAAGCGCGGTGAGAGGCCCCGCGTGGAGCGCCTCTGCCTGGCGCTTCTCGTGCGTGCGGCACCCGCGCGCTGGCGACGGAGGGTCGCACGGCGCGTGGGCCTGGCGGGAGCTGCAGCGCAGGAAGCCGTCAGGGCTGCCGGCGCGATCGAGGAGTTCAGAACAGGGTCGCGATCCGTGGCGGGCAGCTCCAACCTGGAAGGAAGACTCCTCCTCATCTCGCGCACGGACCCGCTCTCTCTCGCGGTCATCCTCGCTTCAGCGCCTCCCGGGATGGTGCGCGAAGCGGAGGATCTCTCACGAAAATGGGCGGCCTCGAGGCCGCACCTCACCGGCGAGGAGGTCCTGGCGCTCGGGGTAGGGCCAGGGCCCGCCATGGGTAGGGCACTTCGCGAGCTGCGGATGCGGCGGGCCGCCGGCCGGATCCGCTCCCGCGCCGATGAGATTCGTTACGTTCGCGCCCTCGTCAGCCGTGCGGCACGGGAGGGTTGACAGGCCTCGGCGGGCTCTGTTACGGTCCTGAGCCGCCGCCTCCAGCGGCGCATATGGCCCGAGGCCCCTCAAACTCACCCGCCGAAGAAAGCGCCTTCGAGGCCCCTCTCGTCGAAATCGAGAAGCGGCTTCAGGAGCTGGAAGCCTACCCGCCGACCCGCCAGTCCCAGGAGGAGGTGGCACGCCTTCAAGCTCGCCTGACGGCTCTCAGGGAAGAGATCTATTCGAGCCTGACCCCCTGGCAGAAGACGCTCGTGGCGCGCCATCCCAGGCGGCCCTACACCCTGGATTACGTGAAGTTCCTCTTCGAGGACTTCCTCGAGCTTCACGGCGATCGCCGCTTCGGGGACGACCCCGCCGTCGTCACAGGGTGGGGCCTCTACCACGGGATCCCGGTCGCCATCGTCGGCCACCAGAAGGGGAGGGACACGAAGGAGAAGATCGCTCGGAACTTCGGGATGCCGAGGCCCGAGGGCTACCGGAAGGCCCTCAGGATGATGCAGATGGCCGACAAGTTCTCCCGGCCCATCCTCAGCTTCGTGGACACACCCGGGGCCTTTCCCGGCATGGAAGCGGAGGCTCGGGGCCAGGCGGAAGCCATCGCGACCTGCCTTCGGTCCATGGCGTCACTGAGAGTGCCCATCATCGTCACGGTGACCGGCGAGGGAGGCAGCGGCGGAGCGCTCGCCATCGCCATCGGCAACCGGATCAACATGCTGGAGCATTCCATCTACTCCGTCATCTCGCCGGAGGGCTGCGCCGCCATCCTCTGGAAGGACCAGGAGAAGTACAAGGTCGAGGCGGCTCGGAATCTCAAGTACACGGCCCAGGATCTCAAGGATCTCGCGATCATCGACGAGATCGTTCCCGAGGTGCCCGGGGGAGCGCACATCGATCCCCAGGGGAGCGCGAGGATCCTCGACGAGTTCATCGCTCGCCAGCTCGAGGAGCTGCGGCGGCTGCCGCCGGAGCGACTCGTGGCCGAGCGGTACGAGAAGTTCCGCGGAATGGGCGCGTACGTCGAGCCCCTGGACTAGGAGCCCGTTCCAGCGCGCTTCACGTCGTTCCAGATCCTCTCCATCTCCTCGCGCAGCTCCGCCGACGGCCGAAGCCCTCTTCCTTCCAGGGCCTTCTCGACACGCTGGAACCGATCGGTGAATTTCCGGTTCGCAGCCTGGAGGGCCATCTCGGGATCCACGCCGCGGAGGCGGGCCAGGTTCGCTGCCGTGAAGAGAAGGTCTCCGAGCTCCTCCTCGATCTTCGCTCCGTCGCCGCCGGCCAGTGCTTCCTTCAGCTCCCGCACCTCTTCGTCGATCTTGTCGAGGACCTCCTCGGGCTTCTTCCAGTCGAACCCGACCATGGAGGCTTTCTCCGAAATGCGGAAGGCCCTCAGCAGCGCCGGCAGGGCTGCCGGCACTCCGGCGAGGGCGCCGCTCTTTCCCGCCGCGCGCCGCTCGTCGTTCTTGATCCTCTCCCACCGCCCGATAGCATCGTGCGCACTCACGGCGGTCTCGTCGCCAAAGACGTGCGGGTGCCTCCTCACGAGCTTGTCATGGATGCCGGAGGCGACCTCCTCGATGGTGAATTGCCCCATCTCGGCGCACACCTGGGCCATGAAGACCACCTCCAGGAGGAGGTCGCCGAGCTCCTCCCTGAGAGCCTCGGGCTCTTCCCGATCGACGGCCTCCAGGGTCTCGTAGGTCTCCTCGAGCAGGTAGGATCGGAGAGTGCGGAGAGTCTGCTCCCGATCCCATGGGCAGCCGTCGGGCCCCCTGAGCTTCGCCATCAAGGCGACGAGCCTCGAGAATGCTTCGGACATGTTCTGACTCCCTGATCTCCGCTCAGGCTAGACCACCCGGGTGCGGAGCATCAACCAGTCCGGATGCTCACCACCCGCGCCGAGAGGCAGGACTGTTGCTGACCTCGCGGACACGGTGGTAGGATGCGGTCGCGGCAGGGGCGCGGAGCTTGACAGTCGTCATGGATCAGAAGATCGGGCCGGAACGGGGCGACGAGAAGCCCGAGATCAAGATCGTCGATCGCCGGAGCTTCACCAGCGACGGCCGGCGCAGGGGCGCAGATCCGGCGGGGGCCCCGGACCAGAAACCGCCTGCCAGGGACGAAGCCCCCCCGAAATCCCCGCGCACGGAGCCCGAGGAGCCGGTCCACGGCCCCGGGTTCACGATGAACCGATCGAGCGAGACGGATCGGAGCCGCGCGGGGCGCGACGCCGCGTTTCTGAACCTCTGCGTTTCGCTCTACGAGAGCGGCTGCATCCACCTCGGCGTCAGCGGCCCGGAGGGGGCAACCCACGACGAGGCCCCAGACATGGAGGCGGCACGCGGAGCCGTCGAGATGCTCGAGATGCTGAAGCGCAAGACGCTCGGGAACCTGTCCAGGGAGGAGCAGGAAATCCTCGAGTCGCTGCTCGCCGAGCTGCAGATGGCCTACGTCATGAAGACGCCCGGCGCCTAGATGCCGCGCCGGCCCTCTCTCGCCTCCGGACTCGCCCTCGCTTTCGTCCTTCTCCTGCCCGTTCCAGCCGCGGCGCACCCCTCGTCGTCCGACGCCCAGCCATCCGTTGAAAAGGCGCTCCAGGATCTCTGGTTCACCCGGGCGCAGGCGCTCCTTCGGGACGACACGGTCACCGCCGCGGCGAGCGTGGACTCGATGAAGTCGCTGATCCGCACCGAACGGCTGGACCGCGTGCCGTGGCTGGCCAGGGCATTCTCTTTCGAGGGCTACGAGCGGCTGCGCGAGGGAAACTACGAGAGGGCCAGGGAGGCCTTCGACATCGCCCGCCGCTTCGATCCGAGGGCGCCCGAGGCACAGTCGGGCTATGCCTGGGCGGCGATGCGCGCGGGCAGGGGCTTCAGCGCCTTCATCGGGGAGTACCGGAGGGCCATCCGGCTTCGGGTGGACTCCTTCGCGCGGGAAGGGCTGGCCAACGCGCTCATCGTGGGCATGGTCGGACTCTGGCTGCTCGCCGCGGCCGTGATCTTCGTTCTCCTCATCCGCCACAATGCCATGCTGCGCCACGACATCGAGGAGATGCTGCCCTCGGGACGGGGCGAGGGCGTCTCGAAGCTGCTCGCATGGTCCGTTCTATTCGCGCCCCTGCTGCTCTGGATCGGCGGCGCGTGGATCCTGCTCTACTGGTGCGTCGTGCTCGCCCGGTACATGTCGGGCTCGGAGAGGCTCGTCGCCGGATTGGCGTGCCTGGCGATCGTCGCCACGGGCCCGCTCGCGGCGCGGAGCGCGCTCGAGGCACGGCAGGCCGCCGACCCGGTGCTCCTCGCCATGGAGGACGCCCTCGACGGAGGCTACGGCAAGGAGGTCATCCATTTCCTGCAACGGACTCTCGACGAGGATCCCGAGTCCCTCGCGATCCGCCTCCTTCTCGCCAACACCTATCAGAGGGCGAACCTGAACCGGGAGGCTTTCGAGGAGTACCAGCGCATCCTCGACGTGGTTCCTAACGAACCACGGGCCTTGAACAACGTGGGGTCCCTCTACATGAAGACGGGCCAGATGTCCCAGGGCCTCGTCTACTTCGGCAGAGCCGCTGAAGTCCGCCCGGATGAAGCGGCCATCCAGTACAACCTGAACCTGGCACAGAGCTCCGCATTGAGGCTCGTGGACGCCGAGGGGACCTTGCGCCGCCTGCAGCAGCTCAATCCCGACATGGCGCAGGAGCTCGTCATGGCGCGCGGGAGGGGAGAGGCCCCTGATCCGATACCGTTGTGGGTTCCGCGCGAAGAGGTGACGGCTTACCTCGAGGCGAGGATCCATTCACGGGATTCCGTGGATTGGATCGCCAGCCTGGGCTCTCCCACCGCGATCGGCGCCATGGCCTCGCTCGTCCTTCTCGGGTGGTCGGGCCTGCTCAGTCGATCGCCCACCCGGGCCCAGATATGCATCCGGTGCGGAGCGCCCTTCTGCGGGAAATGCAAGCGGGAGATCGGCGCCCGCGAGTGCTGCGCCCAGTGCATCCACCTCTTCGTGAAGAAGGACGCCATCGCCCCCGACGTGAGGGCGAGGAAGTTGCGCCAGGTCGAGCGGTTCGCGCGGGTCTCGCGGCTCAAGATACGCATCGCCTCCGTGCTGCTCCCGGGCACGGGGCACATGCTCGCGGGCCGCACCTTCACGGGTTTGCTGGCGTCCGCGCTGTGGATCCTGCCGCTCACGCTGATCCTCCTCGAAGGGCGCCTGATCCTGCCATCTTCGCTCCAGGTCTTCGGTGTGCCCAGCCTGAGCGTCCTTCTAGGCTCATGCCTCATGGGTCTGACCTGGCTGGCCGCGAACCTGCTCGCACCGCGGCTGCAGAACTAGAAGCCTCTCACCGCGGGAGGCACCGCTGATCGCCACGGCAGGCGCCTCGACGCCGGCCGGGGGCACACGTATAATCGCGCGCGTCACCCTCCGGAGGGAAACGCTGCCATGGCCCTCGAGGGCACCCTCAGGGATTTCAGTCTCGCCGACATCTTCCAGCTCATCGGAATCCAGAGGAAGACGGGCGTCCTCACGCTCAAGAGCGACGAGGACGTCGTCACCGTCTCCTTCGTCGAGGGATCCGTCGTCTCGGCGGACTCCCAGTCGAAGAAGCTCGAGGACCTTCTCGGCACGGTGCTCGTCAAGTCCGGGGACGTCTCCGAGGATCGGCTCCAGGAAGCGCTGAAGCTCCAGCGCCGCACGCTCCAGCGGCTCGGGAACATCCTCATCGAGCAGAACTACCTGAGCCACGCCGCGCTGCGCGAGGCGCTGAGGCTTCAGGTCACGCAGGTGGTCTACCGCCTCTTCCGATGGAGCGACGGCGACTACTCCTTCAAGCAGGAAGCGGCCATCGAGTACGACCGCGAGCATTTCACGCCGTTGACCGCCGAGAGCATCCTGATGGAAGGGATCAGGATGATCGACGAATGGCCGATCATCGAGAAGAAGATCCGCTCGGTGAACATGGTCTTCGCCAAGACCAAGCCGAAGGCGACGATCGAGATCCAGGGCGAGGAAGATGGGGGAGGTGACGATCTCAGCGATGCCTTCGGCGGCGGGCCCAGGGAAGGCGCACCTCCCGAGGCTCGACCGACGGACTCCATCGTCATGTCCGAGACCGAAGCCAGGGTCTACGCCTCCATCGATGGCCTGCTGAGCGTCCAGGACCTGATCGACCGGGCGGGCCTCGGAGACTTCGAGACCTGCAGGATCCTCTACGACCTCCTCACCAGGGGGATCATCCGGGAGGTCCATGCGGATCAGGCGCGCCGTGCCGAGCCTGTCGTCCGCCAGCCGGCCGTCACCTCCACACTCTGGAACTTCCTCATCTTCCTCCTCTTCATCGCGGCCGGCGCGTCCGCGTTGACGATGGGGCGCAACCCCATCAACCGGCTTCCCCCTGCGCATACAGATCCACAACTGGACCAGATCCAGACGGCGATCACGAGGAGCCACGTCCAGCGCCTCGACGAGGGAATCCAGATCTACTACCTCCAGCTCGGGGAGTATCCGGCCCACCTGGGCGAACTGGAGGAGCGCCGGATCGTCTCCGCGGAGACCCTCAAGGACGGCTGGGGGCGGGAGGTGGGCTACGAGCGGGGACCCAACGGCTACCGGATCCTGGTCACAGATTCCGCTGGATCGGAACGGCAGGATCTGGGCCTGAGCCGCCTCCGCGGAGCGATCGCGCCCGGCCTCGGCGGGCTCTCCGAATAGAATCCCCGGACGGCCTCCGGGATCATCGCAGGGGCCGAGGGTGGAGAGCGCGGCGGCCTTGACAGCGCCCGGGGCTCCTCCTACTGTCCCCGCCTCTTATTGAAGCCAACGCCGGAGGGCAAGCGCATGAGCAAGATCATCGGAATCGACCTGGGCACGACGAACTCCGTCGTCGCCGTCATGGAGGGCGGCACGCCGGTCGTCATCCCGAGCGCTGAAGGAAGCCGCACCACCCCCTCCGTATTCGCCGTGACCGACAAGGGAGAGCGCCTGGTCGGGCAGGTGGCGAAGCGACAGGCCATCACAAACCCCTTCAACACGATCTACTCCATCAAGCGCTTCATGGGCCGCAAGCACCACGAGGTGCCCGACGAGATCAAGAGGGTCACCTACAAGGTCGAGGGCGCTCCGAACGGCGACGTCCGGGTCATGGTGCAGGGCAAGCCCTATTCCCCTCCCGAGATCTCCGCGAAGATCCTCCAGAAGATGAAGGAGTCCGCTGAGGCCTACCTCGGGCAGAAAGTGGAGCGAGCCGTGATCACGGTCCCCGCCTATTTCAACGACTCGCAGCGGCAGGCCACCAAGGACGCCGGCGAGATAGCCGGGCTCAAGGTGGAGCGGATCATCAACGAGC
>CAZMRF010000008.1:42260-101633 GCA_964568735.1 uncultured Acidobacteriota bacterium
AGAACGAGACCATCGCCGTCTACGACTTCGGAGGGGGCACCTTCGACATCTCCATCCTGGAGGTCGGTGAGGGCGTGGTCGAGGTGAAGTCCACGAACGGCGACACGCACCTGGGTGGTGACGACATCGATCAGAAGATCATCGAGTGGATCGTCAGCGAATTCAGGAAGGACCAGGGAATCGACCTCGGCAACGACAAGATCGCGCTGCAGCGGCTGAAGGAAGCCGCCGAGAAGGCCAAGTGCGAGCTCTCCACGACCGTCGAGACGGAGATCAACCTGCCCTTCATCACGGCCGATTCCTCCGGCCCCAAACATCTCCTGATCAAGCTGTCCCGGGCCACGTTCGAGTCGCTCGTCGACGACCTGATCCAGCGGACGGTTGAACCGTGCCGGCGGGCGATGGCGGACGCGAAGCTCACGCCGGAGCAGATCCACGAGGTGGTCCTCGTGGGCGGCTCGACGCGGATTCCGAAGGTCCAGCAGGTGGTCAAGGAGTTCTTCGCCCGGGAGCCTCACAAGGGCGTCAATCCCGACGAAGTCGTGGCCGTGGGAGCCGCCGTCCAGGGCGGAGTGCTGGGTGGAGAGGTCAAGGACATTCTCCTCCTGGACGTCACCCCTCTCTCTCTCGGCATCGAGAGCGCAACACCACGATCCCGACGAAGCGAAGCCAGGTCTTTTCGACGGCCGAGGACGACCAGCCTTCCGTCGACGTGAAGGTCTGCCAGGGCGAGCGCGAGATGGCCCGGCACAACAAGGTGCTCGGCAACTTCAGGCTGGAGGGCATTCCAGCCGCCCCCCGCGGGGTGCCGCAGATCGAGGTCACGTTCGACATCGATGCCAACGGGATCCTCCACGTTTCCGCGAAGGACACCGGCACGGGCCGCGAGCAGAAGATCCGCATCGAGGCAAGCAGCGGGTTGAGCAAGGACGAAGTTGAGAAGATGAGGCGCGAGGCGGAGACGCACGTGGAGGAGGATACGAAGTTCCGCGAGGAGGCCGAGCTGCGGAATCGCGCGGACGCGGCCGTCCATTCCACCGAGAAGATGCTCAAGGAGGCGGGCGAGAAGCTCCCGGCATCCGACAGGGAGGCGATCCAGAAGGAGTTGACCGCGCTTCGCACCGCGCTGAAGGGGGGCACCGGTCCCGAGATCCAGAGGGCGATGGAGGGTCTGACCGCGGCACAGCACGAGATGGCTCAGCGCGTTTACTCGACCAAGGCCGCCGGCACGAGCCCGGAGGGCGAAGGCGCGGGACGCGCCCCCGGGGCCCCCGAGGGCGGCAAGGAGAGCGACGTCGTGGATGCGGAGTTCGTCGACGTGGACGACAAGAAATAGATTGTCAACAACACCTCCCGGCACTATGATGGAGCCCGCTCTGAACGGGGCCTGTGGGTCGAGCATGGGGGCCATCATCCGGGAGAGGGTGGATGCAACAGGGGAACCGCCCAGAACGCGGAGGCTCCAGTTCACAGAGTCTGAAGAAGTATCTTCAAGAGATCGCAAAGCTCCCGCGGATCACTGCCGACGAAGAGAAGAAGCTCGGGGCCCGGATCAAGCGGGGTGGCAGAGAGGGACGGGAGGCCATCCAGAAGCTCGTGGAGGCCAACCTCCGGTTCGTCGTCAGCTTTGCCAAGAAGTACCGCGGCTGCGGACTCTCCTTCCTTGACCTGATCAACGAAGGCAACATCGGCCTCATCGAGGCGGCGAAGCGCTTCGACCCCGGCAAGAACGTCAAGTTCATCACCTACGCCGTCTGGTGGATCCGGCAGTCGATCGTCCACGCTCTCTCCGATCAGAGCGGGGCCTTCAGGCTCCCCCAGAAGCAGGCCAACCTCCTCTACCGGATCGGCAAGACGATCCAGCAGCTCACGCTCGAGAACGAGCGGGCGCCGAGCCCGGAGGAAATCGCGGACCGGCTGAAGATCCAGCCGGAGGAGGTCACCGCGCTGCTCCGGGTCGCCGACGACAACGTCTCTCTCAGCACCGTGATCGACGAGGAGCACAACTTCCACGTCGCGGACAAGATCGAGCAGGATTCGGTGACGGCCCCGGACGAGAACTACTTCCGCTCCTCGCTCAAGGACCTCATCCGCGGCTGCCTGGAGGACCTCGACGACAAGGAAGAGCTCGTGGTCCGGCTCCGCTTCGGGCTTGCCGAAGGAGGCGGGGAGAAGGACCCGATGACGTTGAAGGAGATTGGCGATATCCTCCACCTGTCCAGGGAGCGGATCCGGCAGATCGAGGCCCAGGCGCTCGAGAAGATGTTCCGTTCCGAACGAGTCCAGCATCTCAGGATCTACTTGAACTGACGCCGGAAGCGCCAGGGCATCAGGATTGGTCGTGACGGGCTCCCGGGAGCCTCTCGGAGGCGTGACCCGGGCAGGCTCACAGAGGCTCTCTCCCATGAGGCCCGACAGCACCCCTCGTCCAGCAGGCGCCCCCGATCGCTCGCCGCCCCCCGCGAGCGTCAGGTGTCCCGACTGCGGAGGAACCGGGTTTCGCGTGATCCGGGAGGGCGGCAGCGGCCGAAGCTATGCCGGCCCCTGCCCCTGCACGCGGGAAGAGAGGGTCCGGGCCCTGCTCCGGCGCGCCCGCATCCCGAGCCGCTACTCCGCCTGTGACTTCGGGTCCTTCTCCACCGACGCTCGCTTCGATCCGTCCATCGAGAGGGCCTGCATGGCAACGCGCGAGTTCGTCCAGAGCTACTCGGCGCGCCGGGCCCGCGAGGAGGCGGAGTTCGGCCTGCTGCTCCTCGGCCCCCCCGGGGTGGGGAAGACGCACCTCGCGGTGGCCGCGCTGCGCGAGCTGATCCTCGAGCACGGGGTCCAGGGGCTTTTCGCCGACTTCCGCGAGCTCATCAAGAGCCTGCAGGCCTCCTACGATCCGCTCGCGCAGGACTCCGAGATGGAGCTTCTCCGGCCCCTCGTCCAGGCCGAAGTCCTGGTCTTCGACGACCTGGGCGCGGCCCGGATGACCGAGTGGGTCCGCGACATGGTCGGCCACATCGTCAACAGCCGCTACAACGAACGGAAAGTCACCCTCATCACCAGCAACCTCAGCGACGCTCCCGCGGGCAAGGACTCGAACCACCCGGTTCTCACCGAGCGGATCGGCCCGGCGGTTCGATCGAGGCTGCACGAGATGTGCGTGTCGGTCGAGATCACGGGGAAGGACTTTCGTGTCAATGAGGACTTCCGCCTCAACGTGAAGCGATCGACCCGCCGGCCTCGCCGGCGGAGCTGAGCGGGAATTCCCCGAGCCCGGCGGGCGTTACGCCGGACAAGCTCCCGAGCCTCTGATAGAATCCAGCCGGCCTCCTGCACTCCCTGACCGGAGTCTCCCCTTGGACAGCGAGATCATCGTCCTGCACGGCGCCCGCACGGGCATGGCCGCCTACAACGGCCGTCTTGCCGGCCTGAGCGAGATCGAGCTGGGATCGCTGGCTGCACGCGGCGCCCTCGTGCGCAGCGGCGTTCCAGCCGAGGCCGTCGATCACGTGATCATGGGCAACGCCCTGCAGACATCGGGGAACGCGGCCTACGGGGCGCGCCACGTCGCGCTGAAGGCGGGGATTCCGGAGCGGGTTCCGGCTCTCACCGTCAACCGGCTCTGCGGATCGGGCATCCAGGCCGTGATCTCCGCCTCCCACATGATTGCAGCCGGCGAAGCGGAGGTCTGCGTCGCCGGGGGCATGGAGAACATGTCCCAGGCCCCTCACGTCATCCGGGGAGCACGCAGGGGATTCCGGCTGGGTGAAGGGCGGCTCGAGGATTCCCTCGTCGTGGCACTCACGGACGGCTACTGCGGGTTGATGATGGCCGAAACGGCCGAGGTCCTCGCTCGTGAGGCGGGCATCACGCGGAGGGAGTGCGATGCCTATGCCCTCCGGAGCCAGCAGGCCGCGGAAGCCGCCTGGCAGGCCGGGCGCTTCCAGGAGGAGATCGTGCCGGTGGAGATCCGGGAGAAAGGCCGCGTTCAGGAATTCGCCGAAGACGATCACCGGCGGCCGCAGACGACCTCAGACGCGCTCGCGGCCCTGCCCCCCGCCTTCGGTCGCGGCGAGCTGGTCACCGCAGGGAACGCCTCGGGGATCGTGGATGGAGCCGCCGCGCTCGTCCTGTCCGGGGCTCGCCGGGCCGAGGCGGAGGGATGGACCCGGCTCGGCCGGCTCGCCGGCTGGGGATACGCGGGCGTCCCGCCTAGAATCATGGGGATCGGCCCCGTCCCCGCCATCCGCGCAGCACTCGATCGCGCGGGCCTCTCCATCGACGAGATCGATCTCTTGGAGATCAACGAAGCCTTCGCTGCTCAATACCTCGCCGTCGAGAAGGAGCTGCACCTGGATCGGGAGAAGGTGAACGTGAACGGAGGCGCGATCGCCCTGGGGCATCCCCTGGGCGCAACGGGCGCCCGGCTCGTCCTCACACTCCTCCTCGAGCTGCGGCGGCGTGGCGCACGGTACGGGGTGGCGGCAGCCTGCATCGGCGGGGGGCAGGGCATCGCCCTCGTCGTCGACGCTCAATGCTGAGGGATGCCATGATTCGGACGAAGAACTAGCTCCGCAGAGTCACGACAGATTCGCCGCGGCCCCGTGGTGCTCCGGCCCGCGGCGGACCCTGGTCCGGGAGAGATGCCATGACCTACAAGAACCTCCTCTACGAGAACAACGACGGCGTCGTCCGCATCACCGTCAACCGTCCCGAGAAGCTCAACGCGCTGAACCGCGAGACTCTCCGAGAGCTCGACCAGGCGCTCTCCATGTACCAGGGCGACGACGCAGCCCGTGCGCTCATCGTGACGGGCAGTGGCTCGCGCGCCTTCGTGGCGGGGGCCGATATCGCCGAGCTCGCGGAGCAGACACCCCGGGAAGGCCAGGACTACGCGCTCTACGGGCAATCCGTTCTCTCCCGGCTCGAGCGCAGCCGGAAGCCGACCATCGCCGCCATCAACGGTTTCGCGCTCGGGGGCGGGCTCGAGCTCGCGCTCGCCTGTCAGATCCGGGTCGCGGCGGAGGGGGCCTCCCTCGGCCTGCCGGAGGTCACTCTCGGCCTCATCCCGGGGTTCGGGGGCACCCAGCGGCTGCCTCGCCTCGTGGGGCGCGGGAAGGCTCTCGAGCTGATCCTGACGGGCGACCGGCTGGATGCCCAGGAGGCCTTGAAGACGGGCCTCGTCAACAGGGTCGTCCCCGCCGATCAGCTCATCGAAACCTGCGAGAAGCTCGCAAAGACCATACTCTCGCGTGGGCCCATCGCCGTCAGCTTCGCCATCGACTCGGTCAACAGGGGACTCGACATGCCCCTCTCGGAGGGGCTCTTCCTCGAAGCGGGTCTTTTCGGCCTCTTGACGGCCACCGATGATGCCAGGGAAGGGACCGGCGCCTTCCTGGAAAAGCGCAAGCCCGCATTCCGCGGACGGTGACGGGGAGGGCCTGTCCGATGGCTCTCGATCTTCCAGCGAGCCTGCCCGGCCGGGCCTCTCCGCGCAACCCGCTCAGCGGGCTGCGCTATGCCGTCCTGATCCTCCTCGTGCTCCTGACGGGCGCCGTGGCCTACCTGATCGCCGACAGGTCGCGCGGCGAAGGCGGCCCTCCTCTCACGTCGCTGGAAACGGGCGAGGGGGTGGCGCAGCGCTCGCTGAACCTCGACCTCAAGCGAACGCGCCGCGGGCTCCCCTCGCTGCAGATCACGGCCCGCGAGGCGCTGACCTACCGCGCCGGAGGCACCGTGCTTCACGACGTGTCCGTCACCGTTTTCGACGAGGGTCAGGAGCGGACGGAGATCTCGGCGCCGCTCGCGGTGTCGGGTGAGGCCTCCGCGGGGGGGTGGAGCTTCCGGGAGGGAGTCGTCTTGAAGAACGAGCGGGGCCTGCACGTGGAGGTCCCCGAGATCACCTACCGCGAATCTCCCCCTGAGCTCAACGCGACGGGCGAGGTGGTGTTCAGCACAGGGAGCGTCGAGGGGAGGGCGAGGGGCCTCCGTTACCTGGTGGCCCGGCGCCGGCTCGAGTTCCTCTCCGACGTGAGCATCTCGGCCGCCGACTCCTCGGGAGCGCAGCGCACGATCCTGGCGACCTCGGCACGGCTGGACCCCCGATCCGACCTCGTGACCTTCATGGGCTACGTGATGCAGAGCTCGACGGGCCAGACGCTCTCGGGGAGCCTGGTCGAGGTGGGCCTCGAAGCCGAGGGAAGCAACAAGCGCGTGCGCTCCCTGCGAGCCCTCCGCGGCTTCCGCGCGTTCTTTCCCGCGGATCCAGCCGGAGGCGCGCCGGTATCGGCTGAAGGCCACACCCTGACGGGAGACAGGCTGGAGCTGCAGCTGGATCCGGAGGGCCTCCCTGTCGCCGTCTTCGCGGAAGGGGGGGTCCGCCTCGCCGACGGCAACCCGGAGGAGCACCCGAGGAGTCTCTCGAGCGACCGGCTCGACGCGGAATTCCGGGAGGGCCGGATCGTGAAGGTGACCGCGAGCCAATCGGCGCAGCTTCAGATTCCCGCTGCGAGGGACCCGCGCGGCGAGAGCGCGACCGTCGATGCGGGGAGGATCACCGCCGGCATCGACCAGGCCGGCCGGAGCTTCGAGGCCATCGAGGCCGAGGGAGATGTGAAGGTTTCCCACGGGACGAGGACTCTCGAGTCGCCGAAGCTCCGCTACGAGCCCTCGCAGGAGAGGTGGATCCTGAGCGGAAGCGCGGAGAGCCCGGCAAGCCTGACGACGGAGGGCGCCACGATTGCGGCGAACGAGATCGAGATCGACAGAACCCAGGAGATCCTCCTGGCACGGGGCCGCGTCAAGACCACGACCTCCTCCCCCGCGAGCCCCGCGACTCCGGGTGCCGGGACTCCTGCTGCCGGGACGACGGTGCCTGGAGCTGGAGCTCGCGGCCTGGAGGGGCTCTTCGGCTCAGAGGGAGGCGCCCTTCACGCGATGTCGGAACGGTTGAGGCTCCAGATGAAGGAGCGGCAGGCGAGGTACACCGGAGGAGTGAGGATCTGGAAAGGGAGCGGCAGCATCGAAGCGCTGGAGGTCCGATTCTCCGAGGCCGAGGGACTCCTCGACGCCGAAGGGGGAGTGGTCGCCCGCATCCCCGTCGAGGGCGCCTCGGATCCTTCAACGCGCACCGTCACGATCACCTCGTCGAGCCTGCGCTACCGCAGGGATGCCATGGATGCCCGGTTCGGGGGGGGGACCGTGGCCACGACGGGGGGCCTCAGGATCCAGGCCGAGAGCATGCACGCCACCGGCACGACGCTGGAAGGGCTCAGGCAGCTCGAGGCCGATGGAGGCGTGACCCTTCGGCAGGGGAGGATCCTCGGCGAAGGCGATCGACTCGTGGCCGATTTCCCATCCGAGCGTTTCTCGCTCATCGGGAAGGGGCGACTCGCAACGATGCAAGATCAGTCTAATCAGCAGGTTGCGCGTGGGGCTGTGTTGACTTACGAGAGGTCGACTGGTAGGATTCAAGTCGAGTCCGAATCGGGCGGAAGGACCTGGATCACGCTTCGGCCGACGTCGGAAGAGGGTGAGCGCGGTGATCCGAAGCCTCCACGCTGAAGGAATTTCGAAGAGCTACCGGAAGCGTCACGTCGTCACAGACGTGACCCTGCGCATACAGGGCGGGGAGATTGTCGGTCTCCTGGGTCCCAACGGCGCCGGCAAGACCACCACCTTCGGATGCATCCTGGGCCTCGTTCGGCCCGACAGAGGCCGGGTCACCCTCGACGACCAGGACATCACCTCTCTTCCGATGTATCTGCGCGCCCGCCGCGGGCTCGGATACCTGCCCCAGGAAGCTTCGGTCTTCCGGAAGATGACGGTGGAGGACAACCTCCTCGCCATCCTCGAGACGCTTCGATTGGGGAGCGACGAGATGCGCGAGCGCTCCGCGAGCCTCCTTGAGGAGTTCGGTCTCTCCCACCTCGCGCGGCAGAAGGGCTCGACGCTCTCCGGGGGCGAACGACGCCGGCTCGAGATCGCACGGGCCCTCACGACGAGTCCATCCTTCATTCTCCTCGACGAACCCTTCGCGGGGATCGATCCCATCGCCCGCGCGGATCTCCAGCGCGTCGTCGCGCATCTCAAGGAGAGAGGGTTGGGGATCCTGATCACGGATCACAACGTTCGGGAGACTTTACAAATAACCGACCGGGCGTACATTATCGCGGAGGGAACCATCCTCGAATCAGGTCCACCGGACGAACTGGCCTCGAACCCCCGCGTGCGCGAGGTTTACCTGGGGGATCAGTTCCAGCTCGCCTGATCCTCGATCAGAGCGAAGCAGAAAACATGGCGCTCGAGCAGAAACTCAACATCAAGATGAGCCAAAAGCTCATCATGACGCCGTCGCTGCAGCAAGCGATCAAGCTGCTGCAGTTGAGCAAGCTCGAACTCCTCGAAGAGATCACGCACGAGCTGGTCGAAAACCCGGTCCTCGAGGAAGGCACGGAGGTCACGCAGAGCGAGCAGGAGGTGAAGGAAGAGGCGGCAGCTCCTGTCGCCGAGGGCGCCCCGGCCGCAGCAACGACGCCGGCCGAGGGAGACGGGAAGGAGACCTTCGGCGACGACTTCCTCGACGCCTTCTACGAGAACTTCATCCAGTCCTCGTACGAGCCCAGGGCCCCCGTCGAGCAGATCGACCTCCCGTCCTTCGAGGCCACGCTCACCAAGCCGCAGACGCTCACCGATCACCTCGAGTGGCAGCTCGAAGCGAGCGCCGTCGACGACCGGGTCAGGGAGATCGCCGAGGCGATCATCGGCAACCTCAACGACGACGGATACCTCGGGGCGACGGTGGAGGAGCTCCAGGCGATGGGGCCCTACCGGCCGGAGGAGGTCGAGCGCGCCCTCACGCTCGTGAGGAGCCTGGATCCTCCCGGTGTGGCTGCGCGCGACCTGCGCGAGTGCCTGCTCATCCAGCTGGAGCACCTCGGCCTCGCCGCGAGCCACGCCGGCGGGATCGTCCGCGACCACTTCGATCAGCTGCAGGGCCACCGGTATCCTGCCCTCGCGCAGGAGCTCGGGTGCGACATGGCCGAGCTCAGCGCCGCCATCGACGTCATCCGGCACCTGGACCCCTCCCCGGGACTTCGATACAACTCGCGCCGCTCCCAGTACGTCACGCCCGACGTATTCGTCGTGAAGGTGGAGCGCGCTGAGTATAAGGTCGTCCTGAACGAGGACGGCATGCCGCGGCTGCGGATCAGCGGCCACTACCGGCGGATGCTCGACCATCAGAACCCCGCCGCGGACAGGGAGGCGCGCTCCTATATCCGGGAGAAGGTCCGCGCCGCGCACAGGTTCATCAAGAGCCTCGACGAGCGCCAGCGCACCATCTTCAAGGTCGCAACCAGCATCGTCAAGCACGAGAGGGACTTCCTGGACCACGGCATCAATCACATGCGCCCTCTCATCCTCCGCGATGTTGCGGAGGACATCGGGATGCACGAGTCCACGGTAAGCCGCGTCGTCAACAACAAGTACATGCACACTCCCCGCGGGCTCTACGAGATGCGGTATTTCTTTCATGCGGCCGTCCCCGGCTCGGCGGGCGAGGACATCTCTTCGCTCAAGGTGAAGGAAAAGATCCGCGAGATCGTCGCATCGGAGGACAACCAGAGCCCGCTGAGCGACGCGCACATCGTCAAGCTCCTATCCGAGGAGCATGGCATCAGGATCGCGCGAAGGACGGTGGCCAAGTACCGCGGAGAGCTCAGGATCCCGTCCTCGAACGATCGGAGGCAACCCCTGGCGTGACCCCGACCAATGAGAACTCCGACATGAAGCTCGAGATCACGGGACGGCACGTGAAGGTAACGCCCGCTCTCAGGACCTTCGCGAGCGAGAAGCTCGAGAAAATCCGGCGCCTCGTGGACGGATCCCTCGAGATTCACGTGATCCTCACCGTCGAGAAGCACCGGCACTCGGCCGAGATCCTCGTCCATGGCCGGCACCTCGGACTGAGCGCCCGCGAGGTGACTCAGGACATGTACACCTCCATCGGCGAGTGCGTGGAGAAGCTGGAAACCCAGGCGAGGAAGCAGAAGGAGAAGCTCACCACGCGCAGGAGGAGGGCCGCAGCACTGTCCGAGTCTCCGGTGGAAGCTCCTTCCGTGCCCGAGAGGACCAAGTCCAGCCGGGCGCCTGCGGCCGCGCGGCGACGCAAGGCCTCCGATGGCGCTGACGCAGACGGGCTCCAGATCGTCCGCACCTCCATGCCCCGTCGCAAACCCATGTCGGTGGAGGAGGCGGCCGTGCAGGTCATGGAAACCGACCTGGGCTTCATCGTCTTCCGCAACGATCGCTCCCAATCGATCAACATCCTCTACCGGCGGAAAGACGGGCGGCTCGGCCTTATCGAGCCGGAGAGCTGAAGCCCGAAGATCGCGCATCGCACCCCAGGACGCGCTCATCGTGTCCCTGCACGCTCCTTGACACGGCTGGGGAGCCCCGGCTACGATGCCGTCTATTCCTTGAAACTAAAGAGAGTTACGTGACGCCCGCCCATCTGGATACCACGACATGAGACTCGAGCTCGACCAGGACCACGTGATGCTGCGGGACACCCTCCGGCGATTCGCCGAGAGCGAGATTGAGCCGAAGGCCGCCCACCACGACCGTACGCGGGAGTTTCCGCGCGAGTCCGTCAGGAAGAGCGCTGAGCTGGGCCTGATGGGCGTCATGGTCGACCCATCGCACGGCGGGGCCGGCCTGGACGCTCTCTCCTACGTGATCGCCATCGAGGAGATCTCCAGGGTGGATGCCTCTCTCGGCGTCATCCTCTCCGTGAACAACTCGCTCTACTGCCACCCCATCGAGAAGTTCGGGACCGAGGAGCAGAAGAAGAGATACCTGGCCCCCTTCGCGGCCGGGGAAAAGATCGGAGCCTACTGCCTCACCGAGGCCAATTCGGGCTCGGACGCGGGGAGCTTGAGGACTTCCGCCGTGCGCAAGGGCGACCGCTGGGTCCTGAACGGATCCAAGGTCTTCGTCACGAACGGGATCGCCGCCGACGCCTGCATCGTCTACGCGAAGAGCGAGGCGGGGGCCCCCGGCTCCCGCGGGATCTCGGCCTTCATCGTGGAGCGGGGCTTTCCGGGGTACTCGCTGGGCAAGCCGGAGACGAAGCTCGGGATCACCTCTTCGGGATCGGTGGAGGTCGTCCTGACGGATTGCGAGGTGCCCGCGGGGAATCTCCTCGGCGAGGAGGGAGCCGGGTTCAAGGTGGCCCTCCACACCCTCGACGGCGGGCGCATCGGCATCGCCGCGCAGGCCGTCGGCATCGCCCAGGGCGCCCTCGACAAGTCGGTCCGGTATGCGAAGGAGCGCGTGCAGTTCGGGAAGCCCATCGCCGAGCAGCAATCGATCCAGTGGATGCTCGCGGACATGGCCACCGACACCGACGCGGCGCGATTGCTCACCTACCGCGCCGCCCACGCCAAGGAGACGAAGGAGCGATACACGCTCGAAGCCTCGATGGCGAAGCTCTTCGCGTCGGAGGTGTGCAACCGGGTGGCCTACAAGGCGGTGCAGATCTTCGGCGGCTACGGGTACATCTCCGAGTACCCCGTGGAACGCTACTTCCGCGACGCCCGCATCACGGAAATCTACGAAGGCACCAGCGAGATCCAGCGGATGGTGATCGCGGCCAACATCCTCAAGGGGTAGCCGGCTTGGACTTCAGCCTGAGCGAGGAGCAGGGGATCCTCAGGGAGACGATCCGCGAGTTCGCGGCATCGGAGATCGCCCCTGTGGCCGGCGAGTACGAGCGACGCGAGGAGTTCCCCGCGGCCCTCATCGCCAAGCTCGCGGAGCTGGGGATCATGGGGATGTCGATCCCCGAGAAGCACGGCGGCGCGGGCTACGGGCCTCTCTCCGTCGCGCTCGTGCTCGAAGAGCTGGCCGCGGCGTGCGCTTCGACGGCGGTGACCGTGAGCGTGCACAACACGGCCTCCGCGGGTCCCATCGCCCGCTTCGGCACCTCCGAGCAGAAGGAGCATTACCTCCCGGCCATGGCATCGGGCGAGATGCTCGGAGGCTTTGCTCTCACCGAGCCGACCGCCGGGTCGGACGCCGCCGGCATCAGGACCACGGCCGAGAAGAGGGGAGACCGGTACATCCTCAACGGCACGAAGGCCTGGATCACGAACGCGAGGGTCGGCCGCGTCTTCGTGCTCTTCGCGCTGACGGACCCCTCGCGCGGAAAGAAGGGCATGTCGGCTTTCATCGTGGAGCCCTCCCTTCCCGGATTCTCTTTCGGCAAGTCCGAGCACAAGCTCGGGCTTCGGGCCTCCACGACGGGCGAGATCGTGCTCGAGGGATGCGAGGTTCCGGAGGAGAACCTGCTCGGGGAAGAGGGGTTGGGGTTCACGATTGCGCTCTCCACTCTCGATCGCGGCCGGGTCGGCATCGCGGCGCAGGCCATCGGCATCGCCCGCGCCGCCTTCGAGGCCGCCCGGGCCCACGCACTAAGCCGGGAGGCCTTCGGCGCCCCCATCGGGCGCCTTCAGGCGATCCAGAACAAGCTGGCCGACATGGCCGTGGATCTGGACGCCGCCCGCCTGCTGACCCACCGCGCGGCCTGGCTGATGGAGTCGGGCGCGAAAGAGTTCACGAGGGAGGCCGCGCAGGCCAAGCTCTACGCCTCCGAGATGGGGAACCGCGTTTGCTACGAGGCGCTCCAGGTATTCGGCGGGTATGGCTACTCGCGGGAGTACCCCCTGGAGCGCTACTTCCGCGATGTCCGCGTCACGACGCTCTACGAGGGCACGTCGGAGATTCACAGGATCATCATCGCTCGCAGGCTCCTCACGGCTGCCTGAGGGACGCAGGGATCGGGAGATCAGACGATGGCGAGGACCCTGTCGGGAGAAAAGCGGCGCTGGGAGCAGGAGACGCTCCAGCCGGGGCTCGCGCGGCGCCCGGAGCGCGACGTCCGGTTCACGACGGTTTCCGATCAGCCCCTGGAGCGGCTCTACACCCCCGAGGACCTCTCGCCCGGCTGGGATCCCGTGCGGGACCTGGGGCAGCCCGGAGAGTTTCCCTACACGCGCGGCATCCACCCGACGATGTACCGCGGCCGGCTGTGGACGATGCGCCAGTTCGCCGGCTTCGGCTCCGCGGCGGACACGAACGAGCGCTACCGGTATCTGCTGGCTCACGGCCAGACGGGCCTCTCGGTGGCCTTCGATCTCCCCACCCTGATGGGCCGCGACAGCGACGACCCCATGGCGGAGGGCGAGGTGGGCCGCGAGGGGGTCGCGATCGACTGCCTGGCCGACATGGAGGCCCTCTTCGCGGAAATCCCCCTGGCGAAGGTCAGCACCTCGATGACCATCAACTCGCCCGCCGCGATCCTCTGGGCGATGTACCTGGTCGTCGCCGAGAAGCAGGGGGCCGACTGGAAGGTGCTCGACGGGACCATCCAGAATGACATCCTCAAGGAGTACATCGCGCAGAAGGAGTGGATCTACCCGCCGCGCCCCTCGCTGCGGATCATCACGGACATCATGTCGTTCGCCGCCTCCGACGTGCCCCGCTGGAACACGATCAGCATCAGCGGGTACCACATCCGCGAAGCCGGCTCGACGGCCATCCAGGAGCTGGCCTTCACGATCGCCGATGGGATCGGCTACGTCGAGGCCGCGCGCGAGGCGGGCCTCGATCCCGATCAGGTGGCTCCCAGGCTTTCCTTCTTCTTCAACTCCCACAACGATTTCTTCGAGGAGATCTGCAAGCTGAGAGCGGCCCGGCGCCTGTGGGCCCGCCTGATGAAGGACCGGTTCGGCGCCACCGATCCCCGGTCGTGGATGCTGCGCACCCACGTCCAGACGGCCGGGTGCTCGCTGACGGCGCAGCAGCCCTACAACAACATCGTCCGGGTCACGGTCCAGGCGATGGCCGCGATCCTCGGCGGCACGCAGAGCCTCCATACGAACTCTCTGGACGAGACGCTCTCACTCCCGACCCAGGAGGCGGTGACCATCGCGCTGAGGACCCAGCAGATTCTCGCCGAGGAGAGCGGGCTGGCGAACTCGATCGATCCGCTGGGCGGCTCCTACCTCATCGAGCGCCTCACCGCCGAGATGGAGGAGGGGGCCCTCGACTACATCCGGAAGATCGATGCGATGGGCGGAATCGTCGCGGCCATCGAGAAAGGGTTCCCCCAGAAAGAGATCGCCGATGCGGCCTACAAGTACCAGATCCAGGTCGACTCGGGGGAGAAGACGATCGTGGGGGTGAACAAGTACGCCGTGGAGGACGATCGCAAGCCCGAGATTCTGAAGATCCACGCCGACATCGAGCGCGATCAGGTACGCCGGCTCACCGAGGTCAGGCGCTCCAGGGACGCCTCCCGGCACGCCAGGGCCCTGGAAGCGCTGCGCCTCGGCGCCGAAGGCGACCGCAACCTCATGCCTCTGATCCTCGAGGCCGTGCGCGCCCATGCCACCGTCGGGGAAATCTGCGGCGCCATGAAATCCGTTTTTGGAGAGTACCGGGAGCAGAGCGTCCTCTGATCTCGTCACGCGGGGGAGACATGGCCGCTTCGGGCCTCAGACTGCTGGTGGGAAAGGTGGGCCTCGACGGGCACGACCGCGGGGCGAAAATCGTCGCGCGCGCGCTGCGCGACGCGGGCTGCGAGGTGATTTACACGGGACTTCATCAGACTCCCGAGATGGTCGTGAACGCCGCGATCCAGGAAGACGTCGATGCCATCTGCCTCAGCATCCTCTCGGGAGCGCACAACACGCTGCTGCCCAAGGTGATCCGCCTCCTCTCCGAGAAGGAGGCGGCGGACATCCCCGTCGTGGTGGGCGGGATCATCCCGGACGAGGACATCGATGCGCTCAAGAAGGCCGGCGTCCTCGAAGTCTTCACACCGGGAGCTTCGACCCGGCAGATCGTCGAGTTCATCCAGGGCCGGATCCACCGCCGCCGAGGAGCGGCCGATCGTTGAAGAGACCAGGCCACCAGTCCACCGGCCTCGGCAACGGCGCCTCCTCGATGCAAGCCGCCCCGGCCCTCAGCGTGCTGACCTTCGAGGTCGGACCCTATCTCTTCGCGGTACCGGCGTCGGACGTGAGGAGAATCCTCAACTCGGGAGAGCAGCCTCCGGAGGGAACCACGATCGTGGACGCCGTCGGTCTGCTCCACGAAACAGAAGGCGCGGAATCCACGGGCCGGGAGGTTCTGCTCCTCCTGGCGGGAAGCACCCCTGCCGGATCGCCGCTCGCGGTGAGGGCCTCGCGGGCTGCGGAGGTGCGCCCGCTCAGGCCGGAGTGGCTGCTTCCATTTCCCGGCTTCATCTTCCGCAGGGAGAATCCTTTCCTCGGACTCGTTCCTCCGGGCGCGGGCTCGGAAACGAGGCCGGTCTTCGTTCTTGCGGGCCCGGAGAGGCTGCTGGCATGCGCGGGCGACCTCTAGCGGGCGTCCCCTGGGTCGGGTTCCTGATCGACGAGGTCGCTCTCGCCGTCGAGGCGAGACTGGTCAAGGCGGTCACCTGGAGCCGGGGCCTCATCCGGGTGCCCTTCGTGAAGCGGAGCGTCGCCGGCGTGATCGTGCGGGGCGGAAGGATCGTCCCGGTCCTGGACCTGGCCCTGGTGCCCTCGGCGTGGAACCGAATGCCCCGCCCGGGCGGGAGCCAGGTCGTGATCGTCGGGGAGGGCGAGATGGAAGCCGGCATCCTCGCCCGCTCCACCGAGACCTTCCACGCCGCGGAGCTCCATGCGGCGACTGGAGGAGGGAGCCTTGCGCGGGTGAGGGAGTCCCTCCTGGAGGGGATTGTCGAGGTGGCCGGTAGAACGTACGGGGTCTTGAAGATTTCCGTGGCGCTGCACGCGGCCGGGGTGCCGCAGACCTTCTCCGGGTAGTCCGGAGGCACGAGGAGAGAGGGCGACGAGACCATGGCGAAGAAGATCCTGCTGGCCGATGACAGCATCACCATCCAGAAGGTCGTCGAGCTGACCTTCTCCGAAGGCGACTATGAGGTGTTCTGCGCGAGCGATGGCGCCCAGGCGATACGGAAGATCGAGGAGATCGTTCCCGACATCGCCCTCGTGGACGTCATGATGCCGCAGAGGAACGGGTACGACGTCTGCGCGCACGTCAAGAAGGATCCGAACCTCGCATGGATCCCCGTGCTCCTCCTCACCGGCACCTTCGAGCCGTACGATCCGAAGCGCGCCGGCGAGGTCGGAGCCGACGGGCACATCATCAAGCCCTTCGAATCCAGGGCCCTCGTGGGCCAGGTCGAGGATCTCGTGTCGCGCCATCCGAGACCTGGAGCCAGGGGAGAGTCACGGGCACCCGTGATGCCGCCTCCGGCCGCCGCGCCCCAGGAAGCGAGGGAGAGACCGGCACCTGCGCCCCCGGCCGCTCTGGGCCCCGCGACCGTGCGGATCGACTCCCGCGCCTTCTTCAACCAGATGGAGCCGGCGGCGCCCCCGGCCGCGCCCACGCCGTCCCTGGGCCCGCTGGATCTCGGCTCAGGGGAGGGATCCATCGAGCCAACCCGGCCCATGCGCGCCACCGCGCCCCGTCCTCCCGCTCCCGCCCCCGTGGCAGCCACCGTCCCGAAGAGCGCGGGCCCCCGGGAGGAGGACATCGCGCGAGCCGCCCGGGAGAAGGTCGAGGAGCTGGCGAGGCCGATCATCGAGAAAGCGGCCGAGAAGATCATCCAGGAAATCGCCTGGGAGGTCATCCCCGAGCTTGCAGAGACGATCATCAAGCACAGGATCAAGGAGCTCGAGGAAGAGGCCGCCTCGGAGGGGGGAGCCCCGCTCCACTGAATGGAGAAGACCTTCGAGCCTGCGTCCTTCGAGAAGCGCTGGAGCGAGCTCTGGCGCGAGAAGGATCTCTTCCGCGCCCGTCCAGCCGGAGATCGGGAGCGGTTTTCAATCGTCATTCCGCCCCCCAACATCACGGGGCGCCTTCACGTGGGGCACGGCCTCAACAACACCCTGATCGACACGCTCGTGCGCTGGCGGAGGATGAGCGGCCGCGACACGCTTTACCTTCCCGGCACCGATCACGCGAGCATCGGGACGCACGTGATGATCGAGAGGGAGCTCGAGAAGGAGGGGCTCACCCGCCAGGACCTGGGGCGGGAGCGATTCCTCGAGCGCGCCTGGGAGTGGAACCGGCACTACGGCGGCACGATCCGCGGCCAGCTCATGCGCCTCGGTGCATCCTGCGACTGGTCGCGCGAGCGCTTCACCCTGGATCCGGGCCTCTCCCGGGCGGTCCGGGAGGTCTTCGTCCGCCTCTACGCGGAGGGCCTCGTCTACCGCGGCCGCTACATGATCAACTGGTGCCCCCGGTGCCACACGGCCGTCTCCGATCTCGAAGTGGCCCACAGGGAAACCCCCGGGCACCTGTGGACGGTCAGCTACCCCCTGGAGGGCGGAGGGTCGATCCCGGTCGCGACGACGCGGCCCGAGACCATGCTGGGCGACGTCGCGGTGGCGGTGAACCCTGCCGACCCCCGCTTCCGCGCGGCCGTGGGACGGACGGCGATCCTCCCGGTCCTCGGCCGCAGAATCCCGGTCATCGCGGACGAGTTCGTCGATCCCTCCTTCGGCACGGGGGCCGTGAAGGTCACGCCCGCGCACGATCCCGCAGACTTCGAGGTGGGGCGGCGTCACAACCTGACCCCCATCCGCGTCATGGACGACTCCGCCCGGATGACGGCGGAGGCAGGGGAGTTCAGCGGGCTGGATCGCTTCGAGTGCCGCAAGAAGCTCGTGGAGCGTCTCCGCGCCGAGGGACTCCTCCTGGAGGAGAAGGAGCACATCAGCCAGGTCGGGCACTGCGACCGCTGCGGCAGCGTCGTCGAGCCGTCGATCTCCCTCCAGTGGTTCGTGAAGATCGGCCCGCTCGCGGAGCCGGCGCTCGCGGCGGTGGAGGAGGGGAGGATCCGCTTCGTCCCGTCCACCTGGACGAGGACCTACCAGGAGTGGATGCGCAACATCCACGACTGGTGCATCAGCCGCCAGCTCTGGTGGGGCCACCGGATCCCGGCCTGGTACTGCGATGACTGCGATCGGATCACCGTGGCCCTGGAGGATCCGTCGGTCTGCGAGCACTGCTCCGGGCGCCGGCTCCGGCAGGATCCCGACGTCCTCGACACCTGGTTCTCCTCGGCGCTCTGGCCCTTCTCCACGCTCGGATGGCCGGACGACACGGTGGATCTGCGGCGCTACTACCCGACCGACCTCCTGATCACCGGTTACGACATCATCTTCTTCTGGGTCGCGCGGATGATCATGATGGGCCTGAAGTTCATGGGGGAGGTACCGTTCAGGACCGTCTTCTTCACGGGGCTTGTCAGGGACGAGCACGGCCAGAAGATGAGCAAGACCCGGGGGAACACCGTCGACGTCCTGGAGGCCATCGACACGTACGGCGCGGATCCGATCCGCTTCACCTTCACGGCGCTGTCGGTGCCGGGAACGGACGTCCCCTTCTCGGCAGATCGCGTGCAGGGCTACAGGGCCTTCTGCAACAAGATCTGGAACGCGGTCCGGTTCGCCTCGGCCTACCTCGATGGGCCGGCCGCGGAGATCCCCGACCTGCGCTCCCTCTCGCTCGCGGACCGCTGGATCCTCAGCGCGATCGATCGCGTGATCGAGGACGTCAACGGATCTCTCGAGGAATTCCGCTTCGACGAGGCGGCGCACCGCCTCTACCACTTCACCTGGCACGAGTACTGCGACTGGTACCTCGAGATGGCCAAGCCGGCGCTCCGCGAGCCGGGATCGGAGTCCACCCGGGCCGTGCTCGCCGCGACGCTCGACATGATCCTGAAGCTCCTCCATCCGATCATGCCCTTCGTGACCGAGGAGCTGCGCAGCCAGGTACCGCCGCGGATCGACAGCCTCGCGGTTTCCGCCTATCCGGTGAGCAACCCCGCCAGGAGGAATCCCGAAGCCGAGGGGCAGGTCCGCTTCCTGACGGAGACCGTGACCGCGATCCGGAACGCGAGGGCGGCGCTCGGCGTGCCCCCGGGGGCCAGGATCGCTGCCAGCATCCTCGCGGAGGACGCCGCGCGGGAGCGGCTCGTCGAGCCCGTGCGGGCGTATCTGCAGCTTCTCGCGCGCCTCTCCTCGGTCGCCTACACCGGGGAACGCCCCGCCAGCTCCGGCCCCGCGGCCATCGTCTCGGGCGTCGAGATCTTCCTGGATCTGGCCTCCCGTGAATCCGGAGCCGACAGGGCTCGCCTCGAACGGGAGCTGGAGCGGATTCTCAGGGAGATGGAGCCGTGGGAGCGGAAGCTGGCGAACTCGAGCTTCGTCGAGCGGGCGAGTCCAGACGTCGTCGAGAAGGCCCGCCGGATTCACAGGGAGCTCGCCGAGAAGATGCACCGGATCCGGACGAGCCTCGACATGGGGGCATCCTGACGGACCGATCCAGCAGGGATGGACGATGACGCGCGTGCCGCCCCACCTGATTTCGAGTCTCGTGCGAGAGGCGCTCGCCGAGGACATCGGTCCGGGGGACGTGACCACCGAAGCGATCGTGCCCGAGGAGCTGCTCGCGCGCGGCTCGATAGAGGCCAGGATGCCGATGGTCCTCTCGGGCCTGGCCCTGGCGCTCGAGAGCTTCCGGCAGCTCGACTCGAGCGTGAGCGTCCTCGCCTCCGCCGTGGATGGCGACCAGCTCGAGGAGGGAGAAGCCGTCCTCGTGCTGAAGGGCCGTGCACGAGCCCTGCTCACGGGGGAGCGGACGGCTCTCAACTTTCTCGGGCACCTGAGCGGTGTGGCGACGTGGACCCGGCGCTGTGTCGAGGCCGCAAGACCCCACCGCGCGGCGATATCGGACACGCGGAAGACGACGCCGACCCTTCGGCTCCTCGAGAAGGAGGCGGTGCTCTGCGGCGGCGGATCCAATCACCGCCTCGGCTTGTGGGACGCCGTGCTCGTGAAGGACAATCACTCCGATCTCGCGGGAGGCGTCGGCCCCGCGGTCACGCGGGCGAAGGAGGCCCTCCGGGGACGACTCCCCGTGGAGGCGGAAGTCCGCACGCTCGAAGAGCTGGAGGAGGCGCTCCGGGCTGGAGCGGACGCAGTCCTGCTGGACAATTTCACCGTCGACGATCTCGGCGAGGCCGTGCGCCGGGCCAGGGGCAGGGCCCTCATCGAGGTCTCCGGAGGCGTGACTCCGACAACGCTGCCCGTGATCGCCGCCCTCGGAGTCGATCGCATCTCGATGGGCGCGCTGACCCACTCCGCGCCGGCTGCCGACCTGACCATGAGGATTGAGCCGTGGAAGAGATGAAGGCAGTGGAAAACGAGAGGGATGCCCGGATCGACAAGGTGGTTCTCCGCAAGAGCCTGGGCGATCGGCTCCTCGGGCACCGTCTCCTCTATTTTCTGACGCTGCCTTCGACCAACCGGCACGTACGGGAGCTGGCCGAGGACGGCTGGCCCGAGGGGACCATCGTCATGGCCGAGGAGCAGACGGCCGGGCGCGGCCGATCCGGGCATACGTGGCATTCGCCGCCGGGCGTCGGGATTCACCTGTCGATCCTGCTCAAGCCGCGCCTCGCCGCGGAGAGGGTCCCGCTCCTCACGCTGATGGCGGCGGTCGGCACGGCTCGCGGGCTGCGCGATCGCGGGCACGAGGCCGAGATCAAGTGGCCCAACGATCTGATGCTGAAGGGGAGGAAGATCGGCGGCATCCTCGCCGAGACGCGCTTCAGGCCCGCGTCCCCCCCCGAGGTGGTGCTCGGGCTCGGGCTCAACGTCAACCACCGGGAGGAGCATTTCCCGGCCCCTCTGCTTCCGGGCGCGGGCTCGATCCGGATCCTGACGGGACGGGATGCGGACCGGACCGCCCTCCTCACGAACATCCTGATCCAGATGGACTCGCTTTACGACCGGCTCAAGGACGGAGACGAAGGAGGCCTCGTCGAGGACTACGTGAGCCTCTGCCCGATGGCGAACGGCGCGGCGATCTCCGTCCAGCAGGGAAGCGAGGTCGTCAGCGGCAAGACTTCGGGCATCGGGCCGACGGGAGCCCTCAGGCTGGCGACGGCCTCGGGCATCCTGGAGCTCCACGCAGGCGAGGCCCGGCTCACCGGGAGCTCCGATGCTCCTCGCGGTTGACCTGGGGAACACCCAGGCAACATTTGGACTCTTCCTGGGCGCGTCCCTGGAGGCGGACTTCGCCCTCTCCAGCCTGGCCCCCCGGAGCGCCGACGAGTGGGGGACGGCCATCCACGCCCAGCTCGCCCTGCGCCGCCTCGACCCCGCCACCGTCGACGCCGGAGTGTTGTGCAGCGTCGTTCCACATCTCACGTCAGCCGTCACCGAGGCCCTGGGGCGCTTCTTCAGGATCGACCCGCTCCAGATCGGTCCCGGCACCCGGACGGGGATTCCCATCCTCTACGATCCACCTCAGGATGTGGGGGCGGATCGCATCGTGAACGCTGTCGCCGCCTTCCACCTCGCGAAGGGCGCGGCCATCGTCGTGGATTTCGGCACCGCCACGACCTTCGACGCGATCACCCGGAAGGGCGAGTATGCCGGAGGGGCCATCGCGCCGGGGATCCAGATCGGCGCCGACGCGCTCTTCGCCCGGGCCGCCCGCCTTCCACGCGTCGAGATCGCGCGTCCCCCCTCCGTCATCGGCAGGACGACGATCCACAGCATCCAGAGCGGCCTCTATCACGGCTACGCCGCCCTCGTGAACGGCATGATCGCGCCGATGCGACGCGAGCTCGGCGGCGAGGCCCGCGTCTACGTGACCGGCGGACTCGCCCCGACGCTCGCCGACGCCCTCGAGGGCATCGAGGCGGTCCTCCCTCACCTCACGCTCGAAGGCCTGCGGCTCCTCCACCAGAAGAACCGCCCTTGAAGATCCTGGTCGTGTGCAGCGGCAACATCTGCCGCAGCCCGATGGCCGCCGCCGTGCTGCGCGATCGGCTCGAGCGCGCCGGGCGCACGGATGTCTCGGTCTCCTCGGCGGGAACTCTGGGCATCGTGGGGGAGCCCGCCGATCCCGTCGCCGTCAGCGTCGCCGCGGAGGCGGGCTACGACATCGGCGGCCATCGATCCTCCGCGCTCACCGCCGGGGAGTCGAGCGGCGCGGATCTCGTCCTCGTGATGGAGGAGCACCATGCGAGGAAGGTGGGAGAGCTCGCGCCGGCCCGAGCGTCGACCTTCCTGCTCGGCTCTTTTCTCCCCGCCTCACCAGCCCGCTCCGACTCCGGGGAGATTGCCGATCCGATGGGGGAGGGGCCGGAGGCCTTCCGAGAATGCCTGAAGACGATCGAGGATTCCATCGATCGTTTCCTGAAGCACTGGCTCGACGGAAATCTCTCAGCGGAGGCGGGACCGGAGGCCGAGCTGCGGTACTTCAGCGAGATCGGGGACCGCATCCTGGCGGCCCGCGGAGGGGGAGCGGGCCTCACGTCGCTCGAGTTCCACGTCGTGGACGGGTGGTGGAAGCGGGACCTCCCGCTGTGGCTCGTTCTGGAGGCCTTGTCCGAGTCATCGCTCGACTGGCCGCCGGGTGAGGTTCCGCGCGGCTTCATCCGCCATCTCTCCCGCGAGGTCGAGGCTCGTGCCGCGGAGGCGGGGCTGGCCGGGGAGAGACCGGCCGCTCGAGGATCGGCCCCCGGAGATCCGGAGGGGATCCGGAGGGATCTCATCAAGGATCTCCGCGCGGCGGAGCGAAGGGTCGGGAAGGCGCATCCCCGGCTCAGGGCCGAGCTCAAGGCCGCGGGGCGGGCGCTGAAGGCTGCTCCCGGCAGCCTGCTCGGCATCGAGGCCGAGATCCGGAAGAGCCGCGCGGCCATCGTTCAATCAGCGCGGGAGTCGCTTCCGCTGGGTGCGCTCGAGAGGATGGAGGCCGAGGAACGCGCCCGGCTCGCCGCGCTCTCACGCCGGCTCTCGCCCGGAGCCGCCGAGGAGACCCTTCAGCGCCTGGTCGAGGAGCGTCTCCTGGGCTACTTCGATCTCCCGGCGATGATCATGCTGCACATCGGCTCCGGCTGAGCCCCGGGTCGATGGCGGCGGCTCTCGGAGCCTGCTAGCTTCCTGAGGCCGGAGGACCAGGGAGAGCAAGGCCCGACTCCAGAGGCTCGTCGAGAGCTCTCCGGGGACCCGTGAATCATGCAAGGGGGTCCCCTTCGTGTGCTTCCGGTCTCCGCTGCCGCCCGCGGCCCTGCTCTTCTGCGGGGCAATTCTCCTGCCGGCCCCAACCCCGCTCCATGGCCTGATCTGGGGCCTCCTGGGAGCTGCGGGCCTCGCCGCTGGCGGGCTGGCCGCGCGCAGACTCCAGGAGACGCCTCCAAGGGATCAGCGCGCGTGGAGCTCCCTCAACTCTCTCCTGCTGGTCCCGATCTCCTTCTTCCCGCTGGGCCTCTTCGTATCCTCCTCAACTCCTTACTGCCTGCCAGGGCGAGAACTGGAAGCATTCCTCACGGAGAGGGGAGGCACCCTCGCCGATCCCGCCGACCTCCGTGGACGACTGACCTCGGAGCCGGTACCTCTCCCCGATCTGCGCGGAGGCTGCCTTCTCGAAATCGAGGTGCAAAGTCTCAGGACCGCCCGCGTCACGAGAGCCCTGCGGGGCGGCGCCCGGGTCCGCGTCCCCGAGTCCCTGGGAAGCGCTCCCGATCCATGCACCCTCGTGCCCGGCTCGATACTTTCCATAGCCTCGACGCTCGCGCTGCCCGAGCCCTTCCGGAATCCCGGCTCGCCCGACTCGCGCGCGCAGCTCCGTGCGCGCGGCTTCGTCGCCTCGGGGCGCTCCCCGAGCCCGAGGCTCCTCGAGATCGCGGCGCCGCCGGGCGCGCTCGAGACGATCCTCTCGAGCCTCAGGCGGGCCTTCCTCGCGACCCAGGCAAGAGCCTTCGGCCTGGCCGGCGAACCGGAATCCTCGGGGACTGCGAGTGCGATCGTGCTCGGGTACAGGGCGCAGGCTCCGGAGGAGATGGTGCAGGCCCTGCGACTGGCCGGGACGGCCCACCTCCTGGCCATCTCCGGCTTCAACGTCGCCCTGCTCGTCGTCTGCGTGCGCTCGGCGGCTCTCCTGGCCGGAGCGGGCCGGCTTGCGGGTATCCTGCTCGTTCTCGGATCTCTCGCGATCTACGTCGGGCTGGCCGACCGCCAGCCGTCGGTCCTCAGGGCCGCGGGCACGGCGTGCCTCCTCGAGCTCGCGCTCCTCGCCGGCCGGCGGCCGGAACCGGCGACGGCCCTGGCCGTGGTTTTCCTTCTCTTCGCCGGCACCAGCCCATGGACGAGCGCCGACATCTCGCTCCAGCTCAGCTTCGTCGCGGTCGCAGCGCTCGTGACCTTCGGCGCCGACTTCGCCGGCGCGCTCCCGGGCCCCAGGTGGCTCGCATGGTCTCTCGCCTCGAACGCCGTCGCCCTCGCCGCCACGGCGCCTCTGACAGCGCTGCTCTTCAACAGGGCGACGCCCGGCGCCCTCCTCGCCAATCTCGCCGCAGTGCCCCTCATGGCTCTCGCCTTCGTGGCCTCGTCCGCTGCACCGGTCCTGACGGCCCTGTCGCCCGCACTCGCCTTCTTCCGCGTGGACATCGATCCTGGCCTCGACCCAGGAGCGCTTCTCGCGGAGCTGGCGTCGCGTTGCTTCGAGGGCTCAGCCCGGGCCTCGGGGGAGGTCGCTTCGTTCCCGTGGATGAGCTATCCCGTCTGCACGCCACCTGCATGGCTTCCGGCCGCCACGCTCATGATCGCGGCCCTCGGGCGCTGGAGGTGCATCCTGCCCGGGGTACGGCGCTGCCTCCTCGCGGCGGCGGCGGTGATGCTCGCCTGGGCGGCTCTCCCGACCGAGAGGCTTCCCGAAGCCGATGGACGCTCCCTGACCGTCACGTTTCTGGACGTGGGTCAGGGCAGCAGCGCGCTCGTCGAGACGCCCGATGGGTTGCGCCTCCTCGTGGATGCCGGAGGCTTCGCGGGCAGCACCTTCGACATGGGAGCGAGAGTCGTGGCGCGGGCTCTCCTCACGATGGGAATCCGGCGCCTCGACGCCGTCGTGGTCTCGCATGCCGACATCGATCACTCAGGAGGCATCCCGTCAATCCTGGAAGTATTCCCCGGCGCCGAGCTCTGGCTGGCCTCGGGTGAGAGGCGCTCGGAGAGGATGGCTTCGATCGCCGCACTGGCCATCGACAGGGGCAGGGTGCTCCGGCTCCTCCTGCCGGGAAGGCGGTTCCGTTTCGGCGGCGCGCTCGTCGAGCCCCTCCACCCGCCACGCGGCTGGCATCACCCGGGACTCAACGACAGCTCGCTGGTCCTGAGGATCGAGCACGGCGAGGACGCGCTCCTCCTGCCCGGCGACATCGGCGCCGCCGCCGAGTCCGCGCTGGCGGCCCACATGAAGCCGGCGGATGTTCTCCTCGTCGCTCATCACGGGAGCCGCACCTCGTCCACGGGCCCCTTCCTCTCATCGATCCACCCGGCCTGGGCCGTGATTTCATGTGGTCGGCGCAACCGCTACGGCCATCCCGCCCCCGAGGTCGTGCGGCGCATCGCAGCGGCGGGAGCGCGCATCCTGCGAACCGATGAGCTGGGAGCGATTCGCGTGCAGCTCAGCGGAGAGGGATTGGACGCCAGGATCGGCACCTGGGACGGGAGGGGCTGGGCTCCGTGGCGCGGCCCCCGGGAGCCTGCTCCCGGCCTCAATTCAGGAGGCGGACCGGATCCGGGACGAAGCAGGCGACGAGGAGGATTCCTGCCAGCACCGCGACGAGGCGCCTCCCCCGGCTCAGCTGGCTTCGTTCGTCGAGGAGGCGCGGGTGGCGAGGGCTGAAGAAGATCAGGAGCGTCGCCCAGAAGAGCCAGGCTTCGTTGACGAGGAGCCCCAGGCTCACGAAGGCGACGATCGAGACCCAGGAGAGCCACCGATGCGTGCGCGGCGAGACGGCATAGGCGATGTGCCCGCCGTCGAGCTGGCCCACGGGGAGCAGGTTGAGTGCCGTGGCCAGGAAGCCGACCCACCCGGCGAGGATGATGCTCGACTGCGCGAGGACGAAGCCCTCCGGCGCAGGAGGGGGCGGGACCAGCCATCCTTCGAAGAGACGGACCAGAAGGGAGTCACCGAAACGAAAGGTCTGAACCCCCTCCACCAATCCAGGATCGGGCACCCATGCGGAGCTCGCGACTCCGATGAGGAAGACCGGTATGGCCACGGCCGCGCCCGCCAGGGGACCTGCCACGCCGATGTCGAAGAGGGCCCGGCGATCGGTGATCGGAGCCCTTATCCGAATGAACGCGCCGAAGGTCCCGAAGAACATCAGGGGCGGCGAGGGCAGGAAGTAGGGTGGCGTCGCGTCGATGCCGTAGCGGCGGCAGGCGATGTAGTGGCCCATCTCGTGCGTGCCCAGGATCGCCAGCAGGCTGAGCGAGTAGGGAAGGCCGAGGAGCAGAAGCCCCGGCTGCTCGAGCAGCGCAGCGAGCCCGTCGATCGAGATACCCCGAGCTGGAGCCTCCCAGCCAACCCCGGTGAGCAGCGTGGTGCAGAATGTCACCAGGAGCAGGAGGCCGGACAGGAGCCACCCCCGGCCCTGCGACCTGCCCGGGGTCAGTCGAGGACGCCCCTCCGTGTGCGAGCCGAAACCGGGGGAGGGTGGAGCGGCATCCCCTTCGTCTGCAGTGAGCTCCGGATAGTGCGGGAGATCGGCCGCGTCCGGCGTGGGCCGCAAGCCGGTGTCTGGAGTCGGGCCGGAGGAGGTCAGGCGAGGTTCCTGAGGTTCTTCCCCGGTTTGAACCGTATCGTCCTGCCCGGAGGAATCCTGACCTCCCGGCCGGTTCGGGGATTCCGTCCGATGCCCTTCTTACGCGGCTTGACCTGGAAGACTCCGAAGGTCCGCAGCTCGATGCGCTCGCCGCGGCACATGGACTGCTTCAACGCGTTGAGAACCGCTTCCACAGCCTCATCAGCCTTGACGCGCGTGATCCCCACCTTCCTGGAGACTTCATTGATGATGTCGGCCTTGATCATCGGAGGAGCCCTCGGGTGCGGACGAGGAAGAAACTGGTAGTCATCATACGGAGAGGTCCCGGGTAAGTCAACAAGTCCTTTCTCTCCATATAATTGCACTACGGACGGGCCCTCGGCCCCGCTGTGGTAGGTTTCGCCCCGCCATGGCCGGACAGGGGGGAAGACCGCGGGTCGCCATCGTGGGGGCCCCGAACGTCGGAAAATCCACGCTTTTCAACCGCCTGGTCGGCCGGAGAAGGGCGCTCGTCGGCGACCACCCCGGCCTCACGCGGGACCTCATCGAATCACCGGCGACTCTCGGCGACTGCCCGGTCATCCTGGTCGACACGGGGGGACTCATGCCCGCCGGCGCGGGAGCCCTCGCGGAGACGATCCGGGCCAACGTACTCGCGGCAGCCGCCGCATGCGACCTGATCCTCTTCGTCGTGGACGCGCGCCGCGGCGCAGCGGGATTAGAGGAAGACCTCGCCCAGAGGCTGCGGCGGACCGGTGTGCCCGTCATCCTGGTGGTGAACAAGGTCGATGCTCCTGATCTCGGGCCGCAGGCGGCGGCCGAGTTCACGTCGCTGGGGCTCGAACCTATCCTTCCCGTCTCCGCAGAGCACGCGCTGGGAATGGGGGACCTCCATCTCGAGGCCTCCAGACACCTGGAGGGCGCTCCCGCGGCCGCCGAGAGCCGCGAGATCGTGGAGGTGGCCATCGTCGGGCGCCCGAACGTCGGCAAGTCGTCTCTCCTCAACGCGCTCCTGGAATCGGAGCGTGCCCTCGTGAGCGAGCAGCCGGGGACGACGAGAGACTCCGTGGACGCCGAGCTGATCTGGAACGGGCGCATCTATCGGCTGGTCGACACGGCAGGCATGCGGCGGCCCGGGAGAGTCGACAAGGGGCCCGAGGCGCTCTCGGTGGGCGCGGCCCGCCGGGCCCTGGGGAGCGCCGACATCAGCCTCGTCATGCTCGACGCGCACGAAGGTCTCGTGGCGCAGGACATGAGCCTCCTCGGGCTCGTGGCCGGGGGCCGCGGAGCGCGTGTCAGGCCGGCCGTCGTCCTCGCGAACAAGATCGACACCCTCACCTCGCCCGGCGCCATCGACGCGCTCGTGCGCCAGATCCACGAGAGGCTCCGCTTCGCCCGATTCGTCCCGATCCTGCCGATCTCGGCCAAGCAGGGGACCCACCTGGACCGGATCCTCCCCGCCGTCGAGCAGGTCCGATCCGACACGGCCCGCCTCCTGCCGACGCACGACCTCAACGACTGGCTCCGCCGGGCCACGAAGGCTCACCCCCTCCCGCTGCGGGGCGGAAAGCCCATGTCGATCGTCTTCGTGACGCAGTCCGGGACGCGCCCCCCGACCTTCACGTTCCTCACGAATCGCGGCGCGCACCCTCACTTCTCCTACGTGCGCTACCTCGAGAACTCCCTCAGGGAGCACTTCGCGATGCACGCCACACCCATCGTGCTGCGATTCCGGTCCCGGAGCTAGGAGGCTTCTCCGGGTCGTGTGAAATTGACTCCTCCGGCGCCACCGTTATAGATTGGGCGCCCAGAGCCTGCGATGGTCCTATTCAACTACTCGACAAAAGAGCTCACCGCCAAAATCGTCTACTACGGGCCCGGTCTTTGCGGGAAGACGACGAACCTCCAGTTCATCTTCGAGAATCTCCCGGCGAACATCCACAAAGGGAAGATGCTCTCCCTGGCGACGAAGACGGACCGGACTCTCTTCTTCGATTTCCTGCCCATCGATCTCGGGACGATCCGCGGCATGCGGACCCGGCTGCAGCTCTACACCGTGCCGGGCCAGGTCTTCTACAACACCACGCGGAAGCTCGTCCTGAAGGGCGCGGATGGCCTCGTCTTCGTCGCCGACTCGCAGAAGAAGATGCTCGACGCCAACAGCGAGTCCTTCGGCAACATGGAACAGAACCTGCGCGAGCACGGGATGGAGCTCGAGACCATCCCCCATGTCCTCCAGTTCAACAAGCGCGACCTCAGGGACATCCTGAGCGTCGAAGAGCTCAACGCCGCGCTCAACAAGCACAACGTGCCGATCTACGAGGCCGTGGCCACGACGGGGATCGGGGTCCAGGACACGCTCAAGGCGGTCACGCGACTGGTGCTGAACTCCCTCCGCGAGAAGTACTCCGACGGCAAGAAGACCTCGACGCAGCGCGCCGCCGCGGCCGCATCTGCCGCGCGGCCGGCCCGGCAGGCTGCCTCGGCCCAGGTCGCGCCCCGCGAGCCGCTCGAAGTCGAGCCTGTCCTCGAGCTCGACGATGAGCCGGCGCTGGCACCTTCTCGCGAGCCCGAACCCGTGCTCGCTGTCGCCGCCGAGGAGGCCGTGGAGATCGAGGAGATCCAGGACGACATCGAGGAGGTTCCTGTGCTCGAGGTCGCCGAGGAGGAGGTCGGAGAGGCCGTGATCATCGAGGAGTCTCCCGCGATCAGCCTCGACGAATCTTCGCCCCTCAAGCTCGAGGAGCCCGAAACCGGCGCGCCGGGCCGCTTCGACGAGATCGAGATGACCCCCGAAGCCGAAGAAGAGCCGGCGCAGGGAGCGCCTCTGGGTGCCGCGCGCGCCCGTCAGCCCTTCGAGATGGACTCGAAGGCCTACGAGCTGGCGTCGCCGCTCGACGAGACCGTCGCGGACGGCGCGACGGTGGCGATCGACGTGGCTGCCGCGGGCTCGAGGAGCTCACCCGGGAGGCCGCCGCTTCCGGGGAGAAGGGCCGCGCCGGGCAGCTCCGCCGCCCGCGAGGCCTCCTTCCCGCTCGAGATCGAGGTCCAGGGCCGTACCGTGCGACTCGAGGTGACCATCAGCGTTCGGGTCGATAAGAATTGAGGGGGGAGCCGCTCCCCACACCATGAACCTGGACTGTCCTGGCTGCCGATCCCGACTCAAGCTGGATCCTTCGAAGCTCCCGCCCGGGGCCACCGCGGCGGTTTGCCCGAAGTGCCGGACGAAGATCCTCCTGCCCGGCACCGCCTCCACGGCGGAGATTTCGGTCCAGTGCAGCAGGTGCGCCTCTCGCCTCAAGGTCAAGGTCGCGAGGCTCAGGCAGACTCCCAGCAAGAGCAAGTGCCCCAAGTGCGGAAACGCCGTGGACCTCCCCGCGGCGCCTTCCGCGGGGGGCTCCAGAAGCTCCGCCACGCAGATCCCCGGAGCGTCCCCGCCGGCGAAGCCCCCCCAGCCCCCCGGCGTGGACCGCTCGGCGATGACGCGCCGGCTCGATGCGCGGGAGATGGGGATGCTCATGCAGGGCCAGGGAGCCCAGGCTCCTGACGCACTGCCGTCGGCCCCGATCTCCCTCGAGGATCCGCCCTCCGGCGCCTTCGAGAGCAGCTCCTCCGATCTCGGCCGCCTCATCGACGAGAAGGTCGACGCCCTGGGCGAGCTCGGCGAAGCGCCGCCCCCCCAGAGCCCCCGCTTCGGCGAGTCATCCGTGGAGGATCTGGCCATCGAGCTCTCCCGGTCGGGGGAGCCCATGCCTGATGCCTCCCCGGAGCATCACGAATCGGGCGCCCGCATCTCCGCCGGCCCGAGGGCCGTCGCCGAGGCCCCGGCGCCGCCTGGCGCGCCTCCCGCAGGCCGGCGAGCGGGATCCAGTTCAGGAAGCAGGGCCATCCCCACCTTCAGCGCCGTGGCTGGAGCCGCGCCGCGGGCAGCCTCGGGGCCGGGAGCCTTCCCCTTCGTTCTCGGCGGAATCATCGGAGGATCGCTCGTGGCCGCCGGGCTCATCCTCGGGGGACGCTTCCTGCCCTCCGGGTTCGTGCCTCCCGTCCCCGAACCGATCTCCGTGCTGACACGCGAGAGCCTCGGGCTCCTGGGGCTGTTGATCTTCCTGTCGGCGCTCTCCGGGCTCTTCGCCTCCTTCGCGCTGCCCCCCGCGGGCGAGGGGAAGGAGGGCAGGATCTCCATTTTCCGGTGCGCGGTGGCCGCCGGGCTCGTGGGGCTTCTCGCGGGCGTGGGCATTGCCCTCATCCGCGGCGGCGCCGACCTCACGTCGATGTCCCTGCCGGCAGCCACGTGGACGGCGGCGCTGGTCCTCTCGGGACTGCTGACCGGCCTCGTGGCGCGTGTCTTCTCGGGCCGCTAGGAGCCCCGGCGAGCCCCGGATCCGTCGCGCTCTCCGACGTTCGCAAGGGGGCGCCTCCCGTCTTAGAATCCAGCAGCCGTAGCGGAGCGCCGGCCGGGGTGGCCTACGACTCCCTCGCATTCCGGAGAGACACCTTGAGACGACGGTTCCTCCTGCTCGTGATGACCGGGACGATGGCGGCGAGTGCAGCTCTCGCGCAGCCCTCCAGCCCGTCCGGCCTGAACGTCTACCCCTCCTTCCATCTCAAGTTCGAGAGGGGGGGCGGGACCTATCTTCTCGCCAGCACGATCATCGTGAACGTCAGCGACAAGACCGTGCGCGACCTGACGCTCCAGCAGACCTACCCCCACGACCTGGTGCCCACGGCCGCGCCGGCGGGCATCCACGAGTACTTCGCACGGCCCGAGGGCTTCGTGGAATCGGTCGAGGGTCAGGTCTACACGATGACGACCCCATTGCTCCGCAGGGGCGAGATGACCTCCGCTCTGGCCCTGCTGAAATACGATGGACGTCCCTCCACCGCCGTGATCCCTCCGGCGCAGATCAAGTACGCCGCCGCGGGCGAGAGCTTCACCGAGAGCGGGCCCGCGCTCACGCTCGATCTCAAGAAGTACACGAAGTACAGCGGGACGCTCGCCGAGTTCATCAAGCGCTACGCCGGGATTCTCCTCGAGTTCCCCGAGTCGGAGGGACCGGACTGGGGCTTCTCGGGCTTCGCATCCAGCGTCAGGGCGAAGACGCCCATCGGCATGGTGGAGATCGAGGGCGATGCGGCGGAAGGGCGCTTCAGCCTGATCCGGGGGGAGCCGGGCGACACGAGGCTGCTCCTCGTGGCCTGGAAGGCCGAGCCGAATGCGGGCTTGGCCGAGAGCAGGGCCCAGGTGCTCGACGTGGTCCGGCGCCAGATCATGCCGTCAGCGGCCTTCGAGCTCGACATGGAAGGCGCCACCGTCGAGAAGGGCCGTCTCGGCCGGTACGAGGCCTGGATCATCGCCTCCCGCTGGACCGACAAGGTCGTGGACCGGCTGGGTGAGGGCCCCGCGCGGTGGTACCTCTACGACGACACGACCAGGAAGCGACGGTACCTCGTGCTGATCGCCACGCAGGGGCGGGGAGCCGGCCCGGGCAAGGCGGACACTCCCAACCCCGAGAAGGAAGCAGCCCTGATGAAGGAGCTCGAGCAGATCGCGAGCAGCTTCCGGGCGCTCTAGGAGCCCGGCAGGATCATGCCCCGCCTCCGGCGGTCCCTCCTCGGCGCTGCGGCAGCCTGCGTCGTCGCCTGCGCGGGGTCCTGGCTGGCGGGAGAGGTCAGCCCTCTGACCCTCTACCAGAAGACCGCGCGCGCGGCGCTCGTGGCCAGGGTCCGAGCCACCGACGACAGCACGCGACGCCCCACGCTCGAGGTCCTTCACGTATTCAAGGGGGACTACACACGGCCCTACCTGACGATCGTGCCCTTCAGGCAGGACTACGCCAGCGAGAAGCCGTGGCTCCGCTCGGAAGTCTTCAGGGAAGGCCGGGAATACGTGCTCTTCCTGGATCCCTACCACGAGGAGGCGAAGGCGGGCGATTTTCCCGTCGAGACTCCGGAGGCAGCCCCTCCGGAGGAGAACTCGCTCTTCGTCGTGCTCAACGCCCATCTCGGCGTGCTCGACGTTCCAGCCGAGGGCGGCGAGGCCCTCACCGGCGCCCTGGAGAGATTCGCCTCGATTCTCGCGCTGCGCGAGTTCGATCTCCAGGCGCGCGCCTTCCGCGCCCTTCTGCGCGAACCCAACCCGTACCTGCTGGAAGCGGGTCTCGACGAGGTCGCACGCTTCCGCCTGGCCACGGAGGACGATCTGGATCCTCTGGAGGCCACGCTCGGATCCGTTCGGCCCTCGTTCCGGCGATCGGCCGCCGAGATCCTCGGCCAGATCGGGGACGACGCCCGGCGGGCGGGAAGGAGGCTCTCCCGCCAGAGCGAGATCGTCGACAGGATCGCCGCGCGGGCCCTGACGGACGAGGCCGCCGAGGTGCGCGCCGAGTCGGCGAGGAGCCTCGGGCTCCTCGGTGGACCGGAGGCCGGGGCGCTCCTGCGCCGGATCAGCCGGCAGGATGCCGACCAGCAGGTCCGCTACAGCGCCGAGGTCGCCCTGGCGGAGATCGAAGGAGGCCTTCCGCCCCCGCGCCACCGGTGACGCAGGAGCCGCTGCGATCCAGCCTTGACAGCCCGGCCGCCGGTGGTAACATCGCCGCCCATCGCGTCTGACTGCGTTTCCCTCCATTCCTGACGTCGTGACCAAATCGCCCGGCTGCCGGCTGGACTCCATCCCGAGCAGGGGAGAGTCCCTACCCGGCCATACCCTGGGCCGCCAGCGCCCGCGGAGAGAGCAGAGATGAAGTCCGCCGAGGTCCTCAAGCTCATCAAGGACAAGAGCATCGCCATCGTGGACGTGAAGTTCATGGACCTGCCGGGCCTCTGGCAGCACTGCTCGTTTCCGTCCCACGAGCTGACCGAGGAGTCCTTCAGCGAGGGATTCGGCTTCGACGGGTCGAGCATCCGCGGCTGGCAGTCCATACACGAGAGCGACATGCTGGTCGTGCCCGATCCGGCCACCGCCTGCATCGATCCCTTCATGCCCGTCCCGAGCCTTCACATCGTGGGCAACATCGTGGATCCCACGACCAAGGCCAAGTACCACAGGGACCCCCGGTACATCGCGCAGAAGGCCGAGGCCTACCTCTTGAGTACGGGCATCGCCGATACGATCTATTTCGGCTCCGAGGCCGAGTTCTTCATCTTCGACGACATCCGCTTCGATCAGCGCGAGAACATGGGCTTCTACTTCATCGACTCCGTGGAAGGCCGCTGGAACAGCGGCAAGGACGAGAAGCCCAATCTCGGGTACAAGCCGAGATTCAAGGAGGGGTACTTCCCCGTGCCTCCCACCGATGCGCACCATGACCTGCGCACGGAGATGGTGCTTCTCATGGAGCAGGTCGGGCTCACGGTCGAGGCTCACCATCACGAGGTCGCGACCGCCGGGCAGCAGGAGATCGACATTCGGTACACGACGCTCACGCGCGCGGCCGACAACCTGATGCTGTACAAGTACATCGTCAAGAACTGCGCGCGGCGGCACAACAAGACCGTCACCTTCATGCCGAAGCCCCTGTTCAACGACAACGGATCCGGGATGCACTGCCATCAGAGCCTCTGGCGGGGAGGACAGCCGCTCTTCGCCGGCAACGGCTACGCCGGGCTGAGCGAGATGTGCCTCCACTACATCGGGGGAATCCTGAAGCATGCCGCGGCGATCGTGGCCTTCGCGGCGCCCACGACGAATTCCTACAAGAGGCTTGTGCCCGGCTTCGAGGCGCCGGTGAACCTGGCCTACTCGCGCCGGAACCGCTCCGCGGCCGTGCGCATCCCGATGTACTCCAACAACCCGAAGCAGAAGCGCCTCGAGTTCCGTCCCCCCGATCCCTCGTGCAATCCGTACCTGGCCTTCGCCGCGATGCTCCTGGCAGGACTCGACGGAATTCAGAACCGGATCGATCCGGGCCAGCCCCTCGACAAGGACATCTACGGGCTGACGCCGGAGGAGCTGCAGGGAGTCCCGACGCTCCCGGGCAGCCTCGATGAGTCGCTCGCCGCCCTCGAGAAGGACCACGAGTTCCTGCTCAAGGGGGAGGTCTTCACCGAGGACGTCATCCGCACCTGGGTGAACTACAAGCGCCGGCACGAGATCGACCCGATCCGGATGCGCCCCCACCCCTACGAATTCGCCCTCTACTACGACATCTGAGGGCGGGGGAGGAGCGTTCCGGCGCGGTGGCGGCCAGCGGCATAGGAGAGCAGCCGGATTCGCATGACCTGCTCGGGCGCTGCTCCGGCGCCTTCCCGGATCCCACTCGAGCAGCGGCGGAGATCACACGGCTCGCGCGGGGCGCCTCACCCAGGGCGCTCAAGCTCGCCACACTCCTCTCCACGGTCCCCGATCCCGAAGGAGCCCTGGGCAGCCTCGGGAGGCTTTCCGAAGCGGGCAGGCTGCCGGAACGAGACGAAGCCCTACGCGCGCTGATCCTGCTCGCGGGCCACAGCGCGTGGCTTGCCGAAGTCATCCAGGTCGATGGCAGGGCGCTGGAGGCCGCGATCGAGGCGCGCCGCCAGCCGGTGCCGGCAGCCGATGGCGTGCGGGAGGCCCTCCGGCGCTCCCTGCGAACCTCGAGCCCGGGTGGCTTCTGGCGATCCCTCCGCTCCTTCAAGGAGCGCCAGATCGCGGCCATCGCGCTGAGGGACTTCCACCGCGAGTGGCCGATGACCGAGGTCGTCGAGCAGCTCTCGTTCCTGGCCGACGCGATTGTCGCGGAAGCCCTCGGCCGGGCGCTCTCGGAGGCGATGGCGGAGTTCGGCGCCCCGCTGGGGTACGACGCTTCCGGCAGGCGGAAGAAGGCCACGGCCACCGTGATGGCCCTCGGGAAGCTGGGCGGGCTGGAGCTGAACTACTCCTCGGACGTCGATCTGCTCTTCCTCTACTCGCACGACGGAGAGACGCGGGGGGCCGGAAGCGACCCGGCCACCGTCATCACCAACAAGGAGTTCTTCACCCGCGTCGCCGAGATCCTGACGCGCGGTCTGTCGGCTCCCGAAGGGGGCGGATGGATCCTCCGGGTCGACTGGGGACTGAGGCCGGGAGGCAAGGACGGCGACCTGGCGCTGCCGCTCCACGCGACCGTCGCCTACTACCGCACCTGGGCCCGCCCGTGGGAGAGGCAGGCCTTGATCAAGGCCCGCACGGCGGCGGGAGATGGGAGGCTCGGGCGCAGGTTCATCTCCCAGATCCAGGAGCTCGTCTACCCGCGCGCTCCGGAGGCGGACGCGACCGACGCCATCCGGGTCATGAAGGACAGGATCGACGCCTCGCTGGCGGGGAGCGGCAGGACGGGCTTCGATCTGAAGCTCGGGCGGGGCGGCATCCGAGAGATCGAGTTCCACGTGCAGGGCCTTCAGATCCTGCATGCCGGCCCCGATCCCTGGCTGAGGGATCCGAACTCGCAGCGGGCGCTCCACCGCCTCGCGGAGCGAGGGCACCTCTCCCGCGCCGAGCACGCGACGCTCACCGCCGCCTACCAGTTCCTCAGGGAGGCCGAGCACCGGATCCAGATCCGGCAGAACCTCCAGCGCTCGACGCTACCCTCCGATGAGCGCGAGCTCGTGATCCTAGCGCGGGCCATGTCATACGCAGACTTGGCCCCCGGAAGGGCGGCCGAGATGTTCCTCGCCGATCTCGACCGCCACCGCGGCGAGGTCCGCCAGCTCTACGACGCCTTCATCGCCTCGCAGTCGCAGAAGCGTCTGGAGCGGCCCATCGCCCCCGACCTCTTCCTCGATCCAATGAGCGATTCGGAGATGATGGAGATCCTCTCGGGGGCGGGCTGCTCCGACCCGGGCGCGCTCGTCGTGGTCATCCGGAGGGCCCGGCGGCACCTGACCGCGCCTTCCGTGCCCGTCGAGAACCGGCGAGCCTTCCGCCAGGTGACCCCGGTGATCTTGCGCGGGATCACGTCCGTGGCCAGCGCGCCACGTTCCCTCCGGAACCTCGAGAGGCTCCTCGAGAGCCTCGCCGTGGATCCCGCGGGCATGATGGCCTTCCTCGAGCGGCCCGAGCGGTTCGCACCGATCCTGCGCCTCTTCGGAGGGAGCCAGCCGCTCTCCGACCTCCTGATCCACCGGCCCGCGCTGATGCTCGATCCCGCCTTCGATCGCGCCCTGGCCTCCGACCGGACCCTGACGGCGCACGTCGCCGCCGTGCGCGCGCGAGTCAGATCGGGGGGCTCCTTCGCCGGCAACCTCGCGGCGCTGCGCCACTACCAGCAGGAGGAGCTCCTGCTCATCGGGTTGAAAGATCTCAGCCGCCAGATGAACATCCGCGCCGTGCGGCGCGCCCTCACGGACCTCGCCGAGGCCTGCGTCCGCGGGGCCTACGCGGCCGCCGTCTCGGGGATGCGCTTCGAGGGCAGGCCGGTCCCGAGGCACGTTTCCGTCCTGGGCCTGGGGCGTCTCGGGTACCGCGAGATGGACTACGGTTCCGACCTCGATCTCGTCTTCCTCTATCACGCCGCGGGCGCCGATGCCGCGACGCACGCGGCGGCATGCGATCTGGCGACGCGGGTGGTGGAGGCGCTCGACACCATCACGCGCGAGGGTCCCCTGTACGCCGTGGACACTCGACTCCGCCCCTTCGGAGCCGAGGGCGAGATGGCCCAGACCTCGGCCTCCCTCCTCGACTACCTGAGGGAGCAGGCGGGCGTCTGGGAGATGCAGGCGTACCTGAAGGCCCGCTGCGTCGCCGGAGACCTCCGCGCGGGTGAGCGCGCCGTCCGCAGGGCGGAGCAGGCGATCCTCGAGCGTGCGTCCAGGGAGGATCCGGGAGCCGCCATCCGCGCCATGCGGGAGCGGCTGAGAGCGGCCTCGGAACATCCCGACGAGGACCTCAAGAGCGGGATCGGGGGAACCTACGCCATCCAGTTCACGCTCCAGTACCTCCAGCTGCGGCACCACGTTCCTTCCCCGCCCGCGAGAAACACGCTCAGGCTCATGCGCACGATGCGCGATCTCGACCTCATCGGCGAGAAGAGCTACACGTTGCTCTTCAAGGCGGAGAGGTTCCTCCGCCGCCTCGAGCACCAGCTCAGGCTGATCCACGGACGGTCTGTGACGCGGATCCCGGAGAACCGGGACCTCCTCGCGGAGGTCGCAGCCGGCCTCGGCTACGACGGGCCTCCCGAGGAAGCCGTGGAGTCGCTCGGCAGGGACCTGAGAGCCAACCGCGCGGCGGCCGAGGAGGCCTTCGAGCGCGTCATTTCACCCGGGGCGGCCGGCGGACGCCATTGACACTCGCTTCGAGCGGGTCCTATCATCGGCCTCCATCGGCGTGATCCCCGCGCCGTCCCTCCGCGCATGGCCAACCCCTTCAAGGACTACATCGTCAAGCTGAGAGCCGGTGACCTGGTTTTCAAGGCCGGCGACCCGGGGACGGAGATGTACATCGTCCAGTCGGGAACGGTCGAAGTCTTCTCGGAAGGCCCGCGGGGCTCCACCGTCCTCGCCGTGATGGAGAAGGGCGACTTCTTCGGGGAGATGGCGCTCCTCGACGGCGCGCCTCACATGGCCTCCGCCCGGGCCGTCGAGGATGTCGAGCTCATCGAGATCAACAGCACTCTCTTCGACCGGATGATCAAGGCGAACACCGAGATCGCCGTGCGAATGCTCAGGAAGCTCTCCATCCGGCTGCGTGAGGCCAACAAGGCTCTCGACGGAGCGCTCGCAGCCGGCGACCGCGAGGCCCCCCCCCTCCCCGAAGCACCCGCCGCCGCCATCCCGGCGGACGCCGCTCGCACGAAGGCGGAGCCGGCGTCCCCCTCGCATGGGGCTCTCAGGGCACCGGACATGGCCTCCCTCGAGGGCTGCCATGCCTTCTTCCACGCGGAGGAAGGACAGGAGACATTTCCCATCCGGACCGACAAGGCCGTCCTGGGCCGGTTCGATCCCGTGACCGGGCTCAAGCCGGAGGTCGATCTCTCCAGCGCCGACATCAACCGTTCGGTCTCACGCCAGCACGCCCGGCTCACGCAGGAGGGCGGGGTCTACTACCTCTGCGAGGAGCCCGGCGCCCTCAACGGCACGTTCATCAACGGCAGGAAGCTCATCACGGGGAAGCCCACCCGCATCCGAGACGGCGACGCCGTCACGCTCGGAATGGTCAAGATGACCTTCCGGGAAGCGGGGAAGAGTTGACGCGGCTCCCCGCGCGCCCGGTGGCCTTCGGGAAGCTGGAGGCGGCCCGGGCCGCCATCGGGCTCAGCCATGCAGGTTGAAGGCGATAGTCCCAGCGTGAAGCTTCCCTCCTTCGAGGGCCCGCTCGACCTGCTCATTCACCTGATCCGGATCAACGAGGTCGACATCTACGATATCCCGATCGTCGAGATCACGCGGCAGTTCGACTCCCACCTCCAGCTCATGCGCGAGCTGGATCTCGGCGTTGCCGGCGAATACCTCGTGATGGCGGCAACTCTCGTTCAAATCAAGTCGCGGATGCTGCTGCCGGCCGCGCCGGGCGCCGAGGAGGCCGGGGAGGATCCCAGGGCCGATCTCGTCCGCCAGCTCATCGAGCACGAGAAGCTGCGAGCGGCGGCCGAGAACCTGCGCGACCTCGCCGAGGCCAGGGAGGACGTCTACCTCCGCCCCGGCGATCCGCTGGGCCCCTTTGAAGGCGAGTCCTGGATCACCGTCTCTCTCTTCGATCTCGTCTCCGCGCTCAAGAGCACCCTCGACCGCCTCGAGGCCGGGCGGACCGTGGCGGTCACGCGGGAGGAGTTCTCCATCGAGGACAAGATCGACTGGATCCTGGAAACCCTCGCGCACCTCGGCGCGAGGCAGTTCGGCGAGCTGCTGGCGGCCTTCCCGTCGCGAGGAGAGAAGATCGTGACTTTCCTGGCGCTGCTCGAGCTGATCCGGCAGCGGAGGATCATGGCCGCCCAGAGAGAGCCGGGTGCGGAGATCTATCTCATGGGGCGATCCGAGCCCGCCGACGGCCCGATGGCTCCGGCCGCGCTGGGAACCGGGGACGATGTGGAGGAGAGCCGGGATGCCTGAGCAGGAAGGGGAGCGTCGAGTACCAGGTGAAACCACGATGAGGGCGATCCTCGAGGCCCTGCTCTATGCCACACCGGACCCCGTGACAATCGAGGAGCTGAAGGAAGCCTTCGGCGCGGAGCGGGCGGCGGAGGTGGACGCGGCGCTCGCGGCCCTGGCGGAGGACTACCGGCGGCCCGATGGCGGGCTTCGAGTCGAGAGGGTAGCGGGCGGCTACCGGATCACGACCCGGCCGGAGCTGGCCGATATCCTGCGCGAGTTCGTCCGCCGGCGCAACCGCTCACGCCTCTCGAGAGCCGCTCTCGAGACGCTCGCCGTCGTCGCCTACCGCCAGCCCGTGACGGCCCCGGAGATCGAGGCGGTCCGCGGAGTCTGCCCCTCGGCCATCCTCCGATCCCTGCTCGAGAAACGGCTCATCCGGATCTGCGGGCGCAAGAAGGTCGTCGGCAACCCCTTTCTCTACGAGACCACCGGCGAGTTCCTCGAGCATTTTGGGCTGAACTCCGTCGAGGATCTCCCCTCGCTCGAGGAGTTCTCTGCCGTCCTCGACGAGATCCAGCCGGCCGGCCCGGGGACGGAGGACAGGGGAGCCGCCGAGGGCGAGAGCAGCCCCTGATCACCTGGTGGCCGCACAACCATCCCTCCCGTCCGCGTGTCCCTAGATCCGCGAGGCCGGAAGCGACGGGTGCCTCGCTAGGAGCCCCGGTACCCGCCGGGTGCGGCTGAAGGGCGAATCGAGTGTCAACCACAGCACGTCCACGCATATCCCCTGTCGTTGACTCCCTTTGAAGCACTGTGTTACGGTGCCGCGCCTCTCATCCAAGGCCCTGAGAACAGCCCGATCCCTCGCGGGGACAGCCTCGAAGGGGCGCCGCCCGGGGGGGGGGTACGGCCGCGCCTCCCGGACCCGCCCGGAGGCAGCAGGGGAGCGCTCCCGGGGGGGAGCCGGCAAGGAGCAGACCCAATGACGATGGGCCGACGCCGTAGGAACGCAGTACCCACCACCGTCCTCGCGCTCGTCATCGGCCTCCTGAGCCTCTTTTCGGGAACGGCGGAGGCTCAGAACCGGCGGAAGTCCTGGGAGGTCTTCATCTACTTCGGCGAGTACGGCGGCCAGAGCGTGCCCTCGGTGATCCAGAAAGGGGTCGTGAGCACCTACCGCCTCGATCCCTCGATCGCGTTCTTCGATCCGAACAACAACGGCGCGGCCCCCTGCATCCTCTGCAAGAACCTCGGCCAGACGGGGCCCGATCAGCAGTTCATCATCCTCGACCCGAACAATCCCACCGCGGACCCGCTCGGCGTGGACGTGTGCGTGAATTCGACCGGCGGGGCCCTGCCCATAGCCTTCGATGCCAACAGCCCGTACTACGACGAGTGCGACAACGACATCGAAGCGAAGTACCGGTACAACTCCCAGGGGATCGTGACCAACGGAGCGGTGGAAAGGAACGACAGCGAGTTCGTCCTCGGAGCCCGGGCGGGATACAACATCACGAATCACTGGGAGGTGGAGCTGGACCTCGGCTTCGCCAAGCAGCGGCTGGACATGACCAGGAATCTCATCCCGCTGCTCCAGCAAGGCGTCAGCAACCCGGCGGACCCGTACTTCGCCCAGCAGGCCCAGTTCTTCGAGTTCACGTGGGCGAATCGGGACTTTCTCGACCTCGGGTACGAGCCATTCTTCAACGCGCAGGGCGGCGTCAACGTCGTGCGAGGCGCGCAGGAGATTCCCAACGTCCCCCACCATCGCTTCTCTGAGAACTCCAGCGCTGACATCCCGGCGGTCCTCCCGATGCCCGCGATCGATTCGGAGCGGTTCCAGGACGTCACGGACTTCGTCAACAGGATCTTCCTCGATCCCACAGCCTTCAGGAACAGGGCGAACCAAATCAACATCGACATCTTCTCGGTGGGGATCACGGGCGTCTACAATTTCAACACCAGCCCCGACAGCCGGATCATTCCCTACCTCTCCGGGGGGTTCGGCAGGTGGATCCGGCAGTTCGACACCCCCTACCAGGGCGAGGACACCGACTACCTGACGGTGGGGGGCGGCGTGCGATTCTTCATCAATGAGATCTTCGCGTTCCGGATGGAAGGGCGGCAGGTTCTCTTCCAGGACGACGAGATGACGATCACCGCGAAGCTGCCCCGCCAGAACCTGGTGGACATGTCCTTCAGGTCCAACAGGTGGCCCGGTGCGCTCCCTTCGGGCGGCTGCGTACGGGATCAGGATCCCCCCGTGCAGGAGCCGCCCGACGAATGCCAGGGCTCGTATCTCCAGAACTACAACGAGAACACGGGCGCTCCTCCCGGATTCCGGGCGATTGCCAGCCTCCCTCCGAACTCGGGGGCCGGGGGCTATGCGAGCGTCGAGTTCATCACCCAGACGGACGACTTTTGGGAAGCCCGCATCGGCTTCGACGTCCTCCTCGGGGGCCGTTAACCCTCCTTGACAGGGCCTTCCCCAGCGGCATAGAGTACGAGTTCGCTTTGACTTACGGGCCTCCCCGCCGGAGCCAGCGGCCGCGTGCCGCGGGCAGGCAGCGGGAGAGTACCGCCACCGGGGCTGCGGCTCCGGAATACGACGCAGGAGGTCAGCGCGCCAGCCCATGGAGTTGCAGAAGGAAGTTCAGGTCGAGACGCACGCCGGGGGTGAACGCCCCGAGATCGATCCGGCAGCAGCGAAGGGGGGAAGATCCCCCGCGGCTGCAGCGGACATGTCCCGCGACGACTACGAGAAGCTCCTCGACATGTACGACGTGAGCTTCCGCAGCCTGGCCGAGGGCCAGGTCGTCAAGGGGAGGATCCTCAAGGTCCTCCCGAACGAAGTCATCGTGGACGTCGGCTACAAGTCCGAAGGGATCATCCAGATCCAGGAGTTCACCGACCCCGACGGAACCGTCCGGGTCTCCGAGGGAGACGAGGTCGATGTCCTCCTCGAGAAGCACGAGAACCGGGAAGGCTACGTCGTGCTCTCCAAGGAGAAGGCGGAGAAGGTCCGCGTCTGGGAGACGGTGGAAGCGGCCTTCAACAGCGGCTCCATCGTGAAGGGCCGGGTCATCGAGCGCATCAAGGGAGGGCTGGCCGTTGACATCGGCGTCCGCGCTTTCCTTCCCGGATCGCTCGTGGACGTCCGCCCTGTGCGGAACCTGGATTCGATGCGCGGCAAGGAGATTCGTGCCCGCGTCATCAAGGTGAACCGGCGCCGGGGCAACATCGTCCTCTCCAGGAAGGCCGTGCTCGAGGAGGAGAACCAGGAAAAGAAGAAGAAGACGCTGGAGATCCTCGAGGAAGGCAAGCGCATCAAGGGAGTCGTGAAGAACATCACCGGCTACGGCGCCTTCCTGGACCTGGGAGGCATCGACGGCCTCCTCCACATCACGGACATGTCGTGGGGTCGCATCAACCACCCCTCGGAAGTCTTCTCCGTCGGAGACGAGGTCGAGGTCATCGTCCTGAAGTTCGACCGGGAGACGGAACGGGTTTCCCTCGGCTACAAGCAGCTCAAGGCCGATCCCTGGGAGCAGGTCGGGGAGAGGTACTCGGCAGGCTCGCGCGTCAAGGGCAAGGTGGTCAGCCTCACCGACTACGGCGCCTTCGTCGAGCTGGAGGAGGGAGTCGAGGGACTCGTCCATGTCTCCGAGATGTCCTGGACCAAGAAGGTCAAGCACCCTTCCAAGGTCCTGACGGTCGGCAGCCTGATCGAGGCCGCTGTTCTCGACGTCGACCTGAGGCAGCGCCGGCTCAGCCTGGGCCTCAAGCAGATCGAGCCGAACCCCTGGGACATGATCGCCCAGAAGTACGAGGTGAACTCGAAGATCACGGGGAAGGTCCGCAACCTCACCGACTTCGGCGCCTTCGTCGAAGTGGAGGAGGGAGTCGACGGACTGATCCACATCTCGGACCTGTCATGGACGAAGCGAGTCAAGCATCCCTCCGAAATCCTCAAGAAGGGTGACGAGGTCGAGGCGATCATCTTGAAGATCGACGCCGAGAACCAGCGGCTTTCCCTGGGACTGAAGCAGCTCCAGCCCAACGTCTGGGACGAGTTCTTCGACAGGCACGTGGTGGGCGACATGGTCCACGGGAAGATCTCCCGCATGGCCGACTTCGGAGTCTTCGTGGAGATTGCCGAGGGTGTGGAAGGCCTCGTCCACGTCTCCGAGCTCGCCGATGAGCGAGTCGAGCATCCCAAGGACAGGTTCAACGAGGGCGACGAGGTCCGGGCGAAGATCATCAAGATGGACACTCTCGAGAGGAAGGTGGGCCTCAGCATCAAGGCGGCAGCGGCCGACGAGGAGCGCTCCAGCCTCAGCAGCTACATGGACTCATCGAGCGACGGTTCCGTGCGGCTCGGTGACGTCGCGGGATTCCCGACGGCCTCCGTGGCCTCCTCCGACCCCGAGGACGGAGGTGCCATCGAGGCGGAGCCCGGTGACGGGCCGCCTCGGGAGGAGGACTGATCGGAGAAGCCATGACCAAGGCTGAGCTGGTTGAGGAAGTTTCCAGGATCTCCGAGCTCACCAAGAAGCACTCCGAAGTGATCGTGAACACGGTCTTCCAGTCCATCGTCGATGCGCTTCACAAGGACGAGAAGATCGAGCTCAGGGGTTTCGGCTCCTTCCGCATACGTCAGCGGCGATCGCGCCAGGGGAGGAACCCGAAGACGGGGGCCAGGGTGCACGTCCCCGCCAAGAAGATCCCCTACTTCAAGCCCGGCAAGGAGCTCAAGGAGCTGATCAACCGCTCCCCCCAGCCGCAGCAGTAGATGGACGCTCTCTTCTCTCCCTGGAGGTTCTCCTACCTGGTCCAGGCAAAATCGGAGAGCGGCTGCGTGTTCTGCAAAGCCCTCCTGAGCGACGACTCGGGGACCGAGGACAACCTCGTCGTCTACAGGGCCGTCCACAACTTCGTCATCCTCAATCTCTACCCCTACAACAACGGCCACCTGATGATCGTCCCCAGGGCCCACCTCGCCGCCCCCTCGGCCTCCAGCCCGGCGCAGAGGGCGGAGATGGCCGAGCTCGCGGTCGTGGGAGAGAGCGTCCTCAGGGAGGCCTATAACCCCGACGGTTTCAACGTCGGGATGAACCTCGGCCGCGCCGCGGGGGCAGGGATCGAGGAGCACTTCCATCTCCATGTCGTCCCCCGCTGGTCGGGCGATACGAATTTCATGACGGTCATGGCCGGGACGCGCGTCATCCCCGAAGATCTCAGGAAGACCCGCGACAGGCTCCGAAGCGCATTCGTGGCGCGCCTCGGGGACGGCCCCTCTTGACCTCGCCCCCAGGCCCGCCTGCGGTGACCTCCAGGTATCTCATTGAGACCTGGGGCTGCCAGATGAATCAGCACGACTCGGAGCGCATGGCGGGGCTGCTCTCTGCGCAGGGGATGACCCCCGCGCGCCGAGCGGCCGATGCCGACGTCATTCTCCTGAATACCTGCGCCGTCAGGGAGAAGGCCTCCGAGAAGGTCTTCTCCCGCCTCGGGTGGCTGGGGCGCCTCAAGAACGCACGGCCGGATCTCGTCATCGGCGTCTGCGGATGCGTGGCTCAGATGGAGCAGGCGGCCATCTTCAAGCGGGCGCCGCACGTGGACATCGTCATGGGGCCTCGCCAGCTCGCGAGCCTTCCGGCGCTCGTCGGGCAGGCCCGTGAGCGGCGCCACCAGCTCGCGGTGCTCGACCCCAGGGACAGGCTGCTGCCCGAGGAGGCTCCTGCCCTGCGCAGCTCGAGGGCGAAGGCCTACATCACGGTCATGGAGGGGTGCAACAAGGGATGCACCTTCTGCATCGTCCCCGCCACCCGGGGGCGCGAGTCGTGCCGGCCGTCAGACATGATCCTCGCCGAAGCGAGCGCCGCGGTGGAGGCCGGTTACCTCGAGATAGAGCTGCTCGGACAGAACGTGAACGCATGGCGCAGCGACGGCTGGGATTTCACGCGGCTCCTTTCCGCCGTCAGCCGGATCCCCGGGCTGAAAAGGCTCCGATTCACGACCTCCCATCCGCTCCACTTCAAGAACACCATCCCGGATCTCATGGCGGCACGACCGGTGCTCTGCCCCCACGTGCACCTGCCCTTCCAGTCGGGCTCCGACGCGGTGCTCGCCCGGATGCGCCGTGGCTACACCGCGTCCCAGTTTCTCTCGCGCCTTGCCTATGCCCGCTCCCGCGTACCCGGGCTCTCATTCTCCACCGACGTCATCGTGGGCTTCCCCGACGAGACGGAGGGAGATTTCCTCTCAACGCTTGCCATCGTCGAGCAGGCCAGGTTCCATCAGCTCTTTGCCTTCACCTATTCCGCGCGGCGTGGGACGCCCGCTGCCGCGCTGGACGACGGCGTGCCGGCCGACGTGAAGAGCGAGAGGCTCCAGCGTCTGATCGGGGCACAGCTCGCCATCCAGGCGGAGATCTACCAGCGCTACGTGGGGAGGGTCGAAGAGATCCTCGTCGAAGGTCCCAGCATCAGGGACCCTCGATGGCTCGCAGGGAGAACGGCAACGAACAAGGTCGTGAACTTCCCGGGATCGGCCGGACTCACGGGATCCATGGCCGCCGTGCGCATCACCGGGGCCGGCTCCACGAGTCTGCGTGGCGAGCTGCAGAACCCCTGAATCGCGCGTCCTCCCTTGACTTCACCGGGGGGGGGGGATATAACTCGGGTCGGAAGCATCCGGCTCGGAGGCGTGCGGTCATGACGATCGAGATGAAGATCAAGGGGCTCATGATCGACCCCGTGACGAACATGCCGATCATCATGCTCCGCGACCCCGGCAGCGAGGCCGTGCTGCCCATCTGGGTAGGGCTCTACGAGGCCAACGCCATCGCGCTGCAGCTCGAGAACATCTCCACGCCCCGCCCGATGACGCATGATCTCCTCAAGAACCTCCTGACGCAGCTCCATGCCCGTGTCGAGAAGATCGTGATCACGGAGCTGAAAGAGAACACCTTCTACGCCCTGATTCATCTGGAGGCGGAGGGGAAGAACCTGACGATCGACTCGCGGCCGAGCGATGCGATCGCACTCGCGCTGAGGGTGGGCGCCCCCATCTTCGTCGAAGAGGACGTCATCAGCCGGGCCAGAAGCGTGGACATGACGAAGGATGTCGGCGATTCGGACCGTCTCCGGCAATGGCTCGAGAAGCTGGATCCCGATGAGCTCGGGAAGTACGAGATGTAGCTGATCCCGCCGGCCTGCGGTCGCCGGGTGGCCTCCATCCCGTGACAGTCTGACCTGCACTCGGGGGGGAGCAGGCACCTGCCTTTTAATTATCAGAGTCTAAAGCACTTATACCCTCAAAGGTCGGGCTCTCGGTACCGGGCGCCGGCCGACACGACACCGGACTCCCCGAAATGCGGCCCGTCTTCTCTTCCGCCCTCCCTTCGCGCTCGAATGGAAATCCAGCGGGGCGTCTCAAGTTGATCGTCTCCATCACGAACCAGAAGGGTGGAGTCGGCAAGACCACCACGGCCATCAACCTGAGCGCCGCTATCGCGGAGAAGGGACTCAAGACCCTCCTCGTCGATCTCGATCCCCAGGCCAACGCCACGCTTTCCTATCTCGAGCGTTCCAAGGTGGGGCGCACCGTTTACGACGCCCTGACGGATCCCGAGATCACTTTCCGGGATGTCATCGTCCGCACCTCGATCCTCCACCTGGACATCGCCCCCTCGAGCATCGGCCTCGCCAAGCTCGAGAGCCGCCTCGTGGGCGAGCTGGATGGGCATTTCAGGCTGAAGGACAAGCTGCAGTCGGTCATCGCGGACTACGACTACATCGTGCTCGACACGCCTCCAACGCTCGGGCTGCTGACCGTGAACGCGCTGGTCGCATCGACCCACCTTCTGATACCGATCCAGAGCTCCTACTTCTCCCTGGAGGGGACGGATGATCTCCTGGAAACCGTCGACAAGATCAAGGCCAGACCGAACCCGGATCTCCAGATCCTGGGGGTCGTGATCACCCTTCACGACAAGCGGACGGTTCTGGCCAGAGACATCCGCAAGCAGATCCACGAGGTTTTCGGAAACAAGGTCTTCAAGACGATCATCTCGAAGAACATCCGTCTCGAAGAGAGCCCTGCCTACAAGGAGTCGATCTTCACGTTCGCCCCCGAGTCCAGCGGTGCTCTCGACTATTACCGATTGAGTGAGGAGGTCATCAGCCGTGTCTAAGAGCCGGGGGCTTCCCGAAAACGTGAGGATGCGCCACGATACCCACTTCGTCGATCAGTTGATCACGCCGCAGGCGCACACCGTCGGGCGCATGATCGATCTCTCCCAGCTCGATCCGAATCCTCTCCAGCCGCGCCGGATCATCGGGCCCATCGATGACCTCGTGGCCTCGATCAAGGAGAAGGGGATCCTCGAGCCGATCCTCGTGAGGCCCCTGGACGGACGCTTCCAGATCATCGCTGGAGAGCGGCGTTACCAGGCCGCGCGGGCAGCAGGGCTCACCGTCGTCCCCTGCATCGAGATCGACGTCGACGAAAGGGGAGTCGTCGAGATATCCCTCATCGAGAACCTCCAGCGGCGGGACCTGGATCCCTTCGAGGAAGGCGACGCGCTCCTGGATCTCTGCGAGCGTTTCGAGTACACGCATGACAAGATTGCCCGGAAGCTCGCGAAGTCGAGGACCTCGATCACCGAGATGCTGAGCATCGCGAGAATCCCTGATGTAGTGCGTGAGGTCTGTCGGCGCGCCGACATCTCAAGTAAGTCTTTACTCATCGAGATCGCGCGGCAGCCGACCGAGGAAGCGATGATCGGCTTCGTTCACCGGGTCGCGGAGGACAGGCTGTCGCGCGACGACGCGAGGAGGCTTAGGGCCGTGCCTCCTCCCTCAGACACGGCGGATGAGAATCCGACGACCGAAGGCGCGCGCCGCGGCTTCGTCCTGAAGCTGAAGTTCGACTCGGTCCCCGGGAGCGTCAGCCTCAGGTTCAACAACCCCGAGGTCGGAAAGGCCGAGATCCTCGGCGCCCTCCGTGAGCTCATCCACAAGATCGAGCACTCGAAAGAAATCTCGACTTGATCTCGTGGTCGACCCGCAACCCCGCCGAGCCCGCCTCGAAGAGGAGCCCGGCCGCGTCATCTGACCCTTGGCGCTCAGCGCTCCTCGTTGTCGCGGACCAGCGGAACAGTCTGGTCGCCCACTCGAAGGTCGATCCTCGAAACCGCGTCGCCCGGGGTAACGACGAAGGTCAGGAGGTAGTCGGCGGCCTTGAGAAAGAAGCGGTCCTGGCTCAAGGGGAACAGCTCGAAGAGCCCGCCGCGTGACGGCTGCCACCAGAGACGGCCGTCCTGTATCGCAATCCTCACCCTCCGGCCGCCGGGCGTTCGATAGGCACCCTCGTAGCGATCCAGTACCGAGCCGTCCACCTGCACGGCGAGCAGGGGCGTTGGCTTCACATTTGCCTCCCATCGCCCCACCGCTGCTTCCGAAACCGCCGGACACGAAAGCGCTTCTCGAACGAAGGCGCGCAGGAACGCACACGCGAGGACATTTCCCTCGACCCCCTCCGTCCGGTAGAAGGGTGCGCTCAGCCCGTCGGCGTTCGCCATCGCGACGAGCGCTATGCGGGAGCCCGGGGCGACGAGCACCAGGGAAGAGTAGCTATCAGGCCAGTAGCCGTGGTGCCAGATCAGGCGCTCGCCTTCGTAGTCTTCCACGAACCACCCGAGCGCGTAGGGAAGACGGCTGCCATCGGAGCGAACGTTCGGAGCCCACATCACGGCCCGCGTGGCGTCGCCGAGCAGACGGCGCCCGGTCGAGGCGTTCACGAAGCGTGCGTAGTCGAGCACCGTCGAGATGACGTTTGCGGCGGCGTCGAGCTCGGGCGGCGGGGGCAACGCTGGAACGATCTCAGTCCCGCCGAAGACCCGGTACGGCCTGGCGAGCTGATCCGCGAGGGCGGCGTATCGGATGCGGTCGCTCACGGCGACGAAGCGTTCAGCCTGGCTGCCGGAGTCCAGCACGTCGAGGCCAGGAACGGTGCGCTTCATGCGGACGGGATCGAGGAGCCGGGTCTTGAGAAGGTGGCGGAAGCTCCATCCCGTCCTGGCCTCGAGGACGCGGCCCAAGGTTGCAAATACGTCTCCGTTGTACGAGTACGCGCTCCCCGGCGGGTCACTCTCCGCGGTCATCGTCAGGACATGACGGATGGTTGCCTCCGGCCGAGCGACCCCCGGGGCGTAGGCGCTGATGGGATCGTCCAGCGAGAGCTCGCCGCGCTCGACCATCTGCATGATCAAGACGGCTGTCATCGGCTTCGTCAGGGAGGCGATATTGAACGGCGTGTCAGGGGTGACCGGGAGCCGGCGCTCGACGTCCGCAAACCCATAGCCCTTCGCCCAGATCACGCGATCGTGGTCGATCACGGTGACCGCAAGGCCGGGAAGCCGCAGGCGCGCCATGGCCTCCGAGCATGCCTGGTCGAAACGGGCGAGACGGGTTGCGCCAGGAGGCGGCGTCGGCGTGGCGCTCTTCGGGTGTGGCGTACAGGTGGTGAGTGCGAATGCGGCGACCATGAGCAGGCGTCGAGGCACGAGTCTTCCGACCTCCGCTGGCAAGGAGCTGGATGCCGGGTGGGCCACCGAGAGTCGCGCCCTGCATAAAGTTTACATAAGATACATTATCGGCGGTCTGGGGATGGCGCCTCCTGGCCCGGGACTCCCGACGCGGCGCACGTCCCGCTGCCCAGGCCGCCTTTTCCGTCCATCCTGTCGCCTCCCGCTTCCAGCTCGACATCCGGGGCCTCGTCTTCCGATCGCCCCTCGCAACCCCACGGGCATGTGGTCTAGCATCCGGCGCGGCCTGACGCCCGATCCCGGACGCCGCCGCGGCACCCTGCCATGACCCGCATCCAGCGATACGTCTTTCGCGAGCTCCTTGGTCCGACCGTGGTGGGAGTTCTCGCCTACGGCCTGATCTTGATGACCAATCTCTCCATGCACGCCGCGGAAATGATGATCCGGAGGGATCTCCCGGTCAGCCTCGTCGCGCAGTTCGTGGCCCTGGCTCTTCCACGAATCGCCGTCCTGACTCTCCCCATGGCCGTCCTCCTGGGCACCCTCGTCGGAATCGGCCGTCTCGTCAGCGACAACGAGCTGTCGGCCCTCCGTTCGCTCGGCTACAACGATCGACGGCTGATCCTCCCAGCGCTCGCCCTGGGCTTGCTCGCCACGGCGGTCACCTGGGTGCTCTTCGACACCGCCGTTCCCACCGCCAACTACCAGCAGCACCAGCTCCAGGCGCGCATCTTCATCTCGTCCGACCTGAACAGGGAGATCCAGCCCCGGACCTTCTACGAGAAGATCCCGGGGCTCCTCATCTACGCCGACGAGGCGAATCCCACGGACGGCACGCTCCAGCGTGTCCTCATCCACCAGAAGACCGAGGGCGGCCGTGAGGAGATCTCGACCTCGGGGCGGGCCCGGATCGAGTACCGCGACGAGGACGGCGTGCTGAACTTCCGCCTGGAGGACGTCGTATCGCACACCTGGGACCAGGCCGACCCCCTCGTTTACCAGGTGGCTCGGCGCGACGAGGAGAGCATCGTTCGGCCTCCCGATATCTTCACGACGGAGATGCTCCGGTCGCTCGAAAAGCCTCCGCCGCCCAACCTCCGCGAGCAGAGCATGGTCCAGCTCCTCGACACCATACGCAGCTTCAAGCAGATGGAGCCCGGAGCCATCAGGCGCCGATACAGGAACGAGGCATGGGTCGAGCTCCACAAGAAGTTCGCCATCCCGGCGACCTGCCTCGTCTTCGCCTTCCTCGCGCTGCCGCTGGGTCTCTCCCAGCGCCGCGGAGGCCGGGCCTGGGGTTTCCTCATCTCCCTGCTGGTCGTGGCCGTCCAGTATTTTCTGCTCACGACCGGCGAGCAGACCGCCGACAGAGGGCGCATGCCGCCCTGGCTCGCCATGTGGCTGGGCAACCTCATCTTCCTCGCCGTCGGGTGCATTCTCCTCGCCATCGCGGGACGCTGGAGCTGGGACCCGGGGGCCCTGCTCGCGCGAATGACTTTCAGGCGCCGCGGCGTCCCCGCGCCGGCCCCGGCGGAGCCGGAGCCCCCCGCTCAGCATCAGACAGCGGCGCTCCCTCAGGCCGCCCCTGAACCGACCGGGGCGGCAGCCGAGCTCCCACCCGTGCAGGCCGCCCGCGCTCCGCGCTTCATACCCCCCGAGCCGCTCCCCTGGCGCAGGAGGTTCCTGCCCGCCATCGACCTGTACATGCTCAGGACGCTGACCTTCGTCGGCGCCATCGTCGCCCTCTCGCTGACGCTCCTTTTCGCGCTCTACGCCATGGTCGATCTCATCGACGACATGAGCCGCGGCCGCGCCTCGCCTGCGCTCCTGCTCCAGTACCTCGGCAACGTGCTCCCGCAGTTCATCACGAGCTATGTCCTGCCGATGACCCTGTGCGCCGCCACGCTCATCACCTTCGCCCTTCTCGCGCGCACCCACGAGCTCACGGCGCTTCGCAGCGCCGGGGTCGGCCCCTTCCGCGTGGCCTGGACATTCCTGATCGTGGGGATCCTCGCCGCGGCGACCAGCTTCGGCGCCCTGGATTCCATACTCCCCGCCACCAACCAGAACGCCATCGAGCTGCGGGACCGCATCCGGGGAAGGAGCCCGCGCAGCTACCGCCAGACCGAGCGGAGGTGGGTCTTCGGGAGCAGCGGCGATCTGGTCACCTTCTCGAGCTTGAGACCGGATCCCGGGGAGATCCTCGACCTGACGATGATGAAGTTCCATCCAGGCACCCTGCGCGTGAAGGAACGCATCTTCGCCGAGCGCGCCCTCTGGCACGAGGATCGGGGATGGGAGCTCGTCCATGGATGGCGCCGCGAATTCGGGGACGGGGGCGAGCGCTATGAGGAGTTCGATGTGCGGCCCGCGGCCGAGCTCGACCCGCCGGCCTATTTCTCCCAGGAATGGAAGGCGCCCGACCAGATGAACATCGGGGAGCTCCGTTCACACGTCTCCGATCTCAAGCGGCGCGGGTACGACACACGCGAGATCCAGGTCGGCCTCCATCGCAAGATCGCGGTTCCGGCCATCTGCGTGGTGATGGTCCTGATCGCGCTGCCCTTCGGCCTGCGGATCGAGAAGCGGGGGCCGCTCTTCGGCCTCGGCGTCGCGCTGCTCATCGCGGCCGTCTATTTCTTCCTCATGCAGGTGAGCGGGAAGGTCGGGGAGATCGGGCTCCTTCCGCCGGTACTGGCCGCGTGGGCGCCGAACGTCCTCTTCTCCGGCGCCGGGCTCTACCTCATGGCCTCGAGCCGCTGGTAGCCGACGAAGCCTCTTCCAGGAGCCGGCGGATATCGGGCTGGGCCGGGTCGAGCGACAGGGATTCACGCGCCGCTTTCACCGCCTCCCCGGCGCGGCCCCTCGCAAGGTAGAGGCGCGCCAGCGCGTTCCGGGGGGCCGGCCACTTCGGATTCGAGGCCCTCGCGCGCTCCAGCTCCTCGCGTCCCTCCTCCTCTTTCCCCTGCCGCACGAGAAGGATGCCCAGCTCCAGCCGTGCCCGAGCGTGATTCGCATCCAGCGCGAGGATCTGCCGCAGCGAGCGGTCGGCCTCGCGCAGCATCCCCCTGCGGATGAGATTGAGGGAGAGGTTCAGCCGGGCGTCGGTGTAGTCTGGCTCGAGATCGATGGCCTTCAGGTACTCCTCGAACTCCCCTTCCGGGTCGCCGAGGAGCCCCAGGACCGCCCCCAGGTTGTTGTGCGCGGATGCGTAGGAGGGGTCGAAGTCGATGGCCTGCCCGAAGGCCTCCTTGGCCTCGTCGCGCCGCTCCAGCGCCAGCAGCGCCGAGCCGCGGCTGTTCCAGATCACTGCGTTTTCCGGATCTGCCTCCAGTCCCGTGGCGTAGGCCTTCAGGGCCTCCTCGAGCCTGCCCTGATCCTGGAGGACGAGCCCGAGGTTGTTCCACGAGCCGGGGAACTCGGGGTCGGCCTGGATCGCCCTCCTGAACTCGGCCATCGCCTCGTCGAGCCGCCCCTGCTCGCGCCGGATGAGTCCGCTGTTGTTGATAGCCTCGGCATAGTCCCCGTCGATCTCTTCAACCCTGCGGTAGGCCGCGAGCGCCTCTTCGCTCCTTCCCTGCCGCGCGAGCGTGATCCCGAGGCTGTTCCACAGGTGCGGGTTGCGCGCGTCCTTCTCGAGGGCCCGGCGGAAGGTCTTCTCGGCCCGATCGACCTCCCCACGCTCCAGGAGGACATTCCCGATCAGGTTGTCCACGTCCGGCAGCTCGGGATCCGCCCTGCGGGCCGCCTCCAGCTCCTCCAGGGCCTTGTCGAGCTTCCCGGCGGCCATCAAGGCCCTGGCCACATTCATCCGTGCCGCGTAGAAGGACGGGTCCTGATCGAGGGCCTTCCTGAAGGCCTGCTCGGCCTCCGCGCTCCTCCCCTGCTGCAGCAGGGCGATACCGACATTGTTGGAGGCGTTGGGCGTTGTCTGGCCCAGGTAGCCGAGGGCCGTCAGCTTGGCGAGCATCTCCCTCTCGACCGCCTCGGAAGCGGCGTCGTTCCCGGCCGGCAGATCCGCGGGGAGATCCCCGGTCCCCTCCCAGGTCGCGATGCGCTCCACGGCCTCAGGCGGGCCCTCCTCGAGAAGGGCCGTGACGACCCGGCCGTCCATGTCTTCGCCCACGGGCAGACCCATGAGCTCGAGCAGCGTCGGCGTCACGTCCAGGATCGAGACGTCGCTCAGGGCGCCGCCCTTGCGGATGCCCGGTCCCGCGACGGCGAAGATGCCGAACTTCCGGTGCCAGTCGGCGGCCATCCCCACGCCTATCCTCGGATCGGTCTGCGGGCGGGTCGAGCCGCTCTTGAATCCGTGGTCCGACACGACCATCACCGTCGTACCCGCTCCCGCCGCCTCCAGGAGCTCCCCGAGCAGCTTGTCTTGAAGCTTGCAGAAGCGCTCCACGACGGCTCCCCACCGTTCCACGGCTTCGGGCCGGACTCCCGGGAGTCGCGGCGGTGCGTAGCGCATGAAGAGGTGAGATACCGTATCGATCCCCTCGTAGTAGACGGTGGTCACGCGGGGGCGGTACTCCTTCAGGAGGCGCAGGGCGGCGTGGTGATAGGTCCGGGTCGAGACGAGGATTTGCCGGAGCGCCGACTCGTCCTCGTTCCCGGGATCGGCCTCGCGCCCCAGGAGCCCGGTGAGGTCATCGCCCGCGCGGCGGGAAGCCACCCGGATCTCGGGCGCGAGCGAGAGGATGAGCCCCTCGGGCCAGGTTCGTCCCCTGAGGGCCTCCCCCGACGCCTGCCCTCCGAAGAGCTGGTAGGCGACCCGATCGCTGACCTGGAAGCCGAGCACCCTCTCCGCGGGCCACGTAGCCCACCATCCCACGGTCCCCACGGTGATGCCGCGCCCCGAGAAGATCTCCCAGAAGGCCCTGGCTTTCCGCATCGTGCTGGTGACCGGCATCTCCCGGCCCGTCCTCGAATCGACGGCGAGGAAGTCCACGATACCGTGCTTCTCGGGGACCTTGCCCGTCGCCATCGACGTCCAGAGGATCGGAGAGAGCATCGGCGAGAGGGCTTTCATCCGGGCCTTGACTCCTTCCTGCACCAGGCGCCTGAGGTTCGGCATCTCCCCTCTCTCCATCAAGGGGTCGAGGACCTTCCAGTCAGCGCCGTCGAGTCCGATGAGCAGGATCCGTCTTCCGTCCCCGGATTCGGGATCGAAACCCCGCTCGTAGAGCTCCGGCCAGAAGCCCATCTGCTCGAAGGAATCGGCCTTCAGGCCCACCGAAGCGAGGGCCGCCCGGATCGAATCCGCGAGCGCTTCCGCGGGCGCCGATGAGAGCGAGAGAAGCTCGTCGAGGCTGTGCTGCGACGCCACCGCTCCCGCGGCCCCGGCGACGATTCTCGCGAGGATCGCCGGGTCGCCAAGGCTGCCGCTGGGGAGCAGGGCGAGCCGTCCGGCCGCGCTCCGATCGGGGTGGAGGCTGATCGTGGCCGAGAGGCGCACAGGCGTCCCCTCGCGGCTGGCCAGCGGCTTTCCTTCGACCTCGCGCACCACGAGGTCGGCCTGGAAGGGTCGGGCAGGGAGGCGGCGGATCCGGCTCAGGAAGGGCAGGCGCCAGTGGAAGCCCGGCTCGACGGCCCGGTACTCCGCCGACCCCGCACGGCCGCAGATGACGATCTCATCGTCTCCCGGGGGTACGTGGTAGATCCCGGCCGCGACCAGCGCCGCCCCGACAAGAAGGAGCGCCGTGAGACTGCCCGCCCGGCTCAACGTGATGCCTCCCCGAGAATCCGTCATCCGGCGCGCGGCCGGAGGTTCCCGAGCATTCTAGTCCCCGCCTCCGGGCGCGCCTCCCCTCCCGCCCGGGCCTCCTCCCCGACGATCGAGTTCGGTGTGCCGGCCGGCGGAGGGGCTGGCTCCGTGAGCCGGTGCTCGAGGGCCGCAGCCGGGAACGGGTGAGGAGATCGAGCCCTAGAGTCAGCGTCGAGGCGCGACGGCGAGCCCGCCCGACGGGCCTGGAGGTCCGGAACGTTGCGGAATCCGGCCGGCTCTCAGGGCAGGAGCTCCGAGCGGGTCTCGTTCCCGCAGGGATCCCGGGCCGTGACCTTGTAGAAGTGAATCTGGCCGAAGGCCGGCACGGCCGTCGCCGCGTAGGCGGAGTCCACGACGCTGTCGCCGTCGAAGTTGTTGTTGGCGCTCGTGAGGACGATGAACGGAGTGATGCCGGTATTGGCGTAGGCCGAGGCGGCCGTCTGGCGGTAGAGGCCGTAGGCGGTCGCGCCGATGCGCGAAGGCCAATCGAGCTGGGTCGTGCTCCCCGGGACCCAGGCCAGGTTGGCCCCGATGGCCGGCGGCGGCGTGGTCTCACCCGCGGTCGTTCCCACCAGGGTGACCCGCTTGGCCATGTTCCATTCCTTGTTGAAGGGATTGAAGCTGTCACGAGCCCGCACGGTGTAGACCCACTTCTTCGCCGCGCCCCCCGAAGCGAACCCCGTGTCGGTGAACCAGCCGTCGCGGGTCGTGGCGATGGAGTTTGCGGAGCTCGGGATGTAGCTGAAGTTCGCGCAGGGCACGGTCGTGTTCGTCGTGGCGATGCACTCCTCTCTGTGGATCTCGTAGACCACCGGCGGGGTCGTCGCTTCCACGGCGGGATTCCACGTCAGGACGGCGGAGCGGACGCAGTCCAGCCCGCCCACCGCCGTCACGAGCCCCACCGTGGTGGCCCAGGCGGGAGGCTCGTTGTCCACGTAGGTGTAGGCGCCCGTGGCCGTGGCGAAGGTCGTGTCGGGGTTCCGGACCGTCACGTTGACCGCCCCGAGAGCGTGGGCCGGCGGCTTCGCGACGATCCGGCGGTTGTTCAGGAACCTGAGATCCGCGGCCGGCGCTCCCGCGAACTCCACGGCGGCCCCGGGATCGAAACCCTCACCGCGCACCAGGACCCAGTCGTTCCCGAGAAGGTCACCGGTCGGAGGATCGACGCGCCGGACCTGGATCGGATTCGCCGAGGGACCGGCCCCTGCTCGATGATGGAAGCCCAGGTCGGCCACGCCCGCATCGCCCAGCCCATCCGCCCGCGTCGTGAGCGCGTCCAGGGAATGCTCGGTGGCCAGATCGCTGCCCGCGTCCACCGCCGGGCTGTCCGGCGCGTTCGGATCGGCCTGCGTCAGGTAGAAGCCGCTCAGCGGGCCCGGCGTGAAGGCCGGATCGTTCGAAAAGTTGCCCGTCCCCGGAAGCTGCATCCCCGCATCGGACCAGGTGATCGTCCCGAAGGCCTGGCCGGCGGCGTCTCCTCCCACGTTGCCCCACAGGATCATGTCGGAGGCCGTGAATCCGGGCAGGAGGGTCATGGAGCCGTCGATGAGGAAGCCTCCACCGAGAGTCGGGGCTCCGGAGTTGAGAGCCAGCGTGTTGCGGCTGAAGCTCCCGGAGAGCATCCCCGTGCCCTCGAAGGCCACGCCGCCGCCGGCGCCGAAGGCCGCGTTGCCCACGAAGAGGTTGTTCTCCGTCGAGAGGTCGTAGAGATCTCCAAACGTGAAGAACGTGATGGCCATCCCGCCCCCCGTCCTCGCCCGGTTGTGGGAGAAGACGTTGTCGGCCATCTTGAGCGAGCCGTTGTTGTAGCCCGCATAGCTGCTCGTGGCGAGGGCGAATCCGCCGCCGCGGCCGAAGTAGGAACGGTTCCCGACGATCTCGTTGCCGGCGATGGTGACCCTGACCTCCAGCTGGGAGTTGTAGTTGGGGTAGATGCCTATGGCCCCGCCGCTCTTGTTGTGGGAGCGGTTGCCGATGAGGACGTTGTTGCTCACGGTGGGTTTCCCACCGTAGGCCGCCGTCGCGGTGAAGTAGACGCCGCCCCCCATCGTCGCGCTGGTGTTGCCCGCGATGACGTTGTTGCTCACGATCATGTTGTCCGACGAGACGACGACTCCCCCGCCGCCGAGGCCGTCGCGGAAGCCGTTCAGGATCGTGCAGCCATCGATGATCGATACGTTCAGCAGGCCCGCGCTCCGGAGCGCGAAGCCGTTCCTCGCCGCGTCGATGACGGTGATCTGCGCGTCCGGATCCCGCAGGGCGAAGCCGGGCTGCCAGCCGCACGAGATGACGTTCCCCTCGTAGACCGCGAGCTGGGACTCGAGGTAGGTGCCCGCCGCCACCCGGACCTCGGTCGGCGTCGTCCCGCTCGTGATGTCCGTTCCCTTGAAGATGGTCCGGAAGGGCGTGCTGGGGCTCGTGCCGTTGTTCGTGTCGAGCCCCGTCGTCGCGACGTAGAAGACGGGCCCGGTGTGCAGGAATGGGTAGAACTCGTCGGCCCCGTTGACGGAGTCCGTGACGTTGATGGTCGTCGTCCGGGCGGAGGCAAACGTGGGGATGGTCACGGAGAGCGTCCGCGAGTTCACGAAGGTCGTCGCGGCCGCCGTGGAATCGAAGGTGACGGTCGTGGAGGACCTGAAGCCGACCCCCCGGATGATCGCGGTCCGTCCGGCGACGTTGAAGGGCGAGAAGGCCGGGTCGATGACGAAGACCTCGAGGCCGGCCGCCGCCGCACTCCCCACCGCCGCGGAGAGGATCAGCAAGGCAAGAGACAACACGACGGCGCGGCGGATCACCAGATGAAGCCTCATCTCCTCGACCCTGGCCCGGGACGGGACGTAGGGCCACACGCTGCCGGGGCACACCCCGCGGGCGCCGCCGGCCACCAAGAGCTGTTCGGAGCGTTGAAAGGCTGCCCTAAACACGGAGACTGCGTGACTTGACCGTTCCCGGGTGACTTTTCTTATACGCGGAGGCCCGAGGCAGGTCAAGCCGAAAAAGCCCATCCTTCCCCGCCGGAGCTTCCAGGACGCAAGAAAAGCGGGAGAGAGCCCTCGGACGCGGGTCGTGAAACCCCTGAGGGTTCGTATTTGTCCGTATTTGTCCGGGGCCCGGGATGGGCGCCGGGGCGATCCCGGCCGCAACTCGACCCCTAGGTTCCCTCTGACCAGGAGTGGAGGTACCGGTCCTGCTCGTCGGTGAGGGTGTCCGTCAGGAAGCCCATGGTCTCCAGCTTCAGCCTCGCAATCTCGCGATCGATGTCGGGAGGCACCGGGTAGACCTTTTTCTCGAGGCTTCCCGCCTGGCGGACCATGTACTCCGCCGCGAGGGCCTGGTTGGCGAAGGACATGTCCATGACGGAGGCCGGGTGCCCCT